>NZ_CAMQZG010000004.1 GCF_947039605.1 uncultured Clostridium sp.
ATTCATTAAGTTTATAGTTATTATTTTTCAATATAATCACCTCTGACTATATTGTTCTACATATAATGATATTTATACATAATTTTAGTAACTATTATCCTCCTCCTCATCACTCTATAAAATTCGCCTACTCCCCAAAAAAGAAATAAAGGGAATAAAGCGAGTAATCTTCCTAATTTATCCTAGCATATAACTTCTATAAACTGTAAAAACAATTTCTTAAATTTACGCAAAATTAACGTAAATTCACATAAAAACATGCCATTTATATAAAATTCTCATCTTAGAATAACCAAAAAAATAAAAGCACATATACCCTCAAAAGAAGATATACATGCTGAATAATCTAAAACATAAAAACTAAACTTTTTTCCTATCAATAATTGCACTTCTAATCCTTGCAATTAACCTAGATGCCTTATAATAAACATCCCCAGTGCACCTCCCACTATCTTTAAGCTCCTTATAACTAACAAGCCCAATAACAGCATCAAAAAGTGCCTGTTCCTCACTATCCAAACCAACAATATAATTCCTAACATAACTTAGATATTCCCTGCTGCAAACTTCCTCACAAACCTTACTATCATGAGATAAAACATTCAAAGCAAAATCCAAATCACAAACCTTATTCTTAGACTCAATAAGAACAGATACCCTCCTTATAAGCATACCCAAATGATTTTTAATAACCTTATCACTATAAGTATCAAAAGAAGCACCCCGACTATCATCATAACAATCAGTAGCCTTAAAAAGAGCAATCCTACACTCATTAATTATATCCTCTCTCCCATGACCAAAAATATAATAAGAACCCGCAACATACTCAATTCTACTTGTATACCTCCTAACAATCTCAACAAAAGCCTCAGAACTCTTAGAATTCTTCCCCCTCACCAAAACAATTAACTCCTCTATAGTTTTATCCTCAAATTTAACATATAACTTTTCACCCACGCAAAAAATCCCCCTCTATTTTTATTTACATATAGTAATTAAAATAGACAGAGTTACCGACTGAAACAAACTTCAGCAAATATAAAATTACTCCATCACCCTTTAACTTCCACTAATCCGATCAAAGATCAATGCAAAACATGCATACATAAATCATCACTAGCTACAAACTAACCAACAACAACTTATGATAATATTTTACCAACTATTCCATATTATTACAAGTAGTGAACTCCAAAAAACATATTAACAAAAAGTAAAATAAAATCCTTTACATATTCACACAATAAATCAAAACAAAAAAAGCTAGAAGATCACCTCTTCTAACCTTTAAAATAAAAGTTAACCTATCATCAGATTTTATCAAAATATATAGGAAGTTCAATACCACACTCAGAAAATAAAACCTTAACTACAGCAAGCCTCCCAATAGAATCTATCTTTGCATCCGCTAACAATTTATTTAATAACCCCGCCCCCTCAATTGCAGTTTTAAGTCTATTAAACTTATCATACTTACCATCTACAACTAAAAAATCATTCTTACACCCCTGGTCTAAAATATAATCCTCCCCCACACTTAAAAGTGGAATAATCTCTAACTTTAGCCAATTTTCCAAAATCAAAGCAAGAGGCTTTCTAGTATACTCTAAAAACTTATAAACGCCAGACTCATAAAAAATAATAATCTTATTTAAAGACTTAACCTCATCTAAAAGATCTTCATCAAACAAGCACTTAAACTCATCTAGCTTATAATCCACTATATAATCATAATCCCTACCAATCTTCATATCCTTAGACCTTACAAAATCACCAGCAGTACGCACACTATCCTTATAATCAAGAACCTTTGTAAGCTCTGTCCCAATCCAGCAGATTCTTCCCTTCAAAACAAAACCATGAACCAACTTACCAAAAAAAATCTTTTTAACTACCTTATCCATATAACTCACTTTCCTTTACATATAAAATATTTAATCACTACCTACATATGCAAAAAAGAAAGTATTTTTAAAATAAATAATATATTTTCACTAAAAAATGTTCTGTGTTTTAAACACAGAACATACTTCAATCCATTTATTTTAGCCTATATAACCTACCTAAAATATACATAACCTTTTAAATTAATTCTAACTATAAATTTATCTTTGATAAGCATACGCTTGAGCTTTACCATTTTTTTCAGATATTTTTAATAATATATTATTTTGGATTATAAATGAGTTATATTCATTAAGTGAATATTGTAATTTATCTTGACTTAAAGGTTTTGAACTAACTAAAAGTATAGTTAATGGGTTAGGTAAATCATTTGATCCATAACCACCAATATAATGACCATCAGGATCTTTAAATATATAGTAATATGGATTGTTTATAATATAATTTCCATTTTTAAAAGTATTTTTTTCAATCATTAATTGTTTAGCTAAATTTACTTTTGCACCAACTAAATGATTTATTGTAAAACATGGATATATATTTAAAGTATAAGTTCCTATAAATTTAGTAATATTAGCAGTAGTATTATTGTTAGCAGTATTACTAGCAGTATTATTGCTAGTAGAAGTATTAGCAGCAGTATTATTGTTAGAAGTATTATTGTTAGCAGTATTATTGTTAGAAGTATTATTGTTAGCAGTATTATTGTTAGCAGTATTATTGTTAGCAGTATTATTGTTAGCAGAAGTACTAGCAGTATTATTTGATGGTGAAATAAATGTATATCCGAAATATCCTACACCAATAAGTGCTATGATAATTATTCCTATAAGACCTTTTTTCATTTGTTTAATCTCCTTTTGTATATAAAATATATAGAAAAAAGTTACAATTTAGGAAAGTGTGATTATAATATCATAAACTAACAGTATTGGCACCAATAGGTTCTTACTCAAGTATAGTTATTCTATTTACCCAAAGATGAGAAAGAACCAAACTACCATACCTCTTATATTTATCCACACATAATATTTTCAAAAATAAGTAGTTCAAATTCCACACAAGTAAATCTATATCAGATCTTTTATAATTATACTAGCCTTTAAAGTTCTCTAAAATTAATAATACTATAAATTTAAATAAGTTTATTAGAATTTATAAAACCCAAATCAATATCAATACTAGCTGACTTATATAAAGATACCAAAAATAAAAACTTATCCTCATCAGCTATACTAAGACCATCAAGATACTTATCAAATATAATAACATTATCAGCAATCTTCTCAACTAAGTTTTTATCTGCGATATTATTCTTCCTACTAACCTCATTAACCCTTTCTTTTTTAATCACCTTATCCCAATCACAACTTACATTAACCTTATTAACCTCTACATCTATATTTACTTTTTCACTTTTAAAATAACTATCATCCATAACATAAGCTCCATTTTCTCTTATCTGTGGTATTACCTCTAATCTTATCCAAGTTCTAAATGTTATTCCTATAGGCTTCTCTGTATACTGTAAAAAACCATATAAACCTTGCTCATAAAATATAATAAGCTTTGGTGCAAATTTTAAAGATTTACTTATATCCTCACTAACTATACTTTTAAACTTTCTAAGTTCAGTTCCCTTCAAAACATCATACTCTCTTCCTTCCATAAATAACTCTCTATTAATACAAGATGTTATCATATTAGAAGTTTCTTTATATCCAATCATCTTTGCTATCTCAACAGCAATCCAACAAGGTCTATTATTCCAAATAAAACTATAAACCCTTGTATCATTAAATGTTTTAATAAATAAATTTTGCAAACTTAACCACTCCTTGATTTTAAAATTAGGAGTTGCTATAATAAAACTTAATCAAAGTTTATTATACAACTCTGGTTATATATAAAGATATTTTACTTTTCTCTGAACAGGTGAGTAAAATATCTTTTTTTATTTTTAAATACATATCAAAACTTCTAAATCATATTAAACCCTTCTTTTTTAATTCTTTCTCTATAAGTGCTGATACATAATCCTGAAAAGTAGTTTCTTCATTAATCATAAGATGTTTTAACTCCTTATGAATATTCTCTGTAAGCCTTATTGTTATTGCCTTCAACTTAAACTCCTCCTGAATTTATATTTATTAATCAACTCAGTAATCCATTAATAAGTCAACTTCATTGTTAGTATAAACAATAAATCACAAATTATTCTATTTTTATAGGTTAACCCATAAAAAAGGTTCCGTGATTAAATCACGGAACCTTAAAATAACCTTACTTCAAATAAGTAACATAGCCATCTTAACTTATTCTACAAAAAGACAAGCAGTGCAATTTCCACATAAATAAAGCCATATCAGATTTCTCCAATACGGCTTAAATACTAATTTCATCCAATTTAAATCCCCAGTCTTTTTCCAGCACCCCGGGGATGCTTGTGAGGAAAGGAACTTTCCAAACTTGCTACAATATCTTACTAGATAAAACTTATCCATAAAATAATAAAAGATTAAGAGATTCATTCTCCTAACCTTTATAAAATCCTATTAGGTCTATTCAAAAACTTTTTATTTAATCCTTCTTATTGAAATATATAGGTAAGTTTATACCAGACTCTAAAAACAAAGCTTTAACTACAGCAAGTTTACATATAGAATCTGTATCCACATCATCTAACAATCCTTTTATCATTTTAGCACTTTCCGTTGCGAGTCTAAGTCGTTGAAACTTATCTATATCAAATTCATTACTTTCTAAATTATTATTTAACCTATCTATTGTTATACGCTTTCCCTCTACCAAACTTAATGTATTATCCACTACCTTACTATCATTAGATAAGGTTCTGACATTTTCCCTTAACCCAAGCTCGCTCATTATTTTAGGTTTAACTTCTGCTCTAACCCACTTTCTAAGTTTTGCTCCTATTGGTTTATGTGAGAACTGTAAAAATCCAAACAATCCATCCTCATAAAAAATTATAAGCTTTGATACATATTTAAGAGATTCAATATCAACACCATTTTCTTTAAGTAAACTTTTAAATTCCTTTAACTTAGTTCCTGTTAAAATTTCATAATCAATCCCAACATCAAACTCCTCAACCTTCAAACAATATGCTATTGCCTTTGAAGGATCATCATAATCTAATATCTCAGCTATTTTACTTGCAAACCAGCAAGGGTTACCATCCCATATAGTAGTTAACACCTCTTGCCCACAAAACGTATCAATAAATACTTTTTTCAAAACTATCACTCCTTGTATTTAATAAATGGAGTTGATATAATAATCTTAACTTAGAGTGATTATATCAACTCTGGTTATATGAAGGTATTTCCAACTCAGTAAGCAGTGGTGGAAATACCTTTTTTGCTATTTAGTTTTTTTACTATTTTTGAAATCCTCAGAAAGAAGTTTGATAATATGGTCCTGCATTGTCTTTTCTTCCTCAACCATCTTCATTTTTAACTTCTTATGAAATTCATCAGACATTCTAAGCGTAATTGCTTTCATAAAATAAACCTCCAATGCGATAGCTACATATCTCTCTATCAATCTATCTAGCCACCAACTCCCTCTTAGTATAAGCAATAAAACAAATATTATACTTAATTCCCTAAACCTTATAAAATAACCCTAAAAACTACACTAAGGTAAAGGGAATGAATCCCTTTACCTATCGTAAAGCTAGTATCTACCTTATTGGATAACCTCTTATCTCTTTAAAGGTTATCCTTTTAAATTATATATTTCTTTTTTCTTCTGATTAATTTTTATAGACAAGCAGTGCAAATTCCATATAAGTAAAGCCATATCAGATTTCTCCAATACGGCTTAAACACTAACTTTATCCAATTTAAATTCCCAATCTTTTCCCAGTACCCCGAGGATGCTTGTGAGGAAAGGCACTTTCCGAACTTGCTAAGTCTTTTGAGAAAAACAAATATTTCTTAACTGACTATTAATCTTCGTTTTCAATAAAACGTTTTTCATCATACTATCTAAACAACAAACCCCATTACATATTGATATATTATTTTTTATGCAATAACATACTGAGTTCAAACTATACTTTTCTGATATTTTAGTATCAATACCTATTAATTCATCCATAACCTCTTTATGTGGATGCCCATATCTATTATTTTTTCCTACCGATATATATGCATGTGTTATTTTAAATTTACTCATCATAATTGAGTCTGTTCCTGTTTTACTTCCATGATGTGAGATTTTTATTAAATTACTTTTTCCTATTTTTCCTTTTCCAAACACATTATATATAATATTTTTTGAAGCATCTCCCATCAAATAAATATTGCTTTCTTTATAAAAAATTTTCATTAAAATAGAGCTGTCATTCACATCTTTAAATTGTGATTTAGTAATTCCACAATTTAATATATCTATATTAAAACCTGCCTCTTTAATAGAAAAGTTTTTATTTAATTCAATATAATCCGTATTTTTTTCATTTATTTTTTTAATTAATAATTCACTTGCTTTAGTATAATGTTCATAAATATTATTCATAAAAATATTTTCAACATCAAATTCATCTAATATATATTCTACTCCTCTAATATGATCTATATGTTTATGTGTAATAAATATCCCATTTAATCTATTACCTAAATTATATTTTAATAATATCCTTTTTATTTCCTTTAGTATACTTTCTTTTCTTCCCTTCAAATAATTAGTATCCACTAAATATACCTTTTTACCTGGAGTTACTATCAATGTTGAATCCCCTTGACCAACATTTAAAAAATATAATTGCAAACTTCCCTTATTCTGAGAATCATCAACACTATCCTTTTCCTTAATTAATAACTCCTTTTCATATTCTTTAATACATCTTACTTTTTCCACTTTAAGATTATATGGATTATTTTTATTTTTAAACTTTAATAAAGCATAAAAGATATCTTTTTTAATAATCCCTTTAAAAATATCTTCATATTTTAATTCATTTATACAAAAAAAATCACCTTCTGCTAACTCTTCCCCCCATTTTTTTTCATATTTAATGTATGCTTCTTTATATCTTTTTTCCAAATCAATTATAACTCTTACACATATATATTTTTTATATTCAATAACTTCATCAACTACAAATTTAATACTATCCCCCATTTTATCTCCTCCTATGAAATATCTTTAAAATTCCTTTCCATCTCTTCTACTAATTTCAATTGATTTCTTGTTCTTTCAAGATTATGATTTGCTCTTTCCGTTGATACTTTAAAGTATGTATCTCCATTTATATAATCTGTTAAAAATCTCATTGCTAGTTCTATTGTTATTAGTTTTGCTGAGAATGGTATATTTTCTATTTCACATTCGTTTAACGTATCTTTACTTTCTTTTAGTAAACCTTCTACAAAATTATTATATAAATTTATATCTATTGTTACTTTTGATAAGTCTACTTCATCTTCTTCTGCTGTGCTACATCCTGATCTTATCGCATCTCCAATATCATATAATGATAACCCTGGCATTACTGTATCCAGATCTATAATACATACTGCTTTCCCTGTACTATCATCTATCATTACATTATTAAACTTTGTATCATTATGTGTAACTCTTACTGGAATCTTTCCATCACTAGCTAAGTTTACAAGCTTACTTAATTCATCTGCTCTTTTTTCTATAAAATCTATCTCTTCTTTTACAAGTGCTACTCTACCAGCTTTATCTTCTTTTATAGCATTTTGAAAATCTATATATCTTTTAGGTGTATTATGAAAGTCTTTTATAACTTCATATAAAGAATCTGCATTAAAGTCTGATAATTGCTTATGGAATTTACCAATCGCCTTACCTGTTTCATACATATGCTTTTCATTCTCTACCTTCATATATGTTTTAGCATCTGATATAAAATTAAATGCTCTATAATAACTTCCTTGTTCTGTCTTATAAAAATAATTCCGCTCTTTAGTTTGAACTAAATTAAGACACTCCCTAGATAAATCTCCACCTTCACGCTTCACCTTATCCGCTATATGTAAAGTAACTTTTCTCATATTATCCATAAGAGCTTCTGGATTTGTAAATATAGAATGGTTTATTCTTTGAACTATATATTTAATATCCTTACCATCACAATTATATGTAACTATAGTAGTATCATTAATATTCCCAACACCATGACACTCCCTACAAGAACATTCTCCCTTAAAATCAAACTGATTTAATATCTTACTTAAAGATTCTTTCTTCACCATAAAAACTCTTCCCCTTAAACTATGCTTTTTTAATTTTTCAGATAAAAATAGCTATGTTAGACTCTAGCCTAACATAGCTAAAACACTATTTCCTCACTTTTTTCAAATCATCTAATTTAATAATATAATAATAGCCTACACCTATAGTAGTAATTAATCGAATTAAATTAGCTAGTACAGCTGCTATGCAAAAACCTTTTAATCCCATTATTTTCATCAAAGGAAAACTAAAACATATATAAGATATCATATAGCTAATTTGAATCCATTTTTGTGTGAACATTGGACAAAATTTCAGTATAACAGGTTGAATCAATCCCCCCATTATCATAAATATACTTGCTAAATTCGCAATATAAAAATATTTACTTGCTTCCACAAATAAATCACTGTATAAAAGTCTTATTATCAAAGGACTAAAAATAATAGTTAATAAATAAGCTATAACTCCAACTACTAATACAGATATTAGAGTCATTTTAAATATTTTCCTTCCATTATTTTCTTTGTTTTTTGTTATATATGATAATATTATTGATGAAACTGGTTGAAATACAATACCAATAATTTTTCCAACTAATGATGCAACAAAATATATTGTTACATTTTCACTTCCTATAATAGGTGAAATTATTATCCTATCTAAATACATCATGATATTAGTAATAGAATTACTCAAAATTAACTGCTTCCACTTAATATGTATCTCTTCAAATTTATTATCTTTTTCTAAACTTTCTTTTTTTATATCAGATGTCCAATAAATATATACAATTGAAAAAATTTCTCCTAAAATAAATATTATATACCAATTCTCAGTAAGCCCAAATATATATAACCCTATTAAATTACCAAATAAAAGCACTATATTATTCAATAAAATTTTGTTATAACTCAGTGTTATTCTATAATAAACAACACTATATATTCTTATCATAGTTAACACTGTTATTACTATAATACATAGGATATTATATATAAAAATTTTTTCACCTAACACAATGAAACTTAAAAAAAAGCTTAAAAAAATCACCAGAATTATAGATTTTTTTAATAAAACTCCAAAATTTAAAAAGCCACTCTCTCGTTCTATCAATCTAATATTATTTAAACTACTTCCTATCATATTAGATACCATATTAATAATTCCTAATAAAATTAAAATATCTCCAAAAACTTCATTACCAACCCTTCTTCCAATTAAAGGATATATTATTAATTGAATGATTCCTGTCAATAATAAACTTGCGGCTAAATTCAGAGAAAAATCTTTCAAAAAAACTTTTTTTGATATCATGTTTTTTCCTCCCTATTTGTATTTTTTAAGAATATTCCAATAAAGAAAACTAAGCATAATAATCCATGCGTTAATAATAATGTTGTTAAAAATGATGAATTAAAATAATAAATAAATGTAAATGCTACACCAAAATAACGCGGATTAACATCCATATAATTTAAATACAAGAAAAACATACCTACTACAATACATGCTATAACAACACCAAAAATTCCAAATGAAAAGAAACCTTCTGTAATAACACCAACATTTGCATTCATATCTGCTTTTCCCATTATATCCTCACCAATAAATCTCGAAATATCTTTATTATATTTCATCTCACCAAAAAAAGTTCCTAAATCAGTATGCATTCCATAAGTGTAATTATTTTCAAAAAAATCATAATATATATTTTCTAAATGTGTTGGTAAAAATAAAACCCTTCTTAAAACTGCATTAGCTATATAACTACTGCCTATTAGAATTTTTCCAATTAAACTCAATACTCCAGCTAATAATATAGCCATTAAAAAATTCGTACATTTTTTCATATATGTACCCTTGTAAAATAAAAATATTGTAAAAATTCCAATAAGTGTACTTTTATTAGCTCCAAATAAATATGAAATTATAATACAAACAGTAATTATATAAATTTTCTTTTTATCCTTATCTCTAATATAAACTATTAACAATATTGGTAATATAACTCGTGAAAGAGGTGCATAAATATAATCTAATATGCTAATACTAACTTCTCTAAATATTAGCCTTGTTTCATAAACATCAATAAGAAATAAATTATTAAGATTTATATATTTTCCATAAAATATTATAAAAACAATCATAGTTCCCAAACTAAATATAAAAAGAATTTTCTTTTTTGAAATATTATTTTCTAAATTCTTTTTGTTTAAATGATTTTTAATATTTATATTAGAAAATATAATTAAAGTTATTATCAAGATTACTTGAGATAATACAACTTTTATATTCCCGTCACTGAATTGAAAATATATTACACTTCCAAATAAATACATTGTAACTATTATATTTATTACTAAAAACCAAAACTTATCTCTAACTAACATAATAATAAGTAAAATACATAAAATTATTATTATTCCAATTAAAAACTTTTCATCATTTTTAATATACTTAAACCCATTATATTCAAAATCCTCTAAAATAATATATTTATATACTCCACATAAAGAAATATAACTTAATAATTGCAAAATAAAAACTTTTACTCTAGCTTTCATAATATCACCTATACTCCTTTATCCCTTCATATTTTAAATTTATTATTTCATCTTTTTCTTTCTCCCACCATTTTTTTTCTAACAAAACTTCTACTATATCTTGAGAAAATCTATACCTTAATATTTTAGCTGGATTTCCTACAACAATCGCATAATCTGGAACATCTTTTGTAACTATACTTCCTGCTCCTATTACAGCTCCATTTCCTATTGTTATACCATTCATTATAATAGCTCCATTTCCAATCCATACATCGTTCTTTATAATAGCTTTTTTATCTGATTCAACATATGAATAAATATCTTTTTTTATATATCCTCTATAGCTTGAATAAAAAAAAGGACTAGTACTTAAATATTCTAAAGGATGATTCCCAGCTCCAATAGTTACATTTCTTGCTATAGAACAATATCTCCCTATGCTTTCACAATAATTTATAAATGTATATTCACTAATATATGTTCCTGCACCTATTTTATTTATATAATT
Organism: uncultured Clostridium sp.; assembly: GCF_947039605.1. Lineage (GTDB taxonomy): Bacteria > Bacillota > Clostridia > Clostridiales > Clostridiaceae > Sarcina. Next base: position 11,197 of record NZ_CAMQZG010000004.1, read on the forward strand.
ACTTATTTCTATATTCTTAGAAATTAATATATCACTTTCTATATCACACTTAAAGGGTACATATGATCTTATTTTCGTATTATTCTTTTTTATCAACATTTTAATATTGATTAATTTTACTAATATTTTTTTCATTAAAAATTTTATCATATCTACTCTAGCTCCATTTTTATTAAATTTTTTAAATAATGATTATTTATTTTATCCCATGAAAACACACTTGATTTTACTAAACACCTTTCCGATATTTCATTATAATTCTCTATAATTCGTTCTATACATTCAACAGCTATATCGACATCTCCATACGGAATTGCATACCCAACTTCTCCCTCTTTAAAATACCCATCAATACCTTCTCCTTGTGTGTAAATAATAGGAAGTCCCTGTGACATAGCTTCAATATATACTAATCCAAAAGTTTCATGCTTTGAATTCATAAAAAATATTGAATTTTCTTTTTTATATATGGATAAAATATCTTCTTTATTTAAACGCCCATAAAACTTAATGTCTGTATTGTTTTTATATTCTTTTGTATACTTATTTAATAATAATCCATCACCTATTACATGAACTTTAACACTATACCCTCTTTTTTTGAGCAACTCATACGAATTTATTAATCCTTTAATATTTTTATTTTTATTGATTACTGATGTTTGTATTAAATTTATTGATTCATTATAATCAAAATTTTTAAGATAACTTTTTTTATTAAGCCAAAAGCTATCAATTCCATTGGGGATGACAAAACTTTTTTCTTGAATCTTTTTTTTTTCTTTTTCACCAATGTATCTTGTAAATACTTTATTCTTATATGATGGATTAATAAATATTATTTTTTCTGCTTGCATTAGTACATTTATAGCTCTTCGCCTTAAAAAAAAACCATACTTAAAAAATACATTTACATCAACATTTCTTACTGATACTATATATTTCACTCCTTGATCATCACTTAATTTCCTTGCTAAAAATCCTGATGTAAATAATGTATGTGCATGTATTAAGTTGATTTTATTTTCTATAAATAATTCTTTTTTTGCTATAGCATTTATAATTTTTTTTTGCTTTTTAAAAAAGAATAATTTATCTATTTTATTGAAGCATGGTATCTTATAAACATATCTATTTAGGCTTTTCTCATCTTTCTCCATTTCCTCATTAGCTACTGGAACAATTACTATATTTTCAACCTTATGCTTTTCCATTTCATCCATAAACCTTTTATATAGCTTTGTATAATAATAATCTTGACATATATGTAAGATTTTCATTTATCTACTCCTTAAATTTTCTTTTTTCTAAATATTTTATAGTCTTTTGTAATTATTAAAGACTCCTATTAAATTTAATAATTTATTAATCTAAAAGGAGTCTTTATCTATGATATAACTAAATTTTTATGATTTTATAATCTCCAACACATAATATTAGCATTTTTACAAATTTCTCTATCCATAATCCCTTTAATATCTATAATTAAACCACTTTCATTATTCTTAAACATTGATTTTATATAATTAAAATCAAATTTTTTATACTCACTATGAGGAACTGCTATTATTAATGCATCCAACATATTTAATCTACTCTGCTCACTTAACTCAATACCATATTCTTCTACAACTTCTTCATTCACTGCTAAATAATCTGAAATAATAGGTGCAATTCCATACTCTTTTAATTCATTTACTATATCAATTATTTTTGTATTTCTAATATCAGGACAGTTTTCTTTAAAAGTAAATCCTAATATTCCAACTTTCGCTCCACTAATTTTTTTATTTAATTTAATCATATTTTTTATTGTATTTTCAACAACATATTTCCCCATATCATCATTAATTCTTCTTCCTGATAAAATTATCTGTGAATGATATCCTAATTGTTCTCCCTTATATGTTAAATAATAAGGATCTACACCTATACAATGTCCACCAACCAACCCTGGTTCAAACTTCATAAAATTCCACTTGCTCCCAGCAGCATCTAGTACTGCTTTCGTATCTATACCAATTCTATTAAATACCATTGAAAGTTCATTCATGAATGCAATATTAACATCTCTTTGAGAGTTTTCTATAACCTTTGCAGCCTCTGCAACTTTTATAGATTCTGCTCTATAAACACCAGCTTCTATTATTAATTCATATACTTTAGCTACTATATCTAATATTTCCTCATTTTGTCCTGATACTATTTTTATTATTGTTTCTAATCTATGTACCTTATCACCTGGATTTATTCTTTCTGGTGAATATCCTACAAAGAAATCATCTCCACACTTAAGTCCAGATTCTTTTTCTAATATAGGAATACAAATCTCTTCTGTAACACCAGGAAAAACTGTTGATTCATATACTACTATTGACCCTTTTGTTAAATTTCTTCCTACTAATTCACTTGCACCTTCAACCGGTCTTAAGTTTGGTGTTTTATCATCATTTATCGGTGTAGGTACTGCTACAATATGAAATTTACAATTTTGAAGTTCTTTTTCATCCCAAGTAAATTTAACCGTAGTATTTTTTATGATTTCATCTCCTACTTCTTTTGTTGGATCAATTCCATTTAAATATTTTTCTACCTTTTCTTTATTTAAATCAAATCCAACAACTTCCATCTCTCTTGCGAATGAAACTGCTAATGGCATCCCTACATACCCTAACCCTATAATAGCTATTTTTTCTTCCTTATTTTTAATTTTCTCATATAAATTTTTCATTAAATTAATCCCCCTAATTCTATCTACTTATTTTATTTAAATTACCTTTTTTATTTAAAAACATAAAATCTTTTATTCCTAGAATATATCCCATACCATACGAAAAATGTAAAATGAAAAATACTTTGAGCAATAAAATATTTGATTTTATATTTTTTTTCATATCAACTTTTTTCATAAAATATATCGCACACATAAGATATAAAAATACTTCGCTCATCAAAAGATATCTAGCACCTGTACTAAATAGCCCTAATAGCATAAGACTACAAATACTACTCGTAAAAACTAGCGGTACTAATTGTCTCAAACTAGTAATATTTTTATGTTTTTTAGCTACTTTAACTTTCCAATAACCATATTGGAAATATTGATTGAATAATTTACCAATACTATTTCGCCCATAATAATATGATTTTATCTGCGGACTCAATAAAATTTTCTTTCCCGATTTAATTAATCTATAATTAAATTCATCATCTTGATTTCTAACAAATTCCTCATCAAACATTCCTATTTTTTCAAAAATTTCTTTCCTATATGCTCCAAACGCTAATGTATCAACTAATATTTCTTCATTACTATATCTAAACTTTGCATCACCAACTCCGAAAGGAGACATCATCGCATATGAAATAACTTTACCAATTTCACTATCACTAATTGTTTCTATTTTGCCACCTACACATGCTATATCACTATTTTCTTTTAAAATATCTATAGCATTTTCAATAAAATGTTCTTCCATAAATGCATGTCCATCAATTCTTATCAAAACTTCACCTTTTGCATTACTAATTCCAATATTCATAGCGTATGGTGCTGTTTTATTAATATTATCTACAATTTTTATATTTAATTTACTTTTATTTGAATATGCACCTATTACACTCCGTGTTTTATCTGTAGACATTCCATCTACTATTATAACTTCTACTTTTTCTAAGCTATATGTCTGACTTTCTATACTTTCTAAACATTTTTTTATATAATCTGCCTCATTATATGTTGGTATTACAATACTTACTTTCATAATTCACCTCCTTTACGTAAAACAAATTTTAATAGTTTTTAAAATTAAGAAAATATCATATCCTACCGAACATTTACTAATATACTCTTGATTTAAAACTATCTTTGCTGGCATAACTTCTTCTATATAAGTCTTTTCAGGATTTTTGCTTTTCCCTAAAACTTCATTTTCATCTCTATATTCTATAGATGCTAAATCTGTTATACCTGGTCTTACTTTTAATATTTCTCTATCACTTTCACTATACATAGCAACATACTTTGGAACTTCTGGTCTTGGACCTACAAAACTCATTTCTCCTACTAATACATTTATAAGTTGTGGTATTTCATCAATCTTACACTTTCTTATAAACGCTCCTACCTTAGTGATTCTGCTATCTTTTCCAACAGTTATTTGCATACCTTTTTTTTCTGCATCTGTAACCATTGTTCTGAATTTAAATATTTTAAATTCTTTCCCCTCAAGCCCAACTCTTATTTGTTTGAAAAATACTGGACCTTTAGAATCTATTTTTATTGCTAAAGAAATAACTAAAAATATTGGACTTAAAACTAATAATCCAAAGATAGCCATAACAATATCAAAAATTCTTTTTACTATTAATGTACTTTTTTTAACTTGCATTAAACTTCCTCACATACTTTAATTTCTTTTAATAAATACTCAATCTGTTCTTTAGAAATCAAAGTGTTTAAAGGTAAACTAATTTCATTTTTATACATATCAAATGCATTAGGATAATCTTTTATATCAAATTCTAAATTTTTATAAGCTGTTAACATTGGTAATGGCTTATAATGTACATTTGTTGATATACCTTTTTCTGCAAGTTTTATTATTAATTGATTTCTAAACTCTTCATCTTTTCCAACTAATCTTAAAAGATATAAATGTCCACTTGAACTCGCTTCGTCTGTATAATGTGACATTATGTGGTACTTATCTTTATCTGCAAAAGCTTCATTATACACTTCTACTATTTCTTTTCTTTTTTGAAGCATATCCATATATCTATCTAATTGCCCAATTCCTATAGCTGCCATAATATCCGTCATATTACATTTATAAGCTGGTGCTATTATGTCATACTCCCATGCTCCTGGTTTCATTTTTGCAAGTGCATCTTTTGTTTGCCCATGCAATGATAACGTAAGAATCTTTTTATAAATTTCTTCGCTATCAATACCATCAATTTCTTTCCAAGTAACTGCTCCACCTTCTGCTGTTGTAAGGTTTTTTACTGCATGGAATGAGAATGATGTAAAATCTGCAACATTTCCACTTTTCTTACCTTTATAAGTCGCTCCAAATGAATGCGCTCCATCTCCAATAATAGCTACTCTTCCAATCTTTTCTTGTAATTCATTGTTTGCTTTAAATTTTGATTTTTGTCTTTCAACAATTTCAAAAATCTTATCATAATCACACATTATTCCCGCAAGATCAACTGGTATAATTGCTTTTGTTTTTTCTGTTATAGCTTCTTCTAATTTTTTATAATCCATTTCATATGAATCTTTAGCAGTATCTACCATAACTATTTTTGCTCCAACATGATGTATAACACTTGCCGAAGCTGTATATGTATAGGCAGTTGTGATAACTTCATCACCCTCACCAATTTCTAACATTCTAAGTGTCATTTCCATTCCAGCAGTTGCTGAATTTAAGCAAATAGCTTTTTGTGTTCCACAATACTCTGCTATTTTACCTTCAAACTTTTTTGTCATTGGTCCTGTTGTAATCCATCCAGATTTTAAAACTTCTATAACATTATTTATTTCTAAATCTGTTATATCTGGTGGTGAAAATGGTATGTTCATAATGATTCTCCCCCTATGTCTATACAGGAACTTTAATCTCTTAACTTCCTATATTAGTTTACTTTTTAAACATTATAATAGTATTTCCAATAAATTAACTTACTGTGTAATAACTGGAAATACTATTTGTATATACTAAACTTTTTGTAACGTTTATTATTTTTATATAAAATTGCTTTTTAAATAACTTTTTTTGTTATTTTGTACACGCAACTTCTTCTAATTCACTCGCATTCCTTATATAAGTTGGTACAAAATCATGAAGTCTTTGTCTTAATGCTTCATCACCTTTTTCTTCCCCTATTTTTATAAGTTCATAGAAGTTATCTCTTAGTGTATCTACATCATATTCTGATGGCTGTGCTATAAAGATTTTCTCATGTCCTGTTTCTGTAAGTCCTTCTTCATCCATTAGAAGCTCTTCGTAAAGTTTTTCTCCTGGTCTTAGTCCTACTTCTTCTATTTTGATGTCTTTGTGTGGTTCAAATCCTGATAATTTAATTAAGTTTTCTGCAAGATCATATATTTTTACAGGTTCACCCATATCAAGTACAAAGATTTCTCCACCTTTTGCAAATTCACCTGCTTGTAGTACAAGTTGAACTGCTTCTGGTATTAGCATAAAGTATCTTGTGATATCTTTATGTGTTAGAGTTATTGGTCCACCTTTTGCTATTTGCTTTTTAAATAGTGGTATTACAGAACCATTACTCCCAAGTACATTTCCAAATCTAACTGCTACAAACTCAGACTTTTGATTATTATCTTTAGCTTTTTTGTGCATACCTTGTATTATCATTTCACAATATCTTTTAGTCGCTCCCATTACATTTGTTGGGTTAACTGCTTTATCTGTAGAGATAAGTACAAATCTTTCAACGCCATATTTATAAGCTAAGTCTGCTGTATTAAAAGTACCTTTTACATTATTCTTGATAGCTTCAAGTGGAGAAACTTCCATTAAAGGTACATGTTTGTGAGCTGCTGCATGAAATACTACTTGTGGTTTATAATCCCTGAATATCTGCTCTACTCTCCATCTTTCTCTAACAGATGCAATAAGTGCTTCTTGTTTAAGGTCTGGATACTTCATTCTAAGCTCGTTTTGAATTTCATAAGCATTGTTTTCGTATATATCAACTATTAGTAAAAGCTCCGGTTTATATCTTGCTATTTGTCTGCATAGCTCTGAGCCTATAGACCCACCACCACCAGTAACCATAACAACCTTGCCCTCTACATACTCTTTGATACCTGTTTTATCAAGTTTTATTTCATCTCTACCAAGCAAATCATGTAAGTCTACACTTCTCATAGACTTAATACCCTTTATAGAATCATTGCTGCCTTCTATAACTTCATTAATACCTGGAATGATTTTTACTTTTTTCTTTGTCTTACTACATATCTTTATAATGTCTTTTTTGTTTTTTGAATCAAGACTTGCAATAGCAATTAAAATCACATCTATATCTTCTTTTTTAACTACTTCTTCAATCCTGTTTCTACCACCATATACTTTAAGACCCCTTAGAAATGTATTAGCCTTATTGATATCATCATCTATAACTGCTACTGGTTTCATATTATTAGTTGAATCTTTGTTCATTTCATCAATGACTAAAGTTCCACAAAGACCACCACCAACTACAAGAACTCTCTCACTTGTTTTATCAAGATAGATAGTTCCATATAATACAAGTCTTCTATATATTCTGTATGAAAGTCTTACACCTATAACTGCAAAACCTATAAGAATACTAGAAAGAACTGTAAGTGTGATTGGAATTTCTTTTGCTACTACTAATGAATATATAATATTTAAAATAAATCCTATTGAAACTGATATTCCAACTCTGACAAACTCTTCAAACCCTGCTATTCTCCAAAGACTTCTATACATTCTAAGGCATGCCATTGGAATTATATATAATGCTGCTATCACTATAAAGTGACTTGTAAATATTGCACTGTCATCTATTCCTATATGCCCTGCTTCTCCATACTTGATGTAAAAACTAAACATATAAGCCATAAATATTGCCACGATATCTACAAATAATAAGATAACCGTTCTTAATCTTTTTCCACTACCCAAGTTTTACCCCTTCTCTCTTATCCATAAATCTCATCCTTTTGGATTCTTTTCTCACTTAAAAGGATTATTTTCTAAAGAATGAGAATAACCCTTTTTTCTTCTTTTTAAGCTCTATTTTTTCTCCTGTGAAACTTACTTTTTCATCATTTAATAGCTTTTGTGCATTTTCCACTGATGTCTTAATAAAACTTGGATTTATTTTATCTATTGTCTGAACAAACTGTTTCATATTTGTGTTTCTTCTACCATCACTATGAGCATCAGAACCTATAAAACTATATATACCCCTTTTAAGATATAATTCTGCAAGTTCTTTGCTAGCATTACCAAGCACTCCACCAATACTTCCTGCATTAAGCTGGAATAGGCACCCATCATCTATATACTCATTAATTTTGCTTGGCTTTTTCTGAAATTCTAGATATCTCTCTGGGTGTGCAATTACAGCTGTAATCCCTTTAAGCTTTAGCTCATAGACAACGTCTAGTGTGCAATCTTCAATTTCTGCCATATCAAGTTCTATAAGCATATATCTTGAATCATTTAAAGTTCCAATTTCACCATCTTTTAAATCTTCTAGAAGTGATGGAGTAAAGTAAATTTCTTGCCCTACATAAATCTCTATTTCTATGTCATTATATCTAGCAATTTTTTTTACATACTCTGCATGTTGCTTTACGTGTTTCAAAGATTCCATGAATCTACCTCTAAAATAGTGAGGTGTTAGTATAATTTTTGTTGTCCCTGACTCTACTGCTTTTTCTAGCATTTTAAGAGTCATTCCTTCATCCTTTGAACCATCATCAATCCTTGGAATTATGTGTGTGTGTATATCTATCATGTGCTAACTCCTTTGGCGTGAATCTTACTTATCATTACCATAGTAATAATAATATTGGTTTTTACTATCTTTAGTATCCACAGCGTTTAGTACTGTACCAATTATTTGAGCTTTTACTTTATCTAGCTGACTTTTTGCTTGAAGTATTTGCTCTTTTTTAGCTGTTCCAGCTTTGACAACAAATATAACTCCGTCTGCTCTTGTTGAAAGAATTTGTGCATCTGTAACTGCAAGAATAGGCGGTGCATCAAGTATTATGTAATCATAATGTTCTTTTAACTCTTTTAAAAGTCTTTTCATATTCTCTGACCCAAGCATTTCTGATGGGTTTGGTGGTATTTTACCAGATGTAAGAATATCAAGTGTAGTATTATAAGGCTTGATAGTTTCAAGCAGTTTTATTCTGCCAAGTATAACCTCTGTTAAACCTTCTGTATTACTTACGCTAAATTTTTTATGTATACTTGGTTTTCTTAAATCACAATCTATTAAAAGAACTTTTTTACCATCCATAGCAAGTGATAATGCTGTGTTACCAGCAGTTGTTGACTTACCCTCTCCTGGTTGTGTACTTGTTACAACCATTACCTGTAAACTTCTATCATAAGAAGAATACTGGATATTAGTTCTTAGTGTTTTGTAAGTTTCTGCTGCTATTGATTTTGGATCTGTTTCTACTATAAACATAAATTAATTTCCCCCTTACTAATCCATTTTTGGAATGTTTCCAAGAACAGGTATATCTAATAATTTTTCTAGCTCATCTTTACTTCTAACTGTGTTATCCATATATTCAAGTAAGAATGCAATTCCTATTGCAACCATCATTCCAAGCATAAATCCTATAATAGTGTTAAGCACTTTGTTAGGGCTTATTGGAGATTCTGGCATTTCTGCTTTTTCTATAATCTGAATATTTCCGTTAGGAATAAGATCTTCTGAATTATCTATAAACATTTCTGTGATTGAATTAAGTACTGGTAAAATCTCTGATTTTGTAGTAGTTGTATATTTTACTTCCATTATTTGAGTATCTGCACTTGGTGCTACTGCAAGTCCTGAAAGAACTCTGTTTACATTGTTTTGTGTTGTAGCTTGTCCTATCTTTCCAAGAGCACTCTTTGTTGCATCTTTAGTTTTGATAACTTCTGCATATGTTTTCATAAGCTTTTGATACATTGCTATATCATTGTTATCATAATTAGAAGCATTCCCCTTAGTCTCTTCTTTTCCTATAAACACTTTAACTTTTGCCTCATACTTTGGCTTAATAACAAAAAAACTAAGCGCTGCTGCTGCAAGTGTGAAAGCTACTGTAATACTTAGAATCATTATCCATCTCTTTTTGAGTGCATACATAATGTCTTCTATCCTTATAACTTCTTCGTTCATGTTCCCTCCAATTATTCCTACAAATTATTTTTTTAATACAATTTGTTATATCTGTAAAATTGATTTTATATTCTTGTTAGAAAATATAAAACTTAAATCACAAATAAAACCAAATTAATTATAACATTGTAAAAATAATTACAAAACAATAACGATATGATATTTTTCGACAAAGTATATTGTTAATATCCTATTTTTTCATGAATTTTATTGAAATTATACTTTTTATGTTAACAAAGAACATCACTAAGGGTTTTCTTGTCCATATTTTAGTTTAAATTTGATTTTTTTAACTTTTATCTTATAGTTTTTTTAATTTATATTTAATTTTTTCTGAATATCATAAAGTATTTTTCCATTTTTTTCTTTTTTAATTTTTTATTAACTCACTTCACACTTAAAAGATACACAAATCTTACTTTAACCTTAATTAAAATAAAATCTACATATCCTCTACTGCTAACTTATGAATAGTGAAAATGAAAAATTACTTTTCTGTTCTATTTTTTTGCCTTTAAATTTAACTTCTTCATTATTTAATAGCTTTTTACCATTTTTATTTGAATCATTTATAAATTTTAGATTTACTCTTTCTATTTTGCTTTTGTATCTACTTATATCAGTAGTTCTACTTCTTGTGTTGTGAGCATCTGAACCTATAAAACTATATATTTTATTTCTTAGGAAAACTTCTGCTGTTTTTCTAGCATTATCCCCAAAAACATTTTCTATACTACATGCATCAAGTTGAAATAATGCACCAGCCTGTGCAAATTCATTTATATAACTTGGGTTATCTATAAAGTCTTTGTGTCTTTCTGGGTGTGCTATTATTGGAACTATTCCTCTAAGTTTTAATTCACATAAATCTGAAATTACTTTTTTATCAATACTTTCTTCTAAAAATTCTATAAGCATATATCTAGTGTTATTTAGTGTTCCTATTTTACCTTCTAGAAAATTCTTTATAAGACTATTTGTATAAAGAATTTCTTGCCCATAATATATTTCTATCTTTATATTTTGTCTTTGTGCTATTTCTTTAATTTTTTCTGTTAAGGCTTTTACTTCTAAAATTGTTTTATCAGATTTTCCATTTAAGTAATGTGGAGTTAGTATTATTTTTTCTGTTCCTGATTCTTCTGCTTTTTTTAGCATAGCTATTGCTACATCTAGACTTTTGGCACCATCATCTATATATGGAATTATATGCGAGTGTATATCTACCACTATTTACCGCCTCTATTTTTTTATTTTTATTTTGATTTGTTATTTCCACTTTGCTTTGCTATTTTTTTCATTTCTGCTTTTTCATTTTTTGCAATTAATTTTAGTTCTTTTTTAGTTAGAATTTTTTCTTCTATTATAGGTATTATTCCAATGACTGGTATTCCTATTATTTTTTCTAGTAGATCGCTAGTATGGACTGTATTATTTAGGTACTCTAGTAGAAATGTAAGACCAATTGAAACCATAAGCCCTAGCATGAAGCCTATTATGATATTTAATTTTTTGTTTGGACCTATTGGAGCTGCTGGGTCTATTGCTGTTTCTATAATTTGAATGTTTCCATTTTTGATTAGTCCTTTTGATGTTTCTATAAATTCTGTGATAATTGAGTTTATAACTGGTAGTATCTCTGCTTTGTTTTGTGTTGTATAAGATACCTCCATTATTTGTGTATCAGCACTTGGCGATACTGTAAGTCCTGCTAGAACTCTGTTTACATTGCTTGATTCTGCATTTTGGTTTATGCTTTTTAGTGCTTCTTTTACAGAGTCTTTTGATTTTACAAGTTCTGCATATGTTTTCATTAGGTTTTGGTACATTGCTATATCATTGTTGTCATATTCTGTGCTTGTACTTGAGCCTTCTTTTCCTATAAAAACTTTTACTTTAGTTTGATATTCTGGTTTTATAAGATAATGACTTATAAGTCCTGCCGTGACTGCAAATGTTAGTGTTACTAGTAATATCATTAGCCACCTTTTTTTTAGTGCTGCAAAAATATCTTCTAGTTTTATAACCTCTTCTTCCATGTTTTTTTGTGCCCCCTCTATGTTTTTTATTTAAAGATATTTTTTATCCTTAAATTATTTTTTCTAGTAATAAATTTTAACGTTAATAACTTTTTTCCTCTTTTTTACAATTGTAAGTATATATTTATTTTATTATTTTTAAAATAAAAATCGTTTTACTTTTTATTACACGTAAAATTTATTTTTTCTTATGTTTTATACAGGTTGTATAGTTTTTTCTTTGAATTAGCTATAAAGTTCTTTAACTACTGTTCGATAATGCTATTTTTATTTAAGCAATATTTTTTGTTTAATTTCTTTTTATATCAACTTAAAACTTTTTAAATAAAATCTAAATTTTTTTTCCTAAAAAAACTTTAATTCTCAGGCTTTTTTATCGTTAAATTATTTTTTATAATCTATTTCCTATTTATTTTTAACGTTTAATTTTTTATTATTTATCTTTAATCCCTAATATTGTCTTTTAATATTCTGTCGACTTTTTCATTCTATGTTAGCAATTCTTTTAATATTACTTTTCATAATTGTATTTAAAAACAGAAAAAGAAATGAATAGCTTTTCAGCGATTCATTTCTTCTTCTATTTTTCTTTCTATATTTTTTTAACAATAAAATTCTGAAGAGTTATAAGCCTATAATCAAGTAAGAATACATTTAAAATAAACTTTTCACTTTTTGATACTTTGTTATATTTTTTTATAAGTTCTTTCTTTTCTTCTACTTTCTCATGAATTTCTTGTAGATAAAATATCTGTGTATCTATATCTTTTTCTACTGACATATCAAGTATAGAACTTACTATAAATCGTGTGTATGTTCCTATAGTTTCTTTGAGTATACTCTCATCATAATCTACCTTAACTTTTTCTATTACACTATTCCAACTCTCTACAGTTTCTAGAATCTTTGAATAATGTTCTGATGGTAATTCTATTTTTTCATATTCTCCATTAAGGGCTTCATTTTTTATATACCCTCCATAATTTGTGTAAATTGATTTTTTAGATTGTTTTAACAATAAATATGCTGCTAAAATATCATCATGTATTGACCCATCTGATATTTTTATTTCTTTAAATAACTTCTTTTTAAAAAACTTACCTGAAAATGAAAAATCATAATAGTTACCTTTTAAACATTCTTTTAGAGTAGCCTGCCCAAATAAAAGCCTTTCAAATTTATAGTTTTCTTCTGGTTCTATATAACAGTTTCTTTCCTTTAGGATTTTACATACTCCTATATCTGCTTTTTTTTCACAGCAAAGCTCATACATTTTTTCTAAAAAATCTTCTCTTATCCAATCATTTGGATCTATAAAAGTTATAAACTCTCCTTTTGCAACTCTTAGTGCAATATACTTTGATATTGCAAATCTTCCTTTATCCATATCTATAAAACTAATTCTCTCATCATCTTTTTTAAGCCTATTGCAAATTTGTTTGCATTTATAATCTGACCCATTGTTTACGCATATTATTTCTATATTTTTTAATGTTTGATTTGTTAGTGAGTTAAGAGACTTTTCTAAGAATTTACCTTCGTCATTAATTGCTATAATTACACTCACCTTAGGGCATCTAGACTCCCTCCTTGTACAATTAATAAGTTTTATGCATTTTATACTTTATAATTATATATATTCTTTATTTTTCCACTTTGTTACCATAGTCCTTTTTTCATAATCTATTTCATCTAATTAATTTATATTTATGTAAAGCAAAATCCCTGTGATAATTTATCACAGGGATTTTAAAGGTTTTTATATTTATGTTTATATTAAAATAAATTTGTAGGCTTTTTAATTTTTCTAGTTCTTTATATCAAAGTTCTTATAAGATTTTATAATCCTAAGCTCTTTTTTTCATTCCAAAGATTCTGCATTTCTTTTTAGTCTGTGCATCTTCTCCATAATACTCATAGTTGTATTTATACTTTCCCTTTTTGCTATCTGCTCCATTAAGAACACTTCCAACTATTGGTGCATTAACTTTATCAAGATTAGCTTTTGCTTGTATTATATCTTCTTTTTTAGTTTCTGATGATTTAACAACAAAAACAACTCCATCTGTATTTGCAGCTAGTACCTGTGCATCTGAAACTGCAAGTACTGGTGGTGTATCTATAATTATATAATCATACCTTTCTTTAAGTTCTACTAAAAGTTTTTTCATGTGGTCTGACCCAAGTAACTCTGATGGGTTTGGTGGAATTTTTCCTGATGTTATTATATCTAAGTTATCTGAGTGTACTTGAATACAATCTGTAACTTCTTTTCTTCTAAGTAATAACTCTGTAAGTCCTGCTTCATTTGAAATGTTAAACTTCTTGTGCATTGTTGGTCTTCTTAAATCACAATCTATTATAACTACTTTTTTTCCATCTTGTGCAAATGATATTGCAAGGTTCCCAGCTGTTATTGATTTACCTTCTTGTGGATTTGAGCTTGTTACAAGTAAAGTTTTTAAATTCTCGTGGTATGCTGAATACTGGATGTTTGTTCTTAAAGTTTTGTAAGCCTCTGCTGCTACTGATTTTGGTTCCTTTTCTACTATAAACATAATTTTACCCCTTTATCTCTTCATATTTTTCTCATTTATATTTCTCATTTATATTTCTCAATTATAATCTTCTTATTTAATTTCATTCTCTACTTAATTTCATTTTGCTTTTCGCTTTTTTTCTTGTTTTATTTTTCTGTTTCTTCTCTATGGCTAAAGTATATCATCGCATGTAACATTAAAAAATCTTTTTCGTTCTTCTTTTTATTACACGTGAAATGCTATCTTTTAGACAATTAATTAATTGGTATATCTTTTGTACGGAAATTATGTTAAGTTTCCACCTTTTTGTACGATACGAATTCTCATTAGAATAACCTTTGAAAAAAGTTTAATTAGTTTTAATGTAAATTTAAAGGTTGTCCTAAAAAACATACAATATTCTTTTCGACATTTTCATAATTTTTATCGTTAAATTTTGTTTAACGATAGTATTTTAATGTTTTTTTACTTATTTCCTTTCAAATTTCATTGATTTTTTTCTCCTCCAAATAGATTTTTATGCTTTTTTCATTATTTTTATTCTATTTTTTAGTGAAAATTAAAAAAAATACTATTATGATAGATTTTTTTATCTATACACAATAGTATTTTAAATTTAATTCTTTTATTATATTTTCAAAAATTTTAACGTTTTAAATTCTTTTTAAGTTTTTCATTGAAAAATCTAATATTTTTGCTGAATGAGTTAAAGCACCACTAGAAATATAATTAACCCCTATTTCCTTTAGTTCTTTTAATCTTTCTATAGTTACATTTCCTGAGCATTCTGTTATTGCCTTTTTACCAATTAACTTTACAGCCTTTTTAAGCATAACATTATCCATGTTATCAAGCATTATAATATCAGCCTTTGCCCCTAGTGCTTCTTTTACGCCCTCAAGTGATTCTACTTCCACTTCTATCTTTCTTACAAATGGTGCATATTCTTTTGCAAGTTCAATAGCTTCTTTTATTCCACCAGCTGCACCTATGTGGTTATCTTTTATAAGAATACCATCTGATAAATTATATCTGTGATTATATCCTCCACCAACTTTTACTGAGTATTTTTCAAAAATCCTCATATTAGGTGTTGTTTTTCTTGTATCTAAAAGTTTTGTATTGCTTCCATCAAGTTCTTTTACCATCTCTGCTGTAAGTGTTGCTATCCCACTCATTCTTTGTAGATAGTTAAGTGCTGTTCTCTCACCTATTAATATATGTCTTATATTGCCTTGTAGAGTTGCAACTATATCACCTTTTTTAATTATATAACCATCTTTATAATGTTCTTTAACTTCTACACCACCAAGAATTTCAAAGACTCTTTTAAAAACTGGCATTCCTGCAATAATTCCATCTTCTCTACAGATTAAATCACAAGTTCCTTTAATTTCTTTTCCAATTACCGAATTAGTTGTTATATCCTCACTTGTTACATCCTCTTCTAATGCTAGTTTTATATACTTATCTATAACCATATTATCTAAACCATTTATCATAAAATTCTTTATTCCCCTTCTCTACAATTTCTCTAAATTTTATATCTGATAATTTTAATTTTGTTTTTTCTATTTCTCTTAAAGCTTCATCTTTTTTTATTGTTTCTTCTTGTTTTTCATCAATTAAACTTCTTTGATTTATATCTCTTGCTGCTCTTTTACTAAATACAAGTCCTTCTAAAAGTGAATTACTTGCAAGTCTATTTTCTCCATGTATTCCAACACAGCTTGTTTCACCAACTGCATAAAGATTAGAAAGGCTTGTCTTACCATTTTTATTTATAGTTATACCACCCATAAAATAATGTTGGGCTGGTGCTACTGGGATAGAATCTTCTCCAAGTATATATCCTGCCTCTTTGCATCTTGCATATATATTAGGGAATCTTTCTTTTACAAAATCTACCCCCCTATGATTAAAACTTAAATAAACATTTCTCTCACCTGTTTTTTTAAACTCTTCAAATATAGCCTTACTAACTACATCTCTTGGAAGTAATTCATCTACAAATCTTTCTGCTTTATTATTTAGAAGATATGCCCCCTCACCCCTTAGTGATTCTGATATTAAAAATCTTCTATTCTTACCTTCTGTGTATAAGGCTGTAGGATGAATTTGTATGTAGTTTAAATCTTTACAATCTATATTATTATTTAGTGCAACATTTACTCCATCACCAGTTATATGCCTATAATTTGTTGAATTATCAAACATACCTCCAATTCCACCAGTTGCTAAAATAGTATTATGTGCAAGGTAGTTTATCTCCTTACCATTTTCTATAACTTTTATGCCTGTACACTTTTTATTCTCTACAATTAAATCAGTCATAACTGAATCTTCTCTTATCTCTATGTTTTTTCTTTCTAAAACATTTTGTACAAGTTTATCAATTATTTCTTTTCCTGTTATATCTTTATAATGAACTATTCTAAATTCACTATGTGCACCTTCCTTTGTATATCTTAACTTCTCACCATCTTTATCAAATTCAACTCCAAGGTCAATTAAGTCAGAAATTATCTGTCTTGATGAATTTATCATAAGACTTACAGCATCTTTATTATTTTTATACTTTCCTGCTTTTAGTGTATCTTCTAAAAAACTTTCAAAATCATCATCATTCTTTTGGACAGATACTCCCCCCTGTGCTAAATATGAATTACAGTCTTTTAAACTTTTCTTAGTCACTATTAATACCTTTAAATTTTCTTTTATATTAAGCGCTGCAAAAAGCCCTGCTACTCCTGAACCTACAATTAAAACATCATACCCCAAAACTTCCATCCCCCTTTTATCTATTAAAATTATGCAAAGTGCATTATGTGTAATAGGAAGGTTCTTTTTAAATCTTAATTTATTTTAGAGTAAATTTTAAATTGTAAAATTTTTCCTTCACCTTATACTATTCTACACTATACATCAATTTTCCTTTTTTAGTTATACTAATATGCAAAGAAAGTTGTCCTTATTCAGAACAACTTATATATATGTTATATTTAATTAAAGGCTAATTTATTGCTAAAACTCTATAAAACTTTTGATAAAAATTCTTTTGTTCTAGCTTCTTTTGGGTTTTTAAAGAATTCAGTTGGTGAACCCTCTTCTAGTATCTTACCCTGATCCATGAATAAAATTCTATCTCCAACTTCTTTTGCAAATCCCATTTCATGAGTTACAACTATCATTGTCATACCTTCATTTGCAAGGTCTTTCATAACATTTAAAACCTCGCCTACCATCTCTGGGTCAAGTGCTGATGTTGGTTCATCAAATAGCATAACATCTGGCTTCATAGCAAGTGCTCTTGCTATTGCTATTCTTTGTTTTTGACCACCTGATAATGATGATGGATATGCATCTTTTTTCTCTTCTAGCCCTACTTTTTTAAGCAATTCAAGTGCTATTATATTAGCCTCATCTTTACTTTTCCCACCTATCTTTATAGGTGCAACTGTCAAATTCTCCATTACTGTCATATGAGGAAATAAATTAAATTGCTGAAATACCATCCCCATTTTCTCTCTTAACTTATTTATATTCGTTTTTTTAGAAGTTATGTCTATTCCCTCAAAAGTTATTCCACCATCAGTTGGAGTTTCTAAAAGATTAAGACAACGAAGAAATGTAGATTTACCAGAACCTGATGGCCCTATTACTACTACAACTTCACCTTTTTTTATATGATTATCAATCCCTTTTAGGACTTTATTTTTACCAAAATATTTATGAAGTTTTTCTACTACTAGCATCTCCCATTCTCCCTTCAAAATAAGCTACGATTTTACTTAAAGTAAATGTCATCATAAAGTATATGACTGCTGCTACTAAAAGTGATTCCATAGGTCTAAATGTATTTCCTCTGACTGTGTCTGCATTGTACATAAGTTCTGTAACTCCAATTACTGAAGCTATTGAAGATTCTTTTATAATTACGATAAATTCATTTGCAAGAGCTGGAAGTATATTTTTGATTGCTTGTGGTATTACAATAAAATACATTGCTTTCCATTCTGGCATTCCAAGACTTCTTGCTGCTTCCATCTGACCTTTATCTACTGCCATTATACCTGCTCTTATAAGCTCTGCTACATATGCCCCACTATTAAGACAAAGTGCTATAATCCCTGCTGTTAAAGGATTCATCCTTATATCAAACATTGATGGGAATGCAAGATATACTAAGTATAACTGAACAAGTATTGGTGTTCCTCTGAAAATCTCTATATACGCTGTTGATAAGAATCTTAAAACTTTATATTTTGAAAGTTTTAAAATGCTTAAAAACATTCCTATTACAGTTCCACCAACTACTGCTATACCTGCTATGAAAAGTGTGTACATTGCACCACTTATAAAGAAATCTTTATATTTATATATTGCCGAAAAATCTAATTCCAACTCTCTCACCTCTTTTTTATCTATTTGTTTCTAATTATTTTGCTTGCTCTTTTTCCATAAGGTCATTTGATTCAACTATATATTGTTCTATTTTACCTTCGCTTATAAGTCTTTCTATTGTTTTATTAACAACTTCTAAAAGTTCTTGTGAACCTTTTGGTACTGCTATAGCTGAACCTTTTTCTGCTTCATCAAGTACAAACCCAGGATTCTCTATAACAACTAATTCATCATTGGCATTTGCATTAGCTTTTGCTACTGGAATTTCCATAATAGCTCCATCCATTGTCCCACCAAGCATTTCCATCATTAAATCTGGAATTTTACCAAGACCTCTGAATGTAATTCCTTCCATTTGCTCATTTGCAAGTGTTTCTTGGATTGAACCTTTTTGAGCTCCTACTACTAAACCTTTGAAATCATCTTTAGTTTTAAGCTTGTCTTTATTTTCTTTTTTAATAACTATTCCATGCTCTGCTTTATAATATATTTGTGAAAAATCAACTGCTTGTTGTCTTTCTGGAGTTGGATTCATTCCTGAAACAATCATATCTATTGTTCCTGATTGAAGTGCTGCAACAAGAGTATCAAATTTCATATCTTGTATTTTAAGTTCTACCCCTAAATCTTTTGCAACTTCTTTTGCAATTTCTATATCAAAACCAACTATTGTACTTTCTCCATTAATTGTAGCTCTGAATTCATAAGGTGGGTAATCTGCTGAAACTCCAAGAACTACCTCCCCATTTTCCTTAATTTCATCTAACATAGTTTTTTCTGTTGCTGGCTTATCACCATCTGCTGATGCACCATCATCTGCGCTGCCACAAGCAAACATTCCCATACATAATCCTGTAACCATTGTAAGTGCCATTAATTTTTTTATAATACCTTTTTTCATAACTTAGTCCCCCATTTATTTCATATTTTTCAATTTATTATCTCTTCTATGTGCATAATTATATAATAAAATGTTATATTTATGCAATACTTATTAATAAAAAAGCGTTCGACAAATTTTATCATTTAATTTAAAAACCTATATATCTAGTTATTTCAACCCTTTATAGATTCAAACTCTTCTAACCCACTTAAATATCTATATGTATTTTTATTCTATAAATATGTATATATCCATAAATAGGTTCCTTAAATCTATAAAATTATATAACTTCATATTTTCTACTTATTAAAATGTGTAAATATACTTAGGACTTAATTAAAAGGAGGTTTTTTTTATGATATTAGATATAACACCAAAAGCTATAAAAAGAATGAATAAAATGCTTTTAAATGCATCTAGTTCACAACTTATAAAACTTGAAAACGTAGGCTATTCTTGACAGGGTCCTTTATGGGCTATTGTTCTGGATGAACAAAAAAAAGATGATATGATTATCGAATCAGATAATATTAAAATATTAATTAATAAAAAATTAGCAGCTATGAGTAAGAAATTTGATATAGATTTAAGATTCACTTTATTTGGATTTAGATATTATGTAGTTCAATCATAATTTGTTTATTAATAAAGTAAAATAACTATCCTATGCAATGAAATTTAATTCATTTTTAGGATAGTTATTTTTGGTTGTTATAAATTTTATTCTGCTTTAGTTTTTGGTGCTTTTTTTACAATGTTAATTGAAACTAAAACATTAGCATTTCCTGTACTTACTTCAAAATACTTTTTAATTTTATCTTGCTCTGTTAAAAGTTTTGAATTTGCTGTATCTATTTGAACCATTAAAACTGACTGACTTGCAGGCTCTGCTGGAGTTATAGGGTTTTTAGGATTTGTTATTATATTCCCTTTAGCATCTTTTGTTTGATTTGTGCTATTCCCAGACCCTGTAGTATCCTTTGCTGCTGGTGTATTGCTTTTATCTGCATCAATTTTAGTAGTATCTGTAGTGCTAGATGCATTATCTACTGCCCCTGTGCTCTCACTTTTTGTTGTTTCTATAGGTTTATTTTCATAAGAAACTTGCCCTTCCCCTATAATAACTTTATCTATATCAGGGTATATTGCTTGAAGCTGAGTTGCCACTTTATCATAGTTTGCAGCATTAACTTTATCTACAGTTTCTTTTACTTTATTTTCTACATTTGTAGTAGTTTGTGAACCTGTACTATTACTACTTAAAAGTCCATTATTTTGATCCTGTATTTTTTCAAAATATGATTTTAAACTTAAATCTGAACTTTGAGTAATATTTAATTTATAACCTGTAAATCCATAGTCAGGAAGCTTTGTATCTAAAGTTTGAATCTGTGTAGTTGATATTGGTGTTCCTACTAAAACCAAATCTATAGAATTATCTGCCTTATCTATACTCTTTTCTAAAACATAAGATTCTGATGATATTTGACCTGTGATAAAGTTATTCAAATTATTAGTCTGAACAGTTGTATCAATCATATGTACTGCTGAAATTATACTTGGAATCACCACTATAATAGCACTAATGACTATAATAGTTTTTATTTTTTTCTCTCTTAATGCATCCACAAATTCATGCTTTGGCATTTTTAATAATTTAATTACTATTATAGTAGAAACTCCTATAAAGAATGAATTTATAAGAAATAAGTACCCTGCCCCAAGGAATATTTTGAGATTCCATCTAGCTATTCCATACCCCGCTGTGCAAAGTGGTGGCATTAATGCGGTTGCGATTGCAACCCCTGGTACAACATTTCCTGGACTTTTTCTAGAAATTCCAATTATACCAGCAGTTCCCCCAACAAAGGCTATTATTACATCCCAAATAGTTGGGCTTGTTCTTGAAATAAGCTGTGCACTTGCCCCTGTTATTGGTGATAATTTAAAGTAAATAGTTGCTGTAACTATACTTATTAAAACTTCTATTGCAAGTAATTTTAATGCTTTTCTAATAAATCTTGCATCATATGTACCTACCCCATAACCAATTCCTATGATTGGTCCCATAATTGGTGATATAAGCATAGCACCTATAATTACTGCCGAAGCATTCATATTAAGACCTACACACGCAATGATTATTGCACACATTAATATAAATAAATCACTTATATTAAGACTTACACCATCATTTATGTTTTCTAATATCTCCTCATTTGTAGCTCTATTTTTAAACTTTGTTAACCATGTAAAATTTTTCATTTGTTCTCTCCATTTCTATTTGAAATCATCTTATAAATTTTAAACTTCTAACCTCTTATCAAAGTAAAATCTGATTATATTATAATTAAATCACTTCTTTTTTACAATAAAAAAGAACCCTCTCATTTGAAAGGGTTCTTTTATCTATATTATTTAGCTGCTTTTGCTGCATCTAAAAGTTTATCATAACTTGGTTCACTACTTACTTCTTCTAAGTATTCAGCAAATACTACCATGTTTTGTGAATCTACTACGAATGAAGTTCTTGCTAAAAGTCCAACCTCATTAATTAATGTTCCTGTAACTTTTCCAAATTCTCCATGCTTATAGTCTGAAACTGTTTCTAAATCATCGTTCTCTGTATCTATACACCATCTTGCTTGTGCAAATGGTAAATCTTTTGAAATCGCTATAAGTTTGATACCGTCCAGGTCACTAACTTCTTTTGCTACTCTTTTTAATTCCATATCACATACTGGTGTGTCTACTGATGGAACTGCAAGAATTATTCTTACACCCTCTGTTTTTGCAAAGTCATAATCTGCTAAGTTCTTGTTACTTGCCACAAAGTTTGGGAATTTTTCTCCGACTTTAATTTCATTTCCAAAAAGACTCATTGGGTTTCCCCCAAGTATTACTTTTCTCATTTATAAGCACTTCCTTTTCTGTTATGTATTTCGTCTCGTTATGTTAATTTGTATTATACTCTTTAGTATTCCAAATTCAAATTGATATAATTCTCATTTTGATAAAAATAAAAGCATATATTTAAGATTCTCATCATTAAATATATACTTTCTTTTTTAAATTCATTTTAATAATCGGTTGTTCTCAATTAAATTTACAATTAATCCAGAGTGTTTTAGTAGACTTTAAATATTTCCAGTTTATTTTTAGGATTCCTCTATTTGATGATAAAGAATTTAACTTTCCAAACTTAAAATCTACCTTTTCCTATGATTTAATTTACTTATTTATAAACTTTTTAGCCATCATATAGGTCATTATCCCATATAAGATATAGACTATTAAAGTTACTATAATTGTTATTGGAAGGATTTTATAATCCGCTCCAAACATTCCTTTAAAACCTATGAGTACACAAATCATTGTAAAACTAATTGCTACAAAAATAAATGGAATAGCAAATCTAATAATTATTTGTTTTACTAAATTTTTGTTAATTTCCTTATTATTTACTCCAATATTTTTGAGTGTATTATATCTTTCTTTTTCCTCACTTGTTTCTATTAGAACTTGTAGACCTATTAGTGCTACTGAACCTATAAGGAATATTACCCCTATATAAACTCCTGTAAAACTTCCTATAATAATATTTTGTTCTACCTCTTTTCTATCTCCTATTCTGCTATTCACAACAAATATCTTTAAATTTATTTGTTCTGTTTTACCCCACAATGCCATTTGAGCATCTTTTGTTTTTATAAGGTTATTAAAAGATTCCCATAAATCATTGTATGCTTTGACTGTGTTATAGTCTGGAGTTTTTGCATTAAGAGCAAGTGTTGGTGCATATCCTATACATTCATTTCCTTTAAAATCTAATACTTTATTATTTTGAGTTACTGTAGTTTTCAGTTTATGACTTTCAATTCCCACATCTACTTTAACTGGTAAAATTAATGTAGGTGTATTTAATGGCATATAGTAATTTCCTTGATAATTTTTCACTACATTCTCATCTTTAACATTATAAGAATTTCCAGCAAGTTCAAATTTTTGATTTTTTCCTGCACTCTCAAAAAGCTTTAATTGCCCTTTTGAATTTGCAATAATCATCGCCTCATTTGAATTTAATTTAACCTCTGGTTTTCCTATCATTTTCATATATTGATTATACCAAGTAAGAGTTGCAATATTAAATTGTTTATAAGACTCAACTCCTGCACTACCTTTTATCTTTAAATCTCCATTAAAGAATAATCTCATTGATGCAACATAATCATAATTTTTGCTAGCACCTGATTTATCCATAATATAATTAAACTGTGATAATTTACTTATTCCTATATCAGGACTTACTATAGCATCAATCCCTGGATTCATATTTTCCATTGCATAAGTATCACTTTGTATATTAATTGTTAGTGCAATTGCAAGCATTGATATCAATAATAATATTGATGTTATCACTGATGTTATCACTATTCTACCTATATTACTTTTAAGCTGACATACTGAGAATATATTAATTCCTTTTAAAAAACTTTTTGTATTTTTAAATGAAATATAAATTATTATATTAACAAGCCCAATCATAAACAATATTGTCGATATAATTCCCAATACAAGTGCTATCATCAATGTTTGTGCAAAAACAAATGACATACCTAAGTAAAAAGTAGTTATCACTCCTATAATTCCAACACTTAAAATTACAATACTTGAAATAATACTATCTTGAACAAGTAGACTCTTTCTCTTTTCTCCTGATAAGGTATTTGATATTTTTTTACTTACAAAGCTTATATTTATAATTCCAACTACTATAAATACACTAATAAAATAAATTATTGTTTTAATTAATGCATTTACTGAAAATATAAATTTATAGCTTTCAAAGCTACTTCCTATTATATGAAGTGATGCAAATAATATTAATTGTGATAATATTACCCCACCTATAATTCCTATTATAAGTGCAATTACTGCGACAAATAATGATTCTAGAAATAAAACTTTTGCTATATTACTTTTACTCATTCCAAGACTTAGGCATACCCCTATATCTTTTGTTCTTCTTTTTATGAAAAATGAATTTGAGTAGATAATTATAATAGCAAGTCCTATCATAATTATCACTGATATTCCAAGCATTGTTTCTTTTATCCCACTAACAAGAAGAGTTTCCCTTCCTCCTATTGTGCTTAAAATATATGCTACTATATCTGTTGAACTGAAAGCAAAAAATATGCTAACTATCAGCGTTATAGTTGTGAAATATAATATATAATCTTTTAAATTCCTTTTTATATTCTTTTTAGCTAAATCAAAATACATAATTTCCTCCTTGGTTTGATGCCTAATCTATTTCTATTTTTTTATAACCTTTTTAGCCATTGCATATGTTATTGCAGTGTATAAGATATAAATTATCAAAGTTAATACAAGTGTTATTGGAACTAAGTTAAAATCATTCATAAAATCCCTTCCAAATCCCCATGCTACTGAAAATACTACAAAGTTAACTCCTGCAAATATAAATGGAATCGCAAATCTTATAATTATTTGTTTTAATAAGTTAGAGTTTATTTCTTTTTCATTCACACCAATATTTTTAAGTGTGCTATATTTTTCTTTTTCTTCGCTTGTTTCTATTAAAACTTGTAGTCCTACTAAAACTACTGACCCAACTAAGAAAATAATACCTATATATCCTGATGTAAATCCTGATATTACTTTATTTTGAGTTTGTCCTAATCTCTCTCCTACCACACTATTTATCATAAAGTTATTAAGTGGTCCTGTATAAATTGGAACATCAAGGTCTAATTTTTTTTGTACTTCTTTATTACTTATAAATTTATCTAGTTTAGTACTCAAACTTTTATATGCTTTTACTGTATTGTATTCTGTTTTTTTTGCTTTAATTTGAACCATAGGTCCCCATTCATTTAGTTTATAATTACTCATTGGTATCTCTTTACCATTTTCAGTTATTTTAATATGTGAACCTTCATTTAAAATGCTTATTTTTACTGGTAGAATTATTGTAAATTGATCTGGCTGATAATTATTTTGATAATTTTGCATAATTTGCACCTGTGCATCTTTATATGTTTTCCCTGCAAATTCAAAACTTTGCTTTTTACCTATACCATTAAAATATTTTGCTGACTTTTCATTATTTGCAATTATTATTGTTTGGTTTTGCCCTAGCTTAACTTCTGGCTTTCCAATCATTTTCATGTATTTGTTATACCAATCAAGAGTCATTACACTTAAACTATCATAGACTCTGTGACCTTTATCTCCTGTAACTTTTACATTTCCCTGTAAGTCTATATTAAGTCTTGATGTATAGTCATATTCCTTGTTAGCCCCTGAATTATCCATAATATAAGCAAAGTCTGATGGACTATTTATCCCTATTATAGGTGCTATAGTTGCATCTACTCCTGGCATAATATTTTGAAGATTTAATCCTTTTTGACTCTGCATTGCTGTTACTATTCCAAACATTGATATAAATAATAAACTAGAAGTTATTATAGAAGTTATTATTATTCTATTTATATTTGTTTTTAATTGGCATGTAGAAAATATATTAATTCCTTTTAGAAAAACTTTTTCATTTTTAGATATAACATGAATTATTATATTAACAAGTCCTATCATAAAGATAATTGTTGATACAATAGCCATTCCTCCATTTACAAAAAAGCCTTGTTTTATTTCAAGATTACCAAGCATCCATACATAATAAGTGCTACATACAGCTATAATTCCTATAATTAAAGTTATAATACTTGTAACTAATCTCTTTTGTAATAAGAAACTTCCTTTCTTTCGCTCTGTTAATGTATTAGATATTTTTTTACTAGCAAAGCTCATATTTATAATCCCAACTACTATAAATACACCTATAAAGTAAACTACTGTTTCAATTAGAGCCTCTAGTGAAAATATAAACTTATAATCTGCACTTCCAAGCCCTACAGTATGTAACATTCCAAAGAGTATTAACTGTGATAATACCACTCCACCTATAATTCCAATTACAAGTGCTATTATGGCAATTAATATTGCTTCTAAAAATAAAACTCCTGCTACGCTTTTTTTACTCATTCCAAGACTTAGACAAACTCCAATTTCTTTTTTTCTTCTTTTTATAAAGAATGAATTAGAGTAAATAATAATGATAGCAAGTCCTATCATTACTAAAGCAGATATTACAATTTTAGTATCCACCATACTTCTAGTTTTAAATCCACTTAAACCTCCAAGTAAATTTAGAATATAATTTGCTACATCAGTTGATGTAAAAGCAAAAAATATACTTACTATTACTGTTATAGTGCTAAAGTATAATATATAATCTTTTAAATTGTTTTTTATATTCTTTTTAGCTAGTTCAAAATACATAATTTTTTCTCCTCTTTTGTTAATTCTCTTTTGTTTCTAAACTTATTATATATTTTTCCATTATTTTCACATATTGATTTACCTTTCACCAACCTTACAAATTTGTAAGATTGGTATGTAATCTATGTTATTTTCATTTTATATTTTCACAATAAAAAATGATGAAATTAATACTAATTCCACCACTTTTATTTATTATATTGTGAAGACTAAATTAAGCCCAAGTTCTGTTGCCATATCATATGCTTTTACTACTGCTTTATCCCACATATGTTTTGGGTTATGACAGTCAGATGATACTATAACTTTAAGGTTCTCTTCCTGTGCTCTTTTCCAAAATTCCATATATGGATATGTATATCTCTCTCCATCAGAGAATACTCTTAGCCCTCTTCTTATTCCATTTGCATTAAATTCTATAACTATATTAGATTTTTTTATAGCCTCTATTAATATCTCAATAGCCTTACTGCAATTATCATCAAATGGAAAATCATTTATAAATATTACATCTGGATGTGCAAGTAATTTAAAATAATCTGTTTCAAGAGCCTTTTCAACTGACTTTGCATATCTAATATAATCCTGTGTTGATTCTAATTTAAATGTATTATAAAACTTTTGGTCTTCCATAAAATAATGTTGACCTAAAACTAGATAATCTATTTTAAGTTCTTTAAAAAGATACTCATAATAATCATGATATTTTTCATCATACTCTGATTCAAACCCTGCTAATATTTGAATCTTATCTTTATACTTGTCCCTTACTCTGAAGCATTCATTTAAATATGGTTTAACCTCTGAATACATCATTCTATTTCCTGACTTATCATCAGGATATGCAATGTGGTCACTAAACCCAAGAACAGAAAGATTATTTTCTATCGCAGCTTTAACATAATCTTCTTCTGTTCCATTTGCATGAGTACATCTATATGTATGTGTATGGTAATTAACTCTCATACCTTTCACCCCATTTCTTTTATTTATTTTAAGTTCTTTACTTATATTTTAACATGCTTAGTAAAATTCTTAAAATATACTCTCATCAAATTATCTGACTACCTACTCCACCAATAGGAATTATAAGTTCTACTTTTGTATATTCACCTTGTTTTGAATCTATTGAAAGTCCTACTGCAAGACCATCACAAAGCTTCTTGCATATATAAAGTCCCATCCCTGTAGACTTTGTAAATTTCCTTCCATTCTCCCCTGTAAACCCTTTTTCAAATACTCTATTAATATCTTTTTCTGATATTCCAACACCATTATCATATATTGATAGCCTAACTGCATTTTCTAATTTTTCAGAGAATATTTTAACCTTTGCTCCATCTATTTTGGAATATTTTATAGAATTTTGAATTATTTGATTTATAATAAATTCAAACCATTTTTCATCTATAAATACCTCTTCCTCTAATGATTCTAGCTCTAATGATATTTTTTTACCTATAAAATCTTTTGCCCTTCCTCTAACTACCTTACTTACAAGTGCTTTTAAGTTTATCTTTCTAATGATATAGTCTTTTCCTACATCATTACTTCTAGAATAATATAAAACTTGTTCTATAAAGTCATCTACCCTGCTTAGCTCTATAGCAATCTTTTGCGTTATATCATTATTATTATTGTCTATTACAAGACTTGCTGATGCAAGTGGTGTTTTAATTTCATGAACCCATGCTTCTATGTAATCTCTATAATCTTCTGATTGAATTTTATAATCTCTTACATGTTCATTCATTGATTTATTACTTTCTCTTAGAACTTCATGTATTAATTGCCCCTCAAAAAAACTCGGCTCACTTACTACCTCAAGTACAAGATATTTTTTATCTAATCCTTTGCTTACACTTAATAGATTATTATAATAATTTTTAATTTTTAAATACTCAAAAAATATATAAATTCCAAGTGGTACAAACCAAATTATAAATACTAAAAATATAACTACAAAATCAAATTTAGTTATGACAAGCGTACTTGAAACAAGCAAAAAAGATACTAAGTTTATAATCAAAAAACCAAGTCTATCTGTTAAATAATTTTTAAAAGTCATCTAATCACCCACTTTCTCTTATATTTATTTTATCATATAATCTAAAGAACTAAAAAAACTAGGAATCATTATGATTCCTAGCTTTATATTTAAACTGCATTTTTTATATCTGATTTATTTATACAATTGTATATCTCAATAACCTCATCTTCACTCAAAATGTTATTACATTTACTTTCAAGATAATTTATAAGACTATCAACTCTAACAATTGTTTCTTTAGCATTTTCTCTGCCTTCTATGATTGTATTTTCATTTGCGATTACTATAACCCCTTTAACCAAGCCTTTTACTAAAAACCCTTGGTCTATAAGAAATTCTTCTAGCACTCTTTGATGTCTATATAATTGAAATTCTGGATTTTGCATCCCTTTTTCCATACCAGTGATATTATCTTTTCTAGTCCAATCACCACTATCTTGGATTTGAATTTTGCATCCATTTTCTCCACCAATATTTTTAACTTCAAGATGATATATTCCACTTTTTGAAATAACTATATTATCAAATTGCTGAACCTCACCAAGTCCTTTTAATCTTACATTGTTTATTACACCTACATTTGCTAACCATTTTAATGTATAGTTTACTTTTGCTTCCCCTGTTCTTCCAGAGTTTAAAGTATTTGTTTGTCTATTGTTTCTATTTAAATTTTTTGAAGTATAATTTCTTCTTCTATTTAAATGACCTGTCTCATTTAAAGGTCTAGATCCATTTAAATGTCCTGATTCATCTAAAGATGTACTTCCTATATTTCTTCTGTTATTTAAAGTTCCTGTCCCTTTATTATTTTTTTTATTATTTAAAGTTCCAGTTTCCTTTTTATCATTATTCTGCACTAGATTATTTGTTTTATTTGAAAGCGTTCCAGTATTTTCTTTCTTATAAGAATCTAAAACCTCTGAATTTGCTTTTATAATCTTATTGAGATATTTTGTATCCTTTAAGCCTTTTCTAATAAGCATATGCTTTAATTCTAACTTCTTTTGATCATCAATATCAATTTCAAGCATTGCTATATGTAGAACTTTTCTAAGCTTTGTCCAAGTATCTGGATTATTTTTTGACCTACCAACACTATATTTACAACTTTTCATAAACCTTAATAAATTTTCTTGTGTTGGATTTTTTATAAACCTACTAGCTAAAATTAAATATAGCTCATTTAGAATTATAAAACCTATTAAGCCTATGATTATAAGTGACAAGATTAACATAATTGCTTAACGTCCCCCCTTTGATAAAACTTTCCATTACTAAACTTATGCTATCGCACACTTGATTATACCATTTTTTTCCTAACAAATTCCATTTTATTGAATTTTATATGTTAAGTTTATAAAATAAAAGAGCTCTTTTATTAATTATCCTTTTGTTGTATACTTATTTTTTATACCCATATTTTAATAAAAATAGTTATTAAAGGTAATTATTTTCTATATTGTTCATTCTGACATTATGTACCCAAGTCCTCTTCTAGTTTCAATTGCCCTACTAATTCCAACTGACTCTAACTTTTTTCTTAGTCTAGTTATATTTACAGAAAGTGTATTATCATCCACAAAGAAATCTGTTGACCAAAGATAATTCATTAAATCTTCTCTTGAAACTATCTTATTTTTATTTTTTATAAGATAAGCTAATATCTTCATTTCATTTTTACTTATCTCAGTTCTTTTTCCACCATTTTTATTAAGTATTTCACCACTCTCTAAATTAAGTTCTAATGTTAAAAATGTAAGTTTTGAATTATCCTCTGTATTTCCCTTACTTCTTTTTAAAACAGCTTCGATTCTTGCAAGTAAAATCTGAGTATTATAAGGCTTTGTTACAAAGTCATCTGCACCAAGGTTCATACTCATAAGTTCATCTATTTCACTATTTCTACTTGTAACAACTATAACTGGTATATTACTCTCTTTTCTAATCTCTCTACAAATATAATATCCATCAAAAACAGGTAAATTAATATCAAGTAGAACTAAATCGCCCTCAGCTTTTTTAATATCTTCTATTACATTTTCAAATCTATCAACTGCTATAACCTCATATCCATTTCTCTCTAAAAAAGTTTTAAGTTCTTCTCTTATAACTTCTGAGTCTTCTACTATTACTATTTTATGCATAACATCTCCCTACTAAATTAATATTCTATATCTTATTTTTTAATTTTATTATAGCATTTAATTTCTTTCTATTTCATGTATAAAATCCTTTATTTTTGATTGCACTTACTATTCTCAATTGAAAATTCTTTTTTTAATTTTCCTTATTCCCCTGTTTCTCTATATTCAAGTCCCCTCTTATCATTTTCGATAATATCATATCATTTAACTGATATGGCTTTATCAATTAAAAAGTCATTTTTAATTGTATTTTTCAATCAATTTGATAAAAAATATTGCATTTTTATATTAATTTCAATATTTTATAGCTAATATTTTATATTTTATAATATATAGTTATATTTCATTGTATTTTTAATACTTTTATTATAGTTTAATTGATAATACTCTAATTATACTCAATTGATAATATTCTCATTTTCAGTTAAATTATAATCAAGACATGAAACAAAAAAACAAAATGAAATTAAATACTTTATATATAAAATTAAAATACATTTGAGAGAAAGAGGAGATTTTTATTATGAATAAAGAAGCTACAACACACCACCACCACGAAACTACAGATCACACTGGAACTTGCCACTGCGGATGTTCAGAGCACAAGCATGGTCATGAAGCTGGTCACCACCACCACGAGAAAGATTCACACACTGATACTTGTCACTGTGGATGTTCAGAGCACAAACATGGTCATGAAGCTGGTCACCACCACCACGAGAAAGATTCACATACTGATACTTGTCACTGTGGATGTTCAGAGCATAATCACGCTCACAACTAATTTTGAAATAGCAAAAGACAGTTTGATACAACTCAAACTGTCTTTTTTTATATTTTTATTATAATTAGTAAATTAATTTTACAGCCTCTTTTAATTCTTCATATGTTGGCATCCCTGACTGTGCACCAAATTTTGTTACAGATATTGTTGCTGCAAGACTTGAAAACTTTATAGCCTCTGATATTTCTATTCTTTCTGCAATGCAACAAGCAAATACTCCATTAAAAGTATCTCCTGCCCCTGTTGTATCAACAACCTCAACCTCTATACAAGGTACTGTTTCTATTTTACCCTCTTCTATATATGAAACACCAAAACTTCCTCTTGTCACTATAAGTCTTGTTTTATTTTCACTTTGCCACTTTATCATTTCCTCTTCTAAAGTTTCAAAACTACTTAAATCTTTACCTACCATAATTTCAAATTCAGTTTCATTTGGTGTTATAAAATCTGTATTACTTAAAAGTTCTTTATCTATATCTTTTGCTGGCGCTGGATTTACAATAGTTTTCACTTTATATTCCTTTGCAATGCTTAGGGCAAGTTTAATAGTTTCTGTAGGTATTTCAAATTGTGTTACAAGAACATCAGCCTCTTTTATAATCTGTCTAAAGCTTGAAATAAGCTCTTTATCACACATTTCATTTGCACCTGGTACAACTATTATAGAATTATCCTTTGAAGTTTTAATTATTGTTGCAACACCTGTGCTTATATCTTCTTTTTTGATGCAACAAGTATTTATATTTTCTAATTTTAATTGTCTTATTAAATCCTCACCAAAAGTGTCTTTTCCCACACTTCCAATCATAGATACACTTTCTCCAATTCTTGCTGCCGCAACTGCTTGATTTCCACCTTTACCACCTGGGAAATAGTTCATTTCTTGACCCATTAAAGTTTCTCCCATTTTAGGCATTCTTTTTGCACTCACAACTAAATCCATATTAATACTTCCAACAACAACTATCTTCTTCATATTCATATCCTCCTAAATTTTTCATCTTTTGTTTATCTCTTTCTTATTAATTAAATTATATCAAATATAAATTTTAACATTGCTAACACTATGTAAATATATAAATATAAAATGAAAACATTTAAATCCATTTTTATTGTATAATTATCTACGATAAAACAACTATTTGACACAAAGTTATATTAAAATAAGTTAACTAAAATAATAAGGAGTGCATTAAATGTTTGGTTTAAAAATAGTAAAAGAAGATGAAGTTAGTATAAATTGCCCAATTCAGGCTCTTGGTGCGATTATAGGAAAAAAATGGGTTGGAAAGATAATTTGGATGCTCAGAGATGATAAAAAAAGATATGGTGAACTACAAAGAATGCTACCTGGCTGTAGTAAAAAAATGTTATCTCAACAATTGGAATTACTTATAGAATATAAAATTGTTATTAATGAAAAATTTGAAGAAAAAAATAAAATAGAATCCTTTTATTTTTTGACTCCCAAAGGACAAGATTTAGTACCTGTAATTCACGATATGATGGCATGGGGAAGT
This sequence comes from uncultured Clostridium sp., assembly GCF_947039605.1. Taxonomy (GTDB): domain Bacteria; phylum Bacillota; class Clostridia; order Clostridiales; family Clostridiaceae; genus Sarcina. The sequence continues at coordinate 44,856 of NZ_CAMQZG010000004.1, forward strand.
GATGTTATGGGGTGCTAATTTTAGTAGTAACTAAAAAGTGCCTAATTGTTAGTCCACTTCAAAGATAGTATATTTAAAATAAGATAATTACAAAATTCAAATATTACTTAGAGGTGAGAGAAATTAACATACTTATTATAAACAACAAAACAATCCTAACTGATTCATTAGAATTATATTTAAAAGATGAAAATTTCAATGTTATAAAAGCTACTACAAAAACAGAAGGGCTTTCACTATTCAAAAAACAAAATTTTAGACTACTTATATTAGTAGATGATTCACTTACTGGTTTAAGTAATATTGAGTTCTGTAATGAAATACGTGAAATTTCTGATGTACCATTAATAATAATTTCAAATGAAGATAATCTTGATGACAGGCTATTAGCATTTGAAGCTGGTGCAGATGATTATATATTTGAACCACATTACGCTGAGGAAATTTTAGCAAGAACTAAGGCTCTTTTAAAAAGAACAGAAAAATCTTATGAAAACTATTTAAGTTTCAATGGTGCTACTCTTATTTTAAACCCTGTTAATCATGAAGTTTCATTTTTTGGTGAAAAAATATTATTAACTGCAACAGAATATAAAATACTTTTAACACTTACAAATGAACCTAAAAGAATCTTTCGTAGAGAACAATTAAATTATTTAATACATTCTGATGAAAGCAGATTTTCTAATAGAGTTATTGATACACATATTAAAAACCTTAGAAATAAGTTTTTAAAAAATTATGGAAATCCTAATTTTATAGTTACAGTATACGGACTTGGCTATAAATTTGAAGAATTCTCTCAAGCGAACTTAAATTTAGCTTCTTAATTTTTTCAAAGCTTATCACATTCTAAATTTCAAAAGAAATCAGTTAAACAATGAACTGATTTCTTTCATACATTTTCACCTAATTTAAATTCTAAAAAATAGCCTCCTCTACAATAATCTCAAGAACTTTACTAAAGTCGTAAGATACTTGTATTTCCTTTCAAATATTTTGTTATTTTTTTTCATATTTTTTTCTAAATCTTTCCTATCAAGCTAAAATTAACTTCTTTGTCATACTTTATTAATATATAAACATATGAGATTTCCTCACTTTTACTGCATTTTCCGACATATTTTGTATTTTATATTGCAAAAAGGTTAAATTTAATTTACAATTAGAGAGTAATAACAAGTAAACATTTTCACAGAAAAAACACGAAAGATAAACCTTTTTCAGTGAGGGGGAGGCCAAATGAAATTTTTTAAAAACTTTTCAACGTTTCATAAGATATTTTTCTTAGTATTCTTTATATTTAACGTTGGATTATCAATTACTCATATTGTACAAGCTGAGGGTATGCATGAAGCATTTTCACCTTTAATGCTCATATCACTAGTTTCAGCACTTACAGGTATTTTTGCCGCTATATATACTGCGAGGGGCCAGGTTGTTGCCTACATCTGGGGATTCTTCAATGTAATATCATATATATTCGTCTCAATATCTGGACATATGTATGGAGAGGTTCTTTTATATGTTCTTTATATGTTACCAATGCAATTTGTCGGATTCTATGCATGGAGAAAAAGTGCAAAGCAATCATCTGAAGGCACTGTAGAAGCTAAAAGAATGACAAAAAAACATTGGATTATTTTCGGAGTATTCTTTGTAATATTCTGGGCTTCATATGGAACTCTTGTATATAACCTACCAGCAGTTTTTGATAATTTATTTGGAATAACAATCACTCATGATAAGGAATTCTTAATAGACTCACTTACAGCAACATTAACAGTTTGCGCTGTTGTGCTTGCTACAAACAGATTTATAGAACAATGGTATTTATGGATAATAGCAGATGCTATTGGTATACTTTTATACATATCAGCGCTTATTCACCATGGTGGATTCTCAATATCTGCCTTATCTGGTGCAATGATGTGGTGTCAATTCACAATAAATTCAATCTATGGTTTCATAGTTTGGAGAAAACTTCAAAAGAAAAAAGATTCTGCAAAACTTGCAGAATCTTCTCAGATAGAAGGTCTGCCTAAGCTAGACCTAGCATAAAATATAAATTAAATTAGTCAGAAAATTAGTTAGATTAGTTAAAAGTTAATTAGAAAATTAAATTAGTTAAAGATATAAGAACTGCTCGATAATACATGAGCAGTTCTTTTCTTGTTGACAAGCATTGTATTACCTACTATAATTTTTTCTTAACCGCATTTTAAACGATACCTTCTAATAGATAAATCTATCTACTCCCCCCCTCACAAAAAATATTTTTCCTAATATAAGCATAAAATTTACTTTTTATTTCATTTTTATGAAATCAATCCATGTGAAATAGATAACAGTAAAGGTTTAACTTTTAAGTATTTCGTAAAAATTAATTATTTTATTAAATTTTATTGAAATAGTTGTGAATTCATTGTAAACTCATAGATAATTTGATGATGTGTTAATTAAAATTCACTTACATCTTACAAATGATAAACATATACGAGGGGAGCTTTTTTTTTATGCACTTTTTTAAAACATTTTCACCATTCCACAAAATTTACTTTATATTTTTCTTAGTAATAAATCTTGTGGTATTCGTTAGTCCATTAGCCACTGGAGGTAGTATTCATAGTTTAATATCTTTTGATGCACTTATACCTTTAGTATCTACTATTGCAGGACTATTCGCAGCAATATATACAGCAAGGGGTCAAAAGTGGGCTTATACATGGGGATTTATTAACGTAATCGCTTATATATTTGTAGCACTTTCAAGACACCTATATGGAGAAGTTTCTCTTTACTTAATTTATATGTTACCTATGCAAGTTGTAGGATTCTACTCATGGAGCAAAAACTCTACTGGGGAAACAGTACAAGCTAAAACTATGAAAAAGAAGCATTGGTTTATATTCCTTGCATTCTTTATAATATTCTGGACAGTATATGCTACATATGTAAATCACTTACCAGATATTTTTAAATCATTATTTGATGTAACAATCAAACATGATAAACAATTTATGATAGATTCATTAACTGCTACATTAACAGTTTCTGCTGTTGTACTTGCTACAAACAGATTTGTTGAGCAATGGTATTTATGGATTGTATCAGATTCAATTGGAATAGTATTATTCATAGTTTCAATAGTTGAATCAGGAAGTATTACTGCTAGTGCTATATCCGGTGCTTTAATGTGGATTCAGTTCACATCAAATGCTATCTATGGATATATGTGTTGGAGAAAAATACAAGCTAACTCAGCTGTAAAATAAATTAACACAAAAAGACTATCCTTTAATTTGGATAGTCTTTTTAATATATAAAAACGATTCACTCTAAAGTGTATCTATGTTAATGCACTGTATTTTGTGTTCTAATTTCCCAATCTTTAGGTTGTACTACTTCCCAATATGTAACTACATATTCCTTGATTGAATTCTTTTCTTTCACACAATAAACATCAATAATTTGAGATCTGTTAAATACAAGTCTGTTTAGCCATTTTTCAACGTCTAGCGAATCTACTATTTTAACCCCATCTTCTGTTATATCTCTTACCCTCATTAAGGTTTTATACATACCTGGATTTCTTATTTCATCTATTGTTGCTTTTCTTAGGAATTTTTTTAATCTTTTTCTTCTTTCTTCATCTTGTAATCTTGTTTCTTCACTCACCTGATTTGCATCATTTGACTTAAATATACTTTTTAACATAATTCCTCCTATTACCTGTTTATTCTGCTATTTGTATTATATCTCATTTATAGTTTTTTTAATATTTTTAAATTGCTTGTACTAATAAATTTTAGCATATTAGAAACCACTTTAAATTTCAAATTTATTAATTTTTTCACAAACTTTTATATATTTTATGTTTTTTAATAAAAAAAGTTGTTTATAAAAAACTAAATATGTTTTTAATAAACAACTTTATAAATTTATCCACTTTAATATATGAATATGATTATAATATTTCAAATAGTGAAATACCCACCACTTAGCCTAAAGACTTGAAGACGGGGCTTCGTATAATCCTGTCTAACCATATAGGTAATTATTTTACAGACTATCAGTTTCCAACGCTATGGGTTTTTTTAGGAGAACCCTTTCCGTATTTCCTACGGTACTGCAAGCTTAAGACTTGCTTTTGGAAACCTATAATTATATTATATCCAAGCTTGAATTATTAATACATGGGAATTATTTACGTTTAGCTAAAGCTACATCGATTCATCTCACCACCTGTAGAGGTTGGAGAATTCTCTCAAATTTTAGTTAAAATAGATTAAATTTGATAAAAAGAATTATTATAGCAATAACAAATATAGCTAGTATACCCATACCAACATAAAACATATTATTTCTTTTCTTTAAATCCTTTTTCACTTCATTGCTTAAAAGATAATTCTTAAAATCTTGTAATTCTTTAATTTGTCTAACTGGTAAAACATCATAAGTAATTTTAGTTCCTTTTGAAATATCTAATCTATATCTATTACCAGATTTTTTTGCAATTACTTTATAATTACCATTATGTAAGTCTTCAATCTTTTTAGCATTAAAAGTCGGTGATATAAAATTAGAAATTTTTATATTATAATCATATAATTCTTTTGGACTTTTTGCTTTTTTATGAAGATTGTTAAAATATGTTAAAGTTTCATTTAATGATACTGGTGTCCATTGAATGTAATTAGCCATTCTACTCTCATCTCCCAATTGTATAAAATATTGCTACAACCAATTATAGTAGCATTTATATTATACTCAATTTTTATTTATTTGGAAAATTAGTTTAATACCTTTAACCATACTCATTCAAAATTCTAATTAAACCCACCCTTCAAAAAAAGTTAAAATATGATATATTAGATACAAAGATATACTATAAAAACTAAAGAAATTTAAGTGATTTTAATTACTTAGATTAATAAGGGAGATTATTATGAATAATGAATTTAAAAATTGGATTCAAGCAACAAAAAAAGATGAAGAAAGTATTAAAACTACTAAAACATTTTTAAAGTTAGTTTTACTTTCTACAGATAATACTATGATAGAACATCAAAGTGAAGCACAGCTTATTCTAGATTACCTAGACTCTGATGAGTTAGAGGTTCCAAGAAGAGTTGAAATGTCAGTTGCTAATATTTTAAAAATGCTCTCTGGCGGTGTAGATGCTAATAAAAATTTTGAAATTTCTAATCTTAGAAAATCATTTAATGAGCGAAATTCTAACTAAATAAAAAATGAGATATTCTATTATTAGAATATCTCATTTTTTTATAGTACTATTTCATTTTTAGCAATTCTTGTATTTGTAAGTGATTCTATAACTTCTGCTAATGATACATATAATGCACTTTTCTCATTAACTACAAAATCATCACTAATTCTTTCTACAATACTAGATTCATATCTTGTATCAAACTTACTATAAACTTCCCTTAATTTTTTCTCTACGCTCTTTAAATCTGCAGGGTCTTTTAGCTTGTTCAATCTTTGTAAACTAGAGTAAATTCCTATCATTACATTTCTTGAACTCTCTATATATTTTTCTATATCTGAATTTTTAAGAATTGTATTATTTATTATAATTTTACTCTCTATAGATTTGGTAAATATCATTGATGCTCTTAGTCTTACTATTGTACTTTTTAGATCTTCTGTTTCTATTAATTCTCTAGCATTTGCATCAACAATTCTGTAATACTTATCTATTAAACTTTTAGTTTCTCTTCTAATATCATAATGTAAAATAATTTTACTTCCTATTATAGCTACTATAAATCCTATAATTGTATACATTACTCTATCTGCTGTTATAATCATAGTGTCAAATCCTGCTTTTACAGTAAGTTCCACAATGCTTAGTGCAAATATAGTAGTTCCTATACCTTTATTAATAGGAGTTTCAGCTGCTATGAACATATAAAATCCTATTCCAAGAATACCTATTCTTATGGCCATATTCTGAATTAGCGTAAAGATTACAAATACAACTAAAGCTCCTATAACCGTACCCATAATTCTATTTTTCCCCATTTTTTCTGTTGTTGTATCATATGGTTGGCAAACTGCCATAAGAGTAAATAAAATCCATTTTCCATACTCAAGATTAAGTCCTGTTACAACAAAATATGTAGCTGATATTAATATTGCCATTCTAACTGCAAATGTAAATCTAAGTGAATCTCTATTGAAACTGTATTTTAATAATTTTATGAAAGTTGGTCTTTCTCTTAAAATCTTACTATCCTCAGTTTCAAACTTTCTGTTTTTAACAAGTTCAAACAATCCCTTCATAGTCTCTGAAATAGTATATACATGATAATTATTTATTTTATCTTTTGAGTTTTCTAAGTATTGATTTAATCTCTCTTCAACATCTTTAATAGTTGCATTATGTGTTATGGTTTTTATTATTTCATTAATGACAAGTCTTAAACTAACAAATACGACACCATAACTTTCATCTTTTAAATAAAGATTTTTAAGTTCTAATATTTCTTTTTGAAGTTTTTCTAAATTAGCCATTGTTATGCTTTCTCTATTCTCACTTGCTGTAAAGTAAAAGTTATTTTGTCTTCTTTCTAATAAATTGGAATTCCAAAACTTCATTGAATCATAAAATTTTTCTTCCTCTTCTTTTGAATCCTTATTATTTATAATATTAGAAAGTTCTTTATCTAGAACTCTAAGGCTTCGCAGTAGATTTGGTCTTTTATTAGTTTTAAGTTTCTTCTTTCTCATAATAACTTGAACCACGACTACTAATATACTTGCAAAAATAAGTGCAATTGATCTTGGTATAATCTCATGTCTATCAGTTTTTAAAATTAATAACATTAAATATGTAAGTAAAAATGAATAATACATTGGTACTTTTAAGTTAAATACATTAAAGTATATTATCACAAATACCCATATTAGATTGATAATAACCCCAACAAAAAGATTTAATGTCGCAAGATAGGCACAAATAACTGAACCTACTCCAAGTATCGAAAGCTTTGCTATGTTTCTATATGGATTTCCTGTTAAGTCTTTTCCAAGTAGCATTAAAATAAATAATACAATAAGTAATCCCATAATATTATTATTTTCCCCTAACACAAGTCCAGATAAATACATAAATATAGCAACAACTGTAAATACTACTAAAGCTTTTATAATACTAGCTTTATTTATCATATAAATTCCCCTTTTCTTCTTTTGTTTATTTTCCTAGTAAATTATTTATTTGTATTTACTAATAAATCTATCCATTATATTATAATACACTCTCTACTATTATAAATAAAGTTTCCCTACAAATCTATTTCCTACTATTTTACTCTGAATGTATTTTTTTTGACTATTTTATTTATCATTTTTGTAATGATACTATTTATCATTAAGGTTATACTATTAGTATATTAATAGTTAGCACGCTATCTATTTTAATTAAAGGACTATCAATTAAATATAAAAATAATTTACGAGGTGACAATTATGATGAATAATAAAAATTTTGCAATGACAATGAGAACATCAAACAAAAACTTACATACAGCTGCTGAAAAAACAGGCTACAATGCTAGATTAGTTGAAGGAAAAGCTACTAGAGAGAGTTATGCTGAATACTTATTCAACTTAAAGGTTGCTTACGAAGCATTAGAAAGAAATTTAGATAAATATAGTGATGTTGAAGCTTTAAAGCCATTCGTTACTAAAGACTTATATAGAACTTCACAAATAGCAAAAGATTTAAAAGTTTTAGCTGGAGATAAAGAATTTGAAGCTCTACCATCAGCAAAAGCTTACGCTGCTAGAATAGATGAACTTGGTGCTAAAGAGCCTATGCTTTTAGTTGCACATGCTTATACAAGATTCCTTGCTGATTTATTTGGAGGAAGAACAATTTTTAAAATAGTTAAAGAAAGTTATAAAATAGAAGATGAAGCACTTAACTACTTCATGTTCCCAGAAATTGAAGATTCAAAAATGAGAGCTATGGCTTATATCGGAAACTTAGCAAAAATGGACTTATCAGAAGAAGTCCAAGCTTTATTCTTAAATGAAATTGCTAATGCTTACCTTTATAACATAGGTATTTCAACAGAATTAGAAGCTAAACTATTTATGGAAGACCCACATGCTGCACAAGGTGGACATGGTCACACAGGTCATGGTCACAAAATGCCAGAAGGTCACCCAGAAATTAAACCTGGAATGAAAATGCCTGAAGGTCACCCACATATTGGTGGACACCCTCACATGGGAAAATAATTTATTTACTCTAAAGAACGCCTTTTATAGGCGTTCTTTTTTATTTAATATTTGTAAGCATTTTATTAAATCTCGCCTAATTAATATACATATTTTTTCAAAAAATGTATTATTAAACTAATAACTTAAGGGGGATTTTATGAAACATTTAATATTTAATCAATTTAACTTAATCAAAATTTTCTGTTGTTTTCTTGTTGTATTTCAACATATAGTAGGCAGATTTTTAAATACTGCAGCTACAACTACTTCAACTCATCTAATATATGGAACTCTTTTAAACTTTTCAAGATTTGCAGTTCCTATCTTTTTACTAATCACAGGCTTTGTAATTATAAAAAGCTACGAAAATTTAAGTTTAAAACAATTCTATAAAACTAAATTTTCTAAAATTCTATATATCTATATAGGGGCTAATTTACTATTTATGATTCCTAAAATATTTATGCCAAACTATTCAGTAGAACTTTTCATCACAGATTTTATCTTTGGAAAAGCACAATCTCACCTTTGGTATATGAATACATTAATCAAAATCTACTTATTTTTCCCTATTTTTAAATACATAGTTATTTATCTTAATAAGTGGTTATCTTATAAATCTATTATTTTAATTACTATAGTTCAATATTTTATTAGTGAAAATGCTTATACTGTGCTTTCTAAAGCTACAAACCCTATACTATCTACTACTTTTACCTATCTTGATAGAAGTCTTCTTATATGGGGATACTACATCATTCTTGGTGGACTAGTTTATAAAAACTTTGATAAAATTTATAGCCTAATTCAAAAGTATAAAATTTATATTATAACTGCTTTTTCATTATCTTTAATTTATATAAATCTATATACATTTAATAAATTTGATTTTACAGCAGTTAACTATTATAGATCATCTCCTAGTAGTTTTAGAATTCTTATTTACTCTATTTTGAGTATTATAGTTTTATATTACATAGCTAATTTTATAGTACAAAAGGACAATTTTAAAATACTACTACGTATAAAAAGATTTTCAAAATATATTTTACAAATATATATAACACATCCAATTATTATTACATTTTCAACGTTCCTTATGCCACTTACAAATAAGTTACCATTTAACTTAAATGCATTAATAATTATATCCTTAGTTATAACTGCTTCTACTCTACCATTTTATATCTATGAAATAACAAAAAAACAAAAATCTTTAATAACTAGATAAACTAAAACAAAAAAATCCAAATCATACAACTTGATATGATTTGGATTTCTAACTTTAATTTTAAATTTAATTTTAAAATCTACTTATTATATTAGTTTATTCTACCTATAAGTTCTAAAAGTTTTTGATTTCCTGAATTCTCAACTTCTATCTTAACTTCTTCTAGTCCTACTTTTAACATAGTTCTAACTCTAATAACTCCTATTATAAGAAGTAATGATATTGTCGTACCATAAGCTATAAACATATCATCTTCATCCTTAATATCGTCAAAAACTATATCTTTTAAACTAGCTAGTTTTATAAACTCAACTACATATTTATCATCTAATACTGATGCAAATCTACCTCTAAAAATAGTAGCTACAAGATTTTTCATATCTTCTTTTGCTTTTATCTTCTCATCTTCTGTTGTTAGAGTAAGAATATTATTGCATTCTACATTTTCTTTTATGAATGAGTAAGAAGCTGCTTTTGTTACTCCTGTTCCTATTGCAAATCTATATAAATCTCCTATAGATACACTTCTAAATAATAATACATTCCCATAAACTACATCTTCTGTTGAAATCATAAGTTTTAAGAAATCTTCTCTTAATTCTTTATTTCCATCAATTTTTGAAAGTTTTATAGCAATATTATTAGCAAATGATACAACTCTAGTATTTTCTGCAATAGCAAGTTCTCTATATTCTGCTTTAAATTGGCTTATTGTCATTATATCTTCAACAGCACTTAATTTATCAACTTTTTCTATGTAAATTTCTTTTACTGCATTTTTTATAATTGTTCTCATTTGACACATTACTTTTTTAAATGCATCCTCATCAACGGGTTCATCTTCTTTTTCATTTGCACTTATATTAAGTGTTTTTAAAACGTCTGTTTCTGTCATTCCAAGTTCTTTCATTTTCTCTAGTAATTCTTTCATTTTATCATCCATATTCAAAATCCTCCTAAAAAATAATATCAAATTTTATTTTGCCCATTATTTTCATATTTATCTGATGTTTTCAATTTTTAGATACAAGTTCTTGTATAAATATAATATATTCTACCATATAAAATATATTATATAAACTAACTCAAGTGAATTTATCTATTCTAATGAATTTAGACTTTTTAGGTTTCATATTATAATATTCTACCTATTTAAACTAAACAAAAATATATACTATTGGCAATATGTAAACCATTTAAACAATTTAACAAAAAAAGTTATTGCTAGAATACTATCTAACAATAACTTTTATACTATCCCTTATACCCTTCTTGTGCTGACTTTCTAAAAATAACAAGAAGAGAACCTGCAAATATAATTGCTATATATATAACTTTCTGAAAAGTAATCGATGAGCCTAGTAAAACTGCACTAAGTAATAATGACCAAATTACATATGTAATATTTATAATCATTGCTTTAACAGGTCCTATACTATGAATTGATATATAATAGAACCCAAGTGAAACAGCTCCTATAAGTGATACAAGTATTGCTAAAAGAATTGTATTTCTATCAAATATCATACTCTTTAAAACTCCATATCCACCTATAAGCGGCAATACAATCACACCAAAAGATATTCCTGATACAAGTTGTCTTATAGTTAAAACCTGTATTGGTCTAAGTTCTTCATTTTGCATCCCTATAGAGCAAATAATACTCTCAGAACCCCAACCTATAATTGGCATTATCGCAAATATTAATCCTGTCATATTAAAAGCTCCACTACTTCCTTCCATACTTAAAAGGACAACTCCTATTACAGAAATAATCATTCCACCCCAACCTCTTGGACCAAGTTTTTCTTTTAAAAATATAGCTGCAAATACAGCACCCATAATTGGATAAACTGAAGAAAGTGCTGCAGCATATGATGGTCCTAAATATTTAATAGATAAATAATACCCACTCATACCAACAGGACCACCAAAAATACCTGCGAGCACAGCATACTTAACCTCTTTTTTTCTAAGTGATTTTATAAAAAGTCCAAGCCTTCCTCTTATTGCTAAATATAAAAGAAGCCATAAACCACCAACAAAATCATGTACAAATACAACCACAAGTGGTGCAAAAAGCATAATTCCATCCACTTTCCTAAATGGTGGCATTGATAATATAATTCCAGATATGACAGTATCTATTCCCCAAGTTATAGCAGATACTAAACCTTTACTTATCCCTTTTTGATTTTTATTCATTTAATCCACCTCAATGCTATTAATCTATATGATATTTCTCCATACATATATCTTCCACTAGCTTGTGTATTAAACTTTTAAATATACAAAAGCAGTGAAATTAAATAAATTCCACTGCTTTTTATTATTTCTCAAAAGCTAAATCTTTGAGTTTTTTATTAATTTTTTTAATATTTTTTTCTTTTTCAAGTTCTTCTTTCCCCTTAATTTTCATAGTAGATTTTTGAATTACTAACTCTTCTTTATGTTTAAGTTTTTCAACTCTTTGAGCAGTTCTTATATAAGCTGTCTCAACATGATTTGCTCTTTTAATCTCTATATACTCATCAATAACAGGTAAAGATTCTTCTGATTTCTTACTTGCGATTACAAAGGCTGAGCCAACAAATATAAGTCCTATAAATAAAATTTTAGAAACTGTTATTGTTGCTGTTCCCATAAATAATCCAAAAACAACTGCCCAAATAACGTAAGTTATATTAATAACCATCGCTTTTACTGCACCAATATCATTAATTGCACTATAATAAGATGAAAGTGAAATTGCTCCAATTAAAGCTACTAAAACAATTAGTAATAATGTAGGTATATTAACTGTAAATAAATTTTCTACTAATCCATATCCATGAATCAATGGTAAAATTATTGCTGCAAAAGTACCACCTGATGCTAAAAGTCTTATATTAAGTGTTTGAACTGGCTTAAGTTCCCCTTCTTTCATACCAATACTTGAAATAATACTCTCTGAACCCCAACCTATAACTGGTAGTAAAGCGAATAATAATCCTTTAATACTAATTGAACCACCTGAACCATCCATGCTAAGAAGTACAACTCCTAAAACACCAATAATAAGTCCCATCCAACCTTTTTTATTAAGTTTCTCTTTTAATAAAATAGCTGCAAGAATAGCTCCCATAATAGGATAAATTGACGAAATTGCTGCTGAATATGAAGGTCCTATGTTTTTAATAGCAAGGTAATACCCTCCCATTCCAATAGGCCCACCAAGAACTCCCGCTGCTGCTGCATAAAGTGCTTCTTTCTTTTTAAACACTTTGAAGAACTCTACTATCTCTCCCTTAATTGTTAAATATATTAATAGCCAAATAGCTCCTAAAAAATCATGTAAAAATACTGCTACTAAGGGTGCAAAAAGTAAACTGACATGTCCCGCAAATGGTTCCATTGACAGTATAATTCCTGATATAACCGTATCTAGCCCCCATGTTAAGGCTGAAAATACTCCCTTACTTATTCCTTTTTTGTTATTCAAATTCTAAACTCTCCTTTGTATATTAGTCATACTACTAAATGTATTATTCCTATATACATTGTACTGTTTCAAGTTAATTGCAATTAAAAATACGTTTTACTGACGTTATTATATTTAGTCTAAAAGACATGACTAAATTATATAAACATAAATTTGCTCTAAATAAGTTGATGTATGAATCAAGACTTTTTATTTAATACTGAACAATATGATTGTCAAACGACATATATTATAAAAATATATTGTAGACTGGAAAGATTTCCAGGTTAGAAATTATAAAATTTTTTATTTATAAAAAATACGCACAATGTATGTTTTCTATACATAGTTTAACATATTTTTATCAATTTCGCAAATTTTCTTCGAAAAACTGTTGACAAATTCATTTTTTCTTATCTAAATAAGTTATTGTTTTGCTTTTTATGAACCTTTTCTAAAATGAGTTATAGCCTACTCTAAAAGACATTTAATTGATTTTATAAAATCGATTAATTTTTTCCTCAAAAAAAGATTAACCAAACTGGTTAATCCTTCAATATTATGTATAAAATTCATCAAATTTAATTATAAAAATATATTTATTACACCCATAATTCCAAGTATAGTAATTATGATACAAAGCATAAGTTCCCATTTTTTTTCAAACATTTTTTTCTTTTGCTCTCTTGCTGTAATAAATATTAATACAAGACCTATAGAGTATAATAATGCAAGTTGTAATATTCCAGCTATCCCAGAAGTTGAAACTGCATATAAAGAAAATACTAAACTTACTACTGCATATATTAATGCTGGTATTCTACCTTTGCTTTTTTTATCTATAACCTTCAATTTAATAAGATATAAAGCTGAAAGTATATATGGTAATAAAACTAATGTAGTTGATATATTTGTTATAGCTGTAAATGCATTATTTGCAAACATAGCAAATAAAAAGGCTATTTGCATAATAATAGCATTTACTATCAATGAATTAATTGCAGCCCCACTCTTTATAACTTTCCCAAATATACTTGGGAAGAAACCATCTTTAGCCACCATCATTGGGACTTCTGCATTAATTATACACCATGCAACCCAAGCTCCTAATACAGAAATTACTACACCTATATTAATTATAAAAGCTGCCCATGTTCCATATGTTTGCTGTAGAACTCCACCTAAAGCAGGATTCTGTAAATTCATTAATAACCCTTGCTTTAATGAACCAAAACTTAACATTACAATTAAAACATAGCATAATAAAGTAAACAAATATCCAATAATTGTTGCTTTACCAACATCTTTTTTATTTCTTGCCCTACCTGAAATAACTACCGCACTTTCAATCCCTATAAAAACCCATACTATTTGAAGCAATCCATTTTTCACCTGACTAAAAATAGACCCAAATGTTGTCCCATCTTGTAAAATAGCTTTTACTCCATAAAAATCAGAAGTAAAAGTATGTAATTTAAAAGTTAAGAATAATAAAAATATAGCAAATATCACCGGTACAATCTTTGCCATAGTAGCAATTGTATTCAACTTATTTGCCAAAGTCATACTCTTACTTATAATAAAAACTGAACCCCAAATCATAACTATTGAAATAATTACTCCTGTTATAGACTTAACGCCTCCCATACTTGGGAAAAAGGCTTTCAATGCATATATTAGCAATACAGCATATGAAACATTTCCTAATGTTTGACTTATCCAATATCCCCATGCTGAATTAAACCCAATATAATTCCCAAAACCTTCTTTTGCATATGCATAAATCCCACCACTCAATTCTGGTTTTTCATTTGATAAAATTTGAAATACTTTCCCTAGGAAAAACATTCCTATTCCTGTAATAATCCAAGCTATTATTGCTGCTAAAGGTCCACCTGCATTTGCCATCTCTGCTGGCAGTTGAAATATACCTCCACCAATCATAGAGCCAACTACTAATGCTATAAGCCCTATTAATCCTAATTTTTTTTCCACAATAAATCCTCCTATTCAGACTTATATTCTTCTTATGTATCTTATATGAATTTCTTTTTCCATTCTAAATTAATTATCTATTATAACTATAATTTTCGCATAATTATTCATAAATAACTATTATAATACATAAATTAAAAAACTTCTATTATATTTAATCAAAAAAAAGGAGCTATTTTTTCAAATAACTCCTTTTATTAATTTAATTCTTTAACTTAATAAAATATCTTTCTATTAACTTTTTTATTTTATAACTTAAAGATCCTTCTTGATTAAAACTAAAGCTGGAAGACCTAAATAAGCAATAAATCCAGCAATAAATCCAAGAATCATTAGTGTATGATCCATTTTAAATTCCTCCCTCAATTATAGAAGCGCTTTAAAGCTTCTAATATAAAGTCTCTTAACAAATTGAGTTAAAATACATAGTAATATCATTAACCCGAAGATATATAAGATATACCAAGGTGTGATATAAACCATACCCATAGCGTGTCCAATAGCTGTATAAGGTAATATCCATCCAACTAATAAGGCACCAACTATAGATAAGTTAAATATCCATGATGGGTTACTTTGTATAAATGGTATCTTCTCTGTTCTTAATGTATATAACACGAAGATAGAGTTTGAAACTCCCTCAATAAACCAACCTGTTTGGAATAAGTGAGAAGTTGCCATAGTTGTAGCACCAAATATAAACCACATAGTAAGGAATGTAATAATATCAAATAGCGAGTTAGTAGGACCAAATACAATTAGCATCTTTCCTATTTCTCTAGCTTTCCATTTTCTTGGCTTTGCAATAAGCTCTGGGTCAACATTATCCCAAGGGATAAATAATTGAGTAATATCATAAACCAAGTTTTGTACTAATAATTCAAGAGGTAACATAGGTACGAATGGTAAGAAAATACTTGCCATAAGAACACTAATAGAGTTACCATAATTTGAACTTGCAGTAATTTTTAGATATTTTGTAGCATTAGCGAAAACTTTTCTACCTTCAATAATACCATCTTTAAGTACCATAAGATCTTTTTCAAGTAATATAACATCAGCACTTTCTTTTGCAATCTCAACAGCAGTATCTACTGAAATTCCAACATCTGATTCTTTTAATGCGATAGAGTCATTAATTCCATCTCCCATAAAAGCAACAACTTTATCAGCATTTTTTAATACTCGTACAATTCTTGCTTTTTGTAGTGGATTTAACTTAGCAAAAACATTTACTTTTAAAGCTTTAACCGTTAACTCTTCATCAGTCATCTTAGCAATATCAGGTCCAAGTAAAATTCCAGATATCTCAAAATCTACTTGCTCACAAACTTTTTTAGTAACAAGTTCATTATCACCAGTTAAAATTTTAACCTGAACACCATAATAATCAAGAGCAGTTAAAGCCTCCTTAGTTGTTTCTTTTGGTGGATCTAAGAATCCTAAGAATCCTATTAATGTCATTTCTGATTCATCCTCAAGGTTTGCAGACTTCTTATCAATTGTTTTCTTAGCAATTGCAATAACTCTCATTCCCTCAAGATTTAAACGATCTATCTTTTTCTTTAAATCAGCAATAATCTGCTCATTTTTTTCTACTATCTCACCGTTTATTTCAATAAACTTAGATATATGTAACATTTCTTCAAATGCACCTTTTGTTATTAATTTAGAAGTATTATCTTCTTCAATTAACACAGACATTCTTCTTCTAGTAAAATCAAATGCTAATTCATCAAGTTTTTTATACTTATCTTTCATTTCTTTATCAATATTCTTTTCTTTAGCACGATCCATGATTGCAAAATCAATAACATTTTGTAATCCATCTTGGCTTACACTATTGATATAAGCATATTTTAATACTTCTTCAGAATTCATTCCTGAAGCATCAATACATTCTTCAACTCTAATATGATCATCTGTTAATGTACCAGTTTTATCTGTACAAAGAATCTCAATAGATCCAAAGTTTTGTATTGAGTTGATTTTTTTAACAACTGTTTTCTTCTTAGCCATTTTAACTGCACCTTTTGCAAGGTTTTCAGATATGATAGCTGGTAACATCTCTGGTGTTAAACCTACCGCAAGTGATGCAGCAAACATTAGAGAGTCTAAGAAACTACCTGTTTGATACCAATCTATGACTAGTACTAAAGGAACCATTACAAACATGAATTTTAAAAGCATTTTAGATACTTGTCTTACACTTCTATCAAAGTCTGTTTCTGTATCTGCTTCTTGTAATGATGCCTGCATAGCACCAAAATATGTATTTTTACCTGTCCCAATAACAACCGCAATTGCTGTCCCACTAACAACATTAGTCCCTAAAAGACAAATATTTGTGTAATCTCCAACCTCTGTGCTATTTGAATTATTTAAAGGGAATTTTTCTATTGGCTCAGATTCTCCAGTCAAAGTTGATTGACTAATAAAAAGATCCTTACACTCTAGAATTTTCAAATCAGCAGGAATCATATCTCCTACTTGTAATTTAATTATATCTCCTACAACTAAATTTTTTGTATCAATAGTTTCAAAGGCTTTATTATTTCTCTTTACTAAGCATACACTTCGAACAAAATTTTCTAATGCTTTTGCTGCTCTTCCAGATCTATACTCCTGAGTGAATTGAATTATTCCTCCAGTTAATATTAAGAAAATAATAATATAAATTTGTGACCAACTCTGTTGTGATTTTGGAACAAACACAACACCAGTTAAGTAACTTATAATTGCAATAATTACTAATACCGCTGCGAATGGATTTATAAATGATTTTATAAACTGAACAATCACTGGCGTATTCTTATTAGCATTAGTATCATTCTTTCCATAAGTTGAAATATTCTCTTTAACCTGAGAATCAGTAAGCCCATCAAGTGATGTCTTAAATGTTGTTAATAATTTTTCATTCGACAATTCACTATTTTTATGAATTTTCGAATTAATATTATTAAAATGTTCTTGATCAAACTTTTTAACTTTTTGTTTTTTCATAGAATAATCTCCCTCTATTAATATTAAACTTTAAATATTCTAAATTCGCATTGAGAATCTATTTTCAAAAGAAAAATAAAATCTAAATGAGAACTCTTTTTCAAAGCCGATTTTTATTCTACACATAAAATTTAGCAAGTTCAATACTCTCCTTGTCACTAAAATCAAATCTTTATAGCGATATTTTTATAATTTTAAGGGAATTTATAAAAGTAATATTATAAAATTCCCAATATACTTAATAAAATCAATTTCAAATCGTACTTTTAACATTAAATTCATATATTTAACTTTTTGTTAAATTATTTTTTTGTTACTAAAACATCTTTTTTTCTTAATTATTAATAATATAATTAGGTTAAAATTTATAAACAGATATAAAAATAGCTTATTAATTAAAAATGTAATTTTAATTAAAAAAACAACTTTTTATTTACAATTAAAATATAAAGCAGTAAAAACTATATTTCATTTGAGTATCACCTAATTTCTTTTATTATTTACAGCTTCCTACTTACCTAAGTCCTACTCATTTAATCTCTTCTACAAGCCCCTTAGACGCTTTTTAAGAGTTTTAACTATACTTACTTTAATTATATACTATCTGTAAATTAAAATGCATTAAACTCATTTTTTTCATTAGCTCTAATATTTATAATATATGAAAATAATTAATTAACATAGCTGCTGAAACTCCTAATATAGCAATTAAAATTAATATAATTAATTTTGCATTAGATTGTTTTCCTACACACATTCATTTCACCCCCTAAAACTTAATATAAAGTATAAATTCCACTTAGCCACGCTTATATAATAAAATAAAAAAAAACTGTATCCAAATACTCTCTAAATAGTATCTTGATACAGTTTCCTTAATTTAAGTATTAGTAATGTTATTCTACTATGTAAATTAAAATTTCTAAAAATACTTTAAATTACTATTTGATTATTTCCATATTGATATAAGTATTAAGAATCCAGGAATCCACGCTGTGAATATACCTTCAAATATACTTAACCAAGGAGTGAACTTACCAAGGTTTTTCTTCCAAACGATTTCGATTGGTGCTGTAACCCAAAGTACTCCCCATGCCCACCATATAAGTGCCATAAGTATGTTCCATATTCCGCCTTCTCTCCATTGTAAGATACCAGCTGGAATTGTAGTAATTGCAACGTATAATGAATACCATGCAAATATTCTTCCATCTAAATTAAATATTCCATTAATTCCGATGAATAAGTAAGTAAATCCGAATAATAATCCTGTTGCTGCTGCATAATATGGACTATTTAATCCTGTTGATGAGTGCTGCGCTGCTGCGATTAATAATGTTCCAAAGTTAGCAACTATTGATAATCCACCAGTGAATAAGTTCATAATAGCTGATGCCTTAGGGTCTATATTTGTTAATGTAGCAATACCGTTTGTTATAAGTACTACT
The DNA here is from genome assembly GCF_947039605.1 of uncultured Clostridium sp. Taxonomy (GTDB): domain Bacteria; phylum Bacillota; class Clostridia; order Clostridiales; family Clostridiaceae; genus Sarcina. The sequence continues at coordinate 64,249 of NZ_CAMQZG010000004.1, forward strand.
CCGACATAAAGTAAAACTGCTCCTAACATTATGTTACCTCCATATATTCTTTTTTTTTAACATTGATAATTTTACAATAATTTAATGAAATTTTCAACATTTTTCAACATTTTTCACATTTTATTCAAATTTTAATGTTTTATTGGATAATTTCATTTTTTTTATACAAATTATTAAAAAATCATATACTATCGTTTGCCTAATTGTAATTCATTCGCACCGAATTTTTCACTTCTTAGGTGATTTATACAAGCAAACATTGCTTTCTCTAAATCTTGAGTTAAATTTCCCATAACTCTTAAAACTAATCCATTGCATTCTAATTTAGTAATTCCAGCTCTTATATCAAGATTTAAGTCTTTTATCTTTTCTCTTAATATCTCTATAAAATTGTCATTAACTAACTTATCAACCATTATTAGTGAGCTATAATTATTATATTCTTCTAAGAATCCTATTGAAGACATATCATCTTCTCTTGGATTTAACTTAAGGTTATCAAGCATAGCTGGTTTACCATCAATAAACATCTTTAATCTCATCTGTATAGCCTTATACTGGAATCTCTTCCCGTCTGGAGACCATCCTGATGTAAGACCTTCAGTATAAACTAAACTTGAAGTCTCTTTTAAATTTATAGTTGTCTCTTGTCTAAACATAGCATCTTTAAATAAAATAACATTATCAGTTATATACTCAAGAGAAGCATTTTCTCCAACATAGACTTCATTTTCTTGATATGATGGGTGTCCATTTTCACACTTATAAACTTTAGTAGCTGCTTGAGTTGTTACAACCGCTCTAGCATTATCTTTAACGCCTATTGCAGTTCTAAACTTCTCTTTCTCAACATAGCCACCACCAAGTTGCATTAAATAATAACATGGAACTCCATCTGTATCTAAATATAGTGCTCTAGCTAACTTTGCTATACCAGTAAAGTAAGCTACTTCTGTTGCATATTTTTCACCTTTTTTTCCTATAACAAGTTCTGAATTAGCTGCATATTCTTTTTCGTTTACTTCTTTAAACATTATTCAGCAATCCCTTCTAAAAGACATTTCTTTTGTACCCAAGATTTAACTTGCTCAATTCCTGCATCTTGCTTAAGGTTTGTAAATATGAAACTATCTTCATTTCTAAATACCATAGTATCTTTTCTCATTACTTCAAGATCTGCACCAACATATGGAGCTAAATCTATTTTGTTTATAACAAATAAATCACTCTTAATCATACCTTGTCCAGCTTTTCTTGGTATCTTTTCACCTTGAGCAACATCAATTATATACATTGAAAAATCAACTAAATCTGGACTAAATGTAGCTGCAAGGTTATCTCCACCACTCTCTACAAATATAAGATCTAAATCATCAAAGTTATTCTTTAATTCTTCTATAGCTGCAAAGTTCATTGAAGCATCTTCTCTTATTGCTGTATGAGGGCATCCGCCAGTCTCAACACCAACAATTCTCTCTTCTGGTAATACTGAGTTCTTAACCATGAATTTAGCATCTTCTTTTGTGTAAATATCATTAGTGATAACTGCACATTTATAATCCCCATCCATGCTTCTTGTTAGTCTTTCTATTAATAAAGTTTTTCCAGCACCTACTGGTCCACCTACTCCTATTACTACTGGTCTCATATTAAGACACTCCTTTCGCTTTTAAAAATAAATAATATCTAACTCATAAATAATCTAAATATTTGTGTTTCATGTTTAATTTGTGACATTTCAATTCCTGGAACATTTGCTCCAAAGTCTTCTTCTGTTAATGTCTCTATATATGTATAGAATTGTTCAAATCCATCTGCAAATTCTTTCAGTATTACCTGTCCATCTTTTTGGCCAAGAGGAATTGTTCTTACTGCATTTTGCACAAGTGTTGAAACTGTTGCATACATATGATACATGATAGCTCTTTTTAAAGGTATCTCTAAACTATGCATCATTATTGCAAATGCTATAGCAGGATGTCCATATGCTTCTTTACTTTTTAATTTTCTTTGATATTCTACTAAAATATCATTGTCATATAAGTCTAATAGAAGTTCACACATTCTTCTTGCTACAAGTTTAGCTCCAGTTCTAGTTTCTCTTGGAATACTCTGAACTGCCATCCATGTATCTAATGTCCATATTTCTTCTAATTCATTTTTTTCTAAAGCTTCAAATACAAATCTTATTGCTAACGCATCTGTTTGTGCAAATGAATCTTTTAAAAAGGCTTTTAACCAACTATTTAATGATTTTGCATCATTAATTTTTTCTGTTCTTAAGTAATTTTCCATACCATATGAGTGGTTAAATGATCCAACGGGGAATTGTGAATCACATAATTGAAGCATTCTTAAGATTTCTACTGTATCTAAACTATACATGTTTGTGCCCAAACTCTACATGTCTAAATGCTTTTTCTAATGTAACATTCTCTCTTGAATATGGAATAGCTTCTTCTTTTAATAAATCTTCAACTAGATTATCATATTCTAAAATCATCATTCCATCTCTAAATTGAGCTGGAAGGTGTCTATTTCCTAAGCTATGCGCAATTTTCCCCATGTCTGTTAGATTAGTAGGTTTTATTATAAGGACATCATCTGATTTTACAGCGATAACAACCATGTTTTTCTCTGTTTTTAAAAGTATATCCCCATCTCTTAAAACTGTACTCTTTGGTAAAGAAATACCAAATTCATGTCCATGATCTGACATTACTCTATTTATTCTTTTAAGTAATTCATCACTTTTTAAATATATTTTTTCTATATGTAATTTATGGTCATGATTATGATTGCTTTCTTCATGATTGTGTTCATGAACATGATTATCTTTCTCATCTTCGTGATTATGATCATGAGTATGTTTATCATAAATATTTCCTAATACTTTATCTAATATCATATTATTTCTCCTAACACTTTTGTATTATCAGACATTTACTAAAATAAATCTTTTCCATTCAAGACTTACTATATTAAATAATAATTAAATTATTTATTATTTATTTTCTTATATCATTATCCTATTTTAATAAATATCTAGCATAGTAAACTATGCTAGATATTATAAATGTTATTTATCTTACTAAATTAGAATAAGAAGTATCTTTGTGTTAATGGTAATTCTGTAGCTGGTGAACATGTAACTGCAACGCCATCTACTGAAACTACATAACTTTGAGGATCAACTTCTATTGTAGGAGTTGCATCATTAAGTTTCATATCTTTTTTAGATAAGTTTCTTACACCATGAACTGGTAATACTTGCTTATCAAGTTTTAACTCTTCTTTAATTCCATTTTCATAAGCAACTTTTGATACGAATGTCATACATGTATCTCCAGGTCCTTTTCCAGTAGCATAGTACATATCTCTAAGTACTCTTGGCTGAACTGTTGGAATTGATGCGTTAGCATCTCCTGAAACTGCCATAACTGTTAATCCTTTTTTGATTATAGCTTCTGGTTTAGCTCCAAAGAATTGTGGTGTCCACATTACTAAGTCAGCATATTTGCCTACTTCAACTGAACCGATATAATCTGAAATACCTTGAGTTATAGCTGGGTTGATTGTATATTTAGCAACATATCTTTTAATTCTGTTATTATCGTTAAATTCACTATCTCCTTCTAATACTCCTCTGTGATTTTTCATATGGTGAGCTACTTGCCATGTTCTAGTAATAACTTCACCAATTCTACCCATTGCGATAGCATCTGAACTTGTCATACTAATAACACCCATATCGTGAAGAACATCTTCAGCTTCGATTGTTTGGTGTCTGATTCTTGAGTCAGCAAAAGCTACGTCCTCAGGAATTTTATTATCTAAGTGGTGACAAACCATAAGCATATCTAAGTGCTCAGCAATTGTGTTCACTGTGTATGGAAGTGTTGGGCTTGTTGATGATGGTAATACATAGTCGTATTGTGCAGCCTTGATAATATCAGGAGCATGACCTCCACCAGCACCTTCTGTATGGAATGTATGTATAACCCTTCCATCAATAGCTTCCATAGTATTTTCTAAGAATCCACACTCATTTAATGTATCTGTGTGTATTGATACTTGAATATCATACTTATCAGCTATTTCTAGTGCTTTATCGATACATCCTGCAGTAGCACCCCAGTCTTCATGTATTTTAAGTCCAGCAGCACCAGCTTCTATTTGCTCAGCTCCTGGAGCTTCTGTATAAGCAGCAGCTTTTCCTAATATACCAACGTTTATTGGGAAACTATCATGTGCTCTTAACATTTCTTTGATATGAAGTGGTCCTGGTGTAGCTGTAACAGCATTTGATCCATCATTAGGGCCTGTTCCTCCACCAAATATTGTTGTTATTCCACCTTGTAAAGCAACCTTAATTAAATCAGGGTTGATCATGTGAACGTGTGAATCTATTCCACCAGCAGTGATTATAAATCCTTCTCCAGCTAAAGCTTCTGTAGCAACACCAACGATGAAATCTACATCATCCATAAGATCTGGATTTCCACCTTTACCAATAGCAAGGATTTTTCCATCTCTAATACCGATATCAGCTTTATAAACTCCTGTATAATCTATAATTGTAGCTCCTGATATTATTAAGTCAGCTACTAATGGATTATTTCTTGATTCTGTTATGTTCATTCCCATACCAGCTCTAAGTGTTTTTCCACCACCAAACTTTGCCTCGTCTCCGTGCTTAGTTAAGTCTTTTTCTATTGTTGCGAATAAGTTTGTATCTCCTAATCTGAAGCTATCTCCAACTGTAGGTCCAAACATATCTACGTATGATTTTCTATTCATTTCAAAACTCATAGTATTAACCTCCTATTTATCTTTATTTATTATTTTAATCTTAATTCTCTTTGGTAATCTAAGTTTCCGTTAACTTTATCATTTAATCCGTAAACATTTCTGCTTCCAGTCATTTCGATTAATTGAACTTCTTTCTCATCACCTGGCTCAAATCTTACAGCTGTTCCTGATGGAATGTCTAATCTCTTTCCATAAGCTGCTTCTCTATCAAATTCTAATCCTGTATTTACTTCATAGAAGTGGTAGTGTGAACCAATTTGAACTGGTCTATCACCTGTATTGACAACTCTTAGGCTTATAGTTTCTGAACCTTCATTCATTAAAACTTTACCTTCTGCTAATTTGTATTCTCCTGGTATCATAATCGTAAACCTCCTTTTAAAATTATCTTATTGGGTCGTGAACTGTTACAAGCTTAGTTCCATCTGGGAATGTAGCTTCTATTTGAATAGCATGTATCATTTCTGGAACACCTGCCATAACTTCATCTGATGAAATTACATTTCTACCTGTTGACATAAGTGTTTCAACACTTACTCCGTCTCTAGCACCTTCCATAAGGAAATCTGTTATTACAGCAACACTCTCTGGATAGTTAAGTTTTAAACCTCTGTCTCTTCTTCTGTTTGCAAGATCAGCGGCAACAACCATCATTAATCTTTCTTGCTCTCTTAAAGTAAACTTCATGATTACTCCTCCTTTTATATGTATATTTCATAAGAAATCATTAAACATGATTTTCTTAATGTAATTTACCAACTTAGTTAAATACTTTGCCGGTAGTTATAATTTATAACTTTTTCCTTTTACCGTCAAATTTGTGTTTTGCTTCTTTTTTTAAAAATAATGATATATTTTTAAAAAAATTCATGTAAAATTAAAAAATTTTTAATAATTACTACCACAGTTTAAATAATTAGTTGATATTATTATATTTGATTAAAGTTTTTTCATTTTTTTTAATGTTTTATAAATTATAGGTACTATTCTTGCCAATATAGCACTTTTATATGGTAATAATTTGTATTAGTATTAAATATAGTATATTTTTTCATATTTGATTCAAAGTGAATAAAATTATTTTCTATTCACACTAAAAGGCATAAATCCGTTTAAAAAAGCCATTTACAGATAGCATATCATGATGCATAAATATAATTTTAATGTATAAATCCAAAAAAGTTAATTTCATTTTAATAACAAAATTAACTTTTTTATTTTTAGACTAAAGTTATATTTTTAACTTCTGTTAAATATTCTTCTTTTTCTAAATCTTCTGGATATGATACAACGTATTCTATTTTATTAAATGATAAAGCTCTAATGTAAACATTTGCGCGTTCACTAATAACATCTATTGTTACTCTAGTACGATCTACATCATCTATTAATAATTTTCCAGTTTTAGATTCAGCAAGTGTAGTATAATAAATCTCAAATTTATCAACAGAAGCATCTATGAATTTAAACCATTTTCCAAGTTCTATTTTCTTATCAATAACTAAATTAAATTTACCTAGTTTTTCAACCCCTAGGAAGAATTTACACTTAGCTTCTTTATTTATTACTTTGATAACTCCCCCACGTCTACTTTCTACAAGTCCAAATGCTACACCTGTTTTACTATTAGGCAGTTCTAAATTAGTTCTATCTACTTCTAAACCTAATTCTTCTTGCTTTGTATATGCATCCTTTGTACCAAGTCCTGGGAATACTTCAAAATTATTTATAGTATTATGTTCTCTCATATATTTACCAAATAATATTTTTAAACGTTCTGATTTACTTGAGTTTCCTGCAAATAAAATATTCATTTTAGCATCTGTTGGTATTTTATTATCATCTCTTAAGTCTGATAATGCCTCAAAGAAGTCTTTTACTCCTTTTTCAATTCTTGAGCTAAGTTTTTCTTCAATCTCATCTAAATTAACTTTTAATTTTAATGTAACTAACTTACCATCTTGATTTCTATAAAGATGAACTTCTATCTCATGTTCACTATATAAAGCTTTATAATCATCATGTGCTTCTGTAATAGGTCTTAGTCTTTCCATTAATTGTCTAGTGTTAAGTCTTGCTTCCTTAGATTCTGATATTAACATTTCTGAACCTGGGAAAGCTCTAACTTCTGGTGGTAATATAAATGCTATACTATTTTCTCTTAATAAGTCAGCATTATCTTTAAATACTTCAAAAGATAATAGTTCTAGTAAATTCTCTCCTCCTAAGTATCTATCTCCACCTGCACCAAAGTGTTCAATTACATAGTCAAATCTTTCTTCTTTTTTAGGTGTAGCTTTTCTCCACACACCAAAATCAAAGTCAGTAGTTCCACCACCAAAATCAAAGACTCCATAGTAAATTTCTTCATCTGCTTTTGGATTAAATCCATATGCTTTCATTGCTGATATTGCATATGCAGCTGGCTCATTTGCTCCTTCTTCAACACTAAAATCTTTCATAAATTCTTCATTAGTGTTTAAGCATTTAGGTAGTGATTTTTGAATTCCTTTTCTAAATGAATCAAGTATTTTCTCTCTAATATCCCACTCATAAGTAACCGGGAATGATAAGCTATAATCCATATATACACCTGTATGCATGTTATTAATATATGCACCTATATAATATGCGTATATTTCTATTGGATTAAAATCATCTTCTTTTAATTGCATAAATGGAGGTAGTTCAATTTCTAAACCTGTTTTATCTTTTATTCTTACTTTTGTATCACTATTTCCACACCATTGTTTTAATTCACTAAAGAATGAATAATATTCTTCACTATTACTAGTTAGCATCTTATTTCTAGCTGTGTGTGATACAGTCAGGTCACTCCATTTAGTTTTTGGTCTTCCTTCTTTACCCTCATATAATTTCATGAAACTTTCAAAGTCAACAAATTCCATAACTGTTGGATTTTCATATTGATATGCTTCTACTTTACTTTTATAATCTCCAGCACCAATTCTCATTGGAACAGAATAGTTTCCTTTTTCTTGGTAGACAACAACTGTACTTTTTGTACCAAAGTCAATTCCGACTACTCCATTTTTCTTTATATCTGAACGTGGATTTCTTGCTATAAGAGTTTCTTCTAAATTGATATTAACTTCTGTATCTAGTTTGTCGTACTCTATACTTTCCCATAAATCCCAACTTCCTCTATTAACATCAAATAACATTTTTTCATCATATACTTCTATATCTGCTCTTCTTTTATCAAACTCTAAGTTATCTAATTTGATTTCTTCTATATCATTTTTGAATTCATAAGTTAACTCTTCATTTTTAATATCTTTACGCACTGCTTCTCTATCTACACATAGTCCATTTTCATCTTCAATTACTGGGTAAGCAGCATTAAATTCTATTAGTGTTTCAAGTTCTTTAATTAATTTAAACCCATGTGGTTTAAGATCATTACTTAAAATAAATTTTACTATTCCATTAAATGATAATTCTTCTAACTTCAAGAATGGGAATACAGCAGCTGGGCCCGCCCATAATCTTGGACTTTCTACTCTATATCTTTTAGTCATTCCATGGTCATCACAAAGTAAGTATCCTCTACATCCATGTTTAAATCTCATTTGATTTCTGTTAATTGCGTTTGGATAATTAAAATCTGTTTTAAATAATGGCTCTAAATCTTCAAATTTTGGAACTCTCCAATTAAAACCTTCATATGCATATATATCTTTATAATCTTCTAGTATTTCTCTGATTGGTATTAAATGATCTATATTACTATTTAATAAATATAATGAATTCACTACAAGTGAATAATATTCTTTATTTAAACATACTTTTTTATTTTCAAATTCAATCCATGCATCCCAATTTAATATTTCACTTGCAACATTTTCTAACATATTTTGTATTTTGTCTAATTGATATTCCACATTACTATGTATTTCTTTTATATTTCTTGTCTCCATGTCTCAACACTCCTCAAAATAAATTCATCTTGAAAGTTTAACTAATTTTGCTTTAAGCTTTTATTAAACTTTTCACCAAAATTCTACCACACTAAATTGTTATTAAAAATTCTACTTTTTTTTTTTTAGTCAACTACTATTACAAATAATTAAAAATTTATATATATAAATTAAATCTTTATAATATATTTTGCATACAAAAAAACATTTAAGTATAAAATTCATAATTTTTTTATACTCTCGGTATTATTTTAAAATTATAACTTTTCATTTAAAATAAAGGCTTTTTTATAGATACTTTATTAAGTCTCTGCCTTATTTTAGTTCATAAAAATAGATGATTCTAGCTCACTGCTAAAATCATCATTCAAAATTTTTACTATTCTTTAATTTTTAAATTATAAAATATTATTATTTATTAAAAACTCTTTATCCTCTAACACTTCATGATATTCACCATCTCTTATGATTTCATGATTTTCTGAGAATACAACAACTCTATTAAATACTCCCTCAACATATGCAAATTCATGTGTTGAACATATAATTGTTTTACCACTTTCTCTGAGCTTTATTAAAAAATCTCTTAAGAAACGTTTTCCTTTCGGATCAATTTCATTCATCGGCTCATCTAATACTAAAACATCTGGATTTAAAGAAAGCACACTTGCCATTGCAACTTTTTTCTTTTCACCACCACTTAAATTATATGGCTGTCTATCTTTTAATTTCTCTATTCCTAAAAGGTCTAAACAATCCATTACTCGTTTTTCAACAATATCTTCTGAATAACCCATTTGTCTTGGACCAAAGGCAATTTCATCATAAACAGTAGAGTTAAATAATTGTGCATCTGAATTTTGAAATACAAATCCAACTTTTTGATGAAACTTCTTAGCATTTTTACTGTTATTTAAAAATTTTTCATTTATTTCTTCACCATCAAAAATGTATTTACCCTTTGTTGGATTTACAACTCCATTGATTAATTTTAATAATGTTGATTTCCCACTACCATTTGCTCCAATTAATGCAATTCCTTCTCCAGCTTCTATTTCTAAATCTATATTTTTAAGGGCAATTGTATCTTTGTATGCAAAACATACTTTTTCCATTTTAATCATGTAAGTTCTCCTTATTTTAAGCTCTATTTTATTACTGCTATTTTTCTAATAAATAAAAAATATTACTATTATTGCAATTGTTATTATTAGATATATAGCATCTTTTAAAGTAAATCTAAACTTTTTATAAGAAACATATTCGCCTGTGAATCCTCTACATTCCATTGCTGAATACATATCTTCGCCCATTGATTTAGTTTTGAAAAATAAATTTCCCATTATGTTAGTTACGGCTTTAACTTTATTTTTATTTTTTCCAACAGACCTTAATTTAAGCGCATATAACATTTCTAAAGAAAATTCTCCTAATAAAAATATATATCTAATTGTTATATCAAAAACTAATATAAAAATATCTGATATAAATAATATTTTAAAAGCCTTTGTAATATCATGCCACGCTGTAGTATTAGATAAAATATTTACACCTATTAAAGTTATCATAATTTTGAAAACAATCATCAAACTGTTGTATATATTCCCCATAATCATAGAGGGTATCAAAATTATAAGTGTAAGAATAGGAACTATTATGCTTAATAAAACTATTCTTTTAAGTATCTCTCCATTTAATGTTGCAAGTGACACTAAAAAATATGCTGCTATTAAATATGTATATAAAGGTTCTTTCGACATTGATAAAAATGCAATTAATACAATTGTTGAAATTAATTTAAGCATTGGATTTATCTCATACAAAAGTCCAGTTTCTTTTTGGTCATCTCTTTTAATTCTACCTATTAACCCCATAAAGTGGATAATAGTTTTATCTATAAAGCTATCATTATCTTTTTCAAGGTTGTATTCTTCTTTTTTAAAAAGCCAATCTTTATCATCCAATTCTCATTACCACCTTTTATTTTAGTAAATTAGCCCTATCCACCAAAATTGCTGAATAGGACTAATCCTAATTAATCAAAATTTACTGGCTCATCTTTTTTAAGACTTGCTAGTATTTTAAATAAAATTACTAAAAGAACTACTCCTATTACCCCTGATAGAATATATCCTGGTATAGTCCCCATCCCTGCAAAGCCATATCCTGAGCCAATTGCTTGATAATCGACTCCTGATTTCATACCTTTTGGAACATACCCAATCATTGCTTTTAATGCTGAAGAATCCCATTCTCCCCAAGCTGATCTGCTTGCTGCAAATAATCCTATTGGCACTATAATTATCATTGCTACTAATAATCCAATTAATCCTTTGTAAATTTTCTTTGTACCTTTTATTTCATTTGCATAGATAGTATCATCTGATGCTTTTTTTATGTATGAATATACTGCTACTGTAACTATTCCCTCAACGATTCCAATAATTGCATGAGCTGACATCATTGCTGGAATTGAAACACTAAATGGATATGGGCAATATAATGCTTGCCCTGCAGCGTTGTGGAATAATATTGGTTGTATTCCAAGTTCTAATGATGCAGAAAAAGCAGCTAAATTCAGTGCTATGTATCCTGCAATGAATGCACCTATTTTTTCACCTTTAGAACTTTTTATTCTATTTTTCAAGAAATTAAATATAAAATAACTTGAGAAAGCCATAACTGCTGCCATATTAAATGCATTAGCTCCATATGCTAAAACTCCACCATCACCAAAGAATAGTGCTTGTATTAATAATGCTATTGAGGTTGATATTACTGCTGCATACGGCCCTAAAATAATTGCGGTCAGGGCTGTCCCAACTGCATGCGCACTTGTCCCCCCTGGTGTTGGAACATTGAACATCATTATTAAAAATGAAAATGCTGCAAAAACACCAAGTAGTGGTATTTTCTTTTTACTTAATTCTTTTTTTACTTTTTTTGCTGAAATAACCCATATTGGTATCATAACAGCTCCCATAACTGCACATGTTGATGGACTTAAATAATTATCTGGTATATGCATTTTTTTCCTCCTTCGTTAACTATGCTATGTTAAATTGTCACAGTGTTTTCATTAATATTACAATATTAATTTTAAATAGTAAATTTAGTATTATTGCTATTTTTTTATATAACTATATATTATTTATGTAATTTATTAGCTATTTCTTATTCTTTATTACTAATTTTTTCTTATTCTTTAATTTTTTTTAATTTTTTCTTATTTTTTCATTGAAATACCATTCTCAATTAAGATTTATATTATCATTTATTTTTCATAAATATGTTAATTTAAACGATTGTTTTTTTAAAATCATTAATTTTTTTATATTAAAATTAATTTAATATTTTACTGTATAAAAAAAATTCTTTTGACCATAATCTAGTTATACTAATTTATAACTAAATTAAGTTACTGTGGTTAAGGTATCTAAAGTTTTAACTAAAATTTGAGAGAATTCTCCCATCTCTACAGGTGGTGAGATGAATCGATGTAGCTTTAGCTAAACGTAAATAATTCCCATGTATTAATAATTCAAGCTTGGATATAATATAATTATAGGTTTCCAAAAGCAAGTCTTAAGCTTGCAGTACCGTAGGAAATACGGAAAGGGTTCTCCTAAAAAAACCCATAGCGTTGGAAACTGATAGTCTGTAAAATAATTACCTATATGGTTAGACAGGATTATACGAAGCCCCGACTTCAAGTCTTTAGGCTAAGTGGTGGGTATTTCACTATACTCCTTTATCTTGAATCAATAATACCTTAATCTAAAAAATCTCCTTTTGTTCTAATGCCAAGTGTAGGTATTAGATATTAACTTTGGTATAGAAAAAACTCCTATTGAGCTTGAATCACTCAATAGGAGTTTTTTATTTAAATTTATTCTGCCTCTTTTTTTTGTTCATCTGAATCTGCTTCTTTTACTTCTTTACTCACTTCAACTTTCATTATTTCATATATTGTTTCTGGATTATCATAGTTATCATTTGTCATTTTTTCTATAAGAAGACTATCATCAAACTCTTTTCTGATTAATACTTTATCTTCAAACTTTGTTGGTGTGTATTTTCCATCTGCTAAGTTAACTGAACCTACAAATGATTTATTTGCATAATTATATCCTGATATATATAAATTTTCTCCTAGTATATACGTAGTTGAGTTAGGTTCTATTGAATACTCTTCTCCTGATATGATAACTTTTTTCTCTTTTGTTACCATATCATATTCTATTAAATCTTCACTTCCATTTTCTAAGCTTGTTAATCCATATATTTTTTCACCATATACTAAAGGATTTTTTATATCTTCTATTTTAGTAACCATATTTTCTGTAAGTACATCCGCTCTATCTATTCCTTCTATATTTATTACATATGTGTCATTTTTAACTTCAACATCTTTTTTGTCATCCTCTGATGTTGTTGTTTCTCCTATATTAAATACTAAAAGATTATTAGCTAGATGTAAGTTATGAAAATAATTATCTGAATTAAACAATTCAAATCCATAATCGAATCCAAATTCATATAATATTACACTAGTATTTTTATCATCATTTTTGCTATCATATGATACTACTAATCTATTTCCATCTATAATATAACCTTCAAGTATTCCTTTTTCTGATACAAAACTTGTATTTGCTACATATTTACCTGACTCATCAAGTTCGCCTACAAAAGTTCCATAGTTATAACCTTGTACACCTGTTGTTCCATCTGCTGTGATTTTTTTGTATGCTATCTTATTTCCAAATATATCTGCAAATGCTATATCATAATTTTCATTTTCTTCTTTATCTATAACTTGAACTTCATTATCACTCTCATCCCATAAACATAGTTCATTATTGTTTGTTAAATATAAATACTTATCCCCCTCTTTATCAACAAGTATATTCTTTTCTTTATCTAGTAAGTCTTCCATGGTCATTGTAGCTTTCTTTTCTTCTACTTTTTCTTCATTTTCTGTTGATCCACATCCTACCATTAATACTGAAGATGATATTGCTGCTAATATTATTAGTTTTACTTTATTATTTAACATAAAACTCTCCCCCCTTGAAAATATTTACATAAAATAATTTTACCATTTTTTTACACATTTTTATAGGATTACATAATTTTTATTGATAAAGTAATTTTTATAGCAAAAACACCACAATCAGATTTCTCTAATTGTGGTGTCTTACGTTTAACTTGTTAATATTATTTTGTGAAAAATGCTTTTTCCACAATTGGTTTTAAAACTAGATTATATAAAAGAACTCCCACCATAATCCAGAAAAGAGTTATCATAGAATCCACCTTCTTTCAAAATTTAAATAATATATCTATAACGCAATTATAATAATTGCTTATGGCAAAATAGTGACTATTTTATTATAGATAGTATTATTTACTAAGCTGGCATATCTTCTGCAAATTGACTATTGTATAAATCTTCATAGAAACCTTTAGCTTCTATAAGGTCATTATGGTTTCCACTTTCAATTACATTACCGTCTTTCATTACAAGAATTATATCAGCATCTTTGATTGTTGATAGTCTATGTGCTATTACAAAACTTGTTCTTCCTTCCATTAGCTTATTCATTGCATTTTGTATGAATACTTCTGTTCTTGTATCTACACTACTTGTTGCTTCATCAAGTATTAATATTGATGGGTCTGCAAGTATCGCTCTAGCTATTGTTAGAAGTTGTTTTTGTCCTTGTGAAATATTTGATGCTTCTTCATTTAAGATAGTATCATAACCATCTGCAAGTGTTCTGATAAAGTGGTCTGCATGAGCAGCTTTTGCTGCTGAAACTACTTCTTCAAATGTAGCATTATCTACTCCATAGGCAATATTATCTCTTATTGTTCCATTAAATAACCATGTATCCTGAAGAACCATTCCAAATGTGCTTCTTAAATCTTTTCTTGTCATTTCATTGATATCAACTCCATCAATTTTTATTGAACCAGAGTTTACATCATAAAATCTCATTAAAAGATTTATAAGTGTTGTTTTACCTGCCCCCGTTGGGCCAACTATAGCAATTGTTTGACCTGATTTTGCTTCTATATTCATGTTTGTAATAAGAGTTTTCTCTTTTGTATATCCAAATTCAACATTTTCAAATGTAACATTTCCTTTTACAGTTTCAAGTTTAATTGGATTCTCTACTTCTTTAACCTCTTCTTTTTCATCAAGAATTTCAAAAACTCTCTCTGCTGAAGCTGCTGTTGATTGAAGTACGTTCATTATATTTGCAACTTGACTCATTGGTTGTGTAAATTGATTTACATATCTGATAAAAGCTTGTATATCTCCAAGAGTTATATAACCTTTAGTTACAAATATCCCACCAAGAACTGCAATTGCAACATAACTTATATTACTTACAAATCTCATGAATGGCATTATTATACCTGATACAAATTGTGCTCTCCATCCACAGTCATAAAGTCTATCATTCATCTCTTCAAGCTCTTTTATAGAAGCTGTCTCTCTATTAAATGATTTAATTACTTTGTGCCCTGAATAAACTTCTTCTATATGACCATTAATTTTACCTATTTCTCTTTGTTGTGCCACAAAATGCTTTTGTGATCTTTTCATTATAGGTTTTATCCCAAATATTCCTATAGGAATAACTATAAGACAAACAAGTGCAAGCCATATATTTATAGTAAACATCATTATAGCCACACCTATTACTGTGATTAATGATGTTATAAGTTCATTTAAACTTTGTTGAAGTGTTGAACCTATATTTTCAAGGTCATTTGTAACTCTACTAAGTAAATCACCTTTTGAATGTGAGTCAAAGTATTTAAGTGGCAAGTTATTAAGTTTATCTTCAACTTCTTTTCTTAGTTTGAATACTGTCTTTTGTGCAACTGAAGCCATAACATACTTTTGTGCAAATAAGAATACTGAACTAAGTACAAATAATGAGGCTAGTATTACTAATATCCAAAATACATAATGAAAATCTACTGAAGCATTTGGTACTCCCTTATACTTCTCCATTACTCCATCACCAATTTTAGTGATTGCCATTCCGAGAATTTTTGGGCTTACAACACTAAATATTGTTGCAAGAATAGCTAGTATAAATATAACTATCATTCTAACTTTAAAATCTTTAAGATAGCTAAATAATCTTTTCATTGTTCCTTTAAAATCTTTAGCTTTAGCTGTTGGTCCACCAGCCATTCCTTTACCTCTTCCACCAAATGGAGATGCCGATGATTTTGGTTGTTTATTATCCTTAGTTGAACTCATTTTCCATCTCCTCCTTTGAAAGTTGAGATAATGCAATCTCTTTATATAATGGACAATTTTTAGCAAGTTCTTTGTGTGTTCCCATTCCAGCTATTCTACCTTCATCTAAAACTATAATTTTATCTGAATCTTTAGCTGAACTAATTCTTTGAGTTACAACAATAACTGCTGAGTCCTTAGTTTCATCTTTAAGTCCTGCTCTAAGTTTTGCATCTGTTTTAAAATCTAATGCAGAGAAACTATCATCAAACACATAAACTGATGGTTTTCTAACTAAAGCTCTCGCTATTGAAAGTCTTTGTTTTTGACCACCTGAAACATTTGTACCACCCTGAGAAATTTCATGCTTATATTCATTCTCCATGTTTACTATAAACTCTGAAGCTTGTGCAATCTGTGCTGCATGTTTAACCTCTTCATCAGTTGCATCTTCTTTACCATATCTAATATTTTCTTCTATTGTTCCACTAAATAATATTGCTTTTTGAGGTACATATCCTATATTCTCTCTAAGTTCTTCTTGTGAAACATCTTTTATATTTACGCCATTTAATAATATCTCACCTGATGTAATATCATAAAGTCTTGGTATAAGGCTTACAAGTGTAGATTTACCTGAACCTGTCCCACCAATTATTGAAAGTGTTTCTCCTGAATTTACAGCAAATGAAATATCACTAAGAACTGGCGCTTCTGCACCTTCATAAGCAAATGCTACATCTTTAAATTCGATACTTCCTTTTTCTGCCCTCATACTATTTACCTTAACATCATCTTTTATAGATGGTTCTATATCAAATACTTCATTAATTCTTTTTGCTGATGCTGCTCCTCTTGGAATCATAACAAACATCATTGCCATCATGATAAGTGAGAACATTATTTGCATAGCATATTGAATTATTGCCATTAAGTCACCAATTTGAACTGACCCATCATTAATCTTTATAGCACCAATCCAAACAAGTGCGACTGTTGTAAGATTTAATATAAGCATAAGTACTGGTTGCAATGAACCCATAAGCTTGTTTACTTTTATTGATGTATCTGTTAAATCTTTATTTGCCGCATTAAATTTAACACTTTCAAATTCACTTTTATTAAAAGCTCTTATAACTCTTATTCCATTAAGTTTTTCTCTCATTACAAGATTTACTTTATCAAGTTTACTTTGTATTGATTTAAATAAAGGTACACCCTTACTTCCAATCACTGCAATAACAATTATAAGAATTGGTACTGAGAAAGCTAATACTATTGAAAGTTTTGGACTTTTAT
This sequence comes from uncultured Clostridium sp., assembly GCF_947039605.1. Taxonomy (GTDB): domain Bacteria; phylum Bacillota; class Clostridia; order Clostridiales; family Clostridiaceae; genus Sarcina. The sequence goes on from NZ_CAMQZG010000004.1 coordinate 81,568, forward strand.
CAATAGCCATAATTACTCCACCAACCATCATAATTGGTGCTGTTACCATCATTCTTAGAATAGTTATTGTAACTGTTGAAACTTGTGTAATATCATTTGTAGTTCTAGTAGTAAGTGATGCTATTCCTATTTTATCTATATCCGCTTGTGAAAAACTTTCTACTCTTTTAAATAATTTTGATCTTAAATCCCTTGCAAAGCCAATTCCGACTTTTGATATAAAGAAAGTTGCTATTATCATTGCTATCATACCAATTACAGTAACAATAAGCATTTTCCCACCAACACTTACAATATAGCTTGTATCACCTTTGATGATACCTTTATCAACTATATCAGCCATTAAAGTTGGCAACCATAAACTAGTTGCTACTTGAACACCTAAAAGTATTAATATCAAAATCAGAAGACTAGTATAAGGTTTTAAATGCTTGTATAATTTAAGCATATTTCACCATCCTTGTCTTATGTTTTATTTTTCATTTTCTGCACAGTTATTAATTTTTTTAGTAAGATTTCTAAATACAATCTTTTCATCTTCTGTTAGTACATTAAAAGCTTTCATATTAATATTATCCATAGCTTCCCTAACATTTATACATGCATCTCTTCCTTGGTCTGTAAGATATAACCTAGAAATCCTTTTATCTTTTTCATCTTCTCTTTTTTCTACAAAGCCAGCTTTTTCTAATCTTTTAACCGTAACAGTTACTGTTGCTGCTTGTATATTAAGAGCTTTTGCAATATCCTTTTGTCTTCGCCCTTCCTCCTTCATCAGTAAAAATAATAAAGGTGGTTGCCCTGCATATAAATTATATTTTTCTAGGACTGCTCTACTCTTTCTAAAGTGTCCTTTCATCATTCTTCTTAATTCATCATATAATTCTTGATCTTCTTTACTATAAATTTTTCTCACCTCACTTAGTTAGTCAACTACTTAGTCGACTAACTAATTATTGCATAGCCCTATTATAGTTGTCAATTATATATTTTAATTATTTTGTAATTAAACTTAATTAATTTCCTTCTTTCTTTTTTTCTCTAACTCCAATATTCTATAAACAGAGACTTAAAATTCGGAGGGACAAAAAATATGAGAAAACATATTAAGCTAATAATTGTACTACTAATAATCGCAGTTGCGGGTGGTGCTGTTGTTGTACATAAAAAATTTGAAAAGAAAAGTAAAGATACTTCTAATATAACTGTTTCAGTAGAAAATAAAATTACTAATACTACTCTATTGAGTAATTTTAAGATGACTACTAATTCTAAAAATGTTGCTGATTTTTTACAAAAGAATTATCAACTCTTTAATCCACAATTTAAAACTGAAAATGGTAACACATATCTAATATCATTAGAGGATAGTCCAAATTCATCAACTGCTAAATGGGAACTTAGTTATTCAGGAAATACTCAAGATATTAAACTTGATAATACAACAGCATTAAATAAAGTAGTTTTATCTAATAATGCTAATCTTACATTAATTTACCAAAAATAATAAATATCCTAAAAAGCCAGTAATTTTTATAAATTACTGGCTTTTATAATTGTCTTTAACTTTTTTGTTGCTAATTATTTTTAATGCTATTCATATTTTATTAATTTAATTGTTTTTCTCTATAATTTTAACGATTACATAAAATTTTGTAATAAATTCTTATGAATTAAAAATTTTTCTTTAATTTAAATGAAATCTTTTTGTAATTTTTATGCCGTATAATTAAATTATAAGATAAAGAAAAACAATTTAAATATAAATTATAAATATATAGATTTTTTAAAAATTAAATTTTAGGGGGTAAATTATTATGGCTATTTTAACAGTTGGATTATTAGTAGGGGTTGTTTCTATCGTTTCATTCTTAACTTCAAGAGATGAAAAAGTTGACTTCTTTGAGCAATCATACGATATGAACTAATAATATTTATTATTAGTAATTTTTATAACATTTTATAACAGCTATTATATTCTTTATTAATTAGAAAAAAACCATCAATTGGATTCCCCCATTGATGGTTTTTTGTTTTTTAATTATTAGCTTCTTTATTATCTTTTTTATTTAAAAATTTCATTATAAAGTATAAAGGAATTGCAATTACAAGTGCTCCAAGTCCCCATACTATATTTTTCAAACTTGATTGGAGTACAAGCCAAATACTTACTACCGCTGCTATAATAGGAATTACTGGCCCAAATGGTATTCTAAAAGTACCATTAAATTCTTTCTTTCTTCTTAAAACAAGAATTGCTATGCAAGTTGGCAGATACTGTGCAAATCTTGATATTGAACTTATAACTGCAAGTTCTGTAAATGAACCTGATAGTGCTATTGGTATTGTAATTATTGCACTTACTATAATTCCTATATAAGGAACCCCTCTTTTACTAAGTTTCCCCATAGATTTTGGAAGCAACTTATCATTTGCAAGACTTGCTGCTATTCTTGGTGTATAAAATGATTGCGCTACATTTATTCCTATTATTGAAACAAGAATTCCAAGACTTATAAAGTCTCCTCCAAATGAACCTACAATTTGTGTTGTTGCAGTACTTACTGGTGTTAAATCACTTATAAGACCTTGTCCTAATATTCCAATTGAAACTATTTGAATTAGCATGTAAACTGATGCTACTATTATCATTACTATTATAATTGCTTTTGGTATATTCTTTTGTGGATTTTCCATATCTTCTGCACCAAGTGCTAAGCTTTCAAATCCTGTAAATGCAAAGAATATTAAAAGTGCTGCTGCTCCAAAATTCCCTGGAGTATATGTATTATGTGGCAATATAGGTGTAAAATTAGCACCCTTTATAAAGAAAATTCCTATAGCTATAAATAATATAAGTGGTACTAATTTACCCACTGTTGCTATATTTAATATAATCTTTGTAAAATTAACTCCTAATAAATTTATTATTGTTAGAATTACTATTACAGAAACTACTATTATACTTCTTGTCATTCCATGTGCTGCCGCTGGCCAAAAAACTGATAGTGCGGTTGCAAATCCAACAGCCATTGATGCTGCTGCGATTATACATACTGCATATGTCATTATTCCAACTTCAAATGCTGGAAAATCTCCAAATGCCTTTTTTGTATAAAGGTATGGCCCTCCACCTTTATTGAACATACTCCCTGCCTCTGCAAAACATAAGGCTATACTTATCGCAAGTAATGCATCAAATAAAATAACTGCAAGACTTGCCGTTCCCATAAGTTTCATTGCTTTGTTTGGTAAAAGGAATATCCCTGTTCCTACAATTGAGTTAAATCCAAGTAATATCATACTTAGTATCCCAATTTTTTTTCTTTTGCTTTTTTCCATATCTTAACCCCCGGGTCTTTTATATTTTCGTCTAATTCATTTTTCATCACACATTCCTAAAATATAAACCTGACTTTCAATTACATTTCTCTATAAAATAAACAAATAGTTTTAACATCTGTTCGTTACGCTGTGTTAAACATTCTGGATGCCACTGAACTCCCATAACAAAAGATTCTTCAGTCTTTTCAATAGCTTCAACAACTCCATCTTTAGACATAGCTGATACTATAAATCCCTTTGCAAGGTCTTTTACTGCTAAGTGATGAAATGAATTTACCATTGAGTTTGAACCTAAAATTTCATATAGCATGGTATTTTCCTTAATATCTATGCTATGAGTTGGAAAATGACATAATCCTTGCTGTCTATGCTTTAAGTTTGCTCCATTTACAAGTGAAATATCCTGATATAAAGTTCCACCATGTGCTACATTAATAACCTGATGACCTCTACAAATCCCAAGTAACGGTATCTTTTTCTCACCTGCTTTCTCCACAAGATAAAATTCATATTCATCCCTCTCTGGAGAAATCCCTTCTAATTTTTCATGAGGCTCTTCATTATATCTAATTGGTTCTACATCATATCCCCCTGTTATTATAAGTCCATCTACAAGTTTTATATATTCATCTAGAATATCCTTATTTGTAGTAAATGGAATTATAATTGGAATAGCTCCTGCCCTAATAACAGAATCTGAATAATCAGTAAAAACTCTTATTATTTTACAATGATCAAAGTATGGAACATCAATATCTGAAACAACGTTTGCAGTTATTCCTATAACTTTTTTTTGCACCTGCTTACCTCCTATTTAATAACATAAAATAACTTATTTATATATTATATTCATAACTTATTAATATGTTATGTATTTTCCTATTTTATATTTACCACTAGCTTAATTTTAAAATATCAGATTTTTTTAACTTATAGTCCATCTTTTTTATATATAATATTAGATATACTATTTTAAGGAGTAAATAAATGAAAACTAGTATCTTAATATTAATAGCACTAGCTGGAATCGCATATTCCACTTTAATTGAAAGAAAATTACTTATAAAAAAATATATAAATATTAAAAAAAACAATATTAAGTTAACTGAAAAAGTTAAAATAGCTCACTTTACAGATGTTCATCTTGGACCATTCTATAAACTAAATGATTTAAAAAGACTTGTTAAAAAAATCAACTCTATTGATGCTGATATTGTTGTTTTCACTGGTGATTTAGTTGATAGCATGAAAAGATATATTGATGATGGTGAGGCTGATAAAATTCTAGCTACTATAAAAGCAAAGATTGGTAAGTTTGCTGTTTATGGGAATCATGATTCTTATCCTGGCAATAGATATACTTATGCTAAAATTTTAAAAGAAGCCGGATTTACTTTACTAAGAAATGAAAATACTAAAATTAAAATAAATAATAAAATACTAAACTTAATGGGACTTGATGATTTTTTTCAAGGTAAATACGATATAGAGAAAACTACTATAGATATTGATAAAAATGATTTTAACTTACTTATGCTACATGAACCAGACCTTGCTGAAAAATTTATAGATTATCCAATTGACCTTGCTATTGCAGGTCATAGTCATGGTGGGCAAATTTATATTCCTTTGTACGGTACCATTGTAAATACCGGACTAGCTGAAAGTCATGATAGAGGCTTATATAAACTTGGCAAAAATAAAAATCTACCCTTGTATGTTAACTCTGGTATAGGTAGCACAGGTCTTCCTGTAAGGTTTTGTTGCATTCCTAATATAACTATAATTGAAATTGAATTTTAAAGTAAAGCACTATTTAAAGTATTCGTTTAAATAGTGCTTTTATATTGTTTTTATTTAACCTCTAAACAGCTCAAAAGTTCTCTTCTTTTTTTAGCTTTTTTTATTGTCCCTATAAATTTTCTTTTTTCACTAAAGCAATAATCCTTATGGAAAAGTCCTGCAATTATATTTTGTGTCCATGCAAAAGGAACTAACACTTTAGCTTTTTTTAGATATTTGTATTTACTCGACATATCATCTGCCTTTGGAAATATACTTCTCATAAACTGACTATATACACTTTTTTGCTTTTTACTTTTTTTATCATAAGCAAAATTTTTACCAAAAGTCTCTCTGTCTTGTTCAATTCCTAAAATACTACTACTACAAATATCTTCTATAAATAAATTTACATTCTTATCATCTAACTCATTTGTTAGTACTAACATTTTAACATTCCCCGGTAACTCAATATCAAAAAGCTTTTCACAAACCTCGAAAGCATATAATGAAAATTTAAGTATTTCTGCTTCTTCAAGTTTACTAGTTACTACTTCCCATTTAATTTCATCACGATTTTTAGTTATCATAAATGCCAAATCTAAAATTTGCTTTAATCCAACTCCCATATAGCACAAATGAACCATCATATGCATTAATATATGAACTATTAAATCCTCATTTCCTAAAGCAAAACACTCTACGCCTTTTATCTTTAAATTTTTTGACTCTTCCCATACATTTATATCAAAATTATTTTTGCCATAAAAAAAATCATCATTCACTAAATCCCAATGGACCTCAATCTTAGTTTTTTCATTATCAAATACTATATTAAACTCATCACCTGAAAATTCTGTGGACGTTTTATATCCTAACTTCTTTAAAACTTCACAAGTTAAATCTAAATCTTCAACTCTAACTAAAATATCAGCATCAGACATTGAACGAAGTTCTGACTTTGGATAAATCCCTCTTAAAGCAAGGCCTTTTAGTACCATTACTACTACTCCGCTTTCCTTTAACTTATTTAAAGCTAATAAAATAGCTTCTAGATGTCTGTTTTGATAAATATTAGCTAAAGCTACTTCCTTTTTGTAACACTTAAACTTTTCGCTTTTTACATCTATGTTATTTTCTTTAATTCCATAATAGACTACACTCTCTATAGAATGTGCACTAGCCTCATCATATATAACATTCCACTCTTTCTCACTTAGTGACTCAAAGTCATTTAACTTTGACTCATTAACTACTGATGATAAAATTTTTAAAAGTTTTTCCTGCATTGAAATCATCCTTTTTAAATTAATCTCTTTATATGTGTAGTCAGTAAATTTTGAATTTATGAATTATTTCTTTCAATTTTTAAAAACAGGTATAATTTTATATAAAACAATAATTAAATTTCACTATATTTTATCAACGTTAAAACCTTTAAATAAGCCATTTTTATAAATTAACTATTAAGTTATATATTTTTTCTAAACTTTATTTTATTTTTTCATTTTTTATCTTATAAATTATCCCTTATATTTGTAAATTTAATGATATAATATACTTACTAACTATTATCAGAGGGGAGATTTTTTCTATGCCATCACTTAATCCAGTTACACAAACTGTATTAGTTATAATAGCATTATTAATTTTAGCTTTTGCCGATTTAATAACAACAAACATAGAATTTTCAAGAGCTAGAGATGATAATGACGTTGAAAATCAAGATAGATTGAAAAGTAATCTAGGTGAAAAAATGCAATATACATTTTTAGGCATAAGTGTAGTACTTATATATTATGTCTTAAACTTTGGAATATTTATTATCGGTCATCTTCATAGAACTATGTAAAAATAAATATTTCTATGTAAAATACAAAAGAGGCTAACTTAAAGTAGAATTTAATATTCTACTCTAAGATAACCTCTTTTATTTTTATATAATATCTCAAAAAATCAAATTCTAAAGTTCTGGATTGCTCATATAAGCACTATAAGTTTTAGCTTGGTACCAAACCTTACCTGGGCCTGTAACCTTAGCTGCTCTTCCTTCACCTTCTAATATTGTTTTTTTACTCTCTACATCAACAATTTCATAACCTAATTGTTTTTCTCTTATAATTATATGATCCATATCTATAATTAAAGATTCATTTTCTTTAATCTCTTGCTCTAGAAGTAAACCATAAGCTGATAAACAAAGAATTCCAGACCCTTTTACATTTAATCTAAATAAACCCTCACCAGCAAATAAATTTGTAATTCTTCCACCTTCAACCTCATATTCTATCTGTCCATATGAAGCCATAAACTCTTTTTGCTCTAAAATATATTCTTTTTCACTATCAAGATTTAAAACTAAAACATCACCAAGTTTAGTATCTGTTAATATTAAAGTTCCATCTTCTATTGCTGTATACTCTTCTAAAAATACTTTATGACCTGATATAGCTTTTTCTAAAGTTTTTTTAAGGTCTCTGTGTTTTTTTAGAACAACATCAAATGTATCAGTCATTGAAAGAAAGCTTCCTTCTGCAACTGTAAAAACATCACCTTTTTCTGCATTTATTCTTATTACGCCTGTATTACCTGTTTGACTTATTTTTTCTATTTTTTCCATATGAATCACTCCTACTATTATAAGTTTAACCTGTCCTTATGTAGTAATCATAATCCTATGAATAGTAACTTTCAATTTAAGAAAATTAAGCATTATAATACAAAATACAAATAATTACTTTCTTAAAATTACTAAAATGCTTTTATAAATAAATTTATTGTACTTTTTAAGTCAATATCTCAAAATTATAATAAATATCCTATATATATCCAATAGTATTATTTAAATAACTATATAGCTAAAAAAGCCACTATAATTTATAGTAGCTTTTAATACATCTATTCAACTAAATACTAAAAGGAGATTTGCTCCCTGTTAAACCAACTGTACTTTTTATTGGATTAGCACTTTGTGGGGCTTTAATAAAAATCCCTGTATAAGTGTCATTACCAATATCATTTAATAAATACTCACCAGTTAACTTTCCATTATAATACTCATTTAATTGAATATTATAATTGCTATTAGAACTGCTAGTTTCTTTTTTAATATCAAATAAATGTTTATCACCATGATAATACTCTGTATATGTGCCATCAAACTCATTTGTTAATGTAACTGCTGTTTCTCCTATAACCCCTATATAAAAAGGCTTTCTTGAAAGTTGTCCTGACTCATCAAAACTCTTCACATTGCTAAAGATAACTTTACTCTTTGCATTATTTACAGTATGAATAAACTCTCCAACTAAATTGTTTCCCTTTTCATTTACATTAAATTCACCTGTTTGCTTACCATTATAATATTCATAAATTGTAAAAGATCCATCACCATTAGAACTTATATAATCAGTAAATTTTTCCCATGGCATGCTTGTATAATACTCTGGAACAACAAGTTGTCCATTTATCACCTTACCCTCTGAACAAGGAATTATAATTTTTGCCCCATTCGCTACTACTCCATATAACATTCCTTCATTTTGTATTAGGTAATTAAATTGGCTCATTGTATTATTTAAACTATTTGAACCATCTTGTTTATTTGTACTTGTAGAAACATTCACATTATTGCTATTATTATCAAAATTAAAAATATGCTTATCTTTTACTAAATTAACTTTTGGGCTTTTTAATACAGTTTGACTATCTAAAACAAAACTATTACTAGATGTTACTCCTAGAAATAACCCTAAAACTATAGCCCCTCCAATAATCATTGATATTATTGTCTTCATATGCCCTCCTTGTCTTATTATAATCTCATTAATATAACTATGATTATATATACCTATTAACCTATTTTCAATCTAATAAAAAAGACATATTTATTGAAATTCAACATCATTTTGTTACTTTTTATATTACTTTTCCATTTCTATAAATTTAAACTACACATTTTTGTAAATTTAATTCTATAAATTTATAAAACAAAATTTAAAACTTGATACTCTTGGAATTGCAACAGTCTGTGGCAATATAGAATATATGCAAGGCGCTATAAAAAAAGATACTGCGTAGACCCAGACTCAGTAAACGGCTTCCTTAATATATATATCAAAATCCATTCACTATGGTTCGACTTGATGTTACAAGAAAAAAGGAACATTTTATTTGTTTTATATATAAGATATTTCTTTTCTTTTACCTATTTTAAAAATTATTTTGTTAAGTAATAGTTATTATTCTTTACAATTCATTATTTGTGTTATATAATAGAAACATAGATAACAGAGCTATATTGTTTTAGCTTAGAAATATACGTTTGTTTAGGAGATTTAAATTATGAAAAAATTTGTTTGTACAGTATGTGGATATATCCACGAAGGTGAAAATGCCCCAGAAATATGCCCACTTTGTAAAGTAGGCGCTGATAAATTTATCGAGCAATCAGATAACTTAGTATTCGCTGATGAACACAGAATTGGTGTTGCTAAAGGTGTTGATTCAAGAATAATAGAAGGCTTACAAGCTAACTTTATGGGAGAATGTACTGAAGTTGGAATGTACCTTGCTATGGCTAGACAAGCTGATAGAGAAGGATTCCCAGAAGTTGCTAGATCATATACAAGAATAGCTTTCGAAGAAGCTGAGCACGCTGCTAAATTTGCAGAAATGCTTGGTGAAGTTGTAGAAGCTGATACAAAAGCTAACCTACAAGCTAGAGTTAATGCAGAACATGGTGCATGCCAAGGTAAGAAAGATTTAGCTACACTTGCTAAACAATTAAACCTTGATGCAATACATGATACAGTTCATGAAATGTGTAAAGATGAAGCTAGACACGGAAAAGCTTTCTCAGGATTATTAGAAAGATACTTCTCAGCTGAAGAAGGAAATGATTTCGACTACCATAACTTTGAATTAACTAAAAAAGTAAAAGAAAATGATGTCGTTACTTCATTCTACTTCAAACCATTAGCTGGTGCAGCTGTTAAGACTCACAAAGCTGGACAATTCTTATCAGTTAAACCTGTTAAAGAAGGAGAACTTACTGAAGAAGTAAGACAATACAGCTTATCAATGAAACCAGGTGAAGATTTCTACAGATTAAGCATCAAGAGAGAAGACCAAGGTAAAATCTCAAGATACATGCACGATAATGTAAATGTTGGCGATGTTGTAGAATTAACAAGTCCACTTGGAGAATTCTTCTTAAAAGAAGATAAAAAACAACCTTTAGTATTATTAAGTGGTGGAATTGGAGTTACTCCAGTTATGTCAATGCTTTACAAAGCTCTTGAAGAAAAAAGAGAAGTAATATTTGTACAAGCTGTATTAAATTCAACAGCTCACACATTTAAAAATGAGTTAAAGGCTCTTGCTGATGCAAACTCAAACCTTAAAACAGCAGTATTCTACTCTAACCCAACAGCTGATGAAAAAATCGGTGTTGACTATGATGTAGAAGGATTTGCTACAAAAGAATGGTTAGAAGCAAACCTGCCTAAAAATGGAGAATTCTACTTCTGTGGACCTTTAGGATTCATGAAGCATGTATTCAACACATTAAAAGGTATGGATGTTGCAGATGATTCAATCAACTACGAAATGTTTGGACCAGCTGCTGATCTTTCAACTCTTTAAGATAGAAAAGATTTTTTGATTTTTGATTAGATAAAATAGTTTTAAAATAGTAAAGAGCTTCAGACAATAGCTAGTCTGAAGCTCTTTTTTTATTTAAAATGAGTAATTATCTAAAAGATTATTAACTGCTGATAACATTTTTTCATTATACTGTTTTGTAACTGCACCCTTTGGTGACTCTGGATTAGGAAGCTCAATTAAAACTTCTCTTGCACCCTCCATTCTTGCATACCCTACTAAATATCCACCAAAATATCTATGAATAACTTGATTTTTTAAATTAAATTCTTTATCAAAATACTCTGCTACACTAGCATTACCTTTTGTAAAATTAAGCCATCCATGTGTATCTGTTAAAATTAAGTTTGGATTATTTTTTATAAGAGTTCTCACAAGTTTTGCAAGTGCTCTTGTTTCTGGTGCTGAAAAAGGCTTCGCTTCTGTTTTATTTCTTGAAGTTGAAGTTTCTTCAAAGCCTGGACCACTAAAATCTCTGTTTATATCAATTCCTTCTGAAACTTGCGCTCTACCTGGTCCTTCATTAGTGTAACCATTTAAAAGCCCATCAGGATTTGCTGATGGAATTATATAAACTGTCCATCCATTTAGTCCTCCATCTTTTAAATCTCTTGCAGATAAGTTTTTAATAACATACTCACCCATTTGAGTTAAAACATAACCATCTTGCGCCCATGAATCTTCATATCCATGTATCGCAAAATTCATAAGGATATGCTTACTTCCATTACCTATCTTATAATAATATAAAGGTCTTCCCATTCCACTTTTTCCATACTGTACCTTTTTCACATTACTTGGTACTACTAAATTATTAAAATCATTTGGAATTATCTTTGCTATCTCTAAATCACTACTTGCCACATAACCAAGTTTCATTCCTCCTGCTGATGAATACCCTATCTTAGTAAAAACTCCATCTTTATTCTTAAACATAACCCTCTCTGATGCCCCTACACTGCCTATTTTTTTAGAAGTATTATTAGCATCATCATAAACATTAGTTTCTTTTTTTACCGACATAAATTTATTTTGCGACTTATAATTCATATTTTTTTGAACTACTGGTAATACAGAATTAATATATTCAGATTCATTATTAGTTCCTTTTTTATGTACAACTTTTTGTATTACTGAAGTACTCCCCAAAATTGGTTCTGGTACTACAGTTGGTGTTGCTTTACTAAAATCACTTAATAAAAAACTTATAATTCCAACTACAATAACACCTGCTAGTATAATTAATATTTTTACTCCTTTTTTCATATAATATCCCCTTTTCATTTATCTTGAACAAGGATATTCTACACTAAGAAAAAGGTAGAATTGTGTCACTTATACTATCTATAACTTTTTTCCTTTAAATTTAGAAAAATACACCTATTATCCTATTAGTAATAGATGCACTTTATTTTTTATTTTCTGTACTCTTGTATTCCACCTTTTAGTACAAACACTTTTCCAAGTTCTGCTCCTTGAAGCATTTTAGCAGCCTTAGTTGCTCTTGCTCCACTTTTGCAAACAGTAATAAATGTTCTTCCTTTATATTCTTGTAGTTTATCTAAACTACTTGGAAGTTCTTTTATATTAATAAAAATAGACCCATCTATTGGTTTTATATCATAAAACTCTGTTTTTTCTCTAACATCTAAAATAACAGGTTGATTCTTACACCCAAGTAATTCATTAATCTCATACTTAGTTACAAACGCCACATTATCAAGAGACCCTTTCTCCCCCTGTCCTTTTTGGCAAATAGCTTCCCTTTTTGGAATCTTGATAGAATTAATATCTTTATTCCCCTCATTATTAAATTTAATAACATCATGTATCCACTCCTCTGCTTCACGCTCTGGCTTAGTTAACTTTTTAAACTCATCTAAACTTTTACAATTTAAAATTGGATTTTCCTTTCTAACTTGATGTAAACTTGAAAGTTCATTTGCACCATAATTATGAGTTGGGCAAACTACATAAAAATCTTCAAGTCCTCGAAGTCTATCTAAAGTATAAAAATGAGCTTCACAATCACCTGTAGGTAAATCATCCCTTCCACTACCATCTAAAAATAAGAAATCTCCTGTAAATATTTTATCCTCACAAATCACACACATGCTATTATCAGTATGACCTGGTGTATAGATAATTCTAAAATTCAAATTATCTATCTTAAACTCTTCATTATCATAAAACTTTCTATCTATAGATGCACAAGGGCTATTTTCATACATTCCATAAGTAGCACCAGTTTCTTCTTTAAGGTAAGCCCCTGCACTTAAATGGTCTGCATGTAAATGTGTATCTATAACCATTTCAAGTTCTAACTTTTTCTCCTCTAAAATATGCAAATAATACTCTGCATAATCAAGTTTTGGGTCAATTAAAATAGCTTTATCTTCTTGTGTAACAATCAAATAAGCATAACATTCATCAATATCAATCTTTGTAAATTTCATAAAAATCCATCCTCACTTCTTCTTTAGTATCTTAATTTAGTGTTATATAAAACTAAAAAAATATACATAAAAAAAATAGCGTATCAATCAAGATACGCTACCTATAAATAAATTAGACAATAAATTTATTTTATAAAATTAAATTTTCATTATTTTTAGTATTATTTATTTTCCCGAACTGTGTTTTTAAATCCAAAGTAAGTTGCCATCATATAACCACCATATATAACAATGATAACTCCCCCCGTCATAAGAGATGCACCTACTATCCCTGACTTTCCAAAGGTTTCAACAAAACTTGAAACTACTTTTATAGCCACTATAGAATCAACTATTGCAAGTATTAGTGGTAGCATAAATGCTATTACAACCTGCTTTAAAATAGCTTTATTTATCATACTATTAGTAGCACCTATTTTTCTTAAAACATCATATCTCTCTTTACTATCACTAGCCTCAACAAGTTGTTGAAGTGCTATTACAGCTGATGATGTTAAAAGGAATATTACACCTATATAGATAGCTATATAAAGAATTATTGTAGAGATTCCCTGACTATCTGCAATAATACTTCCTCTTGTAGATACAAAATAGATTGGTGAATTTGCATTATTGGATGTACTGTTATACTCTTTTTCATATTTATGTGCTTTTTGTGATAAACTCTCTTGTACTTTTTTTGAATTAAATTTATTATCGGCATTAGCATTGACGATAATTGATTTACCTGACCATTTAAAATTACTTGATACAAAATTTTCTGGATATATAATTGTAATAACAGAACTTGCCACCGGAGAGTTCTCTAAAGAATCATTGATTAACTCTAAATTTTGTATATCATACTCTTTATCGTTAAATTCCAATTTTGCTTTTGAAGCTAAAATTTTGTTTATACCCTTATTTGTTTTACTCTTAGCCCCCACTAATAAAACACTATTTTCATTTAATGTGATAGGTGCTTTTCCTAATAATTTTAAATAATTATTATAATCATCAATTGTCATATAATTTGTATATTTCTGAGTATTCATTCCTGCTTTACTTTTTATGCTTACAGGAGTGTTATACCTATAACTTGTAAATACTGCACTTTTAAACTCTGTACTATAATTCGGATAAATTTTATTTAGTTCATCTATCGCTTGAGTTAGTGTTACAGTTGAATTTTCATCTGTATATACTGTTGTTGAAACATCAAATGGTGTATTGTTTTTAATAGATTCACTCATAGCATTTTTAAGACTTACACCTGTGGATAAAGCCGAAATCGTTACAAATAACATAAGTGAAATTAGAGCCATTGATACAAAACTTGTATTGATTTTATTATTCATTTGCTTTGTAACAAATATATTTAACCCTCTAAGATATCTATTTTTATTATTTTGACTAACTATAACCATAAATCCAGCAAGTCCATAGAAAAATAGGAATGTTCCAATTGTTCCAAGGCCTATAGCCACCCATAATATTGCCATTTTAGTTAATCCATCTTTAAGAATTATTACATATCCACTAGCTAAAATTACTGCTCCTATAATAAATATAATAAATAATAAAACAGGATTTTTAATCTTAATTTTTTCATTCTTTTTTACAGCTGTAAGCAAATCAATTAATTTATATTTTGAAATTATGACTGTGTTAAATATCATAACAAGTACAAAAATAATCCCAAAATATAAAATAGTTTTACCTATAGCACTATATGAAATTATAAATCCCATTTTAGAGATTATTCCACCAAATAGCTTTGCTGTTAAAACAGATAATCCTTGAGATATAATAAGACCTACTATTAGACCTACTATTAATGATATAGCCCCAACTATTAAAGTTTCTAACACTAATATTCTCGATATTTTACCTTTTCCCATACCAAGTGTCATATAAATTCCAAGTTCTTTTTTTCTTCTTTTAATTAAGAAGTTATTTGCATAAATTATAAGTGCTCCAAGTATTATTGATACAAAAATTGAAAGTATATTAGTTACATTGTTCATTAGTTCCATATATTCCTTTTGACTTTCATTCAAGGTAGTCATAGCACTTTGTGAACCAATTGAGTTAAAAGCATAAAATACACATACAGCAAAGCTTAATGTCAAAAAGTAGATTGTGTAATCTTTAAAACTCTTTTTAATATTATTTTTTGCTATATTAAAGTACATCAGCGTCCCCCCCTAAAAGTGTCACTACTTCCATAATTCTATTAAAGAATTCTTTTCTAGTATCATTGCCTTTGATTAATTCATTGAACATCTTTCCGTCTTTAATAAATAAAATTCTATCTGCATAACTCGCAGTAAAAGCATCATGTGTAACCATTAGTATAGTAGATTGTAATTCCTCATTAAGTTTTTCAAATGATGTTAAAAGTTGTGATGCTGACTTAGAATCTAATGCTCCTGTAGGCTCATCTGCAAGGATTAAACTCGGCTCTGTTACAATTGCCCTAACTGATGCAACTCTTTGTTTTTGACCTCCTGACATCTCATATGGATACTTTGCTAAAATATCTTTTATGTTAAGTTTTTTTGCTCCCTCATTTACAAGTCTATTAATCTCCATAGGCTTTCTACCTTGAATAGTAAGTGCTAGTGCAATATTCTCATAAGCTGTTAGCGTATCAAGAAGATTAAAATCCTGAAATATAAAACCAAGTTCATCTCTTCTGAACTTTTCAAGTTTCTTTCCTTTAAGTCCTGTTATTTCACTT
Source organism: uncultured Clostridium sp. (assembly GCF_947039605.1). Classification (GTDB taxonomy): domain Bacteria; phylum Bacillota; class Clostridia; order Clostridiales; family Clostridiaceae; genus Sarcina. The sequence continues at coordinate 97,537 of NZ_CAMQZG010000004.1, forward strand.
TCATTAATAGTTATACTTCCAGCTGAAACCCTATCAATCGTTGCAATACAATTTAAAAGTGTTGTTTTACCAGACCCAGATGGTCCCATAATACCAACAAACTCACCCTTTTCAACCTTAAAACTTATATTATCAATAGCCTTTGTAAGACTGTCCTTATTACCATAATATTTTTCTATATTTTTAACTTCTAAAATTTTCTCCATTTTCATATCTCCCTCGTTACTTTTTAAAATTGCTCTTGTTTGTCTATGACATTAGTATATCCTAGATATCCACTTGCACATATCGATTTACATTTCAGTAACCTTTCAATTTTGTAAGATTACTATATTTACAGAAAAAAAAGAAGACGGATACCTAAAATAGATATCTCTGTCTTCCTTGATATTTTCCTTTTATCTCATTAAATTGCATATAAGCTAGCCATACATATGAAGCTATAAGTGGACTAAATGTTAGTGCTATAACTCCAAGTGCTTTATAACTATAAACATCATTTAACTGGTCAAAAGTACCTGTAAAAGCAAGTATTGTAAGTTCCAATAAAATCATTATTATAGTTAAAACTAAAAGTACAATTAATATAACTTTTCTTTGGAATGTTTTTCTAGCTATAAATACTATCCCAGACACTATTGGTAATATTAGTAGTATTACTGCTGCACCTATCTTTTCTTCTATCGTAATTCCTAAATAGAAAGAATAAATTAAATCAATTATAACTATTGCTATAAGAGATATTAATACTCTACCTGTTATTTTCATCTCGCGTGCTACCCCCTAGTCTAAATTAGTGGTCTTTCTCAATTATACCCAATTTACCTATACATGTGAATACAAATATATAACTATAAAATGAAATCCCTAAATATACCATGATTTTTAAAAAGATGCTTTACAAATTTGTAAAGTATCTTTTCTTAAATTATGTAATAATATTTATATACATAATTCTTATAATTTAAAACCAAATTATATTTATAGAAGATTATTCGCACTTTAATAATTGTAGTTAGGATTTATTTTAAATATCAAACAATTACATATTCAACTTAGGAGGAAAATTAATGGGACATAATGAACTAAAGAAGACGGTTAGCTTTTGGGCAGCCTTTTCCACAGTTATTGGACTAGTTATAGGGTCGGGAGTATTCTTCAAACCTCAAGCTATATTCCAATCAACTGGAGGTGCACCTGGTCTTGGTATAATAGCTTGGATACTTGGTGGTATCATAACAATCGCAGCAGGACTTACAGCTACAGAAATATCAGCAGCTTTCCCTGAAACTGGTGGAATGATGATTTACATGAGAGAAATCTATGGTCAAAAATTATCATACCTTACAGCATGGATGCAAACAATACTTTACTTCCCAGCAGTTATTGCTGCGCTTGCAATATTATTTTCAGAACAAGCATGTGAACTTTTAGACATGCCTCACTTAAAAATACCAATAGCAATCGGTGTTATTCTTCTACTTGTACTAGTAAACTTAATTGGTTCAAAAACTAGTGGGCTTATTCAAATAGTATCAACTATTGGAAAACTTATCCCTATCGCTCTAATAATAATAGTTGGACTTTTTAAACATCCAAGTACAGGTAATATAATGACTCCAATGATTGGGCATAACATAAACTTTACAACTGCTCTTGGGCAAGTTCTTGTAGCAAGTTTATTTGCTTATGATGGTTGGATTTATGTTGGAAATATTGCAGGAGAAATGAAAAATCCTAGCAAGGACTTACCAAAAGCAATTATTGGTGGATTAATGCTTGTTATGGCAGTTTACGTTATAATCAACGTAGTATTTGTAATGGTAGTCCCAGCAAGTGAAATTGCAGCTAGTGCTACACCAGCATCTATAGTTGCCCAAAAATTATTTGGAGATATGGGAGCTAAAATAATAGATATTGGAATATTAGTATCTATATTTGGAACACTTAATGGTTACACACTTACTGCACCTAGAGTTCCTTTTGCTCTAGCAAAAACAGGTTATCTTCCATTTAGTAAAACATTTTCTAAATTAAATAAAGCTAACGTTCCAGCTAATGCAACTTGGCTTATGGCTATCCTTGGAATACTTTATGCACTTAGTGGACAATTTAACCTACTAAGTAACCTTACAATATTCACAATATGGATATTCTACTCCCTTATATTTATAGGAGTATTTAAACTTAGAAAACAAAGACCTGAAATGAACAGACCTTACAAAGTTATAGGATATCCTGTAATACCTATTATCGCTATTCTTGGTGGATTATTTGTTGTAATAAACCAATTATTTATGTCAGGAATTCAATCAAGTATAATAGCTCTATCTGGAGTTGTTATAACACTTATAGGTTTCCCTATATACTTCTATATGGACAAAAAACTTAAAAATAACAAATAAAAATAAGGCTAAGAATTTTAATTCTTAGCCTTATTTTCTATTTAATTTAAACTAAATCTCAAATAAATTTTAACTTAATTTGAGAGAATTCTCCCACTTCAAGCTTTAGCTAAGTGGTG
>NZ_CAMQZG010000005.1 GCF_947039605.1 uncultured Clostridium sp.
GCACCTGCCTTGCACGCAGGGGGTCATGAGTTCGAATCTCATTATCTCCACCAAAATTCAAGTCTATGACGTAGTCATAGGCTTTTTTTTATATTTTTATAATAAAGAGGGTATAAGATGTTATATAGAATAAAACAATTTTTTTGGGCAATAAGTGCTAATTTAAAAGAAATAGATACTGAATATATAAATAATATTTTAAATAAAGAGGAACAAAATTTATTTTATTCTTTAATAAAGTCAGAACAATTTCATTGTTTGCGAGTTTCGCTAGATTTAGTTGAATTATATAAGGGGAATTCAACTATTGATGTAGAAAAATTAGCTAAATTAGGGTTGTTGCATGATGTTGGTAAGCAAGGATTAAAGTTTGGACCTATAGATAAATCTATATTTGTTATTGTAAAAAAGATTAGTAAGGGAAATCTTAAGAAATATAGTAAGTTTAAACGTATGAATTTATATTATAATCATCCTATAAAGGGAGTAGAAATATTAAGGGAAAGTAAGTTTAATTCTTATTCAGATGAATTTTTAGAAGCAGTTGAAAAACATCATATGAGTGTAGATCAGATATCTAGAAGTAAAAATAAATATTTAGTATATTTAAATATTTGTGATGATAGGAATTAATTTATATATAAGTAAGTATTCAGATGAATAGATGAATAGTTGAATCATAAAATAGAGTATAAAGGTTTAATAATTTATTAAATTGAATAGTTATTTTAAAAATTAAATAAGGGGGATTTCCGTGATTAAAAAATTAGTGTTTAGTAAGTGGTTAAAGATAGTACTGGGAGTATTTTTAGCTATAATTGCTATAGGGGTTATGTCAGTAGGATTCTTTATTGATGTTCAGTGGTTTAAAGAGGTTGGATATTTTGATGTTTTTATGACAAAATTTATAGCTTCGGCATTTTTAGTTGTACCAATATTTTTAGTTTCTTTTATAGCTTTGTTTATTTACTTTAAAAGTATGAAAACTACTATTTTAGCTATAGTAGGAGTTAATAAGTTGAAAGTTTATCGAGTTATTACTAGTGTTGGGAATTTATTATTTTCACTAGGATTAGGTATTGTAGTTGCATTTACAAACTGGAGAGAAATTCTTGAGTTTATTAATGCGCAAAGTTTTGGGATGAAGGATCCAATTTTTAGTTTAGATATATCATTTTATATGTTTAAGTTACCAATAATAGATTCAATGTATCAATCATTATTTACTGTTCTTATTGTTATGGTAGCAATAACATTTTTAGTTTATATGGCTACTAGTTTACAGGCTGATACAGGAAATACTAATAGAGTGATACATTTAAATTCTAGAGGTGAAGGAATACTTAAATTTGCAGGAAAACAACTTGCGGTTATAGCTGCTATGGCTATGTTGCTTTTTTCTATTGGATATATTATTAAGGGATTTGATTTAGTTTATAGTCCTAGGGGAATTGCTTATGGAGCAAGCTATACAGATGTGAAGGTAACTTTATTATTTTATAGAGTAATAAGTGTTGCATCAATTATTGGTGCTATTATGATAGCTATTGGTATTGCTAAAAAGAAAGTTAAGCTTATTATAGGAGCTGGAATTTCGATTTTTGGACTTGTAGTTTTACAACCTATAGTTGCTGCTTTTGTTCAACAAGTTATTGTTAAATCAAATGAACTTGAGTTTGAAAAACCTTATATTGAATATAATATTGATGCAACTAAGTTTGCTTATGGTATTGATAATATTGAGGTTAAAGAATTTAATCCTACTAATGATTTGAATTCTGAAAAGTTAGAAGCTAATTCAGATATTATTGATAATTTAAAGGTGAATTCAGCAGAACCTGTACTTAATTTTTATAAGCAAGTTCAGCTTATAAAAAACTATTATACATTTAATGATGTTGATACTGATAGATATGAAATTGATGGTGAGTATAGTCAGGTATTTATTGCTCCTAGAGAGATTGATACTTCGGGGATGGATATTTGGCAGAATAAACATTTAAGGTATACGCATGGATATGGACTTGCTATGAGTGAGGTTAATCAAGTGACTAAAGAGGGACAACCTTCTTTTGTTATGAGAGATATACCTACAACTAATACAACAGATCTTAAAGTTGATAATCCAAGAATTTATTTTGGGGAAAGCACTAACGATTATTCTATTGTTAATACTGATATTATTGAGTTTGATTATCCAGATGGAGAAACAGAAAATGAGTTTAAATATGATGGTGATGCAGGAATTCCTATGAACCAATTAAATAAGCTTGCTTTTGCAATTGCTTATAGTCAGCCAAAGATGATTTTTTCTGGTGCTATAAATGATGATAGTAGAATTTTAATTAATAGAAATATTTTAGATAGAGCGAAGAAAATTGCTCCATTTTTAACTTATGATAGTGATCCATATCCAGTTGTTTATGAAGATAGAATAGTTTGGGTTATAGATGCTTATACAACTTCTAATAAGTATCCATTCTCTGAACCTTATAAAGATATAAATTATATTAGAAATTCTGTTAAAATAACTGTTGATGCTTATAGTGGTGATATAAATTTCTATGTTACTGATGAGGGTGACCCTATTATAAAAACTTATTCAAAAATATTTGAGGGACTGTTTAAGCCAATGTCTGAAATGCCAAAAGAAATTCAGTCACATTTTAGATATCCACAAGATATGTTTAATTTACAGACTGAGGTTTTAGCTAAGTATCACGTTAATGATGCTATGAAACTTTTTACACAAGAAGATTTGTGGGATGTTTCTGGTAGAAAAATTGGTGAGGAAGTTTCAGCTGGAGATGGGCAGGAAAATACAAGTAAGGAAGTTGAACTTTTATATCTTATGAGTAGACTTCATGGTGAGGAAAATCTAGAGATGATGCTTTTTGAGTATTTTAATATGAAAGGAAAGCAAAATATGGTTTCATTACTTGGAGCAAGAATGGATGGAGATAGCTATGGTGACCTTATTATGTATAAGTTCCCACAACAAAGAGCTGTTTATAGTCCAGATTTATTTAAGAATAGAATGATGCAAGATCCGGATATTTCTAAGGAAATAAGTTTATGGGCTGGAAAAGGTTCTGAGGTTGTTTATGGAGATGTTGTAATTCTTCCTATTGAAGATTCTCTTTTATATATGAATACTATTTATTTGAAGGCTGAGGCTGCGAATGGGATTCCTGAGATGAAGAGAGTTGTTTTATCTAATGGTGATAAAATTGTTATAGAAGAAAATGTAGAAAAAGCGTTAGAAAAATTATTTGATTATAGTGGTAAGGACGAAGAAAAGAATCCAGAGGGTGAGAAACCAGAGGAAGGAGATAAAATAGATCCTGAATCAGGTGGAGAGAGCTTTGGTGAGGCTGCAAACTTATTTAATGAGGCTATTGAGGCACAAAAAAGTGGGGATTGGGCAAAATATGGTGAGCTTATAAATAAGCTTGGTGATATGCTTAATAATTTATCTGGAAATGAGTAGTTTGTAGTTTTATAATTTAATATAAGTATAGGGTAGGTATTCAGTTTGGATACCTACTTTTCTTTTGGGGGGGGGGGATAATTTACTTATTTGATTATAAAAAAAATTTACTTATGTGATATAATCAAGAGAGAAATTTAATTACATTTTGAGTAATTAGGAGTGAGAAAAAATGGATTATGATGTTTTAATTTTAGGTGGAGGAATAACAGGTTGTGCTATTGCTTATGAGTTATCAAAGTACAATCTTAATATAGCTTTGATAGAAAAAGATTTTGATGTAGCAGATGATATTTCATTTGTTAATGCTGATATAGTTTATGATGGTTCTGAGTGTAAGAATGATCTTATGAGCACTTTAGAGAGCATGGGAAATAAACTTATTAAGGAAGTTAGTAAGAAGTTTAATCTTCCGATAACTAATAGACCTACTCTTAGAATTGCAGATGATGAAGATGGGGAAAAAATCTTAAATAAGATATATAATAGAGCAAAGAAAAGAAATTTTGAAGGGGTTAAACTTTTAGATGCAGATGCGGTAGCAGAAATTGAACCTAATTTTCATGGTGAAGTTAAGAGGGCTTTGTATAGTGAAAATACAGCTGTTATAAATCCTTATGAGCTTGCTATAGCCTATGGAGAAGTTGCTTTTGAGAATGGTGTTAGGTTTAGACTTGAAGAAAAGGTTAATGAGATTCAAAGACTTGTAAGTGGTTTTAGAGTTACGACTAATAAGAATAAATTTACTTGTAAGTTTGTTGTTAATACAATTCCTGGTGATTTATATGTTAATGAAGAGAGTGGAGAAGTATCAGAGAGTGAGAAGCTTAAAACATATTATCTTTTACTTGATAATTGTAGTGAGGCACCTTATTCTAATTTAATTGTAAAAATTGATGATGAGAATAATTATATGACTCATATACCTAGCCCAAGTGGTGAGAGAATTATAGGAATTAATTCTGAGAAGACTTTAGGTTTTTATAAGTCCCTTAGAAAAGCTAAGGCAATTTTGCCGAGTATAAATAATAGTAATGTTAATAATGTTTTTTATGATGAGCATCATAAAGATATTATTATTATTGATGATAATGAGATTAATAAAGGTTATATAAAAATAACTGGGAAGCATTATGCTGAGGTTACTATTGCACCTGCAATTGCAAGTCTTGTTAGTGAGAGTGTTGTTGAGAATTTAGGGTGTTCTAAGAGTAATAACTTTATTGATAAGAGAAGAGAGTTTTATAGATTTAGAAGTTTAGATAATAAGCAAAGAAATGAGCTTGTTTCAGTTGATAAGAAATATGGTAAGGTAATTTGTATGTGTAATCTTATAACTGAAGGTGAGGTTATAGACTGTATTAGAAGACCTCTTGGTGCTAGAACACTTGAGGGTGTTAAAAGAAGAACAGGGGCTACTTTTGGCAGATGTCATGGGGCTAATTGTATTAGTAAGATTATTGATATATTAGCTAGAGAACTTGATAAGAAACCAACTGAAATAGTTGAGGATTCTAAAAACTCTAATTTACTAGCATCTAGAATTAAAGAGTTTGATGAAATTTAAAGGAGATTAAGATGGCTAAGGATATTTTTACAAGTGTTATAAGACTTAGAGGTTCACAAAAACATAATGTTGTTTCTGTAAAAAGCAGCAAGCCAGTTGATATAGCAATTTGGATTGAATTTTCTAAGGTTTTAGGAAGACTTTATATGAGTGTTCCAACTGTTATTGGAGATGTTGTTTGTAAAAACATTTTAAATACAGGGGTAGATATAATTTGTACTAGGAGCATACCTAAAGATTAGTAAAGAAATTATTGACATTAAAGTGATAGATTAATATAATTAACACAAAAGCAATATTACAATAAACCTATGAATGGGCTAGTAATAAGTTATTTTAACTTCAGAGAGTTAGTGGTTGGTGAGAACTAATTTAAAATACTTATGAATCCACCTGTGAGGGACTGTGAATTTAAGCAGTACGGTACTAATCGTTAAAGTGATAAAGTGGATAAGTTGTTATGCATTACAATTTATCAATTAGGGTGGCAACGCGGAGTCTTTCGTCCCTTTATAAGGGGATAGAAGACTCCTTTTTTACGCCCAAAAATAGTTTTTTTATAATATTGTTAGTAGATTTATCTTAAAAATATGTAAATTTGGAAGGAGATTATTATGTTAGATTTAAAAAAAATCAGACAGAATCCAGAAGAAATTAAAGCAGCTCTTACTAATAGAGGAGAAAGTTTTGATTTAGCAACTATTGATGAAGTAATTAAACTTGATGAAGAGAGAAGAGAAATTTTAGTTAAGGTTGAGGCTTTAAAAAATGAGAGAAACAAAGTATCAGCTGAGATACCTAAGAGAAAAAAAGCTGGAGAAGATGTTGTTCCTGTAATGGCAGAAATGAAAGAAATTGGAGAGACAATAAAAGCATTTGATGTTAAGCTTTCAGATATAAATGAAAAAATTCAATATATTATGTTAAGAATTCCTAATATACCAAATCCAGCAGTTCCAGAAGGTGAAACTGATGAGGATAATGTTGAGATTAAAACTTGGGGAGAGCCTACTAAGTTTAGTTTTGAGCCTAAAGCTCACTGGGATTTAGGAACAGGTTTAAATATATTAGATTTTGAAAGAGGTAGTAAAATAGCTGGTTCAAGATTTACAATATATAAAGGTAATGGAGCTAGACTTGAGAGATCATTAATTAGTTATTTTGTTGATACTCACACATTTGATAATGGATATACAGAAATACTTCCTCCTTACATGGTTAATAGAGAAAGTATGACTGCTACAGGTCAATTACCTAAGTTTGAGGATGATGCTTTTATAGTTGATAATGGATATTTCTTAATTCCAACTGCTGAGGTTCCTGTAACTAATATGTATAGAAATGAAACTTTAGCTGGTGCAGACCTTCCTATAAAACATGTTGCTTATAGCGCTTGTTTTAGAGCAGAAGCAGGTTCAGCTGGTAGAGATACTAGAGGACTTGTTAGACAACACCAATTTAATAAAGTTGAGTTACTTAAGTTTTGTAAGCCAGAGCAAAGTTATGAGGAGTTAGATAAGCTTGTTGCTGATGCTGAGTCAGTATTACAAGGTCTTGGACTTCCATATAGAATAGTTAGAATATGCAAAGGTGATTTAGGATTTACTGCTGCACTTAAATATGACATAGAAGTTTGGATGCCAAGTTACAACAAATATGTTGAGATTTCAAGCTGCTCAAACTTTGAGTCATTCCAAGCTATGAGAGGTAATATTAAGTATAGAGAAACTCCAGGGGATAAACCTCAATTCATACACACATTAAATGGTTCAGGAGTTGCTATTGGAAGAGCACTTGCTGCACTTTTAGAAAACTACCAACAAGAAGATGGTTCAGTAGAACTTCCAGAAGTTCTAAAATCATATATGAGATGTGAAAGATTAGAAAAATAATTTTTTTAGAGCGAGTGCACATAGCACTCGCTCTTTTTTTATAATATTAAATTTATCTATTTATTGTTTCACTTAATATTTCTGCATCAGCATATTGAGCTAAAAGTCTTTTAGCAAGCTTGCTAAATTCTAAGAGTTCATCTTCACCAGAAAAAGAAACAAGGTTCATAACAATATGATGTGTATCTTCTGTTATCATTGCTCTTATTGAGTCTGATGTAGTAGTTCCAAAGTTTCCAATTGAATCTGCAAAAGTAGGCATATGCTCAATTTTTATTTCGCCTCTACCAATTCCTTCATAAACCTCTCCTTCTTTACCAATAGTTAAAATTATATCACCTTCTGTTTTTGATAAGTCATAAATTCCAACAGGGCAAGATGTAGTTAATGAAATTAAATTGTTTATATCAACAACATTATTAACTTTATATAAACCATTTCCTTTCACTATTCTTTTTAAAAGTGACTCTGAAGAAAGTCTATATCTACTGGGGTCTTTTCCAAGTTTCTTATAAGCCGTTCTTGAAGAATCAATATTTTTAATTTTTAGAATATCTGAAGGAGTAATATTTTCTGTAATTTCTTTAATTTTAGAATTAATTTCATTCCAAAGTGCATCATTACCTTCTTTAACTTTAACCGTAGCTTCAATACTTAGAAGTATTGGATTTGTTTTTTCTCTTAATTCATCTGAAATTTTTATTTTCAAAATAATCACCTCTTAAGTTTTATTATAAAGCGTTTTATTAATTTAATGATTACTAAGTTCTGACAGAAATTAATTATATATAAGTAGAGTAAAGGATATGATAAATAAAAAAAGAATAATAAAAAATATTGACAAAGTTATATAAGGCTAGTATAATAACTTATGTAGCCTGGAGAGATGGTCGAGCTGGCTTAAGGCACCGGTCTTGAAAACCGGCGTACGTTTACGCGTACCGTGGGTTCAAATCCCACTCTCTCTACCATAAGAACTTAGTTTTCACTAAGTTCTTTTTTTATACCCAAAAATAATGAGATTGAAAATATAGAGATATAATTTCTTTTATATAGAAGTTTATATTATAATAAAGGTATAGATTAAAATATTTAACTAAAGATGAAATGGGGTAGAATATTAGTGGAAAAGAAAAATAGACCAAAATCAGTAACAATGGCTTATTTATTTGGGGGACTTAGCGTTGCAGGTGCATTACTTACTTTTATATCAGGTTTTTTCTTTGGTATATTAGGTATTATAGCTTCGCTTGTAGCTATGAAAAAACATGGAGAAAGCGTTAAAGTGATGTTTTCATCTTTGATAGGTTTGAGTTTGAGTGTAATTGTATTGATTTTATTTTTAGTATTAGGACCAATAGAGCAATTAATTAAATAGATTTAAAAATGCTAATTAGTTTATTAGTGTTTTATTCTAAAAGAAAAATATTGAAAAAAACTTTTTAGAAAGTATTGACTTTGTATAATGAAGTTGCTATAATAATAAATGTAGCTTGGAGAGATGGTCGAGCTGGCTTAAGGCACCGGTCTTGAAAACCGGCGTACGTTTACGCGTACCGTGGGTTCAAATCCCACTCTCTCTACCATTTATATATTTTATATAAACAAACAGCGTGGAGAATTACTCAAGTGGCTGAAGAGGCGCCCCTGCTAAGGGTGTAGGTCGGGCAACTGGCGCCAGGGTTCAAATCCCTGATTTTCCGCCAAAAAAACCTAGTTTTTAAACTAGGTTTTTTTTTATATAAATCTTGATTATTTTGAGATAAACAGATAGAATAAGTTGATTCGTAAATTTCATATAATATAGCAGTTAGATCTTTGAAGATTTAGCTGCTATTTTTTTATGAAAATAGTTAAAAAAGCTTTTTGGTGAAAAATATTTTAGCATTAAAAGAATATTAACATATAAAAAATAGATAGAAATACTAAATTATATATTCATGGGTGAAGGACATGTGTATTTTTATGCAAAATTAAAATAGAATTTTATATGAGAAATAGATAAAAAAAGCTTGTCCATACGGACAAGCTTTTTTTATAGTTTAATTTTTCCTTGCTTTAATCTACGTTTATATCTTAAGTAAAGGAATAATCCAATTCCACCAAATAATACAGGTCCCATAGCTACCCAAAAAGTATTTTCCCAGTTTCCACTAAGTGCTGGTTGAATTATTGAGAATATATTTGTGAAAGTTACTGCTATAAAACAGATAATTCCAACAATAATCCCCCATTTCTTACTAAAGAATTGATATTCTTTAACAATCGAGTCATTCATTTTGAATTTGATATATGCAAATATAATAAATGATATTGGCACAGTCCCTGCAATGTATGACATTAGAGTTATTTTATTGAATAATGATGATACTGAATTACCACCAAATCCAAGAAGTAAAATAAAGGCTACAACTATAACTGTTTGAATAAGAATTGCCATTGATGGCATTCCATGTTTGTTAGACGCTGTAATTTTTTCAGGAAGAACACCTTTTGGTAATCCTTCTATCATGTGTTTGATAGGGCTATATATTCTAAGTGGCATACCTGCTAAACCAACTAATGTTAGAATGTTAAGAATTCTGTTAACCCACATTCCTACTTGGATTGAAGTAGCTCCTGATAATCCCAATAAAGTACCTAGTCTGTAAAATTGTTGTTGTATTATATAAATTGAATAGTTTCCAAGGTTAACCTTGTCCCCACCAAAAGTTGCACCCCAGTTACAAACCATACCAGTAATAATAATAATTGATATATATAAAACTGTTATTATTGCTGTTGAAAGTATAATTGCTTTTGGTACATTCTTTTTAGCATTTTTAACTTTATCTACAAATCCAGCACTGTTTTCCATACCTGCAAAAACAAAAATAGTAAATACCATAAATGCTATTGCTGGAAGTAATGAAGCATAGGCGGGATTAGGTCCATAGAAGTAATTCTCTACGTGATGAGGATTAAACCCTTGTGCAAATTTAAATCCTGATAGAGCGAATACTAGTAAACCTCCACCAAGTACTACAATATGAGAAATTATAACACTTATAATTGATATATTAGATAAAAGAGTCATTTTTTTAAGACCTCTTGTTGATAGGAACGATATAATAATCATATAAACTGCAGCAATAATTGCTATAGTCTCTGGAGAATTAAATAAATGTCCCATATGCCAAGTTGAAGTAGTATCTTTACCATAAATAGCAACAGATAAGTTAACTGTAATAACTGTTGCAGAGAACCATAATACTACGAAAGCTCCATACCAGATAAATGTTCCAACTAAACTAAAGCCTTGTCCAACTGTTTCGGACATCCATGAAAATATTCCTCCACTTCTATCTTTGAATGCTGAACTCATTTCAGCAACTATGAATGAATATGGAATAAAGTATAATATAGCTGCGATTATAACATATGTAATTGCTGCATAGCCCATTTGATAGTAAATTTGTTGGGCATTTTGTAATCCGTAAACAGTTATAAAGATAATTCCAACAAAACTTAAAAACGATATTTTATATTTGTCAGCTTTTTCTTCCGATAACATTTCTTTTGATGAATCTTGCATAGTATCACTTCTTATTTTAAGTTTAAGATATTTTCTTAGTTTAAAATAAGATTTCCCCTTTCGTATATTTATTCAGTATAAATAAATATTTATACATGTTTTTCATTTGCTTATTTAAATTGTTTATATATCTATTATAATATATTTCATCAAATTTGAAAAGTTTTTAAACAAAAAATTAATAAAATGTGAATTTCATAACTATAAATCCTCTTTATATAATATTACAAGTATATTTATAAGAAGAATATACAAAGAGATGAATTTGAATAATAAAATGCATATTGAATAAATAATCATAGTATATAAGTTAATATTTAAGGGGTAATTTTAGTGAAAAGAAAGGATAGAATTAATAATTTAAAAGAGAGTGTGAAAGTTTTAAATATTAAAAATTCAGATAGGGTTGTAATCTTTAGTGATTGTCATAGGGGGGATGGTAGTTTTCGAGATTCTTTATATCCTAATACTAATATTTATATAACAGCGCTTAGACATTATTATAATGAAGGATTTACCTATATTGAGGCAGGAGATGGAGATGAACTTTGGAAGTTTAAAAATATAAATGATATTTATATTGCACATGAGGATGAATATAAGCTTTTTTCTGCATTTAAACAAAAAGGTCGTTTTCATATGATTTATGGAAATCATGATGATGAGAAATCAAAAGTTAAGTTTAAAAAGAAAATTTTAAAAGGTAAAAATATATTTTTAAAAGATTTTTATTCTGATTTAGAAATACATGAAGGGTTATTGCTTAATATTGAAGGGAAAAAAGAATTTTTAGTTTTTCATGGACACCAACTTGATTATGTAAGTTATGAATTTGCTTGTGTTTCTAAATTTTTAGTTAGATATGTTTGGAGCTTTTTAAATGGAGTACTTTCTTTTAGGGAAGTTTTAAGTCCTGCTAAGTCAGATAATATTAGAGAGACTGTTGATAAAAGGATAGGAGCATGGTCAGAGAAAAATAAAATGTCAGTAATTATAGGACATACTCACAATACTATTTTTCCAAGCAATGATGGGGTGCAGTATTATAATATTGGTGCAGCAGTCCTTCCTTATGCGGTGACATGTATTGAAATAAAGAATGGAACAATAACACTTGTAAAATGGACTATAAAATCTATTGAAAATGGAGTTTTGGCAGTAAAAAAAGAATTGTTAGCAACTCCAAGGTTAATAAAATAAAGTCTTGACACTGTAGTTGATACAGGGTTTATAATTATAAATATAGTAGGAGTTTTAATATATTTATTGTCATTTATAAATATCACACACATTTATATTAGTATAATAAATTAGGTTAAATATATATTGTAGAATAAAACTATATAGTAAAATATAATTATTTGTTGGACTAGGAATTTGTTTTCCTAGTCCTTTTTCTTTTTATAGAAGAAGATAAAGTGTTAGAATTATATTATTAGTTAATAATGTAAAAAGAGATTAATGTAAGTTTTGCACACCAATAGTATTAAATTGTGGATAACTTTTTATTTTAGGGGTTACCTGTGGAAAACTTGTTTTTATTGTGGAAAATAGATTTTTAAATATAGATAAAGAATATAGTGTAGAGGTGAAAATATGTCTTTAAGAATTATATATGGTAGGGCTGGAGTTGGAAAAAGTTCATTTTGTATAGAAGAGATTAGAAATAAGATAAATAAAAAAGAGGACAACAAATTAATTCTTATAGTTCCAGAGCAATTTACTTTTGAAACAGAGAATAGAATGCTTAGTGAGATAGGAGAAAGTTGCGTTTTAAATGCTGAGGTTTTAAGTTTTAGAAGACTTGCAAATAGAGTGTTTAATAAAGAAGGTGGTCTTACTAAAAAGACTATTAAGGATGCTGCTAAAAGTATGCTAATACATAAGGTGCTTGATGATGTTATTTCAGAAATGAAAGTTTTTGGAGTTGCAGCTAAAAAAGAAGGATTTATTGATGTTATATCAA
This sequence comes from uncultured Clostridium sp., assembly GCF_947039605.1. Taxonomy (GTDB): domain Bacteria; phylum Bacillota; class Clostridia; order Clostridiales; family Clostridiaceae; genus Sarcina. The sequence goes on from NZ_CAMQZG010000005.1 coordinate 12,490, forward strand.
CTCTTGTAACTGAGTTTAAAAAGTATAACGTAGATGAGAATGTACTTCTTCAAATGATGGAAACTTTAGATGATAAGGAACTTGTATCTAAACTTGCTGATTTAGAGAAAATTTTTAGGAATTTTAATGAAAGACTTCATAGGGCTTATATAGATGGTGAAGATGAACTTGGGCTTTTAGTAGAAAAATTATCACAAAGCAAAATGTATGAGGGCGCAGAAATTTGGATTGATGAGTTTACAACATTTACTCCACAGCAGATGGATATTATAGTTGAACTTATGAAGCAAGGTAGTAGGGTTAATATAACTCTTTCTATGGATGATGGAGAAACTACAACTGATTTAGTTGAGAGTGATGTTTATAACGTTACAAAGAGAACGGAGAGAAGAATTTTAAAGGTAATAGAAGAACATAATATTGCTTTTGAAGGATTTCATAGTATAAATTCTGATGTGCCAAGTAGATTTAAAGAAAATGAAGTTTTAGCACATTTAGAAAAAAATATTTATGGATATCCACTTAAATCATATGAGGGAAAGGTAGATGATATTAGACTTTATAGGGCTAATAATAGTTATGATGAAGTTGATTTTGTAGCAAAGGATATTTTAAGACTTGTAAGGGATGAGGGATATAGATATAAAGATATTTCTGTTATATGTAGAAATGTTGAGGGGTATGAGAAGGTTACTTCTGTTATATTTGAAGATTATAAAATACCTTATTATATAGATAAAAAAATTGATGTAGCAAGTAATCCTTTGGTTATTTTAATTACAGCAGCATTTGATATTTTAACAAAAAACTGGTCTTATGAGAGTGTGTTTAGATACCTTAAAAGTGGACTTCTTGGAATGGAAAGAGAGCATATTGATATGCTTGAGAATTATGTTTTAGCTTATGGAATAAAGGGTGCTAAGTGGAACTTTGAAGAGTGGACGTATTTTAGTGTTAATAGTTTTAAGAAGGAAGAGAATCTGACTGAGGAAAATAAAGTTTATTTAAATACTATTAATGATATAAAAGCGTGGGTTGAAGAGCCGCTTAGAATCCTTGAAGAAAAGTGTAGCAAGAAAAATACTTTGAAAAATTATGCTATGTATCTTTATGAGTTCTTACAAGATACTAAGGTTCTTTATAATGTGGAATCTAAAATTAAAGAGTTTGAAGAACTTGGGATGCAAAGTAAGGTTAAGGAATACTCACAAATTTTAGATATTCTTATGGAAGTTTTAGAACAGGCAGTTGATGTACTTGGGGATGAAAAGGTAGATAAAAAAGAATTTATAAAAATATTAAGTGTTGGATTCTCTAAGTATGAGATGGGAGTTGTGCCAGTTGCTTTAGATCAAGTTAATATAGGTGATATTACAAGAATTAAGAGTAGAGGTGCAAAAGCTATTTATATATTAGGGACTAATGATGGTGTTCTACCTTCTGCAAGTATGGAGGAAGGTATTTTATCAGATAGAGATAGAAATATGCTTAAGGACCTTGGAATGGAACTTGCAGCAGATACTAGGACGCAAGTCTTTGAAGAACAATTTATGGTTTACACAGCACTTACAATAGCTAGAGAATATCTTGTTATAACATATCCTTTAGCAGATTTTGAGGGGAAGGCAATGAGACCTTCAATAATAACTCATAGAATTAAAAAGTTATTCCCAAGACTTAAAGAAGAGAGTAATGGATTTAATCTTGTGAAAGCTAGAGATGAGTTTTATGATATTACTGCAAAGTCACCAACATTTAATGAACTTATAGGTGCTATTAGAAGAGATTTTGATTATAAAGAGGCTGGTGCACATTGGGATGAAGTATTTAAATACTTTAATGATAAGGAAGAGTGGAGTACTAAACTTTCAAATGTTGTTAGTGGGCTTAAATATTCAAATATAGAAAACACTATTTCAAAAGAAATGGCTAAAAAATTATACAGTACAGAAGATGGAAGATTACAATTTTCTGTATCAAAACTTGAAAGGTATGCACAGTGTCCATTTGCTTATTTTATAGAGTATGGATTAAAAGCTAAAGATAGAAAGCTTTATGATTTCTCTGCACCTGACCTTGGGAGTTTTATGCATGAAGTTTTAGATGATTTTACTACTAATATTAGAAGGAAAAATATTAGATGGTCAGAACTTAGCAAAAAAGAATGTAGAGGTATGGTTAATGATTTAGTTAATGATAAAATTAATGAAAATGATACTTCTATACTTAGTAGTTCAAATAGATTTAAGTATCTCACAGAAAGATATAAAAAGATTCTAACAAGGTCTGTTATGACTATAGCAGAACAAATGAGAAGAAGTAATTTTGAGATATTCAGTAATGAATTTGCCTTTGGGTATGGAAATGACCCGATTAAAATAGACCTTCCAACAGGAGAGTCTATAAGTCTTATAGGAAGAGTTGATAGAATTGATACTCTAGACCTTGAGGGGCAGACATATATTAGAGTAGTAGATTATAAAACAGGTAAAAAAGAGTTTGATATGAATAGACTTTATAGTGGACTTCAAATTCAGCTTTTAGTGTATCTTGATGTGTTACTTAAAAACTCAGAAAAGATTATAGAAAAACAAGCTATGCCGGGTGCTATGTTCTACTTTAGATTAAATGACCCAACAATAAAAAGTAAGGCACAACTTAGCGATGAAGAAATAGAGAAAAAGATATTAGAGGAACTTAGATTTGATGGGCTTTTAATAGATGATGCAAAAGTAGTTAGGTCAATGGATACAGAATTTGAAGAGGGGCAATCATCTCTTGTGATACCAGCTAAGATAAATAAGAATGGTAGTTTTGCTAAAAATGATAAGATGATAAGTCAAAAGCAATTTGATATTCTGCGTGATTATGTAAATTCAAAAGTTGTGGAGATTTGTACAAATATGATAAGTGGGAATATAGCATTAGAACCATATGATACAGATAAAGAGTATTTATATGAAAATTCACCTTATGCACATATATTCCAGTTTGATACTTCAATACCTGGGAATAAGTATAAAAAACTTGAAAAAGATAAGCCAAAAGATGTATGGAAGAAGATAGCAAGTGATATTGGTGAAGAAGTAGAATAATATTTTTACTATAAATTTATAACTATTAAATACTTAGTTAATATATATAAGTTAAGATAGCAATAATAGAGTGAGAAAAGAGGGGAAACTTTCATGAAGGTTGGAGTTAATAAGTTTTTAAGAAAAAAACGTAAATTGATTGATAAGGGATGGCAATCAATAGTAGCAGCAGCATTTACTAGAAAAGTATCATTTATATCAAGCATAACATTAATAGTTATACTTGGAATGTATGTAGCAAGTGGTATAAATGGTATAACATTTAACTTTGGGAATACAGTAACAGTTTTAGGTCTTAGTTTTATAGTTCAAATAGTATTTTCTACAAAAGGGATAAGTATTATAAAAAATAAAGAATTTGATGAATTTAAAAGTAAGGATGAAGAAAATTTAGAGGCAGAAATAATTTTTGATACTGAAAATTTTTATGCAGAAGAAAGAGTTGGGAAATCTTTTGTAAGATATAATCTTCAAGGGGGGAGAGTTAAAGATTATATTTATGATACTGTAATACTTCAGTTAAAAGATAGATCGACTTGTGCAATTATAGATGATGCAAATACCCTTACAAAAGAGAATGTTCAAGAATTTATAAAAAAATCATCGATGGTTGAAGCAAATGAAATATTTGAAGAAGGAAAAAAGAAAATTTCATTTGATAAAGCATTAAAGGTACAAGAAAATTGGAATAATAATCTAAGTGCTGTTATGAATGGAAAATTTTCAGATGTTTTAGAGTTTATAAAAAAGTTTGATAAAGTAATAATAGCATATGTTATTTTTATATTTTCTCAACTAGGAATAGTTTTAGCAATTGGGGTTAAAAGTAAGGTAGAGATGCTAGGTATTATATCTAGTGGTGTTATAGCAGGAATTCTTGTAGCAATAATTACGAGAAAAAATAGAATTAGTTTTATTGCACAAAATAGAAGAATTCAAGGAAGAACATTATACATATTCCAAACAGGGATATATAATATTACAAATGCTATAGAAGAATATTATAGCTTTAAAGATTTAGAGGATATTAGAGTTTGTGGAGAAAATATAATTCTAAATTTCGAAATAGGTGAAGTTATAGTTGTAAGGAAAGATATATTTGAAAATAATAAAGAGTATTTTATTGCAATAGAAGAAGAAATAAACAAAGCTATGGGAATGAATATAGAAAAAGTAGCTAGTGCGAATTAATCACACTAGCTACTTTTTTATAAATTATTTTGCTTTTTGTCTAACACATCTAAAGAACATACCATTTGAATCTACAATGATTCCTCCACCCATTAAATATATAGTGGCAAAATTATATTCAGGAGATGGGTTTGGTGTTATACCATGGTCGTTTACTACAAGAGTTTCAACACCATCATATAAACCAAGTCCACCAGCACCACCTCTATCAGCTATATAAGGGAAGCTGATTTGGAAATCATGAGCATCTGGATAAATCACAGAATACTGAGGATTTTTCATAGATTGTGGAAACATCTGTGAATCATTATTAAAATAATTTGGTTCTATTGTAATAAGTTTTCCAACACCATAAGTAGCAGAGCCAATTGCAGGCCATTCAACTTGTCCAGCTACTGAAGAAGTAACAACCCAAGTTCCAAGATATGGCTTAACTGCAGCAGGCACAGAGCTAACTGGTTGTTCAGGGAATTCCTGAGGAGTTGGTAGTCTTGGTATGTAGTTCTCTTTTGCTTGTTCATTTTGTGAATTGTTAATTACACTAACACTACCAGTTATTGAATGAGCTTGCTCATAAACATAAGCTGTATATCCTATAAGTGCTAAAAGTGGAATTACAATAAGTATCACTATAAGTTTCTTCATTTATAAACTCCTTAAATCTATGTTTTTCAAACATTTAATCTTCTGTTAATTGTTAAATATCGTTATCTATCAATAGAAATCATACCGTAAAAAAAATAAAAACTCAATTAAAATAAGATTACAAAATTAAGCGATACTATTGACGTTTAATTATTTTTTGCCATTGAACATATCCATAGAAACAATTAATTTCAAGTTGAAGCCACATAATAGCAGTTGATAGTGAATCAATAGATAAAGTCCCAGTAGTGACTGCTGAAATTATAAAAATTATAATTCCTGTAGTGTTTGCAAGCATCCAAAAATACCATTGCTCAACATATCTTTGTGCACCTGTATACATAGCAAGTAGCGTAGCAATGGCATTTATAGAATCTAATATGAATTGTTTATCACCAGGGATAGTTATTCCAAATAGTGAGTGAAGGATATTGGGTAATTTATATAGGAAGATACAATAAAGTATAGTTCCAATTACCATAAATAATATATGATTAATCCAAAGTTTTTTATTGAATCTTTGGATTTTTATTGTTTCACCTTGATTTTCTTTAGCATTTTTAGTCCATATGTATAGTCCAAAGATTTGAACTGGAATTATAGCAAATAAAGTTACTATAACTTGTCCGTATAAACTTTGAAAATATGTGATAACAACATATGTTGTCGTATTAACAAGACCCCATATAAAGAAATGGAGCGTTGCCTCAGAATTATAAATAGCCATAAGAATACCACTAACACTACATGTAAATGTAATAAGTGAAAGTGGGGTAAATAAACTTTCTATTGAGCCTGTTTGAATAGAGGGGACAATAAAAAGTAGTATATCTATTAATAAGAAGATTATAAAAAATATCTTATTAAAATTCGTGAGTTTTTTGTAGAAACCCAAAATAGATCACTCCTTTGATTTATCATTAGTTAAAATTTTGACTAATTCAGCCAAAAATAAGAGGTATATAAATTTTATACCTTATATATTATACATAAATATATTGTGCAAGAAAGTATCGATAAAGAAACATTGTGAAAAATTAAACATTTTAAGTGTAAATAAAGAAAAAACTCGAGTTATTTGTTTAAAGTTTTTGAGTTGGCTATAATATTAGATAAAGAGTGGCAAAATTTTACTGAGAAATGAATTTACATAATAAATGAATTGTAGAGGGAGGAACTTATGGGAACTACTTGGACAAAAGAACAAACACAAGCAATTTACACAAGAAATTCTAATTTACTTGTAGCAGCTGCAGCTGGGTCTGGAAAGACGGCAGTTTTGGTTGAGAGAATAATAAAGATGCTTACAGAGGGTGAAAATTTAGTTGATATAGATAAGCTTTTAGTTGTTACATTTACTAATGCAGCAGCGGCTGAGATGAGAGAAAGAATTGGAGATGCTATTTCAGATGCATTAGAAAAAGATCCAAGCTCATCAGTTTTACAAAGACAGTTATCACTTTTAAATAGATCAAACATCATGACTATGCACTCATTTTGTCTTAATGTTATAAGAAGTAATTATCATCTTATAGACCTTGACCCAGGAGTTAGGATAGCATCAGAGGCAGAGGCAGCGATTATTAAAGATGATGTTATTGCAGAATTATTAGAAGATAGATATGAGGAGCGAAATCAAGATTTTTTAAACCTAATTGATGCTTTTGCAAGTGGTAATAATGATGAAAAGATAAAAGATGAGATACTCTCATTATATAGATTTGTAATGAGTGGACCTTGGCCAGAACAGTGGCTTAGAGAAAAGGCAGAAAAGTATAACATAAAAGATAAAGAAGAATTAAATGAAAATATATGGGCTAAAGCTATAATGGAAACATTAAAAATAGATTTTGAAAGTTATAGAGATATAGTAATAGGACTCTTAGATAGATGTAATGAGTGTAGTTGGCTTGAGCCTTATGGAATTACAATAGCAGATGATTTATCGCAAATTATAAATGCAGTTGAGGCTATCAAAATAGGAAATATAGAGAGTGCATATATAGCTATAAAAAGAGTGAAGTTTAGCACAATAAAAAGACTTAAAAAAGGAACTGTTGAAAATGAGGTTTTAGTAGAAGATATAAAAGCATCAAGGGATACAGTTAAGAAAGCTATTAAGAAAGTTGCTGATGATATTCCAAGTGAGGATATAAATGATATTGTAGAGGGATTACAATATATGTACCCTATAGTGAAATGTCTTGGGGAACTTGTTATAGAATTTAGAGAGAAATTTTCAGAGAAGAAAAGAGAAAAGAATATTATAGATTTTAATGATATAGAACATTTATGTTTAAAAATCCTTATAGACCAAGATGGAGATGAAGTAAAGCCATCATCAATTGCAAAAGAGTTTAAAGAAAAGTTTGTTGAAGTTCTAGTTGATGAGTATCAAGATAGTAGTAATATTCAAGAAACTATTATAAACATGGTTTCAAGAAGAGAGGAAGAAAATCCTAATGCTTTTATGGTTGGAGATGTAAAGCAGAGTGTTTATAAATTTAGACAGGCAAAACCAGAGCTATTTCTTGATAAATATGAGAAGTATAGTGGGGATGAGGGTAGTAAAGATAGAAAAATAATGCTATTTAAAAACTTTAGAAGTAGAAAAGAAATTCTTGATGCAGCTAATTTTATATTTGAAACACTTATGACTAAAAGAGTTGGAGAACTTGATTATACAGAAGTAGAAAGATTAAATCTTGGATTTCCTTATGCACAGCTTACACAGGAAAATATGATAGAGGGTGAGAGTGTAGAAACTTCTTATCATTCTTTAGATACGGAACTTCATATTTTAGATAAAGTAGGAGTTGCACCTGTGGAAAGTGAGTCTACCACGGAGAAAAAAGAGTTAGTTGTTTTTGATGATGATGAACTTGGTGAGAGTAGTGATGAGGATGAAATAGAGGATGCACAGTTTGAGGCAAGAATTATAGCGAGAAAAATTCAAGAGCTTATGACACAAAAAGATGGAAAGCATTATGTAGTTTGGGATAAAGGTCAAAAGAAGTATAGAAGACTTAGGTATAAAGATATAGTAATACTTCTTAGGGCTACAAAATCTTGGAGTGGTGGAATAGTTGAGGAACTTGGAAATGTTGGTATACCTGTTTATGCAGATACAGGTACAGGATATTTTGATACAACAGAGATAAGAACTATAATGTCATTTTTAAATATTATAGATAATCCCATGCAGGATATTTATCTTATAGCATCTTTAAGGTCACCAGTATTTGCATTTTCAGCAGAGGAACTTGGAGAACTTAGACTTATAAATAAAGAAAAATATTTCTTTGAAAATATCCAAAAAGTATGCGAGGGAGAAACTGATATATCACTAGAGATTAAAACAAAGTGTGAGTATTTTCTAGCAAAACTTAACCTTTGGAGAGAGAGGTCTGAGTATATACCAATAGATGAACTTATATGGTTTTTATATACTGATACATCATACTTTGGATATGTTGGGGCTATGCCTAATGGACCTCAAAGACAAGCGAATCTTAAGATATTATTCCAAAGAGCAAGACAGTATGAGGAAACTAGTTTTAAAGGCGTGTTTAACTTTATAAACTTTATAAAGAAGATGAGAAAGTCAGCTAGTAATGATTTAGGATCTGCAAAGATTCTTGGAGAGAATGAAGATGTTGTTAGAATTATGAGTATCCACAAAAGTAAAGGGCTAGAGTTCCCAGTAGTCTTTTTATCAGGGACAGGGAAGCAGTTTAACCTTATGGATTTAAAGAAGAGTATACAACACCATGATGAACTTGGAATCGGGGTTGATGTAGTGAATGTTGAAACTCAGAATCAATATACTGGTCTAGCAAAAACAGCTATAAAGAAAAAGGCATTATTAGAAGCGTTATCAGAAGAAATGAGAATTTTATATGTTGCACTTACAAGACCAAGAGAGAAACTTATAATTACAGGTTCTGTCAAAGAGATAGATAAGAAGTTTGCAAAGTGGTATGAAGCTGGAATTGTTTCTAAAGGTGATAAGATAGACCCATCAAAACTTATTGGTGAAAGACTTAGTTATCTTGATTGGATAGGTATGGCTTTATCAAAACATCCAGATGGAGATATTATTAGAGGACTTGGAAAAGAAATTATTAATATTCAAAATGAATCAAAGTGGAGTATTAAAAAGTGGATTAAGAGTGACCTTTCAAATAAAGTTGAGATAGAACTTGAGGAAAAAGAAGTTCTTGATTTAGAAAAATCACAGAAAGATATATGCAAAGAGATTTTAGATAGATTAGATTTTAGATATAAATATGAGGGCGTTTGTAATATACCTTCAAATATATCAGTTTCAGACCTTAAAAAGAAAGCTATGGAAGGTAATGAAGAGGTTATAAACTTATTTAAAGATGAGGAAATAGAAGAGTTTAATAAAGATAAAGATGATGTTTCATTTGATGAAATTAGTGAAAAATTACCTAGTTTTATGAGAGAAAAAGTTGGGATAACACCAGCTCAAAGAGGAACTATAACTCACTTTGTTATGCAGCATGTTGATTATGATAAAGTACATGTGAATGATATAAATAAACTTTTAGATAAGATGGTTATAAAAGAACTTATAACACAGGAAGAAGCCGAAGTTGTAAATCCATATAAGGTAAGTGGATTCTTTAGAACAAAGCTTGGTGAAAGACTTTTGAAAGCTCATAATAATGGATATAAAATTTATAGAGAACTTCCATTCTTTAGAGAGTTTAAAGTTACTGATTTATATGTTGAGTTAGATAAAAAAATTTATAAAGATGAAATGTTAAGACTACAAGGCATCATTGATTGTTTCTTTGAAGATGAAGATGGTGTGGTTTTAATAGACTATAAAACAGATTATGTTGAGGCTGGAAGTGAAGAGAAAATTCTTGAAAGATATAAGATTCAGATTGATTTGTATAGTCAAACATTAGAGGGGATTTTAGGCAAAAAAGTAGATGGGAAGTATCTATACCTATTTGGAATTGATAAAGAAGTAAAATATTAAGTATACAAATTTTAAAAAATTATAGTTTAATCATACAAATGGGAGAAAATATTTTATGAAAAGTTGTTGTATATTCCAATAAGTGGGAATAATATATAATTGAAAGTACTTAATTGTATGAGGTGATAGTTATGTGCTCTAATTTAGAGGCGCGAAGTTTTAAATTTGAAAATTATGAAATGACAAATAAATTGAATAATATTTTATTTAAACTTCTTTGTATGGATAATTTTTATGAAGTTTTAGATTATGTAATCTTAAAGTTTGGAGAGTTATTTAAACTAGAAGGAATATTTACAGTCGAGTTTTTAAATGAAAAAAATTCAGTTGTATATAGAGCTTATAATCAAAGAGAATGTATAGGAATAAGTAGGCTAGAATATAAAGAGTCAAAGATATCAGAACTTCTGAAAAATAAAGATTGTATTATTATTGAGTGTGGAGCTGAAGAAAAATTATTTATTGCATTTGAGCCAATGCTTAGTGAGGCAGATAAAAAAATATTTTTACCATATCAAGAAGTATTCAAAAGAATATTAGCAAGTTCTTATAAGCGAAAGCTTAAAGAAGAGTATTTAACTAGAAAATCTTTTTATGATGTTTTAACAGGATGTCATAATAGAAACTTTTTTGAGCTAAAAATGAAAGAGTATAGGTCAGCAGTTGGTATTGGGATGATAGTTTGTGATATGGATAGATTAAAGCAAATAAATGATAGGCTTGGTCATTCGTTTGGTGATGATATAATAAAGATTTTTAGTAAAAAAATAAGGAAAATTATATCTAAAGATGATTTTATATTTAGAACTGGTGGAGATGAGTTTGTAGTTATAACAGAGAATAAGAGTATCGAGTATTTAGAAAAAATTGTAGATACTGTTAAAACAAGTTTTAAGATATATAATGAAAAAAATTGTGTATTGCCCATTAGTGTTTCAATTGGAGGTTATATGAAAAGTCGACCAAATGAGGGGATAAAGGATATTCTTAAAATGGCAGATTATCTTATGTACCAACATAAACTTGAACATAGAGACGATAGTGAAATAGCAATAAATAAATATATTGAAGCCATTAAAAAAAATAATCCTAAAGATTTTAGGATAAAATAAAAAGTTTTGCACATAATGTAAGATGATAAGTTAAAAGAATAAGATTTAGCCAACATAAATCTTAGTAATAAAAAAAGACATTGATGAACTACTTCATCAATGTCTTTTTTTAGGTCATTAAATCTTAATAATAATCTTAATAATAAAGTAAAAAAACAGGGCAAATGATATGGTAGTATTTGAGTATAGTAATTTATTTGGGGTGATATTTTGAAAAAAATAGCTATTGCAGTTATGATAGCTTGTGTATGTGCAAGTTTTATATCTTGTGGAAATAAAAAAAGTACGGAAGTGGTTACGATTGATAATGGCAGAACACTTACTAAGACAGATTCAGAAGTTAAAACAATAAGTAGTGGTGACTATATTTCAAGAGAAGAAAAAAAAGAGAATTATTACAATGGAGAGACTTTGATTTTAAAAGATAGAGTTATTAATTCTTCTGAAAATGGTGGACTTGATATAATTTATGATGATGGAAAAACTGATTATATAGAACCTCAGAATGAAGAGTTTTCTATAGTTGAATACATTAGTAATGGAAAGTATTTAGTTTGGATAGAAGCTGATGCAAAGAACTTAGGAACTGGAGCTGAAAAGTTAAATAAAGAATATATATATTCAAGAAATATTGAAACGGGTGAGTTTGTTCAAATAGCAAGTTTGGATTACAGTAAATTAGAAGATTATCAAAGTGGTCTTAGCGGGCTTGATATATCAGAGAATAATAATTTAATATATAAATATTACAAGCTTGATAATAGTGGTGAGGTTGAAGAAAAAGTTATTCTTTATAATTTAGATAAAACTTTTCAAAAGGAAATTATAAAAGATAATGATGAAGATATTTCATTAGAAAATATGAAAGTTGGTTTAAATAATGTTATCTATATAAAATCTGAGCGCGATCATCAAAGTAGAGAAATAACTAAGCAAACACTTATAAATTATCAAATAGATGATGGAATCTTAGAAGAGATAGACCTTGGTTTAGAGGTTAAAAATCTTGATATATATGATAAAGAGGTAGTTTTTATATCAGAAGGTGAGAGAGATAATTTAGAGTTATATATTTATGATTTAGAGAGCGCACAACTTACAGGCAGAATATTTGAGGATAGTAATTTAAATAAGTATTATGAGAAGTTAGAGAGTGAACTTGACTATGATGCTGGGAATTTACATGTAGATGAATCATATATTTATATGCTTGGGGAAAATAGTGTAGTTTATGATTTGAAAAACAAAAAGTTTATAGTTTTAGAAAATGATATGGTTGCAACAAATTATGATTATATTTATTCTCATAAAGTAGGATATAAAAAAGTATTAGTTACGGCATTAAAAGGTGAAACTAAAGTAGTAACTGAATATACATTAAAATAGTTAAAAGTGATTGAACTAATAAATATAGTTCAATCACTTTTTTATTGTAAAAAATTAAGAAGAACTTCTTTAGAATTTAGGCTAGGATTTTCTAAAACTTTAAGTAGTAGAAAATTAAGTTTTTCTCCAAGTTCTTTTCCAGCACTCATATTACATTCTTTTATGAGGTCAGAACCTTTTACAGCGAGGTCTTTTATAGAAAGTGGTTCTTTATTAATTATAATTTCTTTAGTCCTATCATATAATTTTTGAATTTGAGTTATATCAGAATTTTCAAATTGTAGCTTAGCTACAATATAATCAAAAGTTTCAAAAAGAATAGATATATCAATTGATGCAATCCAAAGTTTTAAATCTATATCTGATTTTATATTTTGGTAACTTTTAAAGTTACTATCTAGCGATAAAATATAAGAAGTTATCTTATTATCACATTTCAATTTTTTTAGAATATTTTTAAGGTCAGATTCATTTATATTTTTAAAACAAGTTTTAAGCATAAAGCAAAGTCTTATATATGGAATATTTGCTAGCTTATCAAGATTAGATATATTTTGATTGAAATATTCACAATTAAAATAGGTATCGTATTGTGTTACAAATATATTTTTAAGTAACCTTGTTTCTTCTAGCATTTTAACTCCAAGTGATGGTTTTTCACTTTTTAAAGTTTTAATAAGCTCTACATTAATTCTTTCCATGCTTACATTTTTAATAAGATTAGCATTATCTTTTATAGCACTATAAGTTTGATTTTCTATTGAAAAATTAAGTTGCGCTGCAAATCTAATAGCTCTAAGCATTCTTAGTGCATCTTCATTAAATCTTTGATTAGCACATCCAACAGCTTTTATAAGTTTATTTTTAAGGTCAGTTTCTCCATCAAAGAAATCTTTGAATCCAAAGTATGGACTGTAAGCCATAGCATTTATAGTAAAATCTCTTCTAGCTAAATCCTCTTTTAGGTTAGTTACAAATATAACTCCATCTGGTCGTCTATTATCTTTATATTCACCATCAACTCTGTAAGTTGTGACTTCATAAGGTTCTTTATTTAGCATTATAGTTATAGTTCCATGCTGGAGTCCTGTTGGAATAGTTTTATCAAAAAGTTCTATAGTTTTCTGTGGAAGTGCATTAGTTGTAATATCATAATCATTTATTTCTCTATCTAACATAGTATCTCTAACACATCCACCAACTATAAAAGCTTCATAGCTATTTTGGTAGAAAGTATCAATTATGAGTTTGGCATCATTTGGTAAAAACATTTGAAATCTCCTTTTTCTTGTAAAGTGGTTTACAAATTTCAGATATGTGGCAAAATAGTAGTTGAGAGTAATTTAGTAGAGCGATAGCTCTAACGGAATTTGTTAAAATAAGTATATCATTAAACAAAGATGAAAGGATATGAATATGAGCGTTTTAGAAAAGAAAATAGGCGAATTTGAACAAGGCGAAAGAGTGGAAGGATTCTATCTTATAAAGTCGATTGTTTGTAAGGTTGCTAATAATAGTAATAAAAAATATTTAGATATTATCTTAGCCGATAAAACAGGAGAAATAGCAGGGAAGGTTTGGGAAGTTAATGACCAAAATGAAAAGCTATATAAACCTAATGAAATAGTTATGACTAGAGGAACAGTTACTAATTGGCAAGGAAGTCTTCAACTTAAAGTTGAAAAAATGAGAAAATCAGAAGCAAGTGATAACTTAGTTGTGGATGAGTATGTTAAATCAGCTCCTATGCCAAGTGAAGAAATGTTAGCTGAAATAGAAAAATATATAGATGGTATGAAAGATGAAGATATACAACTTCTTTTAACTTCTTTAGTAGAAAGAAATAAAGAAAAGTTAATGTATTACCCTGCTGCTAAAAAGAATCACCATTCAATGAAAGGTGGACTTTTATATCACATACTTACAATGCTAAGACTTGGAGAGAAAATTTGTAGCATATATGATTTCTTAAACCTAGATTTAGTTTATGCAGGAATAATACTTCATGACCTTGCTAAAATCAAGGAAATGAACTCATCAGAGCTTGGTGTAGTAGATGAATATACATTAGAAGGAACACTTCTTGGACACATAACACAAGGAATTAAAGAACTTGAGGTAGTGGGAAGAGAACTTGGTATAGATAGCCAGAAAATGATGTTACTTCAACATATGATACTTTCACATCACTTTGAAGCAGACTATGGAAGTCCTGTAAAACCAATGATTCCAGAGGCTGAAATGGTCCACTTTATAGATACAATAGATGCAAGAATGTATGATATGAAAAAACTTATGACAGAAACAAAAGTTGGTGAATTCTCTGAAAGACTTTGGTCTATAGAAAATAGAAGAATGTACAATCATGGACTTGGTATGGAAAAATAATATTAAAAGCATTCCTAATTTTAGGGGTGCTTTTCTTTGAATTAAAAAAGAATGATACAATTATTAAAAGAACAAAAGATAAGTAAGGGGATGTTAAAATGGGATCATTTTTGGGAACAATAATTAATGCAATTGTAGCAATTGCTTTGGTTATTATAGTATGGAGTATGGTGAAAAAGTTTAGAAATAAGCAATAAAGAAAAATATGACTTTAAATTGAGATAAAAAAGTATGATAATATTTATATAGAATTGAAAGAAAAGGGAGATGTTTTTTTATGAAAAAAGTTCAAGATAGATTTTTAGAATATGTAAAACTTGATACAAAATCAGATGAGTCAACAAAGGTTACTCCTAGTACTAAGGGGCAATTAGTCTTAGGAGAAAAACTTGTTAAAGAGTTAAAAGAAATAGGATTATCAGATGTTCATACAGATGAGTTTGGATATGTTTATGCAACATTACCATCTAATACTGATTCAAAAGAAATTCCTACAATAGGGTTTATAGCACATATGGATACTGCACCAGATATGAGTGGTAAAGATGTTAAACCTCAAATTATAGAGAATTATCAGGGACAAGATATAGTTCTAAATGAAGAATTAAAAGTTTATTTAGCACCAAGTTCATCACCAGAACTTAAAAATTATATTGGTAAAACTTTAATTGCAACTGATGGTACAACACTTTTAGGTGCTGATGATAAAGCTGGAATAGCAGAGATAATGACTGCTATGGAATATCTTATAAATCACCCAGAGATTAAACATGGCGATTTAAAAGTTGGATTTACTCCAGATGAAGAAATTGGAGAAGGTGCAGACCACTTTAATGTTAAAGAGTTTGCAGCAGATTTTGCTTATACAATGGATGGTGGTCATGTTGGAGAACTTGAGTATGAAAACTTCAATGCTTGTACTGTTAAAATAGAGATAACAGGAAGAAATGTTCACCCAGGTTATGCAAAAAATAAATTAATAAATTCTATAATGGTAGCACATGAGTTTATGACAGAGCTTCCTCTTGAAGAAGTTCCAGAAAAAACAGAAGGTTATGAAGGATTTATACATGTAATGGATGTTAAAGGATGTATTGAAAAAGCTAATATGGTAGCTATAATAAGAGAATTCTTTGAAGATAAATATGAGGCAAGACAAAAACTATTTAAAGAAATAGAAGAAAAGTTAAATAATAAATATGGTGAGGGAACTGTTAAAGTTGAAATCATAGAAAGTTATAAAAATATGAAAGAAAAAGTAGAACCAGTAATGCACGTAGTTGATACTGCTAGAAAAGCTATGGAAATGGCTGATATAGTTCCACATGTAAGACCTATAAGAGGTGGAACTGATGGTGCTAGATTATCATTTATGGGATTACCTTGTCCAAACATATTTGCTGGTGGAGAGAACTTCCACGGTAGACATGAATTTGTTGCAATAGAATCAATGGAAAAAGCTGTTGAAACTATCGTAAACATAGTTAAGATATACGGAAATAACTAATAGTAAAAGGCACAATATTTTATAATGAAATATTGTGCCTTTTTAGTGTGGATAATCTAAGAAAGGTTCTTTCCCCACAGGAAAGAACCTTTTTTCGATGGCTTGAATAAAGAGATTAGACTGTATAGGTTATCCAAAGTTTAATTGATATTAAGTTAAAATCTATCTATAAAATTAATGTTTTCTATTTTATTTTCAAGCCCTTGATATAGGTTCAATAATAGATTTAATATAGAAAGTTATAAGTAAAAGGCACAATGCTTTATGATGAAATAGTGTGCCTTTTTTAGTGTACAACTAAGTTTAGAACTAGATATAATGAAAACTATAAAACAAATTGCTTTTAGAAAAATGAAGGATATGTATGTTAAAAGATAAGATATTTAAATAGAATGATAAGCTATATTAAGGATGAAAGGTTGCGTGGATAAGTGGCAAAGGTTCTTTCCAATTAGGAAAGAACCTTTGAAAACTTTGGCTAAATAACTGGGTTAAAGTAAGGTCGTAAAAATCAAAATCTTATCAATAGATTTTGCTATATTAGCTTTATAAAAACTTTTCACTTCCAATTGAAATACCTAGACTTTGGTAAAGATTAAGTAATAGATTTATTTTATCATTTGGTGAAGAATCTGAAAGTTCTATATATTTTTCAAGTAGAGGAAGATTAACTTTTGGTGTGGATGGTTCTAGCGGTATTAAGGAATCTTCTTCTTCAAAGGAAGCTGAATCATTAAGGTTAGTATTATTTGATGCTACAAGTGAAGTCGGCAAATCTTTTTTTAAATCATCAATTACGTAATAGCCATCTCTAAGGATGCTTGGTAAAATTTTATGTCTAACCAAAGATTTAAAAGGCATAGCTTCAGGTTTATCACAATAGCTTAAAAATCCCAATAGTCCACTTTCATAAAAAATAATTAATTTTGGGGCATATCTAATATCAGTATTATTTAAATTAGCAGATTCCTTAAATATTTTAAGGGTATCACCAGTTAAAATATTATAATCTAAACCTTCGATAAAACATTCTCTTTTTATACAATGATAAATTATTTTTGAAGGTGTTAAATATTTAAATGACTTTACGATTTGGATAGCGACCCAACATACTTTCCCATTCCAAAGATAGGTACAAATATTATATCCATTAAATTGCGTAGTAAGAAATTTTTTTCGCATAGTTAAAAGCTCCTTATTGTTTTAATTTATAAGGATTGTTATAATCAAACTAATGTAAGGTTGTTTATAACAACACTCATATATAGGTAGTTCTAAAATTGTCAGATTTTTTTAGAGCTGCCTTTTTTATTTCTAATTTTTTATTTCAGTAGTATCAACATCTTTTTTTATTAAGCGAATTAAGTGTCTTTGTATACTTCTATCTTCACTTTCTGTTTTTAATTTAAGTTTGTTATGAAGTTCTTCATCTAATCTGATAGTAATAACTTTCATAAGGTATCCTCCTAATTTATAAATTTGAATTAAGTACCTAACATGGTTTTTTATTTAATAATTTTAGTATTCCTAATGATAGCAATATTATTCATGTAATTTCAAAAGAATTCTGTGGATAAGTAAAAAGAGGTTACTACCATATTGGTAGTGACCTCTACAAACATTGATATAAGCGGTTTTAGAAAAGATGAAGGAATTGAATCTTTGTAGGTAGGACCCTTTTAGGGAGTCAGCTTGGGATAACCTATCAAGGTATAGCTTTTAAAAGAGAGAACCTTTTTTTTGTGTAGATAAAGGTTTTAAAGGGGCAAGGTTGTTAATAGCTAAATTAATTTTATAGTTTGATAAAAGCTAGTACATAATCATTTTATAAACTAAAGAGGATAGACAAAATGAAGTGACTAAGGAGGGTGTTTGATGAAGAAGGTAAAGTTAATGGGTTTAATGATTGGTGCAATGATTATTGGTGGTGCAGGTTTTATAGGGTGTGTTAGTTTAGATGTAGAGAGTAAAGTTCAAAGTGAAGTTGAGACAAAAAAAGAAGGTTCTGCTATTTATCTTGCTACTGCTAATAAGAATAATGGTTTAAATGATATACTTTCAGTTTTAGATGATGGAAAATTTATAGAACTTGGGGAGTCTAGGACAAGGAGTGCTATGTATGCTGAGTCTACAAATGAGTTTATAACTTTTGATACAGTTGATGATTCTGGATTTTTTGAGAATATGAGTAGTGAATTGAAGGATGATGTTGAGCGTATAGATGATTTAGAAGATGAGATTGTTGCTACAAATAAAAATGGTGAGAAGAGAGTTTTATTAAAAACTAAATTAGAGAGTGATTTTGGAATTATAGATGGGAAGAATTTTTATTTCTCTGAAACAGGACAGGAAATAAAAATTTTAAATATAGAAAGTGGAAATGTAACAGATATTCCAGTAGAGGTAAAAACAGAGGCATTTAGAGTTATTGATGTAAGTGATAATTATCTTGTGGTTCAAATAGATGAAGAAGTTAAATCTTATAATTTGAGAGATAAGGTTTGGGAAACTATTGCTGGTGGAAGAGCTTATGGACTAGGGAAGCTATTCCATATTGATAGAGAGGCTTTTAGAGAAAATACTTTTAGTATGATAAGTGAAAATAATGAGGCTATATATTTTGATATGAATAATGGGGAAATTACAAAGGATAAAATAGAAGGAAAGGGAAGTTTAATTATTGGAACTGATGATACTTTAGTTTATAAAGATACTTCAAGAATTTTAGGTGAGTTTGGTAGTGGGGCTATATATAGAAAAGAAGTTGGTGAAAAAAGAGTATTATTAATTGAAAATGCAGCCGAGTTTAAGGTGCATGGAGATTATATCTATGGCTTAGTTATAGATGGAGAAAAAACAAAAATTGTTAGGGTAAATATGTTTGAGAAAAAGCCAACTACGGAAGTTATTTATGAGGGAGCAGAACCAATTTTATTTTTTGATTTAAAAGTTAGTGATAAGGGAAGAGTAGTATATTCAGTTCTAAATGAAGGGCTATATGAATTCAAAGATGGAAAATCAGAACTGTTAATAGAAACAGGGGAAAGAGTTACTAATACATTTGAGTTTGTAGATGAAAGTCTTATTACAGTTTCTTTTGAGCCTGTGGAACTTGGCATGCCAATGAAATACAATATTTATATGGATACTGAAAAAGTGGAAGAAGGTGTTCCATTTGCAAGTTTAGCAAACGGGGAAGTTTTATATAAAGGTAATGATGAGTTTATGTATAATCTAGTAAATGGTGAAAAGCAAAAGCTTGATATAGATATTAGTAAGTATGATAGTATTTTCAACATTGGGCATAATGAATTAGTTAATGATACTATGGCTTCAGGTGGAAGCATAGATTATAATAAATTTACTATTGAGTAAAATCTATAATATAAAATAAGAGTTAGTCATTCTATGAATGGCTAACTCTTGTTTCTTTTTCAAGTTGATATTCTTTTTGAACTTTAGTTCTTTTACTACTAACTACAAATAGTATTCCTGATATTATAACTGGAATTATTGGTAGATATATTTCAGGTTCATATATGAAGCCTTTTATAAGTAAAGGAAAACTATCAGCTGCTAGATTATATCTACTTGAGTTTATTAATAGAAGAACTGATACCACAGTTACTCCTAAATATAATATTGCAACACCCCTGTTGTTTAAGTTGAAAGATTTATGTATTCGCTCGTATCTGTCCCCTAGCATAGTAAATATTAAAAGTGCTAGTCCAAGTAAATTCATACCAAAGAATAAGTAAAGACTTGCTATTGTATCTATGCCGTATGAGTTAACAGATATCATTATTATCTCAAAAGTGCATAGAATAAAGATAGCAAAATATCCAACTATTCCAAATTCATAAGCTAATTTCTTCATTCTAATTCCTCCTATGTTTATTCTCAATTTCTCATATATTATGTAGTAAATTATATCCGAGTAAGATGTAAAAATAAAATACTTAGAGTTAAGATATATTGACAAAACAATATCATAACAAGATACTATTTATATAAGGTAGTGAAATGGAATTAATAGGAACAAACATAGGAGGCGAGTGCATGGATAGTTATTACAAGGTACAAGAATTTGCAAATATGGCTGGAGTTACAGAAAGAACACTAAGGTATTATGATAAGATAGAACTTTTAGTGCCAAGTCATAAGAATGAAGCAATGCACAGATTTTATACAGATGATGATTTTAAAAAGTTAAAGAAGATTACAGCTTTAAAGTTTTTAGGATTTTCTATTGCAGAGATAAAAGAGTATGACCTTGATGATGTAGAGAGAACATCAGAGGTTATAGCAAATCAACAGAAAGTTATAGATTTAAAGATTAAGCATTTAAAGATTATAAAGGAATCATTAAATGCTATTGATAATACTTTAAGAAGTTCTGATAGGGTTGATTGGGATATGCTTCTTGATGAGGTTAAGAATATTAGAATTAATAAACACAAAAAAAGAGATGGGATAAACCCTGATATAGATGAAAGTTATAGAAAAAGACATCATAATATGATGATGCTTTTAGCTGAGTTTACTAAAGCTAGGGGTGAGAAAAGAAAAGTAGAGATAGTAAAAGAGATAGAAAGTAATGTTAATAATATGGAAGATATAGAAAATGGTCTTGATAATCTATTGCAGGTTTTAGAGGAAGTTGATGTTATTCCAGAAGAGCTTAGAGGGGTTAATCCAAAGGATATAGAGAACCTTATTGGGTTCATAAATAAATATAAGAGTGAAGAGTCATTTGAATAATTGAGGAAAAGTTGATATTAAATTTATATCAACTTTTTTTCTATTTGGGTTTAATGAAACCTAATTGTAATTGAAATTGATAATCAGTTGTGATATTATTGTGAAAGTACAATACATAAATAGGGAGAAAGTTAAATGAAACATAAGATAAAGTCGTTAGAAGAAAGACGTATGAGTTATAATATTCTTCTATTCACAATAGTATTTGCCTTGGTTGGTGGAGTTAAAAGCATCGTTGGAGATGCTTATAGAAGTTATTTAAGACTTAGTAATAAAGCAGCATCAGATGATTTATCAATGCTCATAGGATTTGCAATGTTAATATTGGTTATAGCACTACTTGCAGTTAAGTGGTTTGGTCATAAGAAAGTATTTATTGCCATTGCAATTTCTATGCTTATAGCATTTATTTTGCCGATTTATTTTCATAGTTATCTACCAATAGCAGTTTCATCTGCAGTGTTACATTTAGGGGATAAAGCATTTGATATAATGATGGCACTTGTAATAATGGCTTATACTAACAAAGATAATCGAATAATGGTATTTACAAGAGTTATTATAATTAATGTTATAGTAGAAGCAGTTGTAAGTATGTTTGATGGTAAACTTGTAGTTTGGAGATTTAAACAATTACTTGGAGTATCATATGATAAAGCAGACAAGCTTACAGCACATACAAGTAAAATGACGCCCGATCAATTAGCTTCTTATATAGAGTCATATAAGTTTGTTCTTTGGATAGCAGTTGCTATACTTGTAGCAATTATAATTCTTCTTGCAATGATGAAAGAGAAGAGAGAAGACTATAGAGGTGTTCAAGAGTTAACAACTGAGAAAATAGAAAAAGTTAAATTTGATAAAAGTGTATTTAAAAATAAATATATAGTATCTTGGGTTATTTACTCAGTTGCAATGGGAGTTGAGTCAAACTTTATAACTCCAAACCTTGCAATATATTTTAATAGAATTTTACATATAAGCAGGGGAGCAACATCAACAATACTTTCATTTAAAAGTATAGGGATGCTTGTATTCTTACTAGCTACTCCATTTATAGTTAAAAAAATGGGGAACATAAAATCATTTGCACTTCTTATATTCTTATCAGGACCAGTAATGATAGTGATAGGAATGGGGAATATATTCCTTCCAGCAACAGCAATGGTTATGGGAGCAGCAATATTCTTAAGATATGGATTTACTCATGCAGTTCATCCAGTGCAAGATTCACTACAACTTCTTTTAGTTAAAAAGGAGAATAGACCAGTATTCCTAGCTATAATAACAGGAATAAATGCAGTCATTTCAATAATAATAGGATTCTTTGGTGCTAAAACATTGTTTAACACAGCAAGAGGATATCACATGTTATTCTTTGGATTTGCAATAGTATTTATCCTATGTGGAATAATGTTATATGTAGTATTTGATAAGAAATATAATAAGACATTAGAATATTAATTAGAAAGCTTTTAAGGTGATTTCATCTTAAAGGCTTTTTATTTTGCTTTGAAATAGTTAGTGTGCTAAATGTTTTTAAAGTGTGTAGAGTGGCATTGTCACTAACTTTAAAAGGGGTTGGAGATGGAGGGGATAGAAAAATGTGAAAAAAAGTCCTTGCACCTGACCTAAGGTCAGGCTTTATACTTCAAATAGTGGAAAGGGAAATTGAAAAAAGAAATTAATAAATTTACATATATATTTGAAAAGGAGATTTTACATTATGGGAATAAGTTTAAAAATAGCTTCAAGGTTCTTGAAGTCAAATAAAATACAGACAACTTTAATAGCACTTGGGATTGCCCTTGGGGTTACAGTTCAAATCTTTTTAGGATTATTAATTAAGAATGTTAATACTAATATGATTCAAACAACTGTTGGAAATAGTGCACAAGTTTCAGTAGTAAATGCAAAGAGTTCATCTAATACATTTGATAATTATGATGCAATAATAAATAACATACAAAAAGAGTATCCAAACAAGGTTACACAAATTAGTGGGGTTTTAGATAATCCAGCACTTATAAATATAGATAAGATTAATGCTTCAGTTCTTGTTAGAGGAATGAATTTTGGAGAAGGTCACAATATCTATAACATTAAAAAGGATATTACAAAGGGAGCACTTCCAAATAATAAAGATGAAGTTATGATAGGAGAAGGAATTGCTAAGAAGTTTAACTTAAAAGTTGGAGATAGCATGACACTTCAAACATCACAGGGAACTAAAAAAGTGAAAATAAGTGGAGTTCTTAATTTAAATGTTGGACAACTTAATGATACTTGGGTGGTTACAGACTTAAATTATGCACAAAGCATGTTTAATGAAAAGAATAAAGTAAATTCAATAGAAATGAAACTTTCTAGTAGTGAAATATTTAATGCTAATGTAATAGCTGATGGAATTTCAAAGAACTTAAACAAAGATTTAAAGGTTACTAACTGGAAAGCAGAGAATGCTAGTCTTTTAGGTGCTTTAAGTGGTCAGAATTCATCATCACTAACAATTCAGGTATTTATAATGATTTCAGTAGTTATGAGTATAGCATCAGTTCTTGCAATCTCAGTATTACAAAAATCAAAGCAAATCGGTATTTTAAAAGCTATGGGAATTAAAAATAGTGATGCAGCTAAAATCTTTATATATCAAGGTTCTATACTTGGAGTTATTGGTGCGTTAGTTGGTGGAGGTCTTGGAGTTGGAGTATTTGAGATATTTGCTAACTTTGTAAAAACACCAAATGGACAACCTATTATACCAGGAGTTTTAGATCCTACATTTATAATAGTGAGTATGATAATTGCATTTATAGCAGCTACAATAGCAGCAGTATTTGCAGCAACTAAATCATTAAAACTTGACCCTATGGAAATAATCAGAGATAACTAGGAGGTATGAAAATGAATGTTTTACAATTAAAAAATATAAATAAAATATATGGTGATAAAGTTAAGACACAGGTTCTTTTTGATATAAACCTAGATGTTAAAGAAGGTGAGTTTGTATCTATAATAGGACAGAGTGGTAGTGGTAAGAGTACAATGCTTAATATTCTTGGAACACTTGATTCTGCAACAAGTGGAGAGATTTATATAAATGGGCAAAGAACAGATAAAATGAAAAAGAATGAACTTTCAAAAGTTAGAAATAGAGATTTGGGATTTATATTCCAGTTTCACTATCTTCTACCAG
Organism: uncultured Clostridium sp.; assembly: GCF_947039605.1. Classification (GTDB taxonomy): domain Bacteria; phylum Bacillota; class Clostridia; order Clostridiales; family Clostridiaceae; genus Sarcina. The sequence continues at coordinate 36,785 of NZ_CAMQZG010000005.1, forward strand.
AGTTTACAGTAATGGAAAATGTTTTAATGCCTTATATGTTATCTGGTCAAAAAGTAACTAAAGAGATAAAGCAAAGAGCTGAAGAATTATTAGAGTTAGTTAATTTATCAAAGGTTAAGAATAATAAGGCAACTGATTTATCAGGTGGTCAGCAACAAAGAGGAGCTATTGCAAGGGCACTTATCAATAACCCTAAAATGGTTTTAGCTGATGAACCTACAGGTAATCTTGATTCTAAAACAACTGATGATATTTACGCGTTACTTAGAGATATTAATAAAAAGTATAATACAACATTTGTAGTTATAACTCATGATCAGAAGATAGCAGATAAAGCTGATAGAGTAATTACTGTTGGAGATGGAAAAATAGTTTCAGATATTAAGAATAGCTAAAAATAGCCTTCTAAGAAATTTTCTTAGAAGGCTATTTTTATTTGTGAATAAAATATTTTGATAGTTTTAAAGTGCATTTGTATAAGTACCATCAACCCAACCGATATTATTTCCAAAAGAAACTTCATACCAACCATTACGCACTGCTCTTACTGATAATTCTGTGCGATAAGGTATAACTGTGATATGACCACCTTTAAGATTTGGTGCTTGTAGCATCCAAAGACCTACCATTGGTTGAACTCTCACATTTTTAAGAGAATTAGTAGTATTTGAAGATGCGTTTTGTGTAATATATTTAGAATATGAATATCCTATATTTCCGTTGTAATCAACTTTTGTCCAATCACCTGAATGTCCTAAAATTTTAAGGTTTGCATTTGCAGGAATAACCTTTATTTTATTACCTTGCATTGAAGGTGAGTTTAACATCCAGAGTCCGATTGAAGAATTTACAGTTCCATAAGTTCCATTTTTAGCATTTTTATAATCCACATCTTTATGAGTAACTATTTTAGTTACAGAATTGGTAGTCTTAGTAGCTACTTTATTTGAACTATTAAGCCTAGATGTATATTTAGAATAAGACCAACCTATAACACCTTTATATTCTACTTGATACCAACCATTATGCTCGCCATAAACATTAAGTTTAGTTTGGTAAGGTATTATCTCAAGTTGTTCTCCAGCAAATGAGGGAGCTTCAAGCTGCCAAAGTCCTACAGGAGATGTGATAGTTGTTTGTCCGATTATTTTTGAACCAAGCTTTGTTGAACTTATATTGCTTGTGTATTCTGTATAGCAGTATCCAATATTCCCGTTATAATCAACTTTTGTCCAGTTTCCACTATAACCAAGGATTGTGAATTGGCCTCCATCTGGCATAAGTTGAATTTTATGACCTTCCATTGATGGAGCTTCAAGTAGCCAAAGACCATATTGTGAACCTACTTCACCATGTAACTTAGTTTGAGCAGAAGTTTTTGTAACTTTAGTTTCTTTTATATGTTTAACTTCTTTTTTGTGATTAACCATTTTTGTATGATTAATTTCTTTTACAGGAGTTTTGATAGGACTATTAATAGCTTCTGTGTAAGCTGTATAACAGTAACCTGTTTGTCCATTGTAATTAACTTTTGTCCAATTACCATTATGACCTAAAACTGTTAATTCACTATCGTTAGGCATTATTTCTATTTTATTACCTTGCATAGATGGTGATTTAATTAGCCAAAGTCCAACAGGTGAAGTAACTTTTGCTTTTAAGTTAGCTTGGTTAGTTTTTGTAGTTGGTTCTGTTGAAATATTAGAGTGATGTAACCCTGTTGTATATTCAGCATAAGACCAACCTGTAATTCCATTATAAATAACTTTATACCAACCATTGCTTTCTCCAAGAACTGTAACTTTAGTATTGTTTGGGATAACAGTAATTTTACTTCCAGTCATTGCAGGTGCTGTAAGTTGCCAAAGTCCAATAGGGGATTTTATAGTAGTAGTCCCAATTGAATTTATAGCTTTTAAGTTTGTAGTGTGATTATTAGTTTCGTGCTGTGAGTAGAGTGATACAAAATCTTTGTGGGCGCTATGTTCATGTATTTTATATTGTGAAGCAGAAACGCCTGCAATAACGGCAAGTCCAACAATTAATTTTTTATTTAGCATTTTAAATTCCTCCTATTATTTTAATTTATCTGAACTATATTTATATTTTTATAGTAACAAGTAAATATTTGTATTACAAAAATGAAAATATATAAGTTTAGTAGATTAGATAATAAAAAAAGAATAGATTTAATAGGATAAAGGAAGATGTACAACTTTTTATTCAAGAGCCGTATGATTTGGTATATAGATGAAAAAAATCAAAGAAATGAAAAGGTTTAAAACACCCGTTTTAAGGTTGATTTTACAGAATTGTAATTAAGAATTAATAAAAAAAGCATCAAAGATTTGACGCTTAAAAAATTTCTATAAAACCAAGGATTACAAGTAGTATTCCTGAAATTAAAGAGTCATATTCACCTATAAATTTACCAATAACATGGTCACCAAGATTTTGACCAATAGATATAGTTAAAATGCTTGTTATAAAAGTAAATATGACAACCCATTTTACTCCAAGACCAGTGATGCTAGCAGCAACTCCAACTCCAAGATTATTTGATGCTAGTGCAAGAGAGAGTAGAATTGTATCTTTCATATTCATTTTAGTTACTTTTTTACTTTTAACTTTTTTATCTCTTTCTTTTTCAATGATGCTTTGTGATACAAAATAAGCACCCATTAAAAGTAGTGTTATTGCACCAAATAGATTAGAAATATCATTGCTTATAAACCTACAGATAAACTTACCAAATTCCATTGATATATAAGTTCCAAGGGTAGTTATAATTGCTATTATTATATTTGAAATCATAGAAATTTTTTCATTTTTTATTCCATAGGATATTCCTATAACTAGATTATCTATATTAGAGGATAAGCTAAAGATGAATGCTGATATTAAAAGCATAAGAATCCCTCCTAGTCTTAAGTAAGATATGTTTTTAATATATGATAGGTATATTGATAAAGCAATTTAGAGAAAAAATTGAAAGATATATATAAATTAAAATTAGCTTATGCTAAAAATGAAAGATAGCAAAATTTGTGATTAGAATTTATAGTAGTTTTAATTATTGTAATTAATTTTATAAATATAGATAAATTTATAAATAATTCCCGTAACATTTCCAATTTGGTTAATGTATAATTATGTTAAGTAAATTTTGAGATAGAGGTGATTGGTGTGAAGTTTGTTCATTCAGCAGATTGGCATATTGGAAAGATAGTTAATGAGTATTCTATGTTGGAAAATCAAGAGAAGTTTCTTGATGATTTAATGGAGGTTTTAAAAAGAGAGAAAGCAGATGCTTTAGTTATTGCAGGAGATGTATATGATAGAAGTGTTCCACCAGCAATTGCAGTTGAACTTTTAGATAAATATGTAGATAAAATAGTTAATGAACTTGAAATCCCCATTTTAGCTATTGCAGGAAATCATGATGGTGGTGAAAGGCTTTCTTATGGAAGTAGTATTATGAAAAATAGTGGTTATTATATGGCTGGGATTTTAAAAGATAAAATTCAATTAGTAACTATAAAAGATACAGACTTTTATTTAGTGCCTTATTTTGATCCAGCTGTTGCAAGAAAGGTTTTTGATGATGAGAGTATAAGATGTCATGAAGATGGGATGCAAAAAGCTATAGATAAGATAAATGAGAATAGAGATAGAAGTAGAAAAGCAGTTATAGTTACACATGCATATGTGACAAGTACTAATTTTGATAAAAGTAAATCAAGAAAAGAAATTATAAGTGATATAGATATTATAGAGTCAGATTCAGAAAGACCATTAACTATGGGGGGAACTGAGTTTATTTCAGGCAAGATTTTTGAAGGATTTGATTATGTAGCATTAGGGCATTTGCATGAACCAAAGAAGGTTAGTAAAGATGTTGAAACTATGAGGTATTCTGGTTCACCACTTAAATATTCTGTATCAGAGAAAAATCATAATAATAGTATTAGTATTGTTGAGATAACTAATGATGGGGTAACTGTTAAGTTAGAGGAAGTCAAACCACTTAGGGATATTAGAGTTTTAAAGGGAGACCTTGCAGATCTTATAGAGAAGGATTTTGTAAAAACTCAAAAGGTAGATGATTATATTCATTTTGTTTTAACTGATGATGGTGAGTTATATGAGCCTATGGCAAAACTTAAAAGTGTATATAAAAATCCTTTGAGTCTTATAAGAGATTATCATAAGACTTTAGATGGGAAAGATATAGAACTTAAAATTGAAGAAATGAAAAAAAGTAAGTCAGAGTTATTTAAAGATTTCTATGAAAATGTAACTAAGGCAGAACTTTCTGATGAAAGATTTGAGATTATAAATGAAATTATAGAAGAAGTGGAGGGGAAGAGATAATGAAACCACTTAAATTAACAATGCAGGCTTTTGCAAATTATGCAGGAGAACAAGTAATAGATTTTACAGAACTTAATGGTAGGAATATGTTTCTTATAACAGGTAAAACAGGTGCTGGAAAGACAACAGTTTTTGATGCTATAAGTTATGCGCTTTTTGGAAAACCATCAGGAGATTTTAGAGGGATAGAATCTTTAAGAAGTGATTATGCAGATGGTGCTATGGAAACTTATGTAGAGTTAGAATTTGAACTTAGGGGGGAGGTTTATAAAGTTATAAGGAAACCAACTCAAAGACTTAATAAAAAAAGAGGTGAAGGGCTTAGGAGTGTTGATGCTGAAGCAACTTTTTATATGCCCAATATTGAAAGACCAATTACAGGGATAGCATCAGTTACAAATAGCATTGTAGATATTCTAGGGGTTACAAGTGAGCAGTTTAAGCAAATAGTAATGCTTCCACAAGGGGAGTTTATAAAGTTCTTAAAAGCGAGTTCTGGGGAAAGAGAGATTATCTTTAGAAGGATATTTGGAACAGAGCAGTTTAATAAGGTTCAAACAAAGCTTACTGATAGAGCTAAAGGTTTAGGCTCAGAGCTGAAGATGGAACTTAATAGTAGAAATGTATTTGTTAAAAAAATAAAAGCAGAAGAAGGTTCGGTTTTAGAGTCAAAGATATTAGACTTAGAAATTGATATAGATTTAGTTTTAGAGCTTACTAAAGAGTTTGTAGATTCAGATTTAGAAAAAGCTATTGTTTTGAAAAAAGAGTATGAGGAAAATAAAGTTATTATTAAAAAGTCAGAGGAGATTGAAAGAAGTTTAAATAATAATAAGACTGTAATAAAATCGTATGAAGATAGTAAAAGTATTTTTGAGGAGAAGAGTCTACTTAGTGAAACTGTTTCACAGTGGAGAGTTAAACTTGAAAATGGTAGAAAAGCATTAAGCGTTAAAGCTATAGAAGATAATTATAATTTAGCGAGTAAAAGAGTTATAGATTCAGAAAAGACATTAAAAGAATCAGAAAGTGAAAAAGAAATACTTATTAAAAAAGTTGAAGATGCAAAAGTTAAATTAGATAAGGTGAAACTTAGAGAAGTTGAGAAACAAGAATTAACTTTAGAGTTAGATATTTTAGGAAAACAAGAGTTAAGGGTAACTAAATATGATACAAAAAAAGATGAACTTATAAAAGCAGAGCGAGATTTTCAGCTAGTAGATGCACAAATTAAAAGGTTAGAAAGTTCGCAGGAGGCAGAAGGAAAATCAAAAGTTGAGTGTGAAAAATATGTAGCAACTTGGGTAGAATTGACTCAAAGAAGAGAAGAAGTAAAGAATACAGGAATAAATAAAAAAACTCAGATAGAGCAGATAAAAGTGTTATCAAATAATTTTGAGAATATTAGGTATCAACAGATGGAGTTTGATGAAAAGAAAGTAGAGTTTGATAATATAGAAAGTATCTATAAGAGTGCTAAAGAATTATATGAAATGTCAGAAGAATTATTTAGAAAAGCACAGGCAGGGATATTAGCTGAAACTCTTGTAAAGGGTGAAATGTGTCCTGTATGTGGTTCTAAAGAACATCCATTTAAAGCTATCAAGCCAAGTGAGGTTCCAAGTGAGCGTGAGCTTAAAGGTTTAAAAACTAAGTTTGAAGAAGCTAATATAAAGAGAGAAAAATCTTTAAATGAGTTAACAACTAAGAATACAAAAATAGATAGTGATTATAAAAATTTAATCATATGTTTAGCCACAGAATTATTAGATGTACTTGGTGAGGATTTCTTAGAACTTGTGGAGACACAGAAAAGAGAAAGAACAACATTTATGGGTGTTAAACTAAATACTCAAAGAAGTGAGCTTTTAAAAGAATATCAGGAACTTAAAGCAAAAACAGATTTATGTGAGATAAAAAAAGAGGAACTTATAAAAGTTAATCAAAGTTTAGAAGATATAATGGTATCGCTTAATAATTTAAAACCTAAGTATGAAAAGTACAATAATTTAGTTATTTTATCAAAAGAACAAGTTAAAGTTATAGAAGTTGAAATACCAGAGGAGATAAGAAGCTTAGATAAAATTATAGAGAAAAAAAGTAGTTTAGATAAAAAGATAAAAGAAATTTTATATGCTTGTGAGATTGCAGAAAAAGAGTATTCAGACCTATCACAAAAATATTCAGCAAGTGCAAAAGCTATAGAAATAAATACTCAAAGTCTAAATACAAATAATATAGAGTTAGATAGTTTAAAAGATAAGTTTGAAAAATTATTAGAAGAAGAAGGATTTACTTTAGAGGAATATAAAAGTTTTTCTAATATAAGTAATCTAGATTTAATTGATGTTAAAATACAAAATTATGATAAAGAAATTAGTGAACTTAAAGGTTCTTTTAATAATTCTAAAAATGAATATGAAAAGTTAGAGATAAAAAATGTATCAGAGGTAGATGAGTTGTTAATTGTAGAGAAGAATAAAATAGTAGAATTTGAAAATCTAGAGAAAGAGATTCAAGTAAAAACTAATATACTTTTAAATAGGGCAAATCATAACAAAGAAAGTATTTTAGATATAGAAAAAGCAACTGATAAAATTAGAGATAAAGAAAAAGTATATAAAGATGTAGAACACCTTTCTAAAATTGCTAGAGGTGAAGGTGGAAATGAAAAGAAAATTACATTTGAAAGTTATATACTTACATCATATTTTGATGAGATTATAATTGTTGCAAATCAAAGACTTGGGAAAATGACTAATGGGAGATTTGAACTTAAAAGAACAGAAGAAGTTAAAGGCAATGGTAAAAAAGGATTAGAACTTAATGTGCTTGATAATAACACAGGCTTTGCTAGAGGGATTAATTCACTTTCAGGTGGGGAAAGTTTCAAGGCAGCACTTGCGATTGCGTTAGGGCTTGCTGATGTTATACAAAGCTATGCCGGTGGCATATCAATAGAAACAATGTTTATAGATGAAGGGTTTGGAACATTAGACCCTGATTCTCTTGATAGTGCTATACAATGTTTGTTAGACCTTCAAAGTGGAGGAAGACTTGTTGGGGTTATCTCACATGTTCAAGAATTAAAAGAAAGAATAGAAGCAACTCTTGAAGTTAGAGTAAGAGAAGATAATAGAGGTAGCAAGGCAGAATTTAAAATTCAATAAATAAAAAAAGGCTAAGCGCAAAGCGCTTAGCCTTTAAAGATAAATAAAAGGATAGCTTATTAAAATTCTTTTTACTCAAGAAGTATTTTAATATAGCCGTGTAGTATTTATATTAATTTTCAGCAAATAAATACATTTATAAGTATGTGATATAAATGTGTTTTTTATGCAAAAAATTATTTAAGCTCTCTACCATGTCCAATAAAGAAGATAGCAAGTGCATCAGGTCCTGTATGAGAACCTATAACTAGCCCAATATTATTAAATACAACATCTCTAAATTCAGTTGTTTCTAAAACTAAATCTCTAAGTGCAAGAGCATCATCTAAACAACCTGCATGACTTATATAAAGAGTTTGATTTTTAGAATCTATCACATTTGTCTCTATATAGGCAGCTAAAGTTTTTAATAATTTCTTTTTACCTTTTACTTTTGTAAATGTTACAAGCTCTCCCGCGTCGTTTACATATATAATTGGTTTAACATTTAATAATCCTCCAACAAAAGCAGTTGTAGCAGAAATTCTACCACCTCTTTTTAAGTGATCTAAACTGCTTACAGAAAGTATGTGGAATAGATTTGGAGCAATTTTTAAAAGTTCATCTTTTATTTCATCAATAGATTTTCCAGCCTTTTTTAGGTCAGAAGCCATAAGTGTAAGTATGCCTGTACCAGTTGAGGCACATTTAGCATCTACAATTTCAATTCTAGCATCAGGGTATCTTTCTAATAATTCAGTTTTTGCAAGAACTGAAGAATTATAAGTACCGCTTAAAGCAGATGAAAAAGCTATGTATAAAATATCATTACCTTTCTCAATTTCTTCTTCAAATGCATTTTCAAATCTAAATGCATTTACTTGTGATGTTGTAGATAATGTCTTTTCAGTTCTTAAAGAAGCATAAAAATCTGAATAATCTAATCCGAAATTACCTTCTTCAATATATTCTTTATCTTTAAAATTACAGCAAAGCCCTAAGACTTTAACGTTTAAATCATTTAAAAGAGCTAAATTTAAATCTGTATTTAAATCGGCGCTCGAGTCTGTAAAAATAGTGAAATTTTTCATAAAAAAATCCATCCTTATTGTTAAAAAAATTGTATTCTTTAAATTTAATTAGCGAATAATACTTATATTAAATGTTACGAACTAAATAATACATTAGAAGTTTATATTAAATAATATTAGAGAATATTACAAGAAGATAATTTGAAATTGGGATAATAATCATAAAAAAAGCTCTTTTATTCTTTATCTTGCTTTATTTTTATAATTATGATAGAATCTTAACGTAATATGCATTAGTAGCTCAGTTGGATAGAGTACTCGGCTACGAACCGATTGGTCGGAGGTTCGAATCCTCTCTGATGCACCAAATTAATAGAAACACTAAACTTATAATGAGTTTAGTGTTTTTTTTATGTAAAAAAGGCTAAAGAGATGCTTTAAATGCTACTATTATAAATACTATCCGTATAAGACTCTATAGTAACCTTTTAGGAAAAAAAAGAACAAAATATTGGTTAGATTTGGTAAAATTATGATGAAAACTAATATTTTTTAATTATTTGTTTTTAGGAGAATATACGAATCAAAAAACAAGATAGAGTAGTTTTTTTTAGACAATATAAGGTGTGTGTGAATCTTTTATTGTTTTGATATCCAATGTTTATAAGTTATAAAGAACGATTAAGCACAAGTATATTAGAAGATTTTTTAATTTTCATCATAGGAGGGTCAAAGGTATGACTGAAAAAAAGAATCCACAAACAGAAGCAAATAAAAGATGGCAACAAAAGAATAGAGAAAGAGCTAGATATCTAAGAAATAGATCATCTGCTAGAAGTTTTATAAGAGGACAGGCTACAATTGAAGACTTAGAAGAACTATCAATTCTTTTTGCTGCAAGAAAAGAATTCCTAGAAAAAAATAATTAAAAACTAGAAAATTAAGATAAGATAATTAAAATCTTGTCTTTTTTTATATTTAAATAAGTTATGAAGGGCAGTATGGTATTTTATTTTATCCTTGATTAGGGCATTATAAGTTATAATATTAAATAAGTAATATAAACTTTTAAGGATGGTATAATTTATGGAAGAAATAGCAATTGTAGATATAGATGATAAAATAATTGGATATAGTGAAAAAATGAAAGTCCATGAAGAGGGCGTTTTACATAGAGCTTTTTCAGTATTAATATTTAATGATAAAAATAAAATGTTAATACAAAGAAGAGCATTAGAAAAATATCATTCACCAGGAGAATGGACTAATGCCTGTTGTAGTCACCAAAGAGATGGTGAAACAATAAAAGAAGCAGCGTATAGAAGAATCACAGAAGAACTTGGAATAGTTCCCCCAAACCTTATAGAAAGATTTGTATTTCATTATAAATGTAAATTTAGTAATGAATTATATGAGAATGAAATAGACCATGTTTTTACAGGTATATATAATGAAAAAATTACAAACTTTAATAAAGAAGAAGTTTGTGATACACAATGGATTTCGTATGAAGATTTACTTAGTTGGATCAATAAGAGGCCGCAAGATTTTACTTTCTGGTTCAAAAATATCATGAAAAAAATACCTGAGAATTTTAAATTTTAAAAAGAGCGCATCAATTTTGATGCGCTCTTTAGTTTAGTAGATGCTATTGAAAAAATAAATTAATAAAAATAAAATATATATTTCAAGATTATTAATAATAAATTGGGTTTTATTATATTAAAAATATGAAAATAGCAATTAAATTCAATATTATCAATAAAGTATATTATTAGATAATAGTTATTGATTATGATATTATAAAAATATAGAAATTATAGCTACTATAAAATTTCAAAGTTAAAGATAGAAACTAGAGTTACAAATTGTCCGAATAAATTACTTAAGTATCCCATTAAAGAATTTATAAAATAGATATCTAAAAGAGCCTCACAAGAGATGTTCCTCCAACGGACCTTGTGAGGTTCTTATTTTTTTTGAATATTTCTTTTCAATAAGTAGGAAGCTAATAGTAAATAAACTTATAAGGGTGATTAGCATGGAATTTGATTTACTTATAAACATTTTTGATTCTCACAATGAAGCAAGTATACTTTTGACTGAAAAGTATAAGCCTAAAAATATTTTGTTTTTTTATATGAATTCACAAGAAGAGGTTCAATTAGAAAAGCTAAAAGAATATTATAAAGAAAAGTTCCCAGTTTGTAAGTTTGATTATCAAAAATTAGACTTAAATAATCCAAGTAGTATAGAGGATGTAATAACATCATATCGAGGACTAGAAGGTGTATGTAATCTTACTTCAGGTAAGAAATTAGTTACTTTGATGGTATATAGTTTTTGTGTGAAATATGGTGTGGATTGCAGGTATGTAGATATTAAGAACGAGGTTTTAATTACATTAGATCCAAAAGAAATTATATTAGAGCAAGATAGTTTTGTTGATTTAGATATAGAAGATATTATTAAAAGTATAGGTGGTTCTATAATAGTAGATTCTACAAAGGCATATAATGATGAGGCTATATTTGAATTTACAACATGGATTAGCCAAAATTTAGAGGTTTGGGATATTTTAAAAATGTTATTGCAAGATGTTAGTATGTTTTTAAGAGATGAGAGTAATCCAGATTTTTTGAAAGTGGATAAAGAGAAAATTCCAATTGAAATTATGCCTTTTTTAAGAGAAAGATTAGAGTTTTTAGCAAGAAACAATCAAATAAGTTTGGTTGATACTGGTAGTTATTATGATATTGTATTTTCAAATGATTTTATAAAGACATTCTTGTTTAAAAGTGGAACATGGCTTGAAATACTAACTCAAAATATAGTAGAAAATATAAAAGAAATAGATGATGTTAAAAGTGGACTTATGTTTCTTTGGAATAATGATAAGGCAAAGGTTAGAAATGAGTTAGATGTTGTAGCAATAAAGGATTCTGTGATGATTTGTATATCATGTAAAGATTCTAAAAAATATGATGAAGTTACGCTAAATGAACTTAATGTGTATGCAACTCAAATAGGCGGAGATAATGTTATAAAGATACTTGTTGCAACTAAAGAACCTATGAAGAGTACAGTAGGTCAAAGAGCTAAGGAAATGAATATAGAACTTGTAGTATTTGATGGGAATATTAATAATTTTAAAAGAGAAATTACTGCAATTATAAATGAAAAAAGAGAAACTAGTTAAAACTAGTTTCTCTTTTTAGGACACTGACATTGTAGTTTTTCGACATCTTAAAAGCATTGTAAGTTAATAATTTTAGTGCTTTTTATTTGTATTTTTTACCGATTGTTTCACCCATAGTAACAAGTGATTCAAATCCTTTTTCTGTTTCTCTAACGATATCATTATCAATTTTAATTATATTTTTTTTGAAGAATAAAATTGTAGTTGAACCACCGAATTTAAAGAAGCCTTTTTCATCTCCTTTTTTAACTGGCGTATCAGCTCTGTAACTTTGAATAATTGTACCAACACAAGTTGCTCCAACTTCCATAGTTATTACATTTCCAAAATTTTTGCTTTTGAAGATAGACCATTCTCTTTTATTTTTACAAAATAAATTAGGTACTTTCTCTAAGGCTATTGGATTAACGGAGTAATAAGCCCCTTTAATTTTTTGACTAGAACCACAAACACCATCATCGATAAAATGGAATCTATGATAATCTGTTGGGCAAAGTCTTAGAATAAGACAAGTTCCACCTTCAAATTCTTTCGCTACTAAGTCGTTGCTTATAAGCTCTCTTAGTGAGTATGTGAATCCTTTTACTTGAACAATATTATCCATATTAATATTTTCATATCCAAGCAGTCTTCCATCACCAGGAGATATAAGATTATCTGTATCTGAAGTTATTGGTCTTGCTTCATCAAGTAATTTCCTAGCGAAGAAATCATTAAAGTTTTTAAATTCAGATATATCTTTTTCAAGAAAATCAGTATCTATATCAAATTTATCTATAAACTTTGGAATTTTCTTTTTGCTAAATTTGCTACTACAATAAAGTCCATAAATTTTAGAAAACATTTTTTTCTTTATAAATAATTCAAGGACTCCTTTACCAACAGGTGAACTGTAAGACCAATTTATATAGTTAAGTCCTGCAACTTGTTCAACTTCGTAGCATTTAGTTTCTCTGTTATATATTTTAAACATTTAGTATCTCCTTATTAAAAGTAAAACAACTATTATAATATCTTAAAAAGGTACTTCAAACAACTTTTTTAAAAAAATATGGTTTATTACTTTGTTGACATCGATTAGCATAATATATAGAATTAAAGTATAAGTATATAAAGTGATAAGCCTCTATAGTTTAATGGACAGAACAATCCCCTCCTAAGGGATAAATATAGGTTCGATTCCTATTAGGGGTGCTTAAAAGCCTAATATTAATTAATATTAGGCTTTTTGTTTATAATAATTTATATGTATAGTAATATTCTATGAAATATTATTAAAGTAAAATTGTGATAAAGATAAATTTACCAAAAATTTATAATCACAAAAGAATTTATATAGTATTATGATATAATAGTATATTATAATAATTTTTAAAAAAAATAGGAGTGTGGTATTGTTGGAACCGTCCGTGATTATGCAAATCGTGGTTCTTGTAGTTCTGATAGGTTTATCAGGATTCTTCTCATCATCAGAAACTGCTCTTACATCTGTTAATAAGATTAAGATTAGACATATGGTTGAGGGAAATGTAAAAGGAGCGAAGTTAGTTGAAAAATTAATAGATTCGCCAAAAGAGCTTTTAGGAGCTATTTTAATAGGAAATAATATAGTTAATATAGGAGCTTCATCTTTAGCAACTGTCTTAGCTACTACATTGTTTGAAAATACTAGTTTTAAAGATACTGGAGTTGCTATAGCAATTGGAGTAATGACTATTCTAATATTAATATTTGGTGAGATTACACCAAAATCTCTTGCACAACAAAATGCAGAGACTGTTAGTATAAAAGTGTCTAAGCCAATAGCAGTAATAGTATTTGTACTTAAACCATTTGTTTGGGTATTTACTAAAATATCATCTTTATTTATAAGAATACTTGGTGGTGACCCTGATAAGGCTCAACCATTTATCACAGAAGAAGAGTTAAAAACTCTTGTTGATGTTGGTAATGAGGAAGGTGTTCTTGAGGAAGATGAAAAGGAAATGATTTTCAACGTTTTTGAATTTGGTGATTCACAAGTTAAAGATATTATGGTTCAAAGAGTTGATATTATAGCAGAGGATACTAAGGTAAGTTATGTGGAGCTTTTAGAGGGAATTAAAGAGTACCAATTTTCTAGAATTCCTATATATGATGAAAATATTGATGATATAGTAGGTATTTTTAATACTAAAGATTTAATACTTTTATCAGATGAAGAAAAGCAAAACTTTGATATAAAAACTCACATGAGAAAACCTCATTATACGTTTGAGTTTAAAAAGATAACAGATTTATTTAATGAAATGAAAAAAACAAGAAATCATATATCTGTAGTTTTAGATGAGTATGGTGGTACAGTTGGAATAGTAACAATTGAGGACCTTATTGAGGAAATTGTTGGTGAAATAGAAGATGAGTATGATGAACATCAAGAAGAGATTGTAGAAGTTAAAGAAAATGAGTATATTGTAGATGGTAGTACAAGATTAGAGGATTTAAGTGAAATAGTTGATGTTTCTATTGAATCTGATGAATTTGATTCTGTTGGTGGGTTTGTAATAGGAACACTTGATAGATTACCTGAGACAGGAGAGCATATTGAATTCGAAAATCTTAAGTTTGTTGTTGAAGAGATAGATAAAAAAAGAATTAAGAAGGTTAGAGTGTTTGTTGGAAAAGTAATTCCAAAGGAACAAGAAGATTAACATTATGAATTATATGGATTTAGCTTTAGATGAAGCAAAAAGAGCATTAAAACTTGGAGAGGTTCCTGTTGGAGCTATTATAGTGCATGAAGGTGAGATTATTGCTAAAGCATATAATATGAAGGAAACTTTAAAAGATGTTACTGCTCATGCGGAAATTTTAGCTATTAGAGAAGCTAGTAGAAAAATTGGGAATTGGAGACTCAGTAGGGCGCAGATGTATGTTACATTAGAGCCTTGCCCTATGTGTGCAAGTGCAATAGCACAAGCTAGAATAGAAACTGTATATATAGGAACTTTTGATCCAACAAGCGGTGCGTGTGGAAGTTTAATAGACCTTGCACAAAATAATAGGCTTAATACCTTTTATGATGTTAAATGGTGTTATGATGAAAGATGCAGCGAGATATTAACTAATTTTTTTGAACAAAGAAGAAAAGAAAATAGAGGAAAGAATGTCTAAATAAAGGCATTCTTTTTTTGCTTTTTTTAATAAAAATAGTTATTTTTTAAGTTTTTGATAATAATTTTAATATTATTAAAAAAACTGTTGGGGGAAGTCAGACACAAACAACTTATAATAATGTTATTAAGTCAATTCAAAAACATTATTTAGTACAGAATTCTAACGGAACTTTTTCTATAAAGAAAATAGCTTATGAGCTATACCCAAAGCAAGTAATGGATCAAATTACAAAAGGTATGGAGGGAATGAATCTTCAAATCTTACAAGGTAATATTAATTTTAAGGTAGAGGGAAATAAAACAGTAAAAACAGAGTCAGTAAATAAAGATGCTGTAAATAAAGCATTTTTCCAAGATACTTATAAGGGATTTGGTTTTAACTTTATGAGTGACCAATTTGTACATACTTACTGTTATAACTTCCACTATAATTGGTATGGTTTTTACTGTGCTGTTAATTTACAAGGATGTAGAGTTTTAATAAATGAATTACAACTTACAATTGCTAGTGCTGGTGGCTTAACAGCTGTTACAGCACTTACAGGGAATGTAATAATAAGTACAGGTTGTGGACTTGAAGCTGTTTATGCTGGAGTTATACAATCTAACTTACAATTAGGAGTTCAAAGAGGAACCGGTGCTACTATATCAGCTTGGGGAAGTCCTATGGGGAAAGCAATAATATATACTGCAACACCAAATAATTAAAGATTTTTTAAGGACTGTGTTTATTATACAGTTCTTTTATTTTCCAAAAAATGTTATAATTAAACAAGTTTAATTATAAATATAGGGGAATTTTATGATTATAGAGAGATTAAAAAAAGAGGATATTCAAATGAGAAAATAGGATATACAGAAGATGTTGTCGGTTTTAGAAAAGGATATCAAGAGTTTTAGTAGGTGAAAAGAAAAGCAATATTGGGGAATAATTAAAAGGGGGACGAGCGTTTGATTAAGATGAAAAAAAAGACAAGTATTGGGGACTTAAAGAGGATTTTCTTTGAGAATAAGGAGTTTGTTTTTGGGGAATTAAAGAATTGTCTTAAGGTAACACTTGGAAAAAGAATAAAAAGTATCGAAGTAGAAGAAGGAATAATGTATGTTTGGATATATTATTATCTATCTTTAGCTGAGGAAGATAAAGGTTTGGGGAATAGAGTTATTTTTTCATTAGTAGTAGACTTTGATCAAATGATAAAGAAGGATATAAGTTTTAGCTATAATGCAAATACAAGAAATTTAGAGGTTAAAAAAGAGTTTGCAAATGAGTGGATGAAAAAAAATATTCTTGATATGTTAGAGTATAAGGATGGGGATATGAAAAAGGCAGAAACACATATGTATAATGTTTTAAATAAAATAGAAGGTAAGTATACTAAGATAGTTAGAATAAATATAAATTGAAAAGAATTTATGAGAAATCTCTCATAAATTCTTTTTTTAATCTTCTAGTTTAGTTGTGTGTATTATTATATTATTATTTGTTTTTATAGTTTCTGTCTTTTGGAAGAATCTATAAAAACATAGTCCTGTTAAGGCTATAAAAGCACTTACTGTAATGATAGAAGTAAGTGGAATTATAGTTTTTTTTGATTTTGGTTCAGTTATTTTGCCTACAAAGTTATCAGATTTTTCTAGGAAACGTTCCATTTATAAAGGCCACCTTTTATTTAGTTTTTAAATACAAAAAATCTTTAAGTAAAAATTCTTTATTCGGATCAGTTGTAGCGAATGTAAGAAGTCCTATACCGTAATCTTCTGTATTTTTTATTTTTAGCATTTTTAATGGATTAGATACATTTAAATATTTTTTATTTATATAAAAGCTAAATATAAAAGACCCATCAACTTGAAATTCTTTAATTTGACTAAGTGCTTCCCAGGGAATATATTCAGTTTTACTATATGAATATATTAAAAAGCCATTTTTATTTATTTTTCCAAGTTTAGTAATATCCTTTGAGTGAGCTTTTGCATAGTTTATAGCAGCAATGATAATTAAAGCACCAAAGAGAATAGCCATTTTAACTATTTGTTGAAAGTTAGAACGATATGCCCCACTTACTACTAGTATTACAATAGTTCCTATTAATATAATTGATAGCATTTGCATAGAACTTTTTTTTACTAATTGTATAGAATCTTCATTGTTAAAAATTTTAACGCAAGAAACCTCAGAATCTTCTATTAAAAGTTCTATTGGATAATCTTTTAGAAATTGTTTTTTTATTTTATTAGGATTAAATACAAGAAGCATTCCTACATAGAAAAAACCAAAGTATAAACCACTATCAAAGATAAGTGATGTTAGAAATGGAGTTGTAATTTTATTTAAAGCAAGGGTTATTATTAAGTAAAAAATTGTAGCAGCTATTGCAAGACGTAGACAAATAGCTTTTTTATTTATAGTAATATTCATTTAAGTACCTTCCTTTATTAGTTTTGATTATAAGAAAAATTTATCCTATAAGTATGATAATTACATGCTAAACTAAAAAACCATTACTAAACTGAAGAGTAAGTTTAGTAATGGTTTTTTTAGTTATCTTCTTTTTAAATTTCCTTGAGCAATAGCTCTTTTTAGAGCTAGTTTTCTGAAGGATATTTTAATGAATTCAACTACAATAACAGTAAGTATCATGATCATAAGATAAATAGGCAAAACCATTTTTTATTTTCTAAAATATGAGGTAAGTAGTTACCTACGCTAGCAGCTATTATAACATATATCATGATAGCACCTCTAGTCATGACTTTTTCTCATGTTTTCTTTCATGATTTCTTCATTTTTCAAACGAGTTTGGCTAGCTTTTTGGTTTGATGATGCCATAAATAACACTCCTCTAAAATTTTCTTATGTATTAAGATATTTCTATCATTCATTTTAATAAACAGTATGTCCATTATAATTCTCATTTATAAATCTATATTAAAATATTTATAATTTCAAATTAGATTTTTTAGCGTTTTCATAAATGTTTATGAAGATTGCATATAAATTTATTGAAAAATATAGGTAAATATTAAAAACAAGTAATTAACTCTGCAAATAATCTCAAAAATTTGAAATTATTGAGATTATTTGCCTATAAGGTTCTGTGAAGTTTTAGAATGTCATAAAAATATAGTTATAGGAATATAATCATAAGGAAAAAGCTAGAGGAGAGATTGTATGAAGATAGATATTATATCGGGGTTTCTTGGTGCGGGAAAAACAACTTTGATAAAGAAGCTTTTGGCAGAAGAGTTATATAAAGAAAAGATAGCAATTATTGAAAATGAATATGGTGAAGTAGCTATTGATGGAAGCCTTTTAAGTGGTGAAAAGGTAGAGGTTACAGAGATAAGCTCTGGGTGTATTTGTTGTAATATTAAAGGTGATTTTAAGGAGAGTATTGCACAAATAGTTAAAGATTATAAACCAACTAGAATTATTGTAGAGCCAACAGGTGTTGCAAAATTATCTGAGATTATTATATCTGTAAAGGAAGCAAATACAGTTAATGCAAAGATAAATATGATAGCAACAGTTGTTGATGTTAATAATTTTTGGGCATATTTAAGAAATTTTGGGGAGTTTTATAAAAATCAAATTGTTAGTGCAGGAGTTATTTTATTAAGCAGAGCAGCAGATGTTACGGAGTTAGAACTTTTCAAAGTAGCTGAGGAAATAAGGATTTTAAATAAGACTGCAAATATAATAACTACACCTTGGGATAAAATTTCTGCAAAAAGAATTATAGAAGTTGGAGAGATGCCAAGAGAAAAGCTTGTTACCGAGTTTAAGAAAGCTACTTTAAAAGGTAAAGCTACTGTTAGAATTGTGCATAATGCAAATGATGTTTTTGATAATTGGGGAGTGGAAACTTCTAAACTTTTTGATGAGGCAACACTTAAAAGTTTACTAAATAATCTTTCAAAAGAAGGGCAATTTGGAAAGATTTTAAGAGCAAAAGGTATAGTACCTACAAAGACTGGTAAATGGGTTCAGTTTGATTATGTTCCAGGTGAGGTTGAGATAAAGCGATTTTCTGCTGATTATACAGGGAGAGTTTGCGTTATAGGAAGTAATTTAAATAAGAAGGAAATAGAAAATTTATTTTTAAAAAATAAATAAAACTAGGAGGTAGCTATAATGAGAAAGTGTTCTGTTGATTTAGTTACTGGATTTTTATCTTCTGGTAAAACCAGTTTTATAAATATTTTTCTAAATAAAACTTTAAGAAGAGAAGAGTTAATTGTGATTCAATGCGAGGATGGTAAAGTTCTGATTGATGAGGATTTAGAGAGGAAATTTAATGTTAGTGTTAAAAAATTTTCATCAAGTAGTGAACTTAATGAGGAAAGATTAATTAGACTTATTAAGTTTTATAAGCCAGAGAGAATGATAGTTGAGTGTAATGGGGTTGAAGATATAACGAGTTTAGTTACTTTGTTTAATTCAAATAAGCTTAGAGCTTATTTTAAACTTACAGGAATTATAAGTATTTTAGATTCTTTAACATTTAATATGCTAATTAAAAATTTAAGTCATTTAATTGTGCCTTGTATTGAAAGGAGTGATTTGATTATTTTAAATAAATCTAATGTAATTTCAGAAGAGGTGTTAGAGAAGAATTTAGGAATAGTAAAAAACTTAAATACACATGCACATATATTAGTTGCTTATGACAAGTTAGATTTAGAGAAAAAAATAATAAAAGCTAAGGTTATTAATGCTTAGCTAAGGGGGGAAAAAGATGTTAGAAGTTTTATCGAAATTTTCGATAATCTTTTCCTCAATATTGTTAGAAGCTTTGCCCTTTATATTAATAGGGGCAATTCTTTCTTCAATAATGCAGTTATTCGTAACTGAGGAATTGATAAAAAAATTCATACCAAAGAATAGTTTTTTAGGTAGTTTAGTTGCATCTGTTTTAGGGGTGTTTTTACCAGTATGCGAATGCGTTACAGTACCAATAACTAAAAGTCTTATTCAAAAGAAAGTGCCTGTAAATGTGGCTGTGACTTATATGCTTGCAGCACCAATAGTTAGTCCGCTTGTAATTGCATCAACTTATATAGCTTTTGATGGTAATTTAAAAGTTGTAATTTTAAGAGTTGGTATTGGTATTTTAATTGCCATAACAGCAGGACTTATAATGATTCCATTGACTGCTGGGGATGACATATTAAAAAGTGGGGTAGCAACATTTAGATGTGATTGTGGGTGTGAAGATATAAAAAATAGTAATGAAAATAATGTATTGAAGCTTTTGAAAAGTGCGAGTATGGAATTTTATGATATTGCTAAATATTTTATAGTTGCATCTGGTATTGCAGCAATTTTTCAACTTAACGTAACAGAAGAATTTTTAAGTTCACTTGGGTTAAGTCATACTATGGGAATTATAATTATGATGCTTGTAAGTTTTCTTATTTCGCTTTGTTCTGAAGCAGATGCTTTTGTTGCACAGAGCTTTTTATCAAGTTTTTCACTTGGTGGGGTTATGAGTTTTCTTATAATTGGACCTATGATAGATGTAAAGAACATAAGTATGTTATTGTCATCATTTAAAAAAGGTTTTGTGATAAAACTTACTTTTGTTATTTTTGCACTTGTGTTTATCAGCACAGCATTTATATTCTAGGGGGTAGTATATGAAGAGGTTTAATTTAGATCAGTTTATTTGGTTTTGTATTTTAGCAATATTATCTCTAGTTTTAACAGTGATGCTTTTTACAGGAAAGATGTTTTTACTTATAGATGGAGAGAGAATTCTTTCAACAATAATAATGCTTGTAATTTTATATTTACTTACAATTGTTCAGATAAGTAGGGTATTTACAGTCCCATCAAGAGAAGGAGTTAAATGTGGGTATGTACAATATATTTTACTTATAGGGATTTTGATACTTGTTTCTGTTATAGATATCCCAAAAACTTCTCTTGCAATGAAAGGCGTTAAACTGTATCACTCTGAACATGGACATGGAGAAAAGCATAATCATACACATACAGCACTTGATGATAATGCGAAGATAGTTATAACTTCAGAGAATTTTCATAATGGGATAGAGGAAATGACAGGACATGCGAATAAATATTTAGGAAAAGAAGTTGAGATTGAAGGGATATATTATAAGGATGAAAAATATCCACAGAGTTTTATAATAACCCAGCTTAATATGAATTGTTGTATTGCTGATTCAGAGTATCTAGGGATATTATGTGAAAAAGAAAATTTAGAGGGTATAGATTTAGAAAATGGAGATAAAATAAAGGTAATAGGTAAAATGTCCAATTTTTATGACAATGAAAAGCAACTTGTGAAAATTAATGTTTTAAAAATAATAAAAGAATAGATAATATTTCTTAGCAAGTCGATTTGTAAAAAATCTACTTGCTTTTTTACTTTAAGGGCATATAAGTATATGCCTATTGAGTTTATAGTATATTCATATTTTACTATATAGACAAAAAATATTATAATAAATTGACAAAACAAAAGAGGTGAATACATGAAAAAGTACAAAGGAATAATTCCAGGTTTGTTAGCTTGTATTGTAATTGCAATAGTTAGTAAAATACTTGGAAAATTTGTACCACAGCTTGGAGCATCAACATTTGCAATAGTTCTAGGTGTTATATGTGGTAATACAATTATTGGTGGAAAGAGATTTACTGCGGGAGTTAAATTTTCAGAAAAAGTTCTTTTAGCTTGGGCAATAGGTCTTTTAGGAGTTATATTAAATTTAAATGAAATAATATCAATAGGATATAAAGGTGTGCTTTTTGTTGTTATTCAAATGACATTAACAATAATAGTGACATACTTTATAGGGAAAAAACTTGGATTTGGGAAGAAATTCACACTTTTAATGTGTGCAGGAAATGCAGTGTGTGGTTCATCAGCAATTGCAGCAACAGAAGGTGTAATTGATGCAGACCCAAAAGATAAGGGGATATCAGTAGCAATAGTAAATTTAACTGGAACAATATTAATGTTTGTATTGCCCGGTATAACATATTTAATTTATGGTAATCAAGTAATGAAGAGTTCTGCTATGATAGGTGGAATACTTCAATCAGTAGGTCAGGTTGTAGCATCAGGAAAGATGATAAGTCCTGCAGTTTCAGAGATGGCAACTATTTTTAAGATAATAAGAATTATTTTTCTTGTAGTAGTAGTTTTAGTATTAGCTAAAGTTAATTCAGGAAGTGATAAAAAAGAGCTTAAACATGAAGAAGAAAATATTAAAAAATCAAAAGTATCAGTTCCTTGGTTTATATATTTATTTTTTGGATTAACATTACTTTATACATTTGGATTTATACCAAAGTGGTTAGGAAATGGAGTTCATCAAATTGGAGATATATTAGAAATTATAGCCCTTGCAGCAATTGGTGCAAGTGTTAAATTTAAAGATTTATTAGAACAAGGACCAAAAGCTATAATTTATGGTGGTTTAGTTGGTGTTTCTCAGATAATATTTGCGCTAGTACTTATATTTATTTTATTATAAATATGTATAATAAATATTGGAAAAAAACAGGATTTTTGAGTTTTTACTCTAAAATCCTGTTTTTATTATTAAAAAAAAGCATTAAGAACATAAAATATTGTAATGAAAGCATTTTGTTATACTAAAAATGATATGGTAGAATGATTAACGCGATAATAATGTTAAACTTACAAGAAGTTTAGTTAGTAAATTCATATAGCATTTTTAAAAATATGGAGGATATACAATGTTAGATATTTTTGTTTGCATAACATCTGAAACGGAGCGAGAAGACTTCTTAAAGATTGTAGAGAAGACTATATTTGTAAAAAATCTTGATATGAAAATAACTAAGCTTACTGGAAATCCATATGATATATTAGAAATGGTTAAAAAAAGAAAAGAGCCAGCGATATATTTTTTAAATGTATTTTTTGAGACTGATATCAATGGAATACAGCTTGGGGCAAAGCTTAGAGAATATGACGAACTTGGAGTCATTGTATACATAACACAACATATAGAGCTATTATACTTATCATACATTTATAAAGTAGAAGCTTTAGATTATATTTTAAAAAATGATGTCAAAAACTTAGAAGAAAGAGTTGAATCTTGCTTAGAGAGAGCAGATAAGAAACTTGGATTTGATAATGTTGAAATGAAAAAGATTAAAGTAAAGCAGGGCGATATTGTTTTTAGTATATCTATTGATGATATATTTTACTTTGAAACATCAGAAAAACCACATAGAATTATACTGCATAAAAAAGAAGAGAAGTTAGAGTTTGTGGGAAACTTAAAATCTCTAGAAATATCTATTGGGACTGATTTTTTTAGATGTCATAAATCATATTTGATAAATAAATCTAAAGTTAAAGAAATTAATATTAAAGAAAAAACTGTGCTTATGGACAATAACGAAGTTTGTCTAGTATCAAAAAGATTTATAAATGACCTTATAGAAGAAATATAGGGTCATTTTTCATACCTTAAATTCACCGTGAAATTGGAAAAAGCCACTGTGAATTAATAAAAATTCGCCAGAGGCTAAAGTATATTTTGTAGTTTCGCAATAGAGTTTATTTTATTTATATCTAGATTGTTAATAGCAGTAAGAAATCGTTCATTTAATGATAAGAGGCTCAAGTTTACAAGTTGCAATCTTGTAAAGCTGAATGAACAAATATCAACAATCTAATTATAATATCAAATGTTTAAATATCAACAAACTCATAATATCATAATATTAAAAGAAAAAGTTCATAATTGTCCTGAAATGATGTTTTGAAGTCATATTGTGAAAAAGATAGTTCTTAGGATGAAGAATTATAACTTTAGGAATTAATATTATTTATTGAAGTTATATTGTAATACTAATTTATATATGTTAAAATAATAAAGTAAAACTTAATTATAAATTTTAGGAATATTTATTATGCTTTTGAGCAAAATAATTCTAGAACGGTTATTTATGGAGAGATGTCTGAGCGGTTGAAAGAGCACGCCTGGAACGCGTGTATAGGACTATTTCTATCGTGGGTTCAAATCCCACTTTCTCCGCCATAACTGTGCTAGATGGGGAGTTAGCGGTGCCCTGTAACTTGCAATCCGCTATAGCAAGATTGAACACCTACCGAGGCTTTAACTTTGTATAGTCTGCCTTAGGCAAGTGATGTTGAGAGTTGGGTCCCATGCAATGAAAGCCTGCGAACCTGGTCAGATCCGGAAGGAAGCAGCCATAAGCAGTCTCTTTCATGTGCCATGGTCAAATCTGGCTTGAGTTAACTACTTAAGTAACGTATATGGATTATTGTCAGAGTAGGTGCATGGTTTTTATAATTAAGAATTTTCAGCCTTTAGGTTTAACCTAAAGGCTTTTTTCTTTATATGATATTAAAATAGAAAAAAATACGTCATTTTAAATTAATAATGAAGGTTATATGTCAAAAGTAGTTAGTAAAATAGCTGCTTTTTTTATTTCTTATAAAATATTACTTGCACTTAACCTAACGTAAGGGTTTATAGTTAAAATATAAGAGAGAGAAAAGAAACAATAAACTAAGGAGGAATTTGAGATGGATAAATCAAAAAAAGCTCTTGTAATAATGTTCTTAGTAGGAATATTTATGGGAGCATTAGACACAGCAATCATATCACCAGCTCGTACAGTTATGGGGAATACACTTCATATATCAGCTGATGCGAGTATTTGGATAATTACTTTATATGCGTTAATTTATGCGGTTTCAATGCCTATAATAGGTAAACTTGCAGATAGAAAAGGACTGAAAAGTATGTTTACAGTAAGCGTAGTACTTTTTGGAATAGGTTCATTATTTAGTGGACTAGCTAACTTCTTCGGAGGTTTTGAAATGCTTTTAGTAGCTAGAGTTATAGAAGCTATAGGTGCAGGTGGGATGGTCCCAATAGCAACTGCATTTATAGGGGGGGCATTTCCACCAGAAAAAAGAGGCGCAGCTCTTGGAATGGTTGGAGGTATGAATGGTATAGCAACACTTATAGGACCATCACTTGGTTCACTTATATTAGGTGCTTTTGGAGCAGATAGATGGGGAATATTATTCTTTATAAATATCCCTGTGGTAATAGTACTTATAGCGGTATTACTTTCTAAGAAAATAGAAAAAGTAGAGAAACCTTTAAAGAAAATGGACTTTGCAGGAAGTATAGTTTCATCATTATTTATAGTTTCACTTATGGCATTTATAACAAGCTTAAACTTTGTTAATCTTGCTTCTAGTTTTGAGTCAGTAAGATCATACCCATTCTTAATACTAGCAGTAATATTACTTCCAATACTTATATTTATTGAAAGTAGAGCAGAAGATCCAATCATACATCTTAAATATTTTAAAAATAGAGGTATGGTTTTAGTATTTATAATAGCATTCTTAGTTGGTGCAGGACTTATGGTAGTAGTATTCTTACCTCAATTCTGTAGTAATGTATTAAGATTAAAACTTGGTTCAGGTGGATATTTTGTAACATTAATGGCTTTATTCTCAGGTTTTGCAGCACCAGTAGGTGGAAAACTTGTTGATAAGTTCTCAGCTAAAATTGTTTTATTAACAGGTTTTGCTTGTACAATTATTGGAACTTTAATATTAGCATTTGCAGTTACATCAACTCTAAGTGCAGTGGCACTAGTTATAGGGCTTGCATTTATGGGTCTTGGAGTAGGTCTAACTATGGGTACACCACTTAATTACTTTGTTCAAACTTCAGTGCCAAAAGAAGAAATTGCATCAGCACAATCTACATTATCTCTAATTAGATCACTTGGAATTGCTTTATCTCCTAATTTATTAGTTGGATTTATAGCACAAGCTGGTTCAAATATGCAAGGAAGTTTAATGGCAGTATTACCTCATGCACAAGGCATGGCAAGTAGTATGTCAATTAAGTCTACATCAGCAATGGAGAGTGCTTTCCAAAATGCTAATGTAACAACAGTATTCTCAGTAATTAAAAAATATGTTGTAGGGGCAATGCCAGCGCAAATGCAAGTAGGCTACTCAGCACAACTTGATAAAATAAAAGTAACTATAGAAACAACATATCAAACAGTAATGAATAATGGATTTGAAAAAATGTTTATAACACTTGCAATCATTGGAGGTCTTGCATTTATCGCAGCACTTGCAATGCCAAAAAAAATTAAACAAGTAGCATAATATATACAAAATACATCATCTTAGAAATAAGATGGTGTATTTTTTTATTCTAAAAAATATTTTGTGTATATTTTTTTATTTTTAGAAAATACTAAAAACAGTAATCAATGATTTTAGATTACTAAGATTATTGAATGTTTTAAATTTAGGAGGATAAATTATATGAAAACAATGACGTTAAGAATGCCAGATGATTTGCATAGAGCATTAAAAGTGAAAATGGCACAACTTGATAGAACAATGCAAAATCAAATAATTGAATTAATAGAAGATTATTTAGAGCAAGAAGAAAGCAAACAACTTAATTAGGATAACTTAGTAGTAGATAAAACTATAAAGTTAGGATTAGAAGGATAAGAGTAAGGTTGAGCCTTCAGAGGGCTCAACCTTGAGAGGAGAGGAGAAAGGTTGAGTACTCAAAGTGTGGAACCTTAAAGTGAGTTAAATAGGCACCTGAGAGGGAGTGAGAGTAAGGTTGAGCCCTCAAAGGGCTGGAGCTTGAGAGGTTAAGACAGAGGTTGAGCCCTCAAAGGGCAGAACCTTTAAAGGTTAAAATTTCACGAGAAAGGTGGTGAGAATATGAATGGGAAATTGAAAAAACATTTTAATGATACTGAAATTTGTACTTTTATATGGAATGGAAAACCTTGTTGGGCTGCAAATAATATTGCAGAAATGTTAGGATATATAAATACTTCTAAGACAATAATGAACTGCATAAAAAGAGAACAGTTTATTTGCAGTTTAAATAATGAATATGAAATTTTAGTTGGAGATGATTTGAAGCTTTTCAAAGGATTAATGGATGTGGAATTAAGAGAAAAATTTAAATATGCACCTAAAATAATAATTTTTTATGAGAAAGGGTTATATGGTTATTTACAATATACTGAAAAACCATTAGGTATAACCTTTAGATTTTGGATAAGAGATGAAGTTTTACCAAAAATAAGAAGAAATGGGTATTATTCAGTTGAAGAATCTAATTCTAAAAAGAAAAAATTATTAACACAGTGTAAGGTTAGTAATGATTTCGATGTGGATAAATTCCAAAGGTTAAGATTTGCAAATGAAACTATGAAGGCTTTCAAAGAAAGTTTAGATAAAGTGACAGATAATGAAATGAAAAAGTTGAAAGTTTACCAAGCTATATATGCAGAAGTGGGGATAAATATCCCAATCGATTTAGATGAAGAAGATTTTATTTAAGGGTAGGACCAAGAAAAAAAGTTGTGTAAAATGAGTGAGATAGCTACTTTTGGAGTTGAATGATTAGTTTGATACTAGAGGTACAGCCCTCAGAGGGCAGAGGCTTGAAGGGTAAGACCAAGGGTCGGACCAAAATTGAGATTTAAAAGAGGCTTTGTGGCCTCTTTATTATTTTCTAGAATAATCTTTATAACAATATTTCATATCTTTATGTTCTAATATTTCACTTTCAAAATCAATATTCCAATCTGATTTATCTATTTTAGGAAATTTAGTATCACCATCAATATTCATCATTACTTCTGTGATATAAAGTTTTTTTACATATGGTAAAAACATTTTATATATTTCTCCACCACCAATTACAAAAATCTCTTCATTAGAGTTTTTATATTTCTCTACAAATGATTCAAAGTCAGTTATTACTTCAACATTTTTATTTTCATGTGTAAAATTTTTATCTCTAGTTAAAACAATATGTTTTCTACCAGGAAGCACCCCAGGTAGTGACTCAAAGGTTTTTCTTCCCATAACCATAGATTTACCCATTGTTAGTTCTTTAAATCTTTTAAGGTCGTTTGGGATGTGCCAAAGAAGTTTATTATCTTTTCCTATTACATTATTTTTGCTATGTGCAACTATTATTGAAAACATTAAAATCCTCCTAAAAATTTATTTATTATAGTATGTTTAAGATATTCTCGTGTAGTTATAATTATATTATAGTGATGAACTTCTAGAAAGACTATGAAGAGTTACTTAAATTTGATAAAATTATAGTATATTAATTTAAGAGGTTATTATTTAAATAACTTGTGAGGTGGCAATTTTGGCTTATAAAGCTTTGTATAGAGAATGGAGACCTTCAACTTTTAGTGAGATGGTAGGTCAGGAACATATAACAACAACTTTAAAAAATCAGATTATAAATGATAAGGCAGCACATGCTTATCTATTTTGTGGGACAAGAGGAACAGGGAAAACAACTGCATCTAAAGTTATGGCTAAGGCATTAAACTGCTTAGACCTTCAAGATGGAGAACCTTGTAATAAATGTTCAATGTGCGAGAAGATAGATAAGGGGCTTGCAATAGATGTAACAGAACTTGATGCAGCATCACATAATGGTGTTGATAAGATAAGAGAAATTATAGAAGATGTTCAGTATCCACCACAGGAAGCTAAAACAAAAGTATATATTATGGATGAGGTTCATATGCTTTCAATGGGGGCTGTAAATGCTTTTCTTAAAACATTAGAGGAACCACCACAAAATGTAGTATTCATACTTGCTACAACAGATCCTCAAAAATTACCTATAACAGTTTTATCAAGATGTCAGAGATTTGATTTTAAAAGAATTTCAAAGAAAGATGTTGTAGGAAGACTTAGAGAGATTGTAGATAGCAAGGGTGTCTTTGCAGATAATAAGAGTTTAGATCTTATTGCAAGGGTTTCAGATGGAGCTATGAGGGATGCACTAAGCATTCTTGACCAAGCAATTGCTATGGGAAGTAATGGTGTTGATTATGATGAACTTGTTTCAATGCTTGGACTTGTAAATGATGAGTACTTATTTGATTTAACAGATGCTATGGTTTCAAAGAATATAGAAAAAGCTATGGGTGTTGTTGAGGATATAGTTTTATCAGGAAAAGATTTAGGGTTATTTATAAAAGATATGGTAGCTCATTATAGAAATCTTCTTATGATAAAAGTAACTAAGAACCCAGAAGAAGTTCTTGATATGGCAGAGGAAAGTATAGCAAGACTTAAAGAACAGGCAGCAAAACTTAGAGGTGAAGTAATAATAAGAAATATTAGAATACTTCAAGAGGGTGAAGAGGGTGCTAAATTTAGTAAGCAAGCTAGATTATACCTTGAACTTTCCATAATTAAAATTTGTAAAATTGAGTATGATACGTCAAAGGAAGTTATTTTAACAAGAATAAATAAACTTGAAGAAGCAATTAGAAGTGGAAATATAGTTGTAAATCAAGGTCAAGGGCAACCACAAGTAGGAGCACAAGTACCTACAAAACAAATTCAAAAGCCCAAAGTAGCACCAAAACCTAGTGTTCCAATAGATGGTGATTTAGATGAGAGTGTGACAATGATAGAGGCTAATAAGGCTTGGAGAGATGTTCTTGAAACATTAAAAGCTAGAAGAGAAATGATTATATATCTTTCACTTACACCAGGGAATATAGTAGGTTGTGATAAAGGTGTTATTCATGTTGAATTTACTAAAGAATTCTCAGGGAATAAACTAAGACTTCAACAAGTTGATACTGCTAAAAAAATTAGTGGTGTATTCTCAGAAATTTTAGGTAAAAGAGTTCAGGTAATTTATTCAGTTCATAAAGAAAGTGAAGATGTTGATGTAGAATCACATTTAAGAGGGCTTATGGGCGATGCATTAGAAGTTTTTGATGAATAAGAAATAACAAAAAAGATTATATTGCATATTAATAAAGTATAGGAGATAGTTGGAATTACGCTCTAAAATATTATATAATATATTTTAGTTAAATTTATTTTTTAAGGAGGAACATAGATATGGCAAAAGGTGGATTCGGAGGCGGAATGGGTAACATGCAAAACCTAATGAAGCAAGCTCAACAAATGCAAACTCAAATGGCAAAAGTTCAAGAGGAATTAGAAGTTAAAGAGTACGAGGGTACAGCTGGTGGAGTTGTAACTGCAGTAGTTAATGGTAAAAAAGAACTTAAATCAATAAACATTAAACCAGAAGCAGTAGACCCAGATGATGTTGAAATGTTAGAAGATTTAGTTTTAACAGCAGTAAACAATGCTATGAGAATAGCTGGAGACGAAGCAGAAAACAAAATGGGTAAACTTACAGGTGGAATGAACATACCTGGAATGTTTTAATAAAAACTTATCTTTAAGTTAATTTAAGAAAAGTATATAATTGATTATAGAATAGGCATACAGTTAAATTTGACTGTATGCCTAAAATATTATTTAAATTAAGGAGAAGATTATGGATTTTTACCCAATTGCGATAGAAAAGTTAATAGAAGAGTTTGCAAAACTTCCCAGTATAGGAAAGAAAACAGCTCAAAGATTAACATTGCATATTCTTAACTTACCAAAAGATGAAGTTGAAGCTTTTGCAGATGCGCTTAAAGATGCCAGAGGAACTATAAAGTACTGTACAGTTTGTGGGAATTTTACAGATTCTGACCCTTGTAGCATATGTGCAAGTAATCATAGAGATATAAGTACAATATGTGTTGTAGAACAACCAAAAGATATTATGACTATGGAGAAAGTTAGAGATTTTAATGGAATTTATCATGTTTTACATGGAAACATATCTCCAATGCAAGGAAGAGGACCTCAAGATATAAGAATTAGAGAACTTGTTGCTAGAATGAATGCAGACATAAAAGAAGTAATTCTTGCTACAAACCCTAATATTGAGGGAGAAGCTACAGCTATGTACATATCAAAGGTTTTAAAGCCACTAGATATAAAAGTTACTAGAATTGCCTCAGGAATTCCTGTTGGTGGAGATTTAGATTATGCAGATGAAATAACTCTATCAAAGGCTTTAGAGGGAAGAAAAGAGCTTTAAATTTGAATAAAAATATTATTATTGTCAATAATTTCTAATATGTACAAGTTTTATGTATTAGGAGGTTGTTATGCAGAATACAATAATAGTAGAAAAAAATTGTGTAAAAAAAAAGGAAATAGCAAGTAAAGGTAGAAATAGTATAAGTGATAGAGATTTTATAATAAACTCTGTTAATGAAACTAAAGGTGAAATTGATAGACTTAGGAATAATTTTGATTTCATAAGTGATCCCAAATTAGTTGAATCTCTTAT
Source organism: uncultured Clostridium sp. (assembly GCF_947039605.1). Taxonomy (GTDB): domain Bacteria; phylum Bacillota; class Clostridia; order Clostridiales; family Clostridiaceae; genus Sarcina. The sequence continues at coordinate 67,947 of NZ_CAMQZG010000005.1, forward strand.
ATATAAAGAAAGAGATGCTATGGCTAGATATGAATACTTACTTGGACAGGCAAAAGAAAAAGGTATAAAAGTAAGCATGTTATACGTATATAATAATGTCTGTAAAAAATACTAGAAGATAAAAAAGGAAAGGGGGATTAATTTAATGGATATAGTATCATTACTTATTGGACTTGCAGTGGCATTTATCGCTTTTAAGTTAATCAAAGGTTCTATAAAGTTACTTATAAATGGTGTCGTTGGAGTTATACTTCTTTGGATAGTAAACTTTGTTGGGGCAAGCTTTGGAATAACAATAGGAATAAATATATTTACAGCTCTTATAGCAGGGATATTTGGAATACCTGGCGTAATTGTTATGGTAGTTTTCAAACTAGTAACTGGAGCTTAAATAGTAGAGAAATACAAGAAAAACAGATGCTTTCCAATAATGTAGGCATCTGTTTTTTAATAATAGATGGGAGAAACTTGCATATTAAGCAAGATAATCCTGGTTATTGCAAAGAGAGGAGTTTTGCAAGTAATCAAGATGGATTTAATATACTATAAATATATGCTATTGAAAAAAATTGGTTACTATATTTAAAGGGAAAGTTGTGACATTTATTTTATAATGTAGAACTTAAAGGGGGAGAGGACTATATTAAAGAACTTGATTTTAAAGAATAACATATGGGTAGGTACAACTACTACTGTTTATACAGTTTTATTTTTTGTTTTTTCTGGTGGTTTAAATCTTATGAAAACTAACTTTACAGGAGTAACAAAAAATAGTGCTATAAAAGACTTTTTTACAATTGGAAATTTTCAAATATTATTTTTAGTTTTAGCTACTTGCGTAATGGCAGGGATTTTCTTTAGAAATAAGGAAGATCAACTTAGAATGAGACTTAAAGATAAAAAAGATAGAATATTATATTTTAAAGAGAGTTTAATGCTTCTTGTTACACCAATAGTTATAGGTATATTTATAAACTTTTTACTTAAATCTGTTTTATATGCAATGGATGGAGAAAAATTAGCAACGTTACAAGTGCCATTTTATGTAATCTTCAATTCGTGTATATATATGTTTGTAGTGGCTGTTTTAGGAGTTGCTGTAAGTTTCTTATTTCAAATAACAATGAAACCAAGGCTAACTGCTGCACTATACCCACTATTTATTTTTGAAAGTTTGATACTTTTATTTGGAGTATCTAATCTTTTTGCATCAAGCAAAATACCAGGAGTAGTAGGAGTATCTAATTTCACAGCAAGTGTGGTTTTAAATTATCTTAATATGTTTACGAGTAAACTTCGAGTTGAAACACTTGGTACAGAGGTGTTTTTTATTACAATTTTAGCAGTTGTAACAGGTGCGATAGTTTGTTTTGCAGGGATAAGTAGATTTCTTGTTACGTATAAAGAAAAAACCTTAACACATAATTATAGATCAACATTTTTAAGGAGATTTATAATTTTAGATTTAGTTGCTTTGTTTGTTGTTTATCTTTCAATAGCTGGATTTGGAGCATATTCAATGCTTAAAATGAATTCAATAACACTTGAACAAGCTTTTGAGTATACAGCAATGGTATCAATTATATTGATACCAACATTAACGGTTCTTTTTGAGAATCTTTATATGAAAAGATATAATTTAATTGAGTTAAAAGTACAAAAGAAAGAGAGAAAGCCTAAAAAAGTAAAAGCAAACAATACTTTAGAGGTAACAAAAAATATTGAAAATAATGGTCAAAATGTTGATGTTAAGATCAATATAGATGTTAAGATAAATGAAACTTCATTAGAGAGCAAAGGAATTGTAAAAGAAACTATAAAAACAAGTTACATTCCAAAAAATGGGGAACATTTAAGTGGAACTAAAGATTTAGGAAAAAGAGAAGTTCCAGAGGTTGAGGGTGTTTTTGAAAAAAATATTTCAGATGATGATAGTAGTAAAGGGTTTGAAGAATTATTCTTTGATGAAGATATAAAGATTAAAGAGAGTTCAGAGGTTCAAAAAGAATATGAGGATTCTGCTAAAGAGGAGAAAGTTAGTTTTGATGATGTGAAAATGCACCAAAGAGAAGAACTAGATAATTCATTCTTTACAACTGTAGAACATGATAATAAGTAATTCAAACTCCTTTGTGGTAAGACATAAAGGAGTTTTTTTGTAGCAATTTATTAAATTTTTGTAGAATCTATTCAAATATAAAAAAATGTACTCTATAATCAAATTAATAAGGGTCTTAACTAAGGAGGAAAAAAATATGATGAGTGTTGGAGTAGCAATAGGTATGATTGCCTATTTAATTATTAATAAATTTATAACTATTACAGAGAAAGTAAGTAGCTTGATAAAAATAGATACTATCTGGAAGCCTGCAATTTTAGTGGTAATTTTTATTGTTGTAATAGCTATTATATATGGTATTGTAGGATTGTTTAATTTAGGTGGTCTGGGTGAGGGAATAGATGGTTTATTAATTGGACTTGGGATAATGTTTATAGTAAGAATTATACCTAAGCAGTTTAAATATATGTAAGATTTAAAAGTAGCGAGAGCTACTTTTTTTTTATGGATAAAAAATAAAATTGGTGGAATACTAACTTTGATTTAGTATTTAGGAAAGGTGTGATTGTTATAATTGCTACTTATCATCAATTGTCTGCAATAGATAGGAATATAAAATTTTATGATCCAAACAGGGAGAATGATTTTATATGTAGTAACCATCATGATAATAATTCTTTGTATGAACCAGAGAGTACAGAATTTAATGAATATGAATTCTTTAAAGATGACCTCTAAACTAAATCTTAAAAGCCCTAGATAAAGATGAGTAAATAAACTCCATGTCAACACAATGCTCGGATATCTAGGGCTTTTTTTTATGCATTTTTTAAAAGTTTTGTATAGAAGCGAATATATTAAAAATTAATAATTTATAAATTTAATCAAAATACATTAACATTAATCAAACTACCGAATAATATATTTAAAAAAAGAAAAAATATAGTGCTTATATTTTAAAGGGGGCAAAAATAAATGCACAAGAAATTATTTATTCCTGGTCCGGTTGATGTTAGACCAGACGTTTTAGAAAAAATGGCTATGCCAATGATAGGTCATAGGGGGAAGGACGCATCTGACCTTCAAAGAAGGATTAGTGAAAATCTTAGGAAAATTCTTTATACAAAGAGTGAGATTTTACTTTCAAGTTCTTCAGGTACGGGACTTATGGAAGGTGCTATTAAAAGTTGTACTGCAAAAAAAGCAGCTATTTTCTCTGTTGGGGCCTTTGGAAACAGATGGTATGAAATTGCAGTGAGTAATAATATAAAAGTAGATAAGTTTGAGGTTGAGTGGGGAAAAGCACTTCATGCAGAAGAGGTGGACAAGGTTCTTGCAACAGGTGATTATGATCTTGTAGCAGTTACTCATAATGAAACTTCAACAGGGGTTATGAATCCTATAGAGGAAATTGGTGAGGTTGTTAAAAAGTATCCAAATATTATTTTTTGTGTAGATGCAGTTAGTTCTGCTGTTGGTACAAAGATAGAGGTTGATAAGTGTGGTATAGATATTCTTATTACATCAACTCAAAAATGCATTGGACTTCCACCAGGACTTGCTATTTGTACATTCTCTGATAAAGCTAGAGAGAGAGCAAAGACTGTTGAGAATAGAGGGACATACCTTGATTTACTTACTCTTGATAAGTATATTGCGAAAAAAGATTATCAATATCCTTCAACACCATCACTTTCACATATGTATGCTTTAGATTATCAATTAGATTATATTTTGAATATAGAAGGTTTAGAAAATAGATTTAATAGACATATAGAGATGGCAGAGATTGTTAGAGCATGGGCAAAAGAGCATTTTGAGATATTCACAGAAGCTGGATATTATTCAAATACTTTAACTAATATAAAAAATACTAAGGGCATAAGTATTTCAGATCTTAATAAAGAACTTGGAAAAAAAGGCATGGTATTGTCAAATGGTTATGGTAAGTTAAAAGAAAAAACATTTAGAATTGCTCATATGGCAGATTGCAAGGTAGAGGATATAAATACTTTACTTATAGCAATTGATGAAATCTTAGGTTTTTAGTGAAAAGATAGTAATTTTAAGTAATTTTCAACGCTAGGAGTGTTATAAAAATCTGAAAAGCCTCGTTGATAATGGCTATAAGTTTTGTGGACCTCTTTAGGCTAAAAAATAGGCTAAAGAGGTCTAATATTTAAAAAAAGTTTGGAGGAATATATAAATGGGAAGAATATTATTTAATGACGGTGTAGAAGCAGATTTAGCTTTAAAATTAAAGAAATTAGGAGTAGAGGTAGAGAATACTCATTATGAGGGGGATGAACTTGTAGAGAAGTTAAAAACTACTGATATTTTAGTTGTAAGGTCAGCTACAAAGGTTAGAGAATCTTTAATTGATAATATCAAGGGGGGAGACTTAAAGCTTGTTATAAGAGCTGGTGTTGGGGTTGACAATATAGATGTTGTTTATGCACAGAAAAATGGGATAGATGTTAAAAACACACCATTTGCAAGCTCTGCATCTGTTGCAGAACTTGTACTTGCACATATGTTTGCTTTATCAAGATTCATAGTTCAAGCAAATATTACTATGAGAAAAGGTGAGTGGAATAAAAAATCTTACACAGGTAGCGAGATTTTAGGGAAAACTCTTGGAATTATAGGGATGGGTAGAATAGGTAGAACACTTGCAGCAAAAGCTAGTGCACTTGGAATGAAAGTTATTTATTCAGATGCTATGGGTGCTATTGACCTTGCGAGTGCTTATGAATATGTAGAGCTTAATGATTTATATAAAAAATCAGATTATATTTCAATTCATGTACCTACAACAGAGTGTTTAATTGGTGATGATGAGATTAATATAATGAAAGATGGAGTTTTTCTTATAAATACTGCTAGAGGTTCTGTTATAAGTACAGAGGCTTTACTTGTAGGAATTCATAGTGGAAAAGTTGGGGGAGCAGGTCTTGATGTATTTGAGAATGAACCAAAATTCCAACAAGGGCTTGTTAATAATCCTAAAATTTGTGCAACACCACATATAGGAGCTTCTACAAATGAAGCACAAGAAAGAATTGCAGATGAGATTTATGAGATAGTAAAAGAAACTTTTAAATTATAAAAGGAGCGAGGGTTATATGGTTAGAATTAAACCTTTTAAAGCAATAAGACCAGATGAGAATGTTGCAAGTGAAGTGGGGGCACTTCCTTATGATGTTATGAATGTGGCAGAGGCAAGAGAAATGGTAAAAGGAAATGAGAAATCTTTTTTAAATATAGATAGAGCAGAGGTTAATTTTCCAGAGGGCGTTGATGTTTATGATGATAAGATTTATCAAAAAGCAAGTGAGCTTTTAAATGAATTTATAGAAAAAGGATATTTAAAGCAAGATGAAAAAGATGCTTTATATATTTATGATGAAGAGGTTGATGGAAAAGTACAAAGAGGAATAGTAATGTGTTGCTCTCTTGATGATTATGAAAATAATATAATCAAAAGACATGAATTTACTAGACCAGATAAAGAAGTAGATAGAACAAATCACTTTAATGTTTGTGATGCTAATACAAGTCCTATACTTTTAACTTATAAAGAAGAGGGTAGTATAACAAGTCTTATAGATTCATACTGTGAGAAGATAGAGCCTGTTTATAATTTTGTTAGTGATGATAATATAACACATAGATTATGGGTTATTAATGATGAAATTATAGTTGATATGATAGTTAATAAGTTTGAGGGGGTAGATAGTCTTTATATAGCAGATGGTCACCACAGAACAGCATCATCAATTAATGTTGGAAGACTTAGAAGACAAGAAAATCAAGATTATACAGGTGAAGAGGAATTTAACTATTTCCTTGGAGTAGTATTTCCATCAAGTGATTTAAATATATTAGATTATAATAGAGTTGTAAGAGTTAAAGAAAACTTTAATCTTATAACTTTTATAGAAGGATTAAAGCAAAACTTCACAGTAAATATGATAGGTTCAGTACAAAGCAAACCTAAAAAACCTAAAAGTTTTGGGATGTGCATTAAAGGAACTTGGTATGAAGTAACTGCAAAGAAAAATTCTTATGACGCAGCAGATAGCATAAAAAGTTTAGATGTTTCTATATTAGAAGAAAATATATTAAAACCTCTACTTGGAATACAAGATGTTAGAACTGATAAAAGAATTGATTTTGTAGGTGGAATCAGAGGGCTTGATGAACTTGAAAGAAGAGTTAAATCTGATATGGATATAGCATTTTCAATGTATCCTACAAGTATAGAGCAGCTTATACAAGTTTCTGATGAAGGTAAAATAATGCCGCCTAAATCTACTTGGTTTGAACCAAAACTTAGAAGCGGATTGTTTATACACAAATTAAAATAAATAAAAACCTGTGGATAACTTTTAATAAAAGTTATCCACAGGTTTTCTGCTTTTAAAATCAGATTACATTGAAAGTAACATTGATTTTAATATAGCTGTTGAATTTTTAACTCCGATAGCTGTAAACTCTGCGAAGTCCATGTGAGCACCATTATTAGCATTGTCAGATATTGATCTGATAACTACGAAAGGTACATTATTTAAGTATGCTGTGTGAGCTATAGCTCCACCTTCCATTTCAACTGCGAAGGCATCAAATTCTTTTTCCATCCATTGAACTTTCTCTACAGAAGCAACAAATTGATCTCCTGTGATTATTCTTCCAACTGAACTTTTAATTTCTGAATTTTCATCACAAGCTTTTTTAGCAAGCTCTACAAGAGTTGCATCACATTTAAAATCAAATGTATCAAGTCTTGGAATTTGACCAATAGGGTCACCAAATACTGTTGTATCCATATCATATTGAACAAGGTTGTTAGCTATAACAACATTTCCAGGGAATATGTCTTTTTTAACTCCACCAGCAACTCCAACATTGATAACTTTATCTGCATTATACTCACTTATTAATATTTGAGTACAGATAGCAGCGTTAACTTTACCTATTCCAGAAACAACTGCAACAACATTTTGATTCCAAAGCTTACCTTTGTAGAATGTCATGTTAGCTTTTGTATTTTTACTTTCAACTTCCATGTCTTTTAAAAGTATTTCAAGTTCTTCGCTCATAGCGCCTATAATTCCTAGAGTCATAATAACTCCTCCTTTAACCTTTTGAGATACATATATTATATACAAATACTATCTCTTAAACAAATAAGAATTTGATTAACTCACACTTTAGTCACAGATTTGTGTGGAGATAAATTTAGAAATCACAAAATCTGTGGATAAATAAATCTATTATTTACAGTAGTTTGTGAATAACCAATTATAGAAAAATTATTCTATGACTTTCTTGGAAAAAAAACTAAATTTTATGTATAAAAAAGAATTAAAATACAAAAGCTAAGAGAGTAAAAATATTTTACAAATTATATGGATAAAAATTAGGAGGAATGTAAAATGCCAAGAAGACAATTTACAACAACAATTGATGTAGCAATTCAAGATAAATTCAGAGAACTTTGCAAAGAGAAGGAACAGAAGATGAATGATGTAATAGAAGTATTTATGAAAAGTTATACTGATGACAACATTATTGTAAGAAAAGAAATGACATACATAATTAAAAACTAGAGAAAAATAAAAAAATCTACGACCTTTATGGAAGTCGTAGACTTGAGTTTAATGAAAAAATCAAAGTGTCTAATTTAAAAATGAGGTTTTTAAATTAAACAGTTAAAAATTATCCTCTAAGTTATTCACTAGGTACTTAGGAATAATGATGAACACAGTATAACATTTATAGGACTTGTCCTACAAGAAGGAGTTGGAGAAAATGAAAAAATCAAATGATTTAATTTGTAAAACATTTGAAGATTATGAATTACATACAATGATTTGGAATGGAAGACCATGCTGGATAGGAAAGGAGATAGTAAAAGGATTAGATTATTCAAATGGAAGTGCTGTTTTAAATGAATGCATTGAACGAATGGGATTTGAGCCAGATATTGAATATAAAATATTGGAGGGTGAAGAGTTAAGTAAGTTTCGAAATATAGCTAATTCGATTATTCCAAGTGTAATAAGTGTAAAAGCGAGAAAATTAATTATACTTTTTGAACCAGGGCTATATGGTGTGCTCCAGTACAGTACAAGACCAGCTGGATTAAAGTTTAGCAGATGGGTAAGAAGAGAAGTAGTTCCAGAGTTAAGGAAAAAGGGATATTATATTTTAGGTGAAAAAAGTTTTAAAAATAAAGTTAAAGTAAAAACTATAGTTGTTAAGGAAAATAATTGTAAAGAAGAATCTAAAGATGAGAGTTTTTATAATGAAATGAAAATAGCACTTCGAACATTAGAGATATGGGAAATGGCAAATAAGGAGGGGGGAATATTTTTAGATGGAACAATTCAAATTCTAAATAAATTTGGATTAAATATAAAGTAATATATTATTGCAAATAAATATTTGAGTTTGCGACTGTTCTGAAAACAGTCGCAAAATTAAGTGGAAAGTTAAAACTATTGATATAACTAGGTTTGTGTGAATAAGCAAATATTAATAATATTTTATTTGCGAATAAATATTTAAGTTTTAGAGAAAAGAGCAGTCATATTTTAAATGATTGCTCTTTCCTATTCTTCAACAAAGAAATTAAATTCTTCATCATAATCAGAGAAAATCTTTTTCCTCTTCTTTAATTTCATTTTATCCATACTAAACCAAATTAAAGAACTACCAAGTATTAGATTAAACACAGAATAAATAAAAGTTGTGATAAATGAATCAAAAAATACTGTAGGTAAATACATAACAATAAAGTTATTACAAAAGTGGATAAAGATACAAAGATACAAAGATTTTGTTTTTATAAAAAGATAACCTATAATCATACCAATCAAAAAAGCATTTATACTCTGAAAAAAACTAAGGTGCATTATTCCAAATATTGCAGATGAAAAAAAGAGTGCAATATGGGGTGGATATTTTTTTATCATTCCATTAAGTATAAAACCTCTATACATAAGCTCCTCAATAAATGGTGCATAGATACAGCTAAGGAGTATAGAGTTAACTGTGAAATCAATTGCTAGTAAATTTTTAAGTTGGTAGATGCTTCCCTCATATAAAAATCTAAATCCAAGTATTAAAGTTATTACATAGATAAAATCTAGAGCAAAACTATTTGATGTAGCATTAATATCAGGTGTTTTCTTTTCTATAAGTAAAACTACTATGTTAAGGCTAATTAGTCCAGCAAACATTTGTATTATGAAAAGCGTAGAGTTAAAAAGAAACTCATTACTTAAATCAAGGTATCTTAAAAGTTTTAAAAGGTTTGGTTCTATAAATTTAACTATATGAACATCAATTATTATAATTAATATGGCAAAGAATATATTTAATGGTTTTATGTATGTCTTTCCATTTTCTATGTCAGAATATATCTTAAAGGGATTAAGTCTAAATTTCATAAAACAAATCTCCTTGAATATACTAGTTAAGTTTAATATATTAAAAATTTTACTTAACTATGAATAATAAATAAGATTATTGAAAATATAGAAAACAAGCATATATAATAGATATATAACAATTCGTTTACTTGAGAGGAGAAAAAATTATGTTAAATGAACAATTAGTAAGAACACAGCTTCTTATTGGAGAAGAGGGAATAGAAAAGCTTCAAAATTCAAAGGTTATAGTCTTTGGAGTAGGTGGAGTTGGAAGTTTTACAACAGAGGCTTTAACTAGAACTGGGATAGGTACAATTATTATAGTTGATAATGATACTGTTGATATAAGTAATTTAAATAGACAGATTCATGCAACAAGAGAAACTGTAGATAAAATAAAAGTTGAAGTTATGAGAGATAGAATGCTTCTTATAAATCCAGAGTGCAATGTAATTACAAAGCAAGTATTCTTAACAGCAGATAATATGGAAGAAGTCATTCCGGATGATATAGATTATGTTGTAGATGCCATAGACTCAGTAACATCAAAACTTGCACTTGCAGAGTATTGCTATAATAAAGATATAAAGATAATTGCATCTATGGGAACAGGGAACAAACTTGACCCATCATTATTTAAAGTTGCAGATATACATAAAACAAGTGTATGCCCTCTTGCTAGAGTTATGAGAAATGAACTTAAAAAAAGAAGGGTTAAAAAATTAAAAGTGGTTTACTCAGAAGAATTACCTATAAAACCACAATCACCACAGGTTGATGCACAAAAGAAAGTTGATGGTGAGGATATCACAAGACTTTCAAAAAGACAATCACCAGGTAGTATGTCATTTGTACCAGGAGTTGCAGGGATGATACTTGCATCACAGGTAGTAAAAGATTTACTAGAAAAATAATAAATATATAAAGCTAGAGCCAAGTAAAAAAATTACTTGGCTCTTTTATAATAATGTCATACCAAACACAAAAAGAAAGCAGGACCTAGAGCAAAGGAAATCTAGATCCTGCTTATTTTATAGGTTAAAGGAGAAATGAAAAATGTTAGAAATATCAAGAATAAACAAAAAAGATGTTTACTCTATAATCTATTCAAAGTGACTATCTGTTGTTACAAATATAGTTTATAAAGTGTTAGACAAATATCTACAAATATCTTTTGTGTGTTATAATTTTAATGTTTTGAAAAAAGAAATTTGAAAATTTAATAATAGACTTTAGGAGGAAATAATGGGCAAGAAAAATAATACAAAGGCACTAATTTTTATTTTTACATTAATGGTTCTTGCAGCAGTTATAGAAAATACTTTTGGGATTTTTGTTCCTGTATTTAAAACTGAATTTGGAATAGATGATAGTAGCATAAGTAATATGTTTATTGTAGGTTCAGCAGCATATATGATATTCACATATCTTGGTGGGCTTTTAAGTGAGAAGATAGGACAAAAGAAAGTTTATATACTTGGAATGATAGTAGCTATACTTGCATTAGTATGTTTATCACAGGCAAGTAGTTTTGCTATGGTAGTTTTAGGTGTTGCACTAGCAAATGGGGGAGTAGCACTTAATGCAATAGCTAGTAATACCATAATTCCAATAATAGTTATATCGGCACAAACAATTATTATGAATATAATGCATTTCTTCTATGCTATGGGAGCGAGTGTTGGACAGGCAGCTTTTGGTGAATTATCAAGAAGAGGCATAGAATGGAGAAGTATATATCTTGGAGTAGCAGTTATATATGTGGTTGTACTAATAATATTTATATTTTTTAAAATGCCAGCAGTACATAAAAATGATGAGAAGAAAGAAAAAATTAAAATTATAGTTCTTCTAAAGAATCCAATAGTTTTACTTTATATGTTTGGTCTAGGCTTATATGCATTTGCAGAACAAGGTACAGGTGGATGGTTCTCTAACTATATAACATCTAGCTTTGATATAAGTACAGGAGAGGCAGCTATGTATACAGCAATATTCTTTGCTATATTTGCAATAGGAAGACTTCTTGGAGGCTTTGTAGTTCATAAAACAGGATACTTTAATACAATGGCAGTATCACTTATACTTGGAGCAATTACTTTTTCTATAGGGATACTTATGGGAGAAAATGGACTTATAGTAATTTCAGCATCAGCAATATTCTTCTCTATCACATTCCCAACAGGGGTTCTTACAATTAGTAAGGTCTTTAAAGAAAGAAGTTCATATATAACAGGGATAATAGTAACTTCAGTAAGTTTTGTTATGATGGTTATGAATAAGGTTATGGGAATGATAAGTGACCAGATAGGAGCAGAAAAAGCATTTTATATTATGCCAATTTGTTTACTTATAAGTGCAATATTGTTTATTATTCTTTATAATAGAACTAAAGATATTTTAGTAAATAAAAAATAGATATATTTTTTGGAGAGAGATGGTTATGCATACAACAAAAAATGTCAAGATACTGCTAGTAACGGGTAGTAAGAAGGACTATGTAATAAAAGATTCATCAGGGATAACAATAGGAAGATTTGCAATATTAGAACTTAGCTCAAGTGAGAAAAGGTCATCTATAAGACTTAAGTTTTATAGAGAGAATAAAGCAGTACTTGAAGAGGCATTAGAAATAATAGCAAGAGTTATATTTAACAAGAAAGATATATATAAGCTTAATATATTTATAGCTGACAATATTAATGTTGGTGCATTCTTAAATGTTGGATTTGCACTTGAGGGCATACTTTCAAATAATACAATATCAAATGGAGCGCATAAAGATGAACTTCTATTTGGAATAGATAAGCAGACGTTTAAAGAAGGATTTAGAATGTTAGATTTAGAACTTCAAGGTAGAAGACTAACTCTAAAAACTTTAAATCCATCATATGCAGAAGAGATGGTTGAGTACTATACAAATAATAAAGAACATCTAGGTGAAGTAGAGCCAACTAGAGATCAAAGTTTTTATAGCATAGAAACTCAAAGGGCAATACTTGTTGAGGGATATAAACAATACCTTAATGGAACATCACTAGATATGGGGATATTTGAAGATGATAAGTTTATAGGTAAGATAAAATTATCTAATATAGTTTATGGAGTATTTAAGAGTGCATTTGTAGGATACTCTATAGATAAAGACTGTCAGGGTAAAGGATATATGAAGGAAACTCTAAGACTTATATTAGACTATGCATTTGATACAATGGGGCTTCACAGAATAGAGGCATCTACATTACTTGATAATGAAAAGTCTAAGGGAGTCCTAAAAGGTTGTGGTTTTGAAGAGGTTGGTGTAAACAAAAATTACTTGTTTATAAATGGACAATGGAGAGACCACATAACTTTTTATAAATTAGAGGATTAAGATTTAGAGTTAAATAACGAGAAATAAAGATATAAAGAGTTTTACAGTTGGTAATGTTAAAAACCAATTGTAAAACTTTTTTAATGTGAGTGAAATTATATAGCAATATATGATAAACTAATACAAGTGTCGAAATTAATAGAAATAGAAAATTTAATAAAAATGTTAGCTGTTTAAATTTTTAGATAGCTTTAAAATATTTTAGCTTTAGGAGGAACAGGATATTGTCTTCAATGTTAAAAACAAAATTTGAAACATACAAAGAGTTACTAGGAAAAATAGATAAAGAGGGAGTTTGGTCAATGATAGTTGTAGATGGAGTAGTAGGAGTAGGTAAAAGTACATTAATGAATATTTTAGCAGAGAGAGGATTAACAGCTTTTGCAGAACCAGTAGTAGATAATCCAATTTTAGAAAAATTCTACTATGATAGAGCAAGATATGCTTTCCCATTACAAGTATTCTTCTTAAACAAAAGATTTAAACACATAAAGGAAGCCGCGGTAGAGGGTGACTGTGTACTTGATAGAAGTATATACGGAGATGTTATTTTTGCAAAAATGTTATGTGATAAAGGTGAAATGACAGAAGAGGAATTTGAGTTATATAAAGAACTTTTAGAGAATATGTTAGAGCATGTTAAAGCTCCAAAACTTATGGTATACCTTGAAGCATCAGTTGATGAAGCTATGAGAAGAATTCAAAAAAGAGGAAGAGATTATGAACAAGTAGTAGAAAGAGCTTACTGGGAAGAGTTAAACAGTGAGTATAAAACATACTTTGATGCTTATGATGTATCACCTATATTAAGAATTAATGTAGATGGACTAGATTTTGAGAATGTTGAAGAAGATAGAAATAAAGTACTTAGTTTAATAGATGCAAAGCTTGAAGAGATTTCATGCACTATGGCCAAGTAATAAGGAGCTAAAACAATGATAGTTATAGATGGAGTTGTAGGAGTAGGCAAAAGTACTCTTATGAATATACTTGCAAAAGATTTAGATATGGTGAAGTTTGAGGAACCAGTAGTAGAGAATCCAATACTTCCAAAATTCTATGGAGATAGAAAAAGATATGCATTTCCATCACAAATATTCTTTTTAAATAGTAGATTTGCACACTTAAAAGAAGCAGGGAAAGTAAATGGATGTATACTTGATAGAAGTATCTATGGAGATGCAATATTTGCTAAAATGCTATGTAAGTCAGGGGATATGACAAGTGAAGAGTTTGCTATATATGAAGAGCTTTTAGAGAACATGGTAGGACATATAAAAGTTCCAAAACTTATGATATATCTTGAAGTTTCAGTAGATGAAGCTATGAGAAGAATCAAGAAGAGGGGAAGGGACTTTGAACAGAAGGTAGAAAGAGAATACTGGGAAAGTCTAAATGAAGAATATAAGTCATACTTTGATAACTATAATTTATCACCAATACTTAAAATAAATGTAGATAATCTAGATTTTGAAAATAATGAAGAGGACCAACTAAGGGTTCTTGAGTTAATCAAAAATAGATTAAGTGATATAAGATAGTTAAAAGTATAGAAGAGGAAGTTATATAGCATAAAAAGTATGTAGAAATAAAACAAGGTAAGCCGTAATGGCTTACCTTTTTGTTTTATATAAAGTTCACTATCATTGTAATTAAATTAAAAGTTCTGTAGTTATTGGTTCATCTATAATTATTTTCTTACCTCTAACTATTGGAGAATCTTTAAAATTGAAAGTTATAGTGTCAATATTTTTAGGCTCAATACCTAAAATGTTATCTACTGTAAATTTAAAATCTTCATATTCATCATTTTTATTAGTATAGGCATAAGTCATAATTATATTGAGGTCAAAATTAATAGTTACATTGCTTTTAAGATTAATTACAAATGAACTGAAAACTGAATTTTCCTCAAAAGTTATAGTATTAATATTAGTACCTAGAGTGGGAGCTTTAGCAGTTAAACTTATATTATTGTTAATATTTAAATCATCTACTATATAAGGTGAGGTGAATAAATAAACTTTTAAAGTAAGTGAACTTTCATTAATGCTATGAGTTGCCTTAAAAATCAATCCTTTAGTAGAAAAACTACTTACTAGACGAGGGTCAGGTACAAGCTCAGTATTAATTTTAGTAAACTTAGTATCTAATATAGAATCTATAGACTCTATATTTAGTACATTTAAAACACCAGCACTTAAAGTTTGATAAGCTAAAACTATTTCGTAAGCACCATAGTTAACTAAGCTTTCATTATTTATATAATTAAATTTTTGAAAAGTTAAATCAACATTTGTATCAAGTGGTATTGCATCAAACAAATTAACTTTAAATAAATGCAATACATCACTTGGGGTATAAGAAATAGATTTTCTATCACTTGATATAGTAGGGTTTGATAAAGTGAAACTTGGCAAAGATTCTATTCTATCAAGTGGGTAATTTGGTCTTGCAAAGTAATCAATTGAAAATGCATTTAGATTACCTGCTTGATGCTCTATGATTAAATTAATTCAAACTTTTGGTGTAGTCAGTTCTTTAGCATCAAGATTAGTTGTACCGATAGTTGCAAAATCATCAAGAACTGTAAATACTATAGCTTCTATATCAGCTACAGGAATAGAAGTTGAGCTAGTAGTAGAATCAAGAGCAAAATTAAAAGTATAAACTCCGCTAGCATAAGTTATAGGTGAAACTGAAGGTGAAAGTGTTTTATTAGTACTTGGGTCTTTACTTAATTTAAGAGCAAATTCAGCAAATACTTCATTACTTGCATCGCTAGTTACAGTATATGGCAATAAACCATTGGCAAAAGTACTAGGTGTAAATGATAAGCTGCCTATAGCAGTAGTTTTATCTATAATTTCATAAGGTGTTGGTGAAGCAATTTTTAATGTTAATGCTTCAGAATTTAGAGCTGTATCGGTAGTATGAGTAGCTACTAATTTTAAACCTTCAGCAGTAAATTCAGCAGTAGAAGAAGTAGCAGAAATAGCTAAACCATTAACTTTTGCAAATTCACTTGCAAGAGTAAAATCAACTGCAGATACTTTTAAAAGTTCAATATTAGAATTCTCATCACTAGGTGTTAAAGTTAGTATTTGCTTTTTAGAAATTTTATCATAAGATAAAGAACCTACAATATTATTATTTGGAGTAGGAGCAGCATCAAATGTTAACTCAAGTTTATCAAATACAGAATCGGGAGTATATACTATTTTAGTACCAGTAATTGTAGGTGTTGTGAAAATTATTTCATCTACAATATTACTGTCAAGTAAAGCTCCATCAAGATTATATTTAACTATTAAATCAGTATTTGTAGCACTAGTTTGGAAAGTAGAAGCTATAGTACTAGTGTTTATAGAATCTATAACATGGTTTAGAGTTGGAGTACCTTCAACTGTAGTGTATCCATTATTAAATCCAAGTTCAATATTAACTATTTCATCTAAATTTAGAGAGCCACTACCTTTAGCAATAGATAAGATATAAGATCCATCAATTTCATTATAATTCAATGAAGCATCACCTAAAGAAATATTAGTACTAGGATCAACCTTAACAGTTAATTTAAATGAGTTGAATAAAGGCTCTGCAGCATAATTAATTTCCCAAAGAGGCTTTTCAAGTGTACCAATTTTTATAATATTTAAAGATTCAAAACTTACAGTATTTATATCTGGATATTCATCTAAAGGCTTATTTATACTTGAGGCATAGTTGATTACAAGGTTGGTACTAGATGTAGCAAAGTTTGAGATAAGACTTCCAACCTGTGGATATCTTGCATTTGCATCTACACCTCTGAAAATTTCTACAGGTTTACCTGTTATATAATCAAGAGTTTTAAAGTGTTCTTGTAAAGTAGCTACGCTTAGAGTGAATTTATCATCTGGGAAGAAAATTTCTTCATTTGTATTATTAAATTGAAGGAATAAAGTTTTATTTCCACCAGCTACAGTTTCTACATACATACCATTAAATTTTTCAGGGTCTACAAGTCTACCAACAGCACTTGCACTTCTATAATGACCACCATTTACAGATACTGAGTAATCTTTTCCAGCAAGTAAATAGTTTCCATATTTTTTAACTGCCTCGCTAAATTCAAGAGCAAATATTGCAGCATCACTATGAAGATAGTAAAGGTAAGCTTTTTGAAGTGTAGGAATTGCATCATAATCAAGTTTTATAGCAATATTTTCAGCAACAGCAAAGATAGAGTTACCAAATAAATCTTCACCATTAGCTAAAAAGTAAAGTTTTTTTCCACCTACAAAGAAAGTATCTTCAGGGAAAGTAAGAGTAAATTGTTCATTTGAATTTATAACAGCATCAATAGCTAATGTTCCATCAGTAAGAGTAAAAGCAGAAGCAGAAAGTGCTATAATTTCGTTGTGGATAGCAGAATATTTAACTACAAGAGTTTCATTATTTACAACTGTAAATACAGCGTCTAATAAATCTATTTTCTCAGAAAGAACCTCTTCTAATGGGCAAACAAAGTTCAATACATTATTAGAAAGATTTGTAAGATACTTAACCTCTTTTAATTCACAGTGACCAGCTTTAACTACAAGGTCATTAGGAATAAATCCTATGTCTTCAGGTTCACCATCTATTAAAAAGTAATCTTTATTTAAGCAAATTCTTGCTATTGTATTTTCTTTTAAAGGCACAACATCAATACAATTATCAGCATTAAGAGGTACTTTAATATTTTTTGTATTAGGAATATTAGGGTCTACAGGACAAGGTGAGTTTGCAATACCTTTTCCTAAAGTTATAGCATAGTTAGTATAGTCAGTTAAGCTATGAGAACCAGTAGAAGTCATAGGTTCATTAAATATTACAGCTATTTTATAACCTTCAGAATCAGCATCAAAACTGCTATGGTCAGTTAAATAAATTCCTTTTATTGTTGGAGCAGACATATCTTTGATATGAAGTATTCCTGTATAAGGAATCATTACTGTTTTATAAGTGTTTTCCATATCTGATATATTAATTTCGTAAGTGAATCCAGGATATAAAATAGGCTCAGTTACAGAAATTTTAAGAGTAGTATTAGGTGATTGATTAACTCTCATTATTGTAGGATAAATTATTTCTTTGATACCATCTACAATTTTAAATATTTCAAAGAAGTTAGAAATATCACCAGATAGGTCCATCATAGAATCTGTAAATTCTATATCAATAATAGTTTCTAATCCTTCCTTAGTAGTTTCACCTTGTTTTAAAGATATAACTTCAGGAGGGACAGCTACTACAGGGATTGTTGTGCTATATGGAGTTGTAGTATAACCACAAGCATCTGTGATACTTCCAATTTCAACAAAGACTTCATCACCTACATCAAGTGCATGGTCAGTTGAAAGTTTGCAAAGAAGTATATTATAAGAATTTTCATATCTTGAGATATTTTCTGGTTTAGTACCATTAATCGTGATTATATTTTTCCCGTGATCATGTTGGCAAAGAACTGCCTTATCATAAGTTATAAGAATTTCATCTTTAGATAAAGCTACAACATCTGTAATAATAGCTTTTGTAGCAAGTTTATCTATAGGTGATAACTCTCTAACTATAGGGAACGGGTTTTTATTAGTATCAAGTATTCTAAGATTACCAGGATAATCAGGGAATGTTTTAGCATAATTTATAATAAGTTGATGAGTATCACCAGTTGGAAGACTATAATGGTCAAACTGTATTTGAATTCTTCTATTATCTTTAGATACAGTTGTAGTAACATCGCCACCAGAAAAATACCCAAGCCAGTCTATTGGCTTATCAGCAGGCTCATACAAAGTACCTTCATCATCACTACCAAAATATCTAAAATAGTAGTTAACAAGAACAGAACGTTCGCTAGGTGTAGCATTTATATATTGATCTTGATAAAAAGTATAAGCAGAATTAATTGAATCATAAGTTGAAGTAGTTTGATACTCAGAAGTATCAATATTTCTAGTTAAAGGAATGCTTAATTTATCGTCTAAAGAAAGATCAAGATATATAGGAGTAAAAGGTAGTAAAATTTCAGTAGAAACTGAAGGAGTACTCAATTGAGTTACAGGTAGTAATGCTTCATCATTAGTTGAATCTTCTATACCATCAGAATCTGTAGCAAATTTATAGAAAAGAGAATTCTCACCAACTTGTTTCTTATAAAAATATTGAGTAGGAGTATTAGAATCTTTTAAGATAATATTTGCTTTATCTGTAAAGAATAAAGGGTGTCTATTAAAATAATCTTGACCAAAATCAAAGTTAGCCTCAAGATTTTGAACAGGTTCATCAAATAATATTTCAATAATTCTATCACCGATAGAATTAACATGAACATTTTCTTTGATAAGAGCAGGTACATTACTAGAGTCAGAAGAAACTATATCTTCCTCTACTAACTCAGTACCCTCATAGATTCTAATAGTAAAATTAGTTACTTCATCTTTAACATTTACTATTTTAAGAGTTCTAGTAGTATTATCATCATACTTAGCTACATTATATAGAGTTTCAGATGCAAGTTCACAACAAGTACAAGTATCAGCAACTACAAGTTTGGTATCATCAGTAAAACCATCAACATATTCAACATTGAAATAAGCATCACCATTAATATTACCAATATAAGTTAAGGTAAGTTTATTAATTATTTCTTCCATTAAGGAAACCTCCTTGTAAATCATATTTAATTTTTTATCAATAATTATAAGAAGTACTTTTATAACATTTAAAGTTCTTTACTAATTAATTTAGGTGAAGTTAAGACCATGTTAATTTTCAAGAATTAATCAAATATAAGTAAATTTGAGTAACTTTACTTTCAAAGTTGATATAAGGTTTTTCTTATACAATATAGTATGAGAGAGTTCAGTATGTGTGAATGATTATAACTTAACTTATTAAAATTATTTAAATGCTACTTTCGTTTTCAAAAACCAAAAAAATTTGAGATTTACTTATTTTATGGAAAAAGATATTATATAATGATAATATAAGCTGTAATAATAAAGAGATTTTTTAAGTACAGTATTTAGAAAAAAGAGGTGTGAATATGATAAGGGAGTTAAGTAGTAGCTACAATGTTATAAAAGCATTTAATAACAATGTTGTTTCGGTAGAATTTGACGGGAAAGAAAGCATTCTGTTTGGTAAGGGAATAGGATTTGGCAAAAAAACAGGAGATAGAATAGATAAAGGTACAGAATTTGAAAAAATATTTTTTATAGAAGATGAGCAAAATATAAAAAATTTCAATGAGTTAGTTAGTAGGAATGATGATAAGTTCGTAGGGCTTTGTGAGGAACTTATTTGTGAGATATCTAATGAACTTAAAGAAGAACTTAGTGAGAACATACACATAGGACTCATAGACCATGTATCAATTGCTATAAAAAGACTTGCAGAAGGTGAAGTTATAGAAAACCCTTTTCTTGTAGAAATAGAAACTTTATATGCTCAAGAATTTGGACTAGCTAAAGAGATGGCAGTTAAATTAGAAATAGAAACAGGAGTTTTCATTCCAGATGGAGAAGTAGGTCTTATAGCACTTCATATTCATTCAGCTAGAAATAACGGAAAGCTTTCTAACACAATTAAGTATGCATATATAGGAAATTCAGTAGTTGAAACAGTTGAAGATTTAATGGAAATTGAGATCGACAGAAAGAGTTTAGATTATGCAAGATTTTTAACACATTTAAGATTTGCTATGGAAAGAATTTTAAAAAATGTAAAAATAGAAAATGATTTTTTAGATTTAATAAAAATAAAGTATAGAAAGTCATATAAAGTTGCAAAGGAAGTTGCAAAGATAATGGAAGAATCATTAGACAAAAAAGTTAACAATGATGAGATAGCATATATAGCTATGCATATTCAAAGATTTCTAAAGAGTTATAATAATAGAGCCTAATTAATTAGAAAGCATAGAAGAAATTATATGTATAAAGATTTGTTTGAAAATCTTTTTACATATAATTTTATCCGTGTTTTTTTTATTTTAATTATAAAAAAAGACAAAGGATAAATCCTTTGTCTGTAGTTTCAATAATTACATTTTATAGTTTACTACTGCATCAATACCAGCTTTTACAGTTTGTCCAATAATAGGAGTTATTGATTTAACTGTATCTGGGTTTGTTATTAATATAGGAGTTATTAGTGATAATCCAGCAGCTTCTATAAGAGCTCTATCAATTTTGATTATTGGAGTACCGGCTTTAACTTGTGCCCCAGCTTCTATTAATCTTTCAAAACCTTTACCATCAAGACCAACAGTATCAATTCCTATGTGTACTAATAATTCAATTCCACCATCAAGAGTCATAGCAAAAGCATGATTTGTTTTAAATATTAAACTAAGCTCTCCATCACAAGGTGCAACTATTATATCTCCAGTAGGGTCTATAGCAATTCCATCTCCAGCCATTTTTTGAGCAAAAACAGGATCAGGTACATTAGCTAAATCTATTGTAGTACCATCTATTGCAGCAACTAATTTTAATTCTTTCTTTAAAAATCCAAACATAATATCTCCCAGTATCTATGTAGCTAAACACTAGGATTTTCACATCCCTTCGTTATTTAATTTATATTTAATTTATTTATTTTCTAAAATTTTATATTAAAAAAGGCATAAGTATCCCGAAAGAACTTATGCCTGACTAAACAGTAACACGTCACCATTATTATATTTTATTTCATGTTTTTTGTCAAATATAATGAGGAATTATTTTATTAAATTAAACTTACATATATATAAATTAAATATCACTATACTATTTAAAGTTACTTAAATGTAATCATATTGACATTTATCGAAATTTGTATTATTATTTAGTTAAGAAAACAAATTAAATATTTTATTTTTTAAGGCGTGCAACCATTTGGGCATAAGCTGAAAAAGATAGTATACATTCAGTAGAGTGTATCTTATCTTTTTCAGCTTTTTTTATTTTAAAAAGTTGGTGCAATAATAAAATTATTCAGGAACAGAAGAAGGTAATAAAAAATTAGTTACTAAAGAGGAGGGGAAGTTGATGAAAAAGCAACTTGATAGTATTTTAGGATTTTTACAAAAGATAGGAAAATCAATAATGGTTCCAATAGCAGTAATGCCAGCTCTTGGTTTATTACTAAGACTTGGAGATACTGATTTATTAAATATACCATGGCTTAAAGCTGCTGGTGGAGCAGCCTTTGGTACAAATATGGCAATGCTTTTTGCAGTAGGTATTGGATTTGGATTGTCTAAAGAAAGTAATGGAGTTGGTGGACTTGCAGGGCTATTAGGTTACTTAGTAATGACTAGCGTAGCAAAAACATTTAATGCTTCAATAAATATGGGGGTATTTGGTGGAATACTTGCAGGGGTAGTTGGAGGTCTTCTATATAATAAATTCCATAACATAAGAGTTCCAGCAGTACTTGGATTCTTTGGAGGAAAAAGATTTGTTCCAATTATTACTTCAGCAGTATGTGTTCTTTTAGGATTATTCTTTGGATATGTTTGGCCTATGGTTCAAAATGGCTTAAACGATTTTGCAGTTTTAATGACAGATGCAGGATGGATGGGAGCAGGAATATATGGCTTCTTAAATAGATTACTTATACCAATAGGTTTACATCATGTATTAAATACAGTAGTTTGGTTCCAACTTGGAACGTTTACAACAGCTGGTGGGGTGGCAGTTACAGGAGATATTTCAAGATTCTTAGCAGGTGATCCTACAGCAGGGGTTTATACAGCTGGGTTCTACCCAATAGTTATGTTTGGTTTACCTTCAGCTTGTTTAGCAATGTATACAATGGCTAAAAAAAGTAAGAAGAAACAAGTTGGTGGTATGTTCTTATCACTTGCTTTAACAGCTTTCATAACAGGTATTACAGAGCCAATAGAATTTACATTTATGTTTTTATCACCAGTATTATATTTCTTCCATGCGATACTTACAGGGGTATCAATGGCAGTAGCATATGCACTTAATATTCATTTAGCATTTAGTTTCTCAAGTGGACTTATGGATTATCTTTTATACTTTGGTAAAGGTAAAAATGCAATATTACTACTTATAATGGGTGCGGTAGCATTTGTAGTATATTACTTCTTATTTGTATTCTTCATTAAAAAGTTTGATTTAAAAACTCCAGGTAGAGAAGATGATGATATATTTGAAGGTGCTGGAACAACAGAAGAGAGTGCTTCAAAAGATAATAGTTTAACAGCTATAGCAAATGGTATATTAAAAGCTATAGGTGGAAAAGCAAATATTGAAGTTCTTGATAACTGCGTTACAAGACTTAGACTTACACTTAAAGATGTTTCAATAATAGATGAAGCTAAAATTAAATCTCTTGGTTCTAAAGGGATAATGAAACTTGGATCAAATAATGTACAAATAATAATGGGTACACTTGCAGATCCAATAGCAGCAGAGATGAAAGATATCGTAAGTGGCAAAATTAAGGTTGAAGAAGTAGCAGAAAAACCAAAAGTTAGAGCTAAAAAAGATGGATTAGCTGGAATAGCAGAGGGATTATTAGAAGCAATAGGTGGTAAAGAAAATATCGAAGTTCTTGATAACTGTGTTACAAGACTTAGACTTACACTTAAAGATGCTTCAATAATAGATGAACCTAGAATAAAAGCTCTAGGTGCAAAAGGGATAATGAAGCTTGGATCAAATAATGTACAGATAATAATGGGTACACTTGCAGATCCAATAGCAGGAGAAATGAAAAAATTAGTTTAAGATAATCAGAAAGTGCTTTATATCAAGGAATTATTTCCAAAGGTATAAGGCATTTTTTTATTAATGCACTATTAATTTTGCTAGCTAGTTCATCGCTAAATTTCCCTTTTGGACCATATTTAAGACATTTTGGGATTTATCTAAGGTATAGTCTAAATCTATACGTTTTAACTCTCTAGAAATAGTTGAATGATTTGGATTTGAAATGTTAGCTGTTTCTCTTATAGAGCAACAGCTATTGTTTAAGACTTCTATTTTTCCTCGTTCAATTGTGTTAAGATTTTTATAGTTCATATTTTAATACTCCTTAGTGTGTAGTTTTGTTCGCAACTTTATCATATACTATTGAGATTACATATGGACTTTTTTTCGTATTGCAGTTGATTATACAATCTATTTTATATAGAGAATTTGTTAGGAAAATAGGGTTTAGCGATATTATAAAAAATATTTAAATGTGGTGGATAATTTTTGATGTTGCGGAAAGTAAGAAAATACTAGGTATAAATTTTAGAAAAATAAGCAATCTTTAACCTGAATTATTCACCGAATTTATTTTCCATGCGCGGGGTTTAAAACCACCGTCTTTAGACGGTATCAGCTTCTAGCCTTTTAGAAAGTGAAAAACATGACCATACTAATAAAAAAGGAAGTGATTAGTATGGAGGAATATAATAAAGGCAGTCATACAGTTCATGATATAAAGTATCATACTTATATGGGTAACAAAATATAGATATAAAGTTTTGAATAAACATATATCGGGCAGATTAAGAGAATTAATACGACAAAGTTGCGAGGTTCGAAATATTACAATTATTATGAGGTAGCATAGGGAAAGATCACGTGCATATGCTAATAAGATGTAATCCTAGCATTGCACCCAGTAAGATTGTCCAATATCTAAAAGGAAGATCATCAAGATTGATACAAGATGATCTTCCTGAATTAAAAAAGAGATATTGGCGTCAACACTTGTGGGCAAGAGGATATTTTTGTGCAACAGTAGGAAGCGTAACGGAAGGAACAATAAAAAAATATATAGAAAACCAAGAAGCTAGTGAAGAAAAAATGTATCTAAAATAGAAGATTGAGTTTTAGTCATGCTCTTTAGGTTGCTTTAGCAAATGTCCTTTAGAAGGATTAATCCTTAAAGAGTAGAGACTTTCATTCTCAGGTATTTATACCTAAAAATTCCTCATAAACAACTTTGTAATCCAAAATATTTTTTGAAGACAAAATATCCATTTCTTCAGTAGCTCCGTTAGTAAGAGTATATAAGATTTTATTTACTTTTAATCTTATAGCTATAATAGTGCATTTTAACTTGAATAATTTTACAGTTATATATAATTCCTCTTAAGCTATCTTTAATAATTTTAAAATTTCGGTTAACGAAACTCCATTTTTAGTTGCATTAAAGATAGTTTGTACCCTTTCTTTTTCTAATTCATTTTTTACTTTTTTGAATCCAACATTAAAATGATTTAGAAATTTAGATTTTAATTTGCAATAGGTATAGTTTAAAAGCATTATCAATAAATAACGTTTGATAGCTTTTGTTTTTCGTACTTGATATCCATTTAAACCAAGTTTAGCATTACACTCTCTAAAAAAAGGTTCTATATCCCAACGTAAATTATAGTGATTTAAAATATCTGAAATTGAAAGGTTAGGATCTAATGAAATAAATGCTTTTAAGGTAGATTTTTCATAGAAAGAATCTACTGGGTAACTTAAAACTATAGTTATATTCTTTCTATCACGTAAATTACCTACGTATTTATAAACGTAATAGTCTTTCTTTCTGACTGTGACTAGGTCAAAAGAATCTAGTGGTAATGTTTTCGCAAACATAGAAGCTTTTATTCCAAGTTTGCTATGATTTTTAGGATATAATACCCTATTAGTTTTTATAGCTCCTACATAATTATTTCTTTCATTAGATATTGTTGCATCAAAAATAGCTTTTGAACTATACCAACTATCAGCAAGAACAATAAGTTTATTTAGTTTTTTCGATAATGCATTTATTAGAGATTTAGCAAGTTTTATTTTACTCATAGTTTCTTTATCATAAACATCTACTGAGTAAGGTAACGTAAGTCCATTGCATGATAATAAACTTACTATTATTTGATGTCCATAAACTGTTTTACCTTCTAAATGAGAATAAGCATATTTACAATTTTCTATTGGATTTTTAGCCTGTGACGAAGGCTTAGTCTTTTTAGAAATTGTATCATCAATTATAAAATATACAGGTTCTTTCGATTTCTCAGATCTTTCAATCATAGTATTTATAACATTTCTTTTCATTGAAGTAGTTATAAGATTTTCATCCCAAGAACTATTTGATAGAAATCTTCCTATACTTGTCCTATGAGAAAAAGAAGATTCTGATATTTGAGATATTTTACCGTTATACCCATTTGTAATCATGCCAGTTAATATTGTTTGCAAGTTTTTAAGTTGTGGCTTAGTTAAATAAAAATCACATTTTAAATCATTTAAAAATTTGTCTATTGATAAGTCTTTTGATATAATAAATTCTTGAAACATTCGTAAATAACTCCTTTGTTCGATTTTGAGTAGGAACTTAATTATAACAAGGATTTACTATGAATGTTTTTTATTTTATATAATTATAAAATTATTCAAGTATTTTTGCACTATTATAGCTTATAGCATACAAAGTATTATTATCTTCTAAAAGTTCATATAATTTAGGGGTTGCGAATCCACTATTTGCTCTTACAATTCTTGTTAGTTTTTCATATTTATTTTTATATTTGTATAGTATAAGTCCAATAAAGTTAACCACATTTCTAGATGTATAAATATTTCCAACCCTAAGTTTAGCTTTTATAAAATCTCCCCTTAAACCATCAAATGCAACTAAGAGATGAAAACCATTAGCAGAATAATGTGAATTATACTTTGCTCCGTATTGATTTCCATAAGTAGCATAATTAGTAGAGTCTAAATCAAGTGAAATATGTTTTGGCATTTCGATAGAATAAATAATATCAGTAAGTTTTTCATTTATCTTTTCAAATTGCTTTATAGTTTCAATACTTAATCTATCGCTAAACCCTATTTTCTTATCAAATTCTTTATATAATAAAAGTTCAGCATCAGATCTTAAATCACCACCATCAAAATTTAATTTTATATTTTTGTTGAAATTTAATTGTTTTCCGAATAAACTATTTATAGAAGATTCTCCTTTGTGTTTTGTTTTTGCGCAAATTAACACTATCGAAGTTGAATCTTTTTTTCTATCTTTTTTATCACTTTTTAGATGAAAATTTAGAATTACGAAAAGATAGTCGCAGGGCCGTATTAGATATGGCTCTTATTTTTTTATGAATTATTCAGGAAAAAGGTTTAAAATGGTTGAAAAAAAATTGTGGTTAATTATGAAAAAAGTGTTGACTTATATTTTTGTAGGTGATATAATATAAAAATTGTATAAAATAAAACAACAAAAAAATATAAGGTCTTTGAAAATTAAACAGAAGAAATTAAGTAAACCAGCAATTCTTTTT
>NZ_CAMQZG010000006.1 GCF_947039605.1 uncultured Clostridium sp.
ATTATACGAAGCCCCGACTTCAAGTCTTTAGGCTAAGTGGTGGGTATTTCACTAGTATTATTTCAGAAATTGAAGATGAAATAGGGATTGTAAGTGATTTAGATAAGAATTTTCCATCGGAAAAAGAATGAAAAAAGAATGTTTATTTTAGGCTTATATGGGATTAGTTACTTAGAGTATAAGGAAATATACATTAATAGAAAAAGTTGTTTGAAAAATAAATTTGTTATATAGAATTAAGTATGTTACACTTATCAGGCAGCCAAAAGTGCTAGCAAAAAGTTTCATTTGGATAACTAGTTTCTCAAGAAATTAGAGATTAATTATCAAGGTAGAATCTTTTAATTTTAGGAGGAATAAATTATGTCAGATAAAACAATAGTATGCAGAGATTGCAACGAAGATTTCGTATTCACAACAGGTGAGCAAGAGTTCTACAAAGAAAAAGGATTCGATAACGAGCCTACAAGATGTGCTTCATGTAGAAGAGCTAGAAAAGAGCAAAACAGAAGATAATTCTGATATTATAAGGTTGTAACTTAGGTTGCAATCTTTTTTTTATTTAAGCATAAATTATAATAAAAATATTTTTATGTTTTAAAATCATTGACAGTTCAAGTAAAAAAATAATATAATCAGATATAAGATATATGCTAAGAAGAGAAGAGTAATTAAGTTAAATGTGCAAGAGAGAGCTGGGGTGCTGAAAACCAGACACAGGAAACTATATGAAGATGGTCTTGGAGCATATTCTCTGAGGAAAACCTCTAAAGAGAGTACGGGAGCAACCGTTATATTGCTGAGTAATGATTTTTTTGCATAACAACAAAAAATCATATTGTTTATTGCGTAATTAATTTGTATTTTAGATATGCAAAGAAAGATTTACTTGCAGAGATAGTCTTAGTGATAAGATTATATGTTTAGAGTGGTAACGCGTAGCTAACGCCTCTATGGGATATTCCTGTAGGGGTTTTTTTATATAATTTATTAGGAGGATTTAAAGATGAGTAAGAAATTTTATATCACAACACCTATCTATTATCCATCAGCAAAACTACATATAGGAAATACCTATACAACAGTAGCAGCTGATGCACTAGCAAGATTTAAAAGATTAACAGGGCATGATGTTATGTTCCTAACAGGTTCAGATGAACATGGACAAAAAATTCAAAGAAAAGCAGAAGAAAAAGGCATAGCTCCAATAGAGTATGTTAATGAAATGGTTGCTGGAATTAAAGATTTATGGACAATGATGGATATTGATTATGATAAGTTTATAAGAACTACTGATGATTATCACATGAAAACTGTTCAAAAAATATTTACTAAGCTTTTTGAGCAAGGAGATATTTATAAATCATCATATGAGGGACTTTACTGTACTCCATGTGAATCATTCTGGACAGAAGGTCAACTTGTTAATGGAAATTGCCCAGACTGTGGCAGACCAGTTGAAACAGCTAAAGAAGAAGCTTACTTCTTTAAAATGAGCAAGTATGCGGATAGATTAATCAAACACATAGAAGATAATCCACACTTCATACAACCAGAATCAAGAAAAAATGAGATGCTTAATAACTTCTTAAGACCAGGTCTTCAAGACTTATGTGTTTCTAGAACAAGTTTTAACTGGGGAATTCCAGTAGAATTTGATCCAGGTCATGTAACATATGTATGGATTGATGCTTTATCAAACTATATAACTGCACTTGGATATGGTCAAGAAGATGATTCATTATTTAAGAAATTCTGGCCTGCAGATGTTCACTTAATAGGAAAAGATATTTTAAGATTCCACACAATATATTGGCCAATAATGTTAATGGCTCTTGGTGAAGAATTACCAGAGCAAGTATTTGGACATGGTTGGTTACTAGTTGATGGTGGGAAAATGTCTAAATCTAAAGGGAATGTTGTAGACCCAGTAGTTTTAATTAATGAATTTGGAGTAGACCCAGTTAGATATTACTTATTAAGAGAAATTCCATTTGGTTCAGATGGTTTATTTAATAATGAAACATTTATCAAGAAAACAAATTCAGACCTTGCAAATGATCTTGGAAACTTATTATCAAGAACAATAGCAATGGTATGCAAGTATTTTGATGGAGTTATTCCTGCGCCAACAGCTAAAGAAGCAATAGATGATGAATTATCAAATCTTGCACTTGCTACAGCTAAAAAAGTTGAAACTTGTATGGAAACTTATAAAATACCAGAAGCACTTGCATCAATATGGGAACTTGTAAGTAGATCAAACAAGTACATTGATGAAACAATGCCTTGGGTTCTTGCTAAAGATGAAGAAAAGAAAGAAAGACTTGGAACTGTTATGTATAACTTAATGGAATCATTAAGATTTACATCAGTTTTAGTATCATCATTCTTACCTTCAACAAGTAAAAAAATAAATGAACAGCTAAAAACAGATGTTACTACATGGGAAAGTCTTTCATCATTTGATGGAACAAAAGCTGGAACAATTGTAGAAAAAGGTGAAGTTATCTTCCCAAGAATAGATGTTGAAGCTAAACTTGCAGAACTTGAAGAGTTAAGATTAAAAACTCTTGCAGAGGCGAAAGCAGCTGTAAATGAGGAAGTTATAAAAAATCCAATCAAAGAAGAAATCACAATAGATGATTTTGAGAAGATTGATTTAAGAGTTGTTAAAGTTCTTGAATGTGAGCCAGTTAAAAAGGCTAAAAAACTTCTTAAACTTAAAGTTGATATAGCAGGCGAAGAAAGACAAGTAATTTCAGGTATAGCTATGCACTACAAGCCAGAAGATTTAATTGGTAAGTATGTTGTTTTAGTTGCTAACTTAAAACCTGTAACACTTAGAGGTGAGTTATCTCAAGGGATGATCCTTGCAGCAGCTCCATCTGATGATTCAGAGTTACTACTTGTTAATCCAGGTGAATTAAAAACAGGAAGCCAAGTAAGATAATTGACTTTTTTAAATATACATTAGAGCTTTCCAAAGCTATTTTCTTTGGTGAGCTCTTTTTTGAAATTTGGGGGTAAAAAGTATGAAAGTTGTAATAGGAAATGCATGGCCATATGCAAATGGACCGTTGCATATAGGAAGAATTTCTTCATGGTTACCAGGTGATGTTGTAGCTAGGTATCATAGGGCTAAAGGGGATGAGGTTGTATTTGTATCAGGTTCGGATTGTCATGGTGAACTTGTGCTGAAAAAGGCAAATTCAATAAAAAAATCACCGAAATTTGTTAGTGATTATTATCATGAAAAATTTAAGGAAAACTTTATAGATTTAGATTTTTCTTTTGATAATTTTGCAAAAACAAGTGGAGAGTATCATAAAAAACAGGTGAAAATTTTTATAGAGCAGTTATATATGAAGGGGCTTATATATTCTAAAAATGTAGAAATTGATTTTTGTGATAATTGTAATGAAGAAATTGGAGATAGATTTATAGTAAACAATCTCCATATTGTTTGTGGTAAAAAGGTTTCTAAAAGAACTGTGGATAAATTGTTCTTTAAGTTATCCACATTTGAAAATTATCTTAATGAAATTATTAGTAAAAATCTTGAGTGGAGAGAGAATGCAATTAAACTTACACAAAGATATCTCGATGAAGGGCTAAGAGATAGAGTTCTTAGTAGAGAGATTGAATGGGGAATTGAAATTCCTATAAAAGATTTTGAAGATAAAAAAGTATTTGTTTGGATTGAAGCTGTAATGGGATATATGACAGCTTCAAAAGAGATAATAGAGGAAAGAAAAGAAGATTTTGAAGAGTACTGGAATAATGAGAATTCAAGGGTTTATTTATTTCATGGAAAAGAAAATATACCATTTCATACAGTAGTAATGCCATCTATAATAGCAGGTCTTGGGTATCTGAATTGTAATCTTAGAATTTTATCATCAGAGCATATGGATTTAGAAGGAAAAAAGTTTTCTAGTAATAGAAACTGGGTTGTTTGGCTTGATCATTTACTTAAAAACTATGAAACAGATACTATAAGATATTATCTTTTAACTCATGGTGCAGAAAAAAGAAATTCTAATTTTACTTGGAGAGATTTTATAAATACTCATAATATTGAGCTTTTAGGTATTCATGGTAATTTTATAAATAGGACTCTAAGTTTTATTGATAAATACTATAATGGAAAACTTCCAAAGCAAAGGTTAAATAAAAGCATAGAAGTTTTAATAAAAGAAGTTTATGAATCAACATCAAAAGATATAGAAAAAGGTGATTTAGTAAAGGCATCAAGAGATATTTTAAACCTTTCGATTAAAGGAAATGAGTATTTTGATAATGAAAAACCTTGGATTGCATTTAGAAATGACCCGAGTAGATGCAAAGAAGTTATATATAATTGTGCATTGATAGTTTTGAATTTATCTAATTTATTGAATCCAATAATCCCTAAAACAGCATCTGAAATTAGAAAAATGCTTAATATGGATGAAATATCTTATGAATTTGAGTATGTACAGGATTTTAACATAAGCAAAGTTAAGTTCTTATTTACAAGAATAGAAAAAAGAAAAGTAAGTGAAGAGATTGCTAGGTTAAAAATGAATAGAAACAAATAGAAATATAAAATGACTAGAAGAAAAACTAGTCATTTTTTATAAATAAGTGTAGAAAAATTTGAATTTACTCGTTTTTTGTCAAAAATAAAAAATTGTCTAGTTAAATTAGTTTTTTTACTTAATTTAATGAAAATATGGTATTTATTAGAGTTTAAAACTAATTTTAGTTAATAAACTTTTAATAAATTTTGCTTTTTATGTAAATTTAAATATTTAATCTCGTTTGAATAAAGAAATTAATAGGCATATACTAAGCATATCTTCATGTAAGATAGAACGTATAATTAACTAAGGATGTGATTCAAATGGAAAAAATATTAGAGAGAATTGTAGAACAAAATAGAAAACATATAGAAGACGGTGCTGTTGCAACTTACATACCTAAGCTTGCTGAAGTAGATAAAAATCTTTTAGGTGTAGCAATTATTGATACTAGAGATGGAGAAAAAGAATACGGATTTGGAGATTTTAATCATAAATTTGCAATTGAAAGTACATCAAAAGTATTAACATTAGTATTAGCTATATTAGATAATGGGCTTGAAGCAGTATTTGATAAAATTGGAACAGAACCAACACACTTTGCATTTAACTCAATATTAAATATGGAAATTAGAGAAAGTGCAAAACCAACTAATCCATTTATAAATGCTGGAGCAATTGCTGTAACATCAATGATTAAAGGAAGTAGTGTAGAGGAAAGAGTTGATAGAATTCTTAAATTTATGAGAAAACTTGCTAACAATGATGATATATATGTAAATGATGAATTATTTTTATCAGAAAAAGAAACAGGAAATATAAATAGATCACTTGCTTATTACATGGAAGGTCATGATATGATGCAAGGAAGTGTTGATGATATCTTAGATGTTTATTTCCAGCAGTGTTCAATAGAAATTACAGCTATGGACCTTGCAAGAATGGGATCAGTACTTGCTAATAAAGGTACACTTCCATGGTCAGGAGAAAAAATATTAGAGCCAGAAGTAGCAGCGATGATTAAAGGACTTATGACAACATGTGGACTTTATGATGAGTCAGGAAGTTTTGCTGTAAATATCGGAATTCCATCAAAAAGTGGAGTCGGCGGAGGAATAATGGCCATCGTTCCAAATAAAATGGGAATAGGTATATTTGGACCAGCATTATCAGTAGCAGGAAATAGCGTGGCTGGTATGGGAATTCTTAAGGATATTTCAAGAGAATTAAAATTAGATATATTTGAATAAAGTATAATTTTTATAGAAAGGTATCTATATGACTGATAATAAATTCAGTCATATAGATACCTTTTTTATTTTTTCTAAAATGTAAATAATATATCGGTAGTGAATTATAAGGGAATCAATCTTTAATGTGAAAAACATTGTACAAAGTGGATTTAAGTTGATTTAAGAAGAATTTATTCAATTGATAGTATAAGACTGAAAATTAATAAAAATGCTTTAAATTAAACTGTGGTGCTTTGGGAATTCCTATTAAGGAATAAAAAAAATTTATTTGAAAAATGAAAGGATGATAATTGTTACTTAAGTTATAGTTTTTATGATTTTAAAATAAGAAATGCACAAAAAAAGACCTCATAGATTACTTGGATTTACAAGGTAATCTATGGGGTCTTTTTAGTTTATTATTTTGTATCTAATTTCATGTGTTTTTTTCCATAAGCTCCGTAGATTATGAAAGGTATAGCAATTACTATTACCCAAGCAACTATTAATATTGTTTCGTACTCTTTTGGTTGAGAACCTGTCAATGATGAAGGTGGTACGAATGATATTATTAATGCTCCTATTGAAACAATGAAACCAACAACAGCGATAATTGTTTTTCCAACTTTTCCACCTGGAACGTTGTAAGAACTTTTTAAATCTGAGTGATGATATACTTTGTTTAAGTAAGCAATGAAGAATAATAAATATCCAACAAGGTAGATAACAACTGTTAATGACATTGATGTTAAGAATGACATATTACCACTTCCACCACTACCAAATGTTAGTACTGCAAACCAGAAACTAACGATAACAGCTTGTAATAATACAAGGTTAACTGGAACGTCATTTTTATTTACTTTTGCAAGAGCTTTTGGAAGTAATCCATGTTTTGCAGCAACGTGCATACCATGAGATGGTCCAACAACCCAAGCACTAACTTCAGCAATAACACCAATAGCAATCATGAAACCAAGTATTCTTACTGGCCATGTAGCTGCAGTGAATAATGCAAATATTACTGAGTAAGTTTGAACAACACCGGCACTTAAGTTAAGCTTGTCTGCAGGAATAGCAGCAGCAATTGTAAGTCCACCAAGTGTGTTTAATACGATAGCCATGATAACTAATATTAACATTGCTAATGGGTAGTCTCTATTTGGATTTTTCATTTCGTATACGTGAACAGCTGAAGATTCAACTCCCATATATCCTAATATAAATGATACAAATACAACTAATGTACTAGCTTTACTGAAATCTGGTACGAATGTGGCAGCACTAACTACAACATGTATTGGATTTCCGCTTGTTACATAGTAAAGACCAAGTATTAATAAGATTATAGCTGGTATTAATATACCTACGAAGAATCCTATTTTAGATATAAGAGCTGTGTACTTAGTTCCACCAAATTGTGAGAATGTAAGTGCCCAGAATATGATTATCATTGTTGTGAATTTAATTGTAGGGTCAGTATTCATTGCTGGCCAGTTAAATACATATGATAATGCTCCAACGATAAAGTATAGCATTGGTGTAAATCCAACAGTTATTTGGAACCATTGGAAGAATATGTGAGCGAAACCCCACATTTTACCAAGAGAGTTAGCAGTCCAAGTGAATATTCCACCCTCTTCCCAGCCTTCTGTAGTAGCCATCTCAGCAGCACAAAGCGCAACTGGTATGAACCATAAGAATCCACCAAATATTAAGAAGAATGCTAAGTGGAATCCTGATGTAGCGAATGTAGGATACTCATAAACTGTCATAACCATTGTTGCAGTTATGGCAAAGAATCCTAATAGTGATAGTGATTTTTCATTGCTTTTATCAGCCATAATAAAAACTCCTTTCGAAATTGTTTGTACTTGGATGTTTTTATTTAGATGATTTAATTAATACGAAAAATTTAATCATACAATTTGCCTTATTAATTAAATTACTTAATATCAAATTAAAATTTGATATATTCTTGCAATCTTAAGTCAATAGTTATTTAGTTTTCAATAATCAATAAATAATTTCTATTCTAATTTTTTTTAAAACTTAAATTCCTAATGCTCAAGGTTTTGCTTTTAAATAAATTTCGTTTCCCAAGCACAATTGTGATTATAGACCTACTGAATTATTCTATAAATTTGCAAAAATGACCAAAATAGACCAAAAAAATTCAAAAAATAAGGAATACTGCATGATAACTCGCATATTCTAAGTTTTACATAATATCGATAATTACATTTATTGAATTTTATGGTTATTCTTATAGTTGATATAATTTTTTGTAAAGAAATACAGTTGATAGTACTTTTAAAAGTGAAAAAAAAAAGGAATATTACGAATTTAGCAAATTTTACTTTTTTATATTTAGCTTATCTCAATTTAAAGACTTAAAAATGAATAAATTACTATTGGATGTTACATAAAATTATGGAAAAACTATGTATTTTTTATTATGATTAATAAATTTAGTTATAAATAATTAGTTTTATAATTAAATTTATTAATGAATAGAATATCTTTTTATCTATTTTTACAGTTTAAGTGAGTTGTACTTTCTATTTTTTAGGAATATAATCAGAAACAAAAGAAAGGGATTTTGAAGAAAATTCTTATCTTCAATTAAATAAAAGAAAAGAGTGATATTTATGAGCAATGTAAAAACTATTGTAATCACAAATATGATTTTAATGGTAATCGGTATTATAGTATTCGTAATTGGATACAGAGATAGAAATAAATTTAGAGATATACTAGCAAAGAAACGTAATGCAGATGAGTTTGAAGAAATAATAAATCTTGGTTATGGAAATTTTGTGAAGCAGGTATTGTTTTTTAAGTTTATTCCATTGATGATATTTGCAGAAGTTATATTTAGTTATTTTTATGGATTAGATAAAACAACAATAACAGTACAAATTGTGAAACTTGCGATTGGAATAGGAGCTGGACTTATATATGCAGCATTCCAATGGAAATTTTACAATAACTTAGTTGCAAGAAATATGGAAGCATTTAAGAAGTTTTCATTTATGTATATTTACATAATAGTTAATGGTGTTATTGCTTGGGGAATTATGATTGGTGTAGCAGTTTCATATATTCAAAATACTGAGTTCTTATATGGACTTGCACAATTCTTATCATGGATAATAGCAGGATTATTCTTTGGCTTAGTTGATTGGAATAAATCAAGAGTTAGATTTGCACATTATCTTGGAAAAAGAGTAAAAAGATAATTTAGAGCTTGGATGAAAATCTAAGCTTTTTTTCTTTTAATATATGATTTGAAATCAAAAAAATAAACAGCATACTAAAAAGTATGATGTTTATTTTTTTGATTATTTATTATTTATTTTTATGTGATGTCTTCCATAAACTCCGTAGATTATGAAAGGTATAGATATTACAACAACCCAAGCTACTAGTAATATTGTTACATATTCTTGAGGTTGTGAACCTGTTAATGAAGCAGGTGGTACAAATGATATTATTAAAGCTCCAATTGAAACTATAAAACCTACAACTGCTACTATTGTTTTACAAACTTTTCCACCTGGGATGTTGTAAGAACTTTTAAGCTCTGCATGATGATAAATTTTATTTAAGTAAGCTATGAAGAATAATAAATATCCAACAAGATAAATAACTACAGTTAATGACATTGATGTTAAGAATGACATATTACCACTTCCACCACTACCAAATGTTAGTACTGCAAACCAGAAACTAACAACAAGAGCTTGTACTAATACTAAGTTAACAGGAATACCATTCTTATTTACTTTAGAAAATGCTTTTGGAAGTAAGCCTTGCTTTGCAGCAATATGAACTCCATGAGATGGACCAACTACCCAAGCACTAACTTCTGCGATAACTCCAACTGCGATCATAAATCCAAGTACTCTTACTGGCCATGTGGCAGTTGTGAAGAGTGCAAATATTACTGAGTAAGTTTGTACTACACCAGAACTTAGATTAAGTTGATCTACTGGAACAGCAGCAGCGATTGTAAGTCCACCAAGAGTATTAAGTACAATAGCAAGAACAACTAAAATTAACATTGCTAATGGATAATCTCTATTTGGATTTTTCATTTCATGAACGTGTACAGCTGATGATTCAACTCCCATAAATCCTAAAATGAAGGATACAAAGACGACTAAGGTATTAGCATTAGCGAAATCAGGTACAAATGATGCAGCATTAACTGTAACATGAACAGGATTTCCACTCATTACATAATAAAGACCAAGTAATAATAAGATTATAGCTGGTATTAATATACCTACAAAGAATCCTATTTTAGAAATAAGTGCTGTGTACTTAGTTCCACCAAATTGTGAGAATGTAAGTGCCCAGAATATTATTATCATTGTAGCAAATTTAATTGTTGGGTCAGTATTCATTGCTGGCCAATTAAATACATATGATAAAGCTCCTACAATGAAATAAAGCATAGGTGTAAATCCGACTGTGATTTCAAACCATTGGAAGAATATATGAGCAAACCCCCACATATTACCAAGTGAACTAGCTGTCCAAGTGAAAATTCCACCTTCTTCCCAGCCTTCTGTTGTAGCCATTTCAGCTGCACATAGAGCTACCGGTATGAACCATAAAAATCCACCGAAGATTAAGAAGAATGCTAAATGGAAACCAGATGTTGCAAATGTAGGATAACCATAAACGGTCATAACCATAGTTGCTGTTATCGCAAAGAATCCTAATAGTGTTAATGATTTTTGATTACTTTTATCAGGCATAATAAAAACTCCTTTCAATTCGTTTGTACTTGGATGTTTTTATTCAATTTAATTAATATGAAAAATTTAACCGAAAAATTTACCTTATTAATTAAATTTGTTTAGTCAATATTGAAAATAAATTTATAATTCCAAGAACTATCTAAGTATATATTGAAGGAAATATTCTATAAAATGACAAAAAAGGTTAAAATACAACAAAAAAAGGACAAAAATACAACTTAGAGGAGAATAACTCCTGAATTCTTAGGTTTTCATAATATGTAAAATAGAAATTATTGGATTTGATTACAATTATTATAGTTTTTGTAATATTTAATGGAAAATACAATTAATATTAATTTTAAAATGTGAAAATAAATAAAAAAGTTGCGAATCTAGTAAATTTTTTATTAAAGCTAATTTGTAATTTTAAAAATTTGATAATATAATCAGAAAAATAAGAGCTTAAACAAAAAGCTTAATTTTATAATTAAATAAAAGAAGAGAGTTGATATTTATGAGCAATATAAAAACTATTATAATCACAAACATGATTTTAATGGTAATCGGTATTATAGTATTTGTAATTGGATACAGAGATAGAAATAAATTTAGAGATATACTAGCAAAGAAACGTAATGCAGATGAGTTTGAAGAAATAATAAATCTTGGTTATGGAAATTTTGTGAAGCAGGTATTGTTTTTTAAGTTTATTCCATTGATGATATTTGCAGAAGTTATATTTAGTTATTTTTATGGATTAGATAAAACAACAATAACAGTACAAATTGTGAAACTTGCGATTGGAATAGGAGCTGGACTTATATATGCAGCATTCCAATGGAAATTTTACAATAACTTAGTTGCAAGAAATATGGAAGCATTTAAGAAGTTTTCATTTATGTATATTTACATAATAGTTAATGGTGTTATTGCTTGGGGAATTATGATTGGTGTAGCAGTTTCATATATTCAAAATACTGATTTCTTATATGGACTTGCACAATTCTTATCATGGATAATGGCAGGATTATTCTTTGGCTTAGTTGATTGGAATAAATCAAGAGTTAGATTTGCGCATTACCTTGGAAAAAGAGCAAAAAGATAATTTAAAGCTTGGATGAAAATCCAAGCTTTTTTTGCATCAAAATTAAATTTGGACGCAAAAAAAGACCTAGGCTTCCGTTACCTAGGTCTCTTGGTGAAAAGAAACATACAAGGTTCTGTTTAAGGGGGACAAATCCCTTGTATGTTCAATTTAAGGGGTAAAATTAAATTAGTGTTTTAGCTACGTTACATTTACTAATATAAACCACTTGTATGTCAGGTTTGTGACAGAAGGCTAAAGTAATTATAAAGTAATTATAAAGTAACCTATTTGTAAAAAATGAATAGTTAGATAGATTATGATAAAAGCAAGGATAAGGAGAGAGTATTAGAAAGCTATAGCTTGAAAGAATTTAAGTCAAAAAATAAATATGAATAAAATAAAGACAATATTAGTGGGAATGAGTGTATAAAAAAAAGACCTAGGTTTCCGTTACCTAGGTCTACTTGGTGAAAAGAAACAAACATTGGGATTTGTGTAAGGGGGACGAATCCCAATGTTTGTTCAATTTAAGGGGTAAAATTAAATTAGTGTTTTAGCTACGTTACTTATATAAATATACAGTAACAATATGTCAATAATATGACATATTTGAATAAATAATGAACAGAATGATTTTTAATTATCAAATAAATTCTTCTAGTCTTTCTATATCTTTTATGAAAATTTCTTTTCTATTATATTCTATAAGACCCTCTAATTTCATTTTTATAAGTTCTCTTGATAATGAAGGTCTTCTAACACCAAGTTTTTCGGACCATTCTTTTTTAGTCATGTG
Organism: uncultured Clostridium sp.; assembly: GCF_947039605.1. Classification (GTDB taxonomy): domain Bacteria; phylum Bacillota; class Clostridia; order Clostridiales; family Clostridiaceae; genus Sarcina. The sequence goes on from NZ_CAMQZG010000006.1 coordinate 12,435, forward strand.
TGTAGTGATTGTTGTATCTTGAGTTTGATTATATTTTGTAACAAGGAAATGAGCTATCATTTCTCTTAAAGATTTCATACTAACTTGTTTTAATTTTGAGTTAAGTATTAATGCTTTATTTGAGAATAATCTTAAAAGTTCTTTAAGGAAAGTTTCATTGCTTGTACAAAGTTTAAATATGCAATCTTTTTTTATATGTATTACAGTACACTTCTCTTTTGCTACTATTGACATAGGGTATAGATGTCTATCGCCAAAAAGTAAAGCTTCACCAAAGCTATTGCCTGTTTCAAATGATGAAACTATAAGGATGTTACCATGTGAGTCAAGTTTTTGTAGTTCAACTTTTCCTTCTAATATTATGCTTAGGTGTTCACAATCTTCTTCTTCTATAAATAGAACATCTTCTGCTTTATATGATTTTATAAAATACTCATTTGAGCTTTTTAGTTTTTGTAATTCTTCATCTGAAAAACTAGCAAAAAGTTTTGACTCTTTTAAATTTTCAAAATAAGTCATCATGTTAAGTCACCGCTTTCTTAAAATTATATGAAATAAACCTTTATTTATGGTAATACATTGTTTAATTATATACAATAGAAATATCAAATAAAGCTAAAATATTCATAAACTTTAAGAAAAGAGAGGAAGTGTAGTAAATATATGCCATATATAGTGGGGGCTTTAATAGGAGCTATAATCGGATACTTTACAAACTGGTTAGCTATTAAAATGCTATTTAAGCCACATACAGAAAAAAGAATTGCAGGTATGAAAGTACCTTTTACACCAGGTCTTATTCCAAAAGAGAAGACTAGAATTGCAAAAAGTGTTGCACAGAGTGTAGGAGAACATCTTATAAATCAGGAAAGTATAGGTAAAACTCTTAATAAACCAGAGGTAAAGGATAAGGTAAAATCAGCACTTGATGATAAAGCGTTGCAGATTTTAGAGAAAGAAGGAACACTTGAGGAAAGACTTAGAGATATGTTTAAGGAATCTTATAGTGAAAAAGAGATAATAATAGAAGAAAAAATTTATAGTAAGACTATGTCTATTATAGAAGATAAAGAAAAACAGAATAAATTAGCTGGTATTGCTACTAATTTTATAAAAAATAAATTAGCACAAGAGCCAAGTTTGATAATAAAATGTTTAGAAAAAGCAGATCTTAAATTGATTGTGGATAAGATTTCAAAAAATATAGATTCGCAGTCTTCAACAGAGCTTATTGCTGAAAATATAGATAAAATTATTGATAATTTAGAGGCTAGTGATAAAACAGTTAAAGATTATATTCCAACTAGAGCTTTTGATGCTGTAGAAAAGATGGTTTATGATAATAAAGAAGTTATTATCAAAGAAATTTGTGATACTTTAAAAAATCCAGATGTTAGTGACAAGATTAAAAAGGCTATTTTAGGTAAAGTTCTTGGTGGACTTGGTGGTATGATAGCTATGTTTGTTAGTGTTGATGGAATTTATGATAAGTTTGTTGTTTCAGTAGAAGAGTATCTTGAAGAACCAGAAAATGCAGATGAGTTGTGTAAATATATTGTTTCTTATATTAATAAACTTGCAGGTAGTAATATATCTGATGTTATTAAAAAACTTCCAGCAGGAATTAGTGTAGACCTTGCAGTATCTTTATCTGATAAGATAGGCGGACTTTTAACTGATGGAAATAATATAGAGAAGTTAAGAGCAAAGCTTATTAGTTTTGTGTCAGAGTGTAAGTCATATGATGAGCTTATAGTTAAGTTTGATGCAGATTATGAGGTTAGAATAAATGGGCTTGTGGCAACTGCAATTGAGAAACTTGCGCAAAGTGAGGATATTAAGTCTGGTCTTAGAGTAGCTATTAAGGCTGCTAAGACAGAACTTTTATCATATGAAATAAATAAGGATGATAATAGTAAAAAAGAAATAATTACAGGTATTGATGGATTATTTGAAACTAACTATGAGAAGTTTATAGAGAATGATTTACAAGGTGTTATTGAACTTATTGATATTCAGAGCATTGTAGAGGAACAAATTAATGCTTTTGAGGTTGATGAGGCTGAAAAGATAATTCTTGGTATAGCTAGTAAAGAACTTAGTGCAATTACATGGCTTGGAGCTGTTCTTGGTGCAATACTTGGTATTTTATCACCACTTTTGTCAAGTCTTTATATGTAATAAAATTTTTAGAAATATGATATATTAATAATAGTAGAGTTCAAGGTATGTTAACCTTGAACTCTTTTTAATTTAATTTTAAGAAAAGATACAGGAGGAAAATTTATGTTTGATTATAAAATTTTTGATTCACATGCTCACTATAATTCAGAGCAGTATGATGAGGACAGAAATGAAGTTATAGAAAGAATTAAGGAAAATAGAGTTATAGGTGTTATGAATTGTGGGACAGATGTTGCAAGTTCAAAGGACACAGTAGCTTTGTGTGAGAAGTATGATATTTTTTATGGAGCTGTTGGAGTACATCCATCGGATGCATTTAATGTTGATGATAAGATGATGAGCGAGATAGAAGAACTTGCAAGTCATCCAAAGATTAAAGCTATTGGTGAGGTTGGACTAGATTATTACTGGGAAGAAAATCCATCAAGAGAAGAACAAAAAGCTACTTTTAGAAAACATTTAGAACTAGCAAAAAAACTTAACATGCCAATTATTATTCATGATAGAGATGCTCATCAAGATACTTTAGAAATAATGAAGGAATATCCAGATGTAATTGGGGTTGTTCATTGTTTTTCTGGTTCAGCAGAGATGGCAGCAGAATGTCTTAAATTAGGATATTATATCGGAATTACTGGTGTTGTAACTTTTAAAAATGCTAAAAAAATTATAGATGTTGTCGAAGTAGTGCCTATGGATAGACTTTTAGTAGAAACAGATGCGCCGTTTATGTCACCAGTACCTAAGAGAGGGAAGCGAAATGAATCTAGTTATGTAGAGTATGTAATAGAAAAAATTGCTGAGATAAAAGGTATAACTTCTGTGGAAGTTAGTGAGAAAACTATAGAAAATACTAAAAAATTATTTAACATTGTGTAAAATTTGTATAAATTAAGTATAGTTGTAATAAATAAGTAATAAATATAATCTTATATAGAATATAGGAATTACTTGTTTGTGCATATTAGCATATTTGACTGCTCTATACTAGCAATAGAGCTAGTTAGGGCAGTTTTTATATTCCTAAAATTTTTGCTAGAAAAGGAAACTATTGTTTGGAAAATTATAAAAGGTTTACATTGAAAATCTTTAATTACTTTTGTAATATTTTTGTAAGATATTTGACACAAATTGGAAAGTATTATATAATTCAGAAATAAGAATGCCAAAGGGAGGCTATTATGGGGGACAAGTTAAAACACTTAAGAGACCACTTCTTTGACAGTCCAAAAAAGAAAGTTATAGCAATAGTATCAGGGCTAGCGATTGTAGGAATAGGCTTTAGTGTAATTTATAAACCAATACAAATAAAAGTTGGGGATAAAATTATCAAAACTTCTACAATTATGGGGACTGTACAAGAGGTTTTAGAGAAAAATGAAATAGCTCTAGATCAAAAGGATAAAGTAGTACCAGCATTAAATAGTAAATTAGCAAAAGGTTCAGTTATAAAAGTTACAAAGGCACAAGAAGTAGTACTACTAGCTGATGGAAAAGAAAGAACACTTAAAACAGCAGAAGCTTTAGTAGAAGATCTTTTAATTGCAGAAGGGGTAAAACTTGATGAAGATGATAGAGTTATACCAGATATGGATGAAAAGGTAGTAAAGGGTCAAAAGATTGAAGTAATTAGAGTAGAAGAGAAATTAGTTAAAGAAAACGAAGATATAGAATTTGAAGTTACGGTGAAAAACAATAAGAATTTAGATAAATCTGTTAAGAAAACTGTTCAAGAAGGTGAACTTGGTAAAAGAGAAATCACAGCTAGAATAGTTTTTGAAAATGGTAAGCAAATTGGTAAAGAAATTGTATCTGAAAAGGTTGTTTCTGAGCCTAAGAACAAAGTTATTGAACAAGGTACTAAGGAAAAAGTAGTTACACCTTCTAGAGGACCAAGTTCAAGTAACAATAATAATAGTGGAAATAGTAATAGTGGAAATAGTAATAGTGGTGGTGGAAGTGCAGTAGCACCTTCTTCTGGAAAAACTATGATTATGGAATCAACTGCATATTACCAAGGAAGCGTTACTGCTACTGGGACAAAGCCAAAGAGAAATCCAGGTGGTCTTAGTACGGTTGCTGTAGACCCAAGAGTGATACCTCTAGGTTCAAAGCTTTACATTGAAGGTTATGGTTATGCTATAGCTGAGGATACAGGTGGTGCTATTAAAGGAAACATAGTTGATGTGTTTTTAAATACATCACAAGAGTGTATAAACTGGGGAAGAAGAAATATCAAGGTAACGATAGTTGCATACCCAGGTCAATGGTAAAGAATTCAAAGGTTGTTCTAATTAAGTTTAGGACAACCTTTTTTTATCTAATATATTAATGTAGGTAAAAACTTGCATACATTATACATAAGATTTAAAATAGAACTATTAATTGTTTAGGTAAAACTAACAAAAGAAAGGGAGATTAACCTTGATTAAAGAAGTTATAGTAGTAGAAGGTAGAGATGACATCACAGCAGTTAAAAGAGCAATTGATGCAGAACTTATAGCTGTTGGTGGATTTGGAATAAACAGAGCAGTTTTAGAGAGGATTAAAGAAGCTCAAAAAAGAAAGGGCGTTATTGTTTTAACTGACCCTGACTTTGCAGGCGAAAAGATTAGAAGTATTATTAGAAAAAGAGTTCCTGATGCAAAACATGCTTATATATCTAGAGAAGATGGTACTAGAGCAAAAGATGGTAATATAGGTGTTGAAAATGCCTGCCCAGAAGTTATCATAAGAGCTTTAGAAGAAGCTAAAATAACTCTTGAAGAAAAAAGAGAAGAGTTTGAACTTACAGATTTAGTTTTCTTTAAATTATCAGTAGATTCAAGAGCTAAAGAAAGAAGAGAATTATTAGGCAAAGAACTTTCTATTGGTTATGGTAATGCTAATCAACTTTTAAGTAGACTTAATAATTACGGTGTTACAAAAGAAGAGTTTGTTAGTGCTATGAAAAATGTAGAAGAAAAAATAAAATAAATTAACACATTTAGGAGAAAAAGATTATATGAATAAAGAATTTATAACGAAAGAAATTGTAACAAGAGATATTATGGCAAAGTACAACTTTAAATGTACAAAAGCACTTGGACAAAACTTTTTAACTGATGATACAGTATTAACTGATATCGTAGAGGGTGCTGAGGTTTGCAAGGACGACTTAGTAATAGAGATTGGACCTGGAGTTGGAACACTTACATCAAGACTTTTAAACAAGGCTAAGAGAGTTGTAGCAATAGAGCTTGATGATTCACTTATTCCAATACTTATGGAAGAGCTTGGAGATAATCCTAATTTTCAATTAATACATAATGATGCTTTAAAAGTAGATTTTGATGAGATTATAGGTGAGGAAAAGAGTGTTAAGCTAGTTGCTAACCTTCCTTACTATGTTACAACACCTATTATAGCAGGACTTTTAAAGGGTGGATGTAACTTTAAGTCACTTACTATAATGATTCAAAAAGAAGTTGCAGAGAGAATAAATGCAGAACCAGGCTGTAAAGATTACGGTGCTCTAACATTCCTTGTTCAGTATTATTGCAGTACTGAAATTGTTAGATATGTATCATCTACTTGTTTTGTACCTGCACCAAAGGTTGATTCAATAGTTATAAGACTTGATAAACTCCCTGAAACAAGAGTTAAACCAGATAGTGAGAAGTTATTCTTTGAGATGATAAGAAACTCATTTAACATGAGAAGAAAAACTTTATGGAATTCAACAAAAGCTTTAGGACTTCCAAAAGAAATTCACGAACTTGCTTATCAAGAAGCTGGAATTGATCCTAAAAGAAGAGGGGAAACTTTATCTTTAGAAGAATTCTGTGCATTATCAAATAGAATGAATTTCCACATGAAAAATCAATAGTTTATTAATTAGATAATTTCAAACGAAAAAGGTAGGATGTTTTGCATTCTACCTTTTTTATACTCTTTTATACTTAACAAATTATTATTATGGGTTTTTGATGAAAATTTTACTTAACAATTTATAATTATTTGTTCTAAATAGATTCTGTGATAAATATATTTATAAAAAAGATGATTATATATAATATTTTTTAAACATATTCTGAACGGTATGCATATAATCATATAATATAATGAATAATTCAAATCGGAGGATTAGTACATTGGCACATAGCAAGTTATATAGAAGTTTTATAATTTTACAAGAGGATGAGAGGGGTCATTCAATATCTAAAGACAAGCCTCTATCAGGTTATGCCAAAATTGAGGTTAAAGGAAGTAGCTGTAAGGTGGCTTTTTATGCGCAGAATCTTAAACAGGAATATAGTAATTGCCACATGATGCTTATATGCAATAAAAAGGATACTAAAACTTTAATTAGTTTAGGTGCTATGAACATAACAGAGCAGGGCAAAGTTGAGAGTAGCCTTGAGCATGATGCAGATAACATAGGTAGCACAGGCGTATGCTATGACAAAATTGTTGGTGCGGCTATCTGTAAAGAGGTTGCTGGGAAAATGGTATACCTTATGTGCGGATTCTTAAATGGTGAGCAACCAACAAATAACTGGAAAGATTATAGCAAAGTAAATTGTGAGAAAACAGCTAAAAAAGAAGAAAAAAAATCATATGTTAAAGAAGAGAAAAAATATGATGATAAAGACCATGATTATAGTGATAAGAAATATGATCATGATGAAAAAGAACATTACCATGAAAAAGATGAAAAGAAGTATAAGAATGATTATGAGTACCATCATGGAAAAGATGACAAGAAGTATGACCATGAAGAGGACTATGAATATCATCATGGAAACAAAAAAGATAAAGATAATTATGATGAAGAATATTATGATAAAGATGATAAGAAAGATAAAGATTATCATGATAAATACGATAAGCATGATGATGAAAAAGAAGACTGTGGTTGTGATGATAGACCAAATGAATTTGACGCATATGAAGAAAGTATCAAAATTGAAGGTTTAGAGAGAAACAAATGTGAAGGTGAGTTTGAGGTTAAAGGTGCAATGGGAGAATTCTTTATGAATGTTGTTGAGGGGCTTGAAGAAGTCACAGTAACAGACGAAATTAAGAATACTAAGTGGTATAAAGTGCCTGTTAAGTGTTTTGAAGATATGTGCAATATCTGTCATTATAACAAATATACAACTTTATATTATCCTATGATAAATTATTATCCTTATATCATTCAAAAAGGTCACTTTATGGTAGGTCTTAAATGCAATGAACAAGGAAAGATTAAATATCTAGTTTATGGAGTTCATGGATGTAAAGATAAAATGAGTCAACCTTATTCAGGAAAAACAGGATTTGTTACTTTTGTACCAGATTCAGAGGGCAGTAATACTGGTTGCTGGTTAATGTTCTATGACTTTAGAAATAGTATGGTAGTTGTACCAATGAAATAATTAAAGAAAATAAAAGAGCCTACTTTCAGTTGAGAGTAGGCTCTTTATAATAGGGTTGTTTAAGTAAATATGTTAATCGAAGGGCATTAATTTATGAATAATCAAAAGGCTTCGAAGTTAGTATGTGCACAAATTCAAATTATTAAGCATAATTATAAATTAAAATAAATATATTTTAGAGAATGAACAGATAAATAATTATGTGAAGAGTGGGTGAGAGATAAGTAATGAATAAAAAACAATTATTAGTTACAACGATATTAGTTTTTTTGATGGGTGTTATGGTGTTTATGCAACAGTTTTTTGAAACGAATATACAAAAGGTTGCACTTGTTAATAATAATATTGAGGATATGTTAGAGTATACTGCGTTAGATGGGAATTTAGTTTTTAGTCTTCCTGATAATTGGACAACTAAGGTTTCAGAACCAGAGGATTACATAGTTTATAACAATAATTTTGTTAGTGAAGCTATGGGAGTGGTAGGAAGCATTCAGGTATTAAGTACAAAAACTTCAATTGAGGAACTTATAAATATAGATAAGAAAAATTTTGAAGCTGAAAAAGTAAATAATATAAAGACAGTTGATGAGAAATTAAGGGATGTTGTGGTTAAAAAACTAAAATATGAAGAAAAGACAGAATCAGGTAGAAATTACATGACACAAGCATATTACTTCCCTTTAGATGATGAACTTAAACTTAAAATAACATTTTCAGCAGGGCTTGATAGGTATAAAGAAAATTATGAAACTGTGTACAGGCTTATTTTAGAGAGCTTTAAGAAAGCTAAATAGGCATTGATTTAGAAAGTTATACGTATTATAATTTAAATAAGTAATAAGGAGAAGCTAATACTAGCTTCTCTTTATTACTATAGGTGAAAAACGGGCAAAATAGGGGGATTTTATGAAGTCAGTTTTATTTAGTATTTTTGGGATAGATGTCTATGGTTATGGATTAATGATAGCTATAGGAATTTTATGTGCAGTTTTCTTACTCAATAAGAGAGCTAAAGCTAAGGGTTACAATGAAGATCACATCTTCAATATGATTATAATTACAGTTGTTATGGGAATACTAGGAGGAAAAGGATTATTTATCATCACTGAATTTAAGAGTATAATGCAAAATCCGAGTGTTATATTTACTCAATTTGGTTACGGTTTTGTAATTTATGGTGCTATAATATTTGGTATCTTAGGAGTATTCTTATATTGTAAGAAGAGAAAATGGAATTCACTAGAAGTTTTTGATATGATTGCCCCAGGACTTGCGCTTGCGCAGGGATTTGGAAGAATAGGATGTCTTTTTGCAGGATGTTGTTATGGAGCAATCACAGAAGGTCCATTATATATAGTTTTTCCGCAGGGTGGCTTAGCGCCAGCAGGTGTTCATCTTCATCCTACACAGATATACTGTGTGATTTTTGATTTTCTTTTAGCAGGATTCCTTCTTTGGTATTCTAAGAATAAAGAGAAAAAATCAGGTGATACAGTAGCTATGTACGTTATTATATATAGTATTGGTAGATTTTTAGTCGAGTTCTTAAGAAATGACCCAAGAGGTAACGTTGGGATGCTTAGTACATCTCAATTTATTTCAATATTCATGCTTGTTGCAGGGATACTGATTTATAATAGACACAGATTCAAAGGGAGAAAAGAAAAGTGAATATTAGAAAAATAACTTTTAGTGTTATTTTAATTGCTATAATTGGAGGCATAGTTGCATTTTTAATGAATGGACCATCTATGTTTGACACTTTAGCAGTTAAATTAGGGCTAAGAAACAACTATTTTAATTACTTTAAGAGTGGTGTTGTAACTGAGGTTGCAATGCAAAGTACAAGAGACCCAGGCTTTAGAATAATTGTTACTGAACCAAGTGCAATTAATGATGTTTATAAAGTTTTATCAGATGGTAAACCAGTTTCTAAAACTGATAAGAGTACTTTAACACCAGATTATACTGTTCAGATATTTGAAGGGTCTAAAGTATCTACATATGATTACGTAGCAGGTCAAACATCAGGAAGTACAGGAAACTTCTATTCAGGAGATAATGTATTCCACTTATCTAAGAGATTAGATAACCAAATAATTCAGAATTTATCATTCATACAAAAACCTAGAGATTTTAATACTATCTATTATGGTTCAATTTTAGATGTTTTAAAAGCTGATAAAACTCAGCTTACAACAAATAGTCCAAAGGTTGCAGTAAATATACTTGATGATTATTTATGTAATAAGTTCTTGCTATCTGTTGATATGCAAAACTTCTTAAGTGAAGCACAAGAGGTTATACCAAATATAAGCTTTATGAATCACGATAGTAGTAAGTTTGGTATCGTAGTAAATGTTGAATGTTATGGATACACATCAAAAAAATTCAAGACTATTATTACAGTAAATGATAAGTCAAATAACTCTGAGAAAAAGTATTATGTGCAAGGGGAATATGATGGTTCGTGGAATACAGAAATATTCAATACGATGCCTCAGTCATGGAATAGTTAAGGAGGAGTAAAGATGGGAAGTTGTTCAGATTGTTCTAGTAAAAGTTCATGTTCATCTGCTAAAGAGAACAAAGGCTGTCCTAGTAATATATCAATGAAATTAATGCCAAAGTATGGCAAGATTAAAAATATAATAGGTGTAGTAAGTGGTAAAGGTGGAGTTGGGAAATCTACAGTTACAGGTATACTTGCTACAACTTTAAGAGAACAAGGTTACAAGGTTGGAGTTTTAGATGCTGATATTACAGGTCCTTCAATGCCAAGAATTTTTGGTATTCAAGATAAAAGAGCTGTGATGACATCAGTTGATGATAATAAAAGCGTCAAGTTTGAACCTGTTCTTACTAAATCAGGAATTAAAGTTATATCAATTAACCTTATTAATGAGGTTGAGGATGCTCCGGTTATTTGGAGAGGTCCAGTTATCACAGGTGTTTTAAATCAAATGTATCAACAAACTAACTGGGAAGAGCTAGATTATCTTTTAATAGATATGCCACCAGGTACAGGGGACGTAACTTTAACAATAATGCAAAGTTACCCTGTTAGAGAGCTTGTTGTTGTTTCAACACCACAGCAAATGGTTTCTATGATTGTCAAAAAACTTGTTACTATGGCTTCAAAGATTGGAGTTAGAGTAAGAGGTGTTGTAGAAAACATGGCTTATATTGAATGTGATTGTGGGAGAAAGATGAAAGTGTTTAGCAATAAATCTTCTGAAGAATGTGCTGAATACTTAGGACTTCCACTTATTGCAGAGCTTCCTATAAATCTTGAGCTTACACAGGCTTTAGAAGAGGGAAGAGCAGAAGAATACATTGTTGATAATCCACTTTATTCAAGTGTTTTCTCAGCATTATACTAGAAAAAACACCAAGGGTTTTTAATCCTTGGTGTTTTTTGTTTTAGAAGAAGTAACCAAAAGTCTTGTTAAGCCGTAGTATATATGGTGAATAATGAGTTTTGAGGTTGGAGTATTGGGAATATTTAAATTTTTAAAGGACTTATTTAATTCAAGTGAAAAGGAAGCGGTTGTAGAACCAACCATCCAAACTGAGTTAAATGAAAAGATAGAAACTAAAACATTTAGTCCTAAACAAGAGATAAAAGTAGTTGGAAAATCGGTTGATGATAGTTTAAAAGAACTTAGAAGGCTTAAATATTCGCAGAGTAATTTTAATCTAAAAAATAATTTAGAGTGTGAGGTTTTAAATTATTTAGTGGCAAAAGAGAATTCTAATTATAATGTTTATTGGAATTTATATGTGCCGTATGGGATTGGAAAGTACATGCAAATAGACCATTTAGTTGTGACTGATAATACTATTTATATGATTGAATGTAAAGATTATAAAACTTGTACAAGTTTAGAAGTTTTTGCAGAGCATTGGGAGTGTTATTATAATAGCGGTAAGGTTTATAAGAGTGCTAATGGAGCAGACCAAAATAGAAAACATATTAATGTACTTAAAAAATATTTGAAAGATTTATCTTTTGAGTATAAGTCAATTGTAGCTTTAGTTGTAGATAATAATTTTGAAGGATATATTCCAGATGAAGATGTTATTTTAGTTAGAAAAAAAGAAGAAGAATTACTTTATAAGCTTTTAGATAGAAAAATAAAAAATGAGTATTCTTCAGATATTAATAATGAATTTGTTGAAGTGAATAAAAAAATTTATAGCTGTATGAATCCAAGTGAAGATGTTATAAAAGCGCATAGGGATAACATAAAAGAAAAGTATAAATAACATTAAAATTTTTTAAAAATGAAAAAATCTCTTTTATTAAAGAGATTTTTTTTTTGATTTACGATATAATTTTAGATAGTTTTACAAAGAAGAGGAGAGGTTTTTTATGAAGCAATATTTAGAGTTATGTAAAGATGTTCTAGAGAATGGAAATGTTAGAGATGATAGAACAGGTACAGGGACTATTGGGGTATTTGGTAGACAATTAAGGTTTGATTTAGAAAAGAGTTTTCCAGTCCTTACAACAAAAAGAGTATATTGGAAAGGTGTAGTTGCAGAGCTTCTATGGTTTTTAAATGGGGATACAAACATTAAATATCTTGTAGATAACAACGTACATATATGGGATGCTTGGGCAGATGAAAAAGGTGAACTTGGTAGAATCTATTCAGCACAATGGAGAGGTTTTAGAGGATATACAGATACTGATGGGGAAATTGAAGTATTTGAAGTTGATCAAATTACAAATCTTATAGAACAAATTAAAAAGAATCCGAATAGTAGAAGACATTTAGTAGTTGCTTATAATCCAGCAGATGCTGATAAGTGTGGACTTCCTGCATGTCATTCATTCTTCCAATTCTATGTGAATGGTGATGAATTATCATGCCAATTCTATATGAGAAGTAATGATGTATTTTTAGGGCTTCCATTTAATATAGCATCATATGCACTTTTAACTCATATGGTAGCAAGAGCTACAGGGCTTAAAGCAAAAGAGTTAATTTACTCAGTAGGAGATTGTCATTTATATAAAAATCACTTAGAGCAAGTTAAAACACAACTTGAAAGAATTCCAACTGAACTTCCAACATTAAAAATAAATACAGATAATACAGATATATTCTCATATAAAATAGAAGATTTTATTTTAGAGAATTATAATCCACAAGCTTCAATAAAAGCTGAAGTATCTGTTTAAGATAAAACAAAAACAAGCTATCTAATTAATTTTAGGTAGCTTGTCTAATATAAATCGTTATATATTATTGTGAAAACCCTTAAAGCTTCTTGGATTTTAGACTCAAGCAGTGACTTTTTTGTATCAAATTCTGCAAAACCTTCTTCTGTTAAAGTGTAGATTTTTTGGAATTTCTTTTCAGGGTCATCCCATGAGCCTATTATAAAGCCATTCTTTTCAAGCTTTTTCAATTGTGGATAAATTCCACCTGTACTAGGAATCCAAAGTCCTTTAGTCCTTTTCCCAATTTGTTTAGCAATATCATTACCATTAGTAGGACCAAGGCTTAAGATGTATAGTAAGTATATTGGTAAAAGTCCTTTTGTAAAAACTTGCCCTACAGCATCATTTTCTTTTTGAACTTTTTTGATTTTAGATAATTTTCTTTTATACTCGTCATATAATTTTTTCTCTTCAGCCCTTATATCCATATCTCACCTAACCTTTACAATAAGATTTTAATTTATATTAACAGTCTTTTTGTAAGGCAAATGCTATCATTCCAGGGCCAACATGTATTCCCATAGCAGGTCCTATATCACGAATATCTAAGTCTGTAATATTTGGGTGTCCAGCAAATGTTTCTTTTAAAGCTTCTGCCTCTGTAAGAGCATTTCCATGAAGTATGAATAACTTACATTTACCTTCTGCTACTAAATCATCAGCAATTGCTTTTAATTTCTTAAGAGATTGTTTTCTACCTCTAGCCTTTGCTATTGTAACATAAGCACCATTTTCATCGACTGTTATGATTGGTTTTAAGTTTAAAAGGTCTCCAATAGTTCCAGAAACTTTGCCTATTCTACCACCTTTTATTAAATACTCTAAAGTATTAAGAGTGTAAATTCCATAAGTTCCAGCTTTAATAGTTGGTAGGCAATTTACTATTTCATCGAATGATTTGCCAGCTTGAACCATCTCGTAAGCTTTTAAAACTATCATTCCAAGAGGATATCCAAGGATTTTACTATCAAACATACTATATTCGAAAGCATCTCTTTCTAGAAGTTGAAGTCTTATAGCATTAAAAGTTCCTGAAAGTGCACTTGATAAGAATACTCCAACAACATGAGTGTATCCTTCAGCTTCGATTTTATCAAAGACTTCATTCATGTAGTCTGCACTAGGTAAAGATGTTTTAGGAACTTCTGTTTCAATTCTATCGTATATCTCTTGAGGTGAAATAGTTAAGTGGTCTAAATACTCAGCGTCTTTATATATAATTTTTACTGGTAACATGAAGATACCTTTTTGCTCTCTCTCCTCTTTTGATAAGTCACATGAACTGTCTGTTAAAATCGCTATTTTTTGCAAATGCTTGTCCTCCTTAAAATTAAATCTATATCTTTATATTTATTTCAATTAATTATTCTCTTATTTATTAACTTAATTAGATTATAGCAAAAAAACAACTATATCAATAGTGATATAGTTGATAATTTTAAAAATGTTTAAATAAACCTTTATTAATATATTAAATTAATAAAAAATACATAAACTAACCTTTTCGTTAATTTAAATTCTATAATTTAATAGATTTTAATCTCATTCTTGCTATCTGCTATGTGCCAAATAGTGTTTCCACTACCAAGTGGTATGCTTTCACCATTAGCATCTTTGATAGTTGTTGCTAGTGAAGAATCTTTTTTACTCCAAGTTCCTTTAATATATTGACCATTACTAATAACAATAGCATCACCAGAGCCTACTAAATCTATATCCATATATTCTTCAGTTTCTCTATTCTTTATATTAGTAAGTTGAATTACTATATTATCAAAAGTTAAAGGTTCATTAGTTGAAGCATCTATTGATTCAACTCCATCCATACTTTTAACATAGCCACTTTCAGAATACTTATAAGAGGTCGAATAGTAGTTACTTAATTTAAGATCTACACTTAAGCAATTTTCTAAGTCTTTATTAGTCCAGAAGTCATCATTGAAAGTAAGTTTTCTCATATTAGTTTTAGAAAATGGTTTAACATCAAGATACTTTTCTATATTTTCAGTTGAAGTATAAAGATTATGAGGTGCAACTCTAGCAGAATCTCTAGAGAAGTAATTACCACTCGCCATTTCATTCACACTTTTAAGTGAAGAGTCTGATTCTATAGTTTTAAGTGCATCATGACTACCACCACAATGTGCAAATGGTAAATCAAATTCTTTTGAAAGGTCTAAAAAGTAATATCTAGCACTTCTTATAGGTCCAATTTTCTGTGCATAGTTAGTATTGAAAAGTGCCATAAACCTTGTAATACCACCCTCTGTCATAACTTCATAAACAAAGTCAGACTGTGATAAACCGGATTGAGGTCTTGCTTGTCTTGAGTTTTCAATTATAGCAAGGAAAGCATCCTGCATAGATTCATCCTCTGATAAAACCAGCCCTGTATAAGGGCTTAAAGAACCTTTTTCATCAGTTTGAATAGTTTCATTTGCTATAAAATCATCAATTTCTCCAGAAGTTTCAAAAACTACTTCTTTAGTTGGTGTTTTAGGTTTAGTTAAAAAGTAACCTCCAATTCCTAAGATAGAAAATCCTATCACTAGTGATAGGGTTATTAAATATTTTCGTTTCATCTGAAAATGCCCCCTTAAAAATTTGAATACTTGTATTATCGACAATATTGCATGAAATTATAATGAAAAAGACTAATTTGACTGCATAACTAAGTTTTGCTATCAGATTAGTCTTTAGTTAAGAGATATTATTTTACCTCTACATTCATTTCTCCATTCTCATAAACATCAGTGATAATAATTTTATTAAAACTAGAGTGTTCATCTTTTGAAGTTTTTATTCCAAAACTTTCTGAAGATTGCATATTATCATAGTAGTAGATTAGATTAATATCTTTAGCGCTTTGATATGCTTCAAGGTTAATTTTAATAGAGATGCTAGGTAAGAGATTATCTAGAGTCCTAAGTGTGTTACCAGTTTCACTTATGAGTTCCATATGTTCTATAATGTCATCTGAATTATTAGTGATAGTAATTATATTTTTAATATTATAATACCTGAAAAAAAATAACGTTAAGATTAAACAAAGGGTAGCTACAAAGGCAAGACCATTTCTTGATTTTGTCATAATAAATTTTCTCCTCTACATTTATGTATATATAACCATATTTTACCATAAAATGATTTTATATAAATGCATAAAACAAAAAAAGACCACTTAATTAGAAGAATTTAATAAAATTCACTAATAAATGGTCTTTTTTTATTTAAATATCACGAATAATTGCTTTATGATTATAAAGACAAGTATTAATTTAAATGTTATATCTATAAATTTATGACTTACTTTTTTATTGAAGAAAGTACCTATAACTGAACCAAGTATAGCACCTGGAACCATGTAGTATGCATAAGAAAAATCTGTATATCCTCTAAATGCATAGTTTGAAACTGTAACTATTGTACTTATAAATACAAGATACATAGTTGTTGCAGCTGCTTTTTTACAACATAGTCCATAAAGAACCATTAATATAGGAACAAGAAGTATTGCACCACCAATTCCAAATAATCCTGAAATCATACCAATACCAATACCAACAAAAGGTTTTGTGTAGCTTGGCAAAATAATTTTTGGAAGCTTGTCTTTTACAAACATAATAATTAGTAGTATTGCTACAAGACTTATAAATACAAGATTGAATGTTGGAATTGTAATCTTACTATTTATAAGTACCCCAAGGCTTGCCCCTGGTATTATACCGATTGCAAATAAAATAGAAGTTTTAAAATCTCCTTGTTTTCTTTTTGCATAAATAATTGTTGCTATAAGGCTCATTGCAAACATAGATATGTCTACATTAACTGATATAAGTGCTTTTGGTATTCCAAGACTTAATAAGAATGGAATTATTAATAAGTCTCCTCCAAGTCCTACAAGGCTACCTATACTTGTAGCGCCTAGGGCTATTAAAAAATAAATCATATGTAATCTCCTTGAATTTTCTCTTTTGTTCTAAAGTTATGATAACAAAATAATATTGTTAATGCAAATGATTTGCAAATAAAAAGAGGTTAAAATTAGGTAACAAAAATTTAAGGGGAAATAAAAAAGGCTTGTCTTACTAAATTTGGTAATTGATACTATACAGATGGAAAAGTCAACTCTCAAAAGATTAAACATAATAAAGGAATGTGAAGTAAAAGAGACATAAACAGATTTAAAAACAAAAACTTAAAAATTACAAATTAGTAAATAAAAATTTAGTGGTTTATAATCAGATAGGTACTATATATTGGTGCTTTGTTGTTAGGGCACACAATATATAGTGAGAGGCTAAAAGCCTCTTAAACAATGGAAGGGAGATATAAGAATGCCAAATGTTATAAAAAGAGATGGTAGACAGGTTAATTTTAACACTCAAAAGATAGTAGATGCTATAAATAATTCTGCTAGAGATGTTGGGGAAGACCTTGGACAAAATGCACTAAAGAATATAGAGGAAACAGTACATGAGTATATTGAAAGAAATGCAAATACAGATGTAACTGTTGAAGAAATTCAAAATTTTGTTATTAAAAGTTTAAAAGAAAATGGATATGGGCATATAGCTTCTTACTACTCAAGTTATAGAGAAGAAAGAACTAAAGTTAGAGAAATTAAATCTGATCTTATGAAAGCAATTGCTAAGATTGGAGTTGAAACAGATAGAGATAACGCAAATGTTGGGAATAACTTCTCATCAAAGTTATTAAGAATAGCAAGTGAAAGTAACAAATGGCACAACCTTGCGAGCATGCCTAAGAATTTGGCAAAAGCTCACGAAAATGGAGATATTTACCTTCATGATCTAGATTCCTATAATTTGACAGTTAACTGTTTGCACATTCCTACAGGAGAAATATTAGAGCGTGGCTTTAATACAGGCTATGGAACTATTAATCCTCCAAGAAGAATAGAAACAGCAGCAGAACTTAGCTGTATATTATTACAGTCAACACAAAATGATATGTTCGGTGGTTATTGATTGGCCACACACTTATGTGAGTAAGTGAAGGGACCTTGTTAACCTATAAAAATAGGGTGTACAATTAACGATTTTAGGAAACATAGGAAATGATGTTTAATAATTGTGCTAACAGGGAAGGCTAAGTCTTATTTTTAAAAATTAGATATGCTAATCCTGTGCTAAGTCCTCTGAAGAGGGAAAGTGCAGAGACTATCGAAACCACACTTTAAAAGTGGAAGGGAGTAGAGTAGATTTAAAGTGAAATTCTTTATTTCGAAATGCAAGGTATGCAAAATTTGCATAAAGATATAGTCCGTTCTTTATAGAAATATAAAGCTGAGAGCAATCTCATCCAGATTTTGATAATGATATGTCAGCTTTTGTAGAGCCTACAAGACAAGAGATAAGAGCAGAATATTTAGAACTTGGAATTGAAGGTGAAAGATTAGATACATTAGTAGATAAAAAATTAAAAGACAGAGTACACCAAGCAATGCAAGGTGTTGTATATAACTTAAATACTATGCACAGTAGGGCAGGTCAAATGTGGGCCGTTTAAAAGCGATACCGTTAGAGCTTTTAAATTATTAATGGGGAAAATCGGTGAAGTCTAAGTAGTAAAATATATGATAATACCGAGACTGCTATAAGCAAATAGTGGTTGTAACGCATAGGAAGTGAGCGATTAAGCTAGCAAAAATCTTCCCAAGAGTCTCCGTCACCTTACGGATTTTATAAGGTGAATATGTATGCTGAACTTTAGAGAAATCTAAAGAAGTAGAGGATAAAAAGCCACTACGATAACAAAATGTCACAAGTTCCATTTAGTTCATTGAACTTAGGAATTCCAAAAAATGAGGATGCTGCATTAGTATGTGAAATATTCTTAGAAGAATATGAAAAAGGTTTAGGAAAGGCTGAACAGCCAATATTCCCTTAAGATAATGTAGGGGCTTATATTAGTAATGATATAAGAAAATGTAGTGAACGTTCAGAGAACGGTGTGTAATTGACGGTTTAGTTATGTGAGTAAATGGACATTTAACAATTATGCTAACAGGGGAAGTCTAAGGGTAAAAAGTTTATCTATGATAATCCTGTGCCATTTCAAAATATTTTGATAAATTTTGAAGTGGTCTAACGACTATCCAATGAAGATGTTGCGAGGCATCAATAGGAGTACGGCCAATCGTATTGGTGGGTGAGAACCCCTTAAATGGAAGCGCTACACATCCTAGAAAGTAGGATGATGATATAGTCTACTCCCCTAATAAATATCGGGAAACCGAGGGTACGAAGGAATATTATCTTTAGAGTAAAAGAAGGGGTTAATAGGGAAAATAATGATCCATATCATTATTTATTCAAGTTAGCTTGTAGAGTTGCGGCTAAAAGAATGAATCCAACATTTATGAATATAGATGCTGATTTTAATAAAGAATATTATGATAAAGGATATATGCCAGCTACAATGGGATGTAGAACTTATCTTATGAGTAATAGAAATGGTGAGCCAGGATGTAAAGGTAGGGGGAACATAGCACCTACTACAATCAACTTACCTAGAATCGGAATATTTGCAAAGCATGATGTAAATAAATTCTTTGAGCTTCTTGATGCAAAACTTGAGATAGCTAAAGAGTCACTTTTACACAGATATTCAATTCTTAAGAAATTAAGAGTTAAAGACCTTCCATTTGTTGCAGGTCAAGGTTTAATGAAGGGTTCAGAAGGTTTAGGACCTGATGACTCAATTGAGGCAATACTTCAACAAGGAAGTTATGGAATTGGTTTTCTTGGCCTAGCAGAGGCATTAATTGCCTTAACAGGAAAACATCATGGAGAAGATGAAGCTTCAAGAGAACTTGGAGAAAGAATCATAACTCACATGAGAAAATATACTGATAAAATATCTGAAGAAACAAATCTTAACTGGTCTTGTTATGCAACTCCAGCAGAGGGTCTTTCAGGTAAGTTTATTAAGAATGACCAAAAAGTATTTGGTATTATAAAGGGTGTTACAGATAAGGAATATTACACAAATAGTTATCATGTTCCTGTTTATTGTCCAATATCAATTACTAAAAAGGTAGCTGTAGAAGCTCCTTATCACAAGCTTTGTAATGGTGGTCACATAAGTTATCTTGAAGTGGATGATTGTCCAACTCCAGAAACTATTATGGAGATTTTAAGATATGCTTATACAAAAACTAATATAAGTTATCTTGGTATCAACTTCCACATTAGATATTGTAAGAATTGTGGAGAGTATTTACACAACAATGAAAAATCTTGTCCTAAGTGTTCTTCAACAGACATTCAGGGGATTTCAAGAGTTACTGGTTATCTAAGTCTTGATGAAAGATTTGGACCCGGTAAATATGGTGAGAGAAAAGATAGAGTTTCACATACAGATTCTCATAAAAAAGTTTATAAGAATGTATAAAAAATTCTAAACTCCACATAATAAGAGTACAATGACAGATTCAAATTAATTTTTGATTTTGTCTTTATATGGGCTACATGGGGACCCAACCATGTAGCTTTTATTTTTTTGTTTAAAATTGAAAAAAGAGTGACAAAAGTACGAATATAAGTATATATTTTATGGTTGATTTATTTTTGAGTTATGATAGAATAGATAACAATAATAAAAAAACAGATTCGTATAATCCCTATAATATGGCTAGGGAGTTTCTACCAAGAACCTATAATTCTTGATTACGAAGAAAGAGTCTTTTCACTATTTGTGAGAGGAAGTTTTCTTCGTGAGCAAGGATTTTTTTTATAGAAATTTAAGAGATAATGAATCAAATGAAAAGGGGAGACTTAAAAATGATAAGATTTAATGAATTACCAAAAATAGAATTACACTGCCACTTAGATGGGTGTTTAAGAACAAGAACAGTTATAGAGCTTGCTAAAAAAGAGAATATTAAGCTTGATAGTTTTGATTATGAGAAAGTAGAAGATATGCTAGTTGTACCTGAATATTGTGCTTCATTAGATGTTTATCTAAGAAGATTTGATTTACCAGGACTTTTAATGCAGAATAAAGAAAATCTAAAAAGAGTAAGCTATGAGTTAATTGAAGATGTTAATAGAGAGAATGTTAAGTATATAGAGATTAGATTTGCACCTTTATTCCATGTAGCTGGTGGGCTTTCAGTTAAGGAAGTTATTGAAGCTATCCTAGAAGGGATGAAACAGGGCGAGAAAGACTTTGGAGTTAAGAGTAATCTTCTAATATGTATTATGAGACATCATGATTTAGAGAGTGGATTTAAGCTTATAGAAGAGTGCAAAGAATTTGTTGGGAAGGGTGTTGTAGGAATAGACCTTGCTGGTGGAGAACTTGAAGGATTTGCACCTAAATATAAAGAGATGTTTGATATAGCTAGAGGTTATGGATTTAAGGTTACAGTACATGCTGGGGAAACTGGGTATGCACAAAATGTTATAGATGCTATTGAAGTTCTTGGAGCTGAAAGAATAGGTCATGCAGTTGCACTTCAAGATAATGAGGAAGCTTATAATCTTGTTAAGGAGAAGGAGATTACTTTAGAGATGTGTCCAAAGAGCAATATGGATACAAAGGCAACTACTTCATACAAAATGCATCCAATTAGAAGATTCTTAAATGATGGATTACAAGTAAATTTAAGTTCAGACAATAGAACAGTTTCAAATATAGATTTAACAACAGAGTGTAAAAACTTAAATGAAGCTGATGAAATTGCTTTTGCAGATTACAAAAAAATGTACCTTAACAGTGTTAGAGGGTCATTCTGTGATGATGCTACAAAGGCTTATCTTGAAAGTTTAATATAGTAAGTAATTTTAGAACTGCATAGAGATATGTGGTTTTAAATATTATCTTTACATTATCACTAGTTAGTGATAAAATAAATTTATGGATAAGAATAAACTTGATATAAAAAAAGATATTATTTCACTGGGGGCTTTAGTAGCACTTAAAAGAGCTAATAATTTATTAGAAAAAAATGAAATACCTATTAAAAAGGAAACAGGGTTAACGATGGGGCAATTTGCTGTCTTAGAAATATTATATAGCAAAGGTGATTTAGTTATTGCTGAGATAATAGAAGGAGTTTTATCAACATCAGGAAATATAACAGTTGTTATTAAAAATCTTAAAAGAGATGGTTATATTATACAAATTGCTAATCCAAATGATAAGAGATCTTCATTAATTTCTTTAACTAATAAGGGAATAGAAATTATAGAAAGAATATTACCAAAACATTTTGAAAATATTACAAATAGTTTTTCGGAATTAACTCGTGATGAAAAAAATTTTTTAATAAAATTATTAAGAAAAATAAAATAAAATTTTATTTTTTAACAACTTATCACTAATTAGTGATAAGTGAAGGAGGAGAAATGATAAATAAAAAAGATAATAACAGTATGGGAAAAAGAGATATAGGGTGGTTAAAATCAACACATCATTTTTCATTTGCAGATTATTTTTCAGCAAAAAATATGAATTATGGGGTTTTAAGAGTATTAACAGATGGTATTATAAAGCCTAATAATGGTTTTCCATCACATCCACATCAAGATATGGAAGTAATAACTTATGTTATTGATGGGGGAGTAGTTCATAGAGATAGTAAAGGGAATGAACATATTCTAGAAAAAGGAGGAGTTCAGGCTATAACAGCTGGCACAGGAGTTTATCATAGCGAATATAATGAATTTAACAAGGATTTTCGAGCCTTACAAATCTGGATATATCCAGATAAGCACAATTATAAACCTAGCTATGAGGCTTATCAATATCCTTGGAGTGATAGAGAAAATAAATGGCTTCATGTACTTTCAGCTAAAGATGGGACTGCATTGACAAAAATAAATCAGGATGTAAATATGTATGCATTGAGCCTTGATGCAAAGAAAGAAATAAATTTTTCAATTGAAAAAAATAGACAAGTTTATTTAGTACAAATAGAAGGAAGTTCATTAATTAATGGAGTTGTTTTTAATAATGGTGATGCTTTAGAGGGAAGTGAGGATGTATTAGAAATAGTTGCTAGTGAAAAATCTCATATTCTTTTAATAGAAATGAAAAAGTCAATAAATTAAACAAATTTCTTAAGGTTTTGTAGATTTATTCTATAGAATCTTTTTTTGTAAATTTGTGGTAATATTGTTTTAAGAGGTGAATTTATGGGTATTATAGGGAATTTTGGGATTGTACAACTTATGATAATAGTGGTAGTAGTTTACATAATTATTAATAGTATTTTTATCAAGAAAAGCAGGGAATTTAATATATCAAGAGAGTTTGTAAAGTTTATGTTTCTTGTATATTTCTTTGGAGTTTTAGCATATACAGCAGGAGGGTTTTATATAGACTTACGACCAGATAGAATGACTTTAAGTTCTATTAATTTCATTCCAATAGTTGAAACTATAAAGATGTTTACTGGGGAAAATTTAAATAATGCACTTCATCAAGTGATTGGGAACTTTATAATGTTTATTCCTCTTGGAATGTTTTTACCTGTTTTATATAAAGGGTGTAATAAGATTTTAAAGATAGCTGGAATTTCATTTATGTGTACTTTTATTATTGAGTTTAATCAATGGATTGGTGGCAGAGGGGCAGATGTAGATGATTTGATTATTAATACTTTAGGTGGAATTACGGGATATTTAATTTATAAGCTTTTAGAGAATATAGTTAAGAAAGTAAAGTTATTTAAGGTGATATTAGAGAGTAGTTCTAGTGAGAAATCTGCTGTTAAAGGGGTTTTAATAGTTGCTATACCTGTGTATTTATTTATTCATGGGAGTTATCATATATCTAATTATTTGGATATAAAATATAATTCAGTTGATATGAGCAATATAAGTAGTGTTTTTGAGGAAAGAGGTAGAGAAGTTATTGCAACTAAAAATATAGAGCAAGATATAATATGTATGACTAAAGATGATGATAGTGGTTATTATTCAACTCATTATTATAAGAAGGGGGAGCATTATTTTGAGGCTATGGAGTCTAAGATAAATGATACTTCTGATATAACTAATTATTTATATAATGAGGAAGGTGACTTTATAACTTCTGATAGTTATTCATGGAATGAAAGTAATCAGATAGAGGTTATTAACGCTTATATTAAAATACCTGTGGGTAAAAGTGCAGTCTTTTATAATGGGGATAAAAAGGTAAGTGTAAAAGCTAGTAAAGAAATTTCTTATGAGGATGTTAATGTACTTGATTTAGGTTTGAATTCTGAGGAAATAGATAAAATAAAAGTTAGAATAGAATAATAGAAAAAAGCTTGTGTGGTGGAAGCCACACAAGCTTTTTTTCTATAAGTATTTAATCTTGATTAGCAAGATTATTATAAAGTAGATTAGTAAGAATACAGTATATGATAAATCCTAAGATACCTAAGTAACCATATAAAAATAGTGTAAGTCCTACAAATTCAGTTATATAAAAAATGATTTTTTTCTTGATTAGTTTATGTGCAAAAAAATTAAAAAATAGTAGTGTGATTATTCCTATAATAAGTGGAACTAAAACATGAATATGTGAAAATAGTCCTTTGCAAATTATAAGAAAAAGCATACCAGTAATAAGGAGTGAAAAATCTATAAATCGTATTTTTACTTTTGTATCCATAGTAGCCCTCTTTAAAACTTTCTATACTAATATTGTATTTTGAAGAGGTGTTAAATGTTCTATTATTAAGTTTTTACTATCATTTTTTGAAGGTTATTTTTTGTGTGAATATAAAGTTTTCGGCCTGTGTATCTAGTGAGATTTTTTTATCTTCTGAGATAATAGATTTAACAATATAAAGCCCAAGACCTCTGTTAGTTCCTTTGCTTGAATAGCCTTTTCTAAAGATTTTTTGTAGGTTAATGTTTTCAGTTTCTGTGCTGTTTCTTATTATTATAGTGCTTGAATTTTCTTCTGTTATGATTGCAAATTCAAATCTTTTTTCTTTTGATTTATCTGCTGCTTCTATAGCGTTATCTAATAGTATTCCTATGATTTTACAAAGCATAATTTTATCAAGATGTGCAAGGCCAGTTTTGTCTGCAATATCTATAAATACATCTATTCCTTTTTGTTGTGCTTGGATTAGTTTAACTGCTACAAGTCCTTTTAGTTCTTCTTCTTTTATGTTTTTTAGTAGTCCTATTTTGTGATTGTTATTTTTGATTTGAGATGATAAAGGGACTATATTTTCTGAAAAATATGATTTTAAATCAGTTACATTTTCTTCTTCTATATAGTACGAAAGTGTTGAGATTATATTCATATAGTCATGCTTAAAAACTCTCATATCATCATAGATTTTTTCAAGGTTATCAGTGTACATTTTTAGGTCATCTAAAGCTTTTTGATTACTTTGAGTTTGTCTTTCTGAAACTATATATTTTATAAGTATTATTACAAGGAATGTGAAAATTCCAAGGAAAATACAAAGTTCAATTAGTATATCACTAGAGTTTGTTTTAGTACTGTATTTTTCTAGTATGAAGAAGAATATAGTTGCAATTATAAAGAGAAGAAATAAACCAAGATAGTTAAATTCTTTTATGGATAAATCTTTATTTTTAAGTAGAGAAACAGCATACATAGCCGATAGTATAAATAAAGTAATTAGGAATAAAAGCATAGGAAATCTCCTTTTTTTATAGTATTATGTATATAAATATTATTCCATTTAATGGGATTTAAGTAAATGGGTTGGGGGTTATAATTTTGTTAAATATTTTTATTTGTGAAGATGATAAAGTTCAATTAAATAGAGTGAAAAAGATAGTTGAAGATTTTATTTTAATTGAGGAACTTGATTTTAAACTTGTACTTGCAACAGAGAATCCATATAAAGTTTTAGATGAAATTGATAACTCGAAGAATAGTGGAATCTACTTTTTAGATATAGATTTAAGTAGTGATATTAATGGGATGGAACTTGCAAAAAAAATAAGAGAAAAAGACCCAAGAGGATATATTATTTTTATTACAACACATGGTGAAATGAGTTATCTTACTTTTACGTATAAAGTTGAGGCTATGGATTTTATAGTAAAGGATATGTGTGATGATTTAGCTGATAGAGTTAAAAGTTGTATTATTGATGCACAAAGTAAACATACAAGTCTTGGTGTGGATAAAAAAATGTTTAGTATTGAGGTTGATAATAAAATAATAGCAATTGAGCAGGATAAAATATTATTCTTTGAAACATCTGAAAAAGTCCACAAGCTAAAACTTTATACAAGCAATAGAGTAATAGAGTTTTATGGACAAATGAGAGAGATTGAGGAGCAAGTTGATGATAATTTTATAAGAATTCATAGGTCATATTTGATTAATAAAAACTATATAGAGGTAGTTGATAAATCTAAGATGATTGTTGTTTTAGAGGGAGATTATGAAACTTTAATATCTAGTAGAAAAATTAAATTGTTAAAAGGACTATATTAATTTATAGTCCTTGTTTTTTTATAAAGCTATTATTTGTTCATGTGATAGCATATCTAAAATTTCATTAAAGAAAATTCTTTGTGTCTTTGTTTTCCTTTCAAGGGTATCATTTATTACACCATCTTTAAGTTTTAAAACTTTTGTTGAGTAAGATGCAACCAAGGCGTCGTGAGTTACCATAAGAACTGTTATATTATCTTTTTCATTTAGATTTTTGAAAATACTCATAATGCTAGCAGCGGTTTCACTATCAAGGTTTCCTGTTGGCTCATCAGCTATAATTATTTTTGGATTTGAAATTAAAGCTCTTGCGATAGCTACTCTTTGCTGTTGTCCACCTGAACATTGAACAGGATATTTATCAAGGAGGTCTGTTATTCCAAGTTTTATAGCAATTTCATCAATTCTTTTATGCATTTCTTCGATAGATTTTCCTGCAATAGCAAGTGGCATTCCTATATTTTCTCTACAAGTTAAAAGGTCTATAAGATTAAAGTTTTGAAATACAAACCCTATATTTTCAGCAATAATTTTAGCAACAGAAGTTTCTCCAAGAGCTCTAAGTTTTTGACCGTTGATAAAAACATTTCCTTTAGTAGGTGTATCAAGATTAGATATTAAATTTAGCAGAGTTGATTTACCAGAACCAGATGGTCCCATGACGGATATAAATTCGCCTTCATATATAGTTAAGTCTATTGATTTTATTACTTTATAGGTATTTGTAACTTCATTTCTTGCAAGAAGACCACCTTTAAATTTGTTATAGTCTTTACATAGATTTTCTGTTTTGATTATTTCTTTCATTTTGAACAACCCCTTTTATTTAAAATAAATTTTCTAATATATTGTTTTTAATAATTCTGTGAGCGATAACAACTGCAATGATTCCAAGTATTAAAGTTACGATAAGGAAAGGGATGATAAACATCATATTCATTGGACCTGCAAGACTATAAAGATGAAGTGAAACAAGTCCAAGTGCTAGTGGTAAAAATAAAATGTAAGCTGTAAAAAGTATCATTTTATTTTTTACTATTTTAAGAATTTCTTCTTTAGAAAATCCAAGGTTTTTAAGTCCTTTATATGAATCTAATCTATTTAAACCTTCTAGTGTAAGTTTGAAAATTATAGTTATAGTTATAAGCAGTGAGATGAATATTAAAGATACTCTTGTAAGTATTTCTGTTGGTAATCCTAGAGCTACACCGTTAAAAGTAAGTAAAGCAAGTTGTGGGATTAGTAGAACAAGAATTAATAATGATAGACTTTGTTTTATACTAAAAGATAATTCTTTTATAGTTAGCAGGTGTAGTTTTTTATTAAGAAGTTTTTTTCTGCAAAGAAAGTCTATGAAATAAGGGAATCCATATACTTTTAGACCTATTAGCCCAAAGAATGAAGTTGTAGAAAGGACATCAACCATTTTATATAAATCTATTCCAGGTCCTAGATCTTTTGCATAAAAATATCCTGCAAATATGCTAAGTGCAGCAATTAATGAGAGTATTCCAAGTAGAGGTTTATTTTTAGTTTCAGAAGTTATTTCTTTTTTGTGTAAGTTGATAATATCAATAGCTTCAGCTCTATAAAAAAGTCCACCATTATTTAGTATCATGACAAAGGTTTGTATTGCTACGATTAGAAGTGTGAGTCCAAATCCTATGAGTGAAAATCCAAATGTTATAAAGTTTAGTCCAGTTAAAGCATTAAGTAACATTCCTAAAAGTGGTGTTAGGATAAGTGAAATAATTATTCCTAGAAATAAAGAAACACTAACTATAAAGAGGCTTTGAATAGCAGCAAGTCCAAATGCTTTGGGTTTTGAAAGTCCTGCGGTTAACTGTATAGCAAATTCACGATTTCTTGCTACCATAGCAATTGAGTTCATATACCAACCAAGATAGATAGCTACAAGACTAAGGAAATATCCTAGAATTATAATGAAGTCGATATTCTCTTGACTACCTATAAGCGTAGTATTTAAAGATGAGATATTAAAAAAAGTTAATGTAAGAGCATATACAATTGATGTAGAAAGTAGGATAGAAGCTGTGATACTTCTATCTCTTTTTATAAAACCAAGTTTGAGATTAAGATTTTCCATAATAAATTCCCCCTGTTATTTTAGTTATTTAGGTTCAATAAATTTTTTGTATACATAGTCAGATAAGAAAGCACAAACAGAATATAATATAATAGAAGCTAGATCAAAATTTTTTGAATATAAAAGGATTAAGAATGGGATAAAATTAAGTCCATATAGAAAAATTCTTTTCCCAAGTAAGTCATGTGCAAAGTGGTTTAAGACTGCAAGTCCTAAAAATCCAACACCTAATGATATATAAATTGGTATGGCATTTACATCATAGAGAGCACCAAGTATAAGACCTAATATACTTAAAAAACCAAGTGTAGCATCAATAAGATTAATTTTTATTTGTTTATCATTGAAATATTCAAACATAGAATATCACTCCTTAAATTTAAAATTTATTTTGTCTACAATATTATCTTAGCATCAGGGGGTAGAAAGTTTATTATTATATCGTGAATGTATATTATCGTGTCGTAAATGCATTTATTTTATAAATAAAGGTTTAAAAAATAGAGAAGTGGGAAGTATTTAAATACCACACTTTTTTATTATATAAGCGTAGCCACATCAATTAATTTTGATGTGGCTATTTGCATTGGTATTATAGAAGTTAAAAATTTTGTCGTTGTTTAAATATACAAATAATATCCAAAATATGGTAAAATTAAAATTAAAACAAACTTTAAAAAAGGGGGCATTTTAGAAATGGTTAATAATGATTGGGGAAAAAACATTTCAATAGTTGACACAACCTTGCGTGATGGGGAACAAACAGCAGGTGTTGTTTTTGCTAATCATGAGAAGATTGCAATTGCAAAAGCTTTAAGTGAGATGGGAGTTCATCAGCTTGAGGTTGGTATTCCAGCAATGGGTGGAGATGAAAAACAGGCTATTAAGGATATTTGTAAGAAGGATTTATCTTCTAGTATTATGGCTTGGAATAGAGCTGTAATTTCTGATATTAAGGAGTCTATTGATTGTGGAGTGGATGCTGTTGCTATTTCAATTTCAGTTTCAGATATTCACATAAAGCATAAGCTTAAAACTTCAAGAGAATGGGTTATAGAAAATATGTTAAAGTCAGTTGAATTTGCTAAGAAAAATGGTCTTTATGTATCTGTAAATGGGGAAGATGCATCAAGAGCTGATAAAGATTTTTTAGTTGAGTTTATTAATGCAACAAAGAGTGTTGGAGCTGATAGATTTAGATATTGTGATACTGTTGGGGTTATGGACCCTTTTAGTATTAAAGAGAGTGTAGAGTATCTTCATAAAAATACAGGTTCTGATATAGAAATGCATACTCATAATGATTTTGGAATGGCGACTGCTAATGCTTTAGCTGGGGTTATGGGTGGTGCAAGTCATATTGGAGTTACTGTTAATGGGCTTGGTGAGAGAGCTGGAAATGCTGCTTTAGAGGAAGTTGTTATGGCTCTTAAATATGTTCATGATATTGATTTAGGTTTTAATACAGGAATGTTTAAGGATGTTTCTCACTATGTTTCAGATGCTGCTGGAAGAACTCTTCCTGAGTGGAAGGCAATAGTTGGGGCAAATATGTTCCGTCATGAGTCTGGAATTCATGCTGATGGAGCTATTAAAAATCCTAAAAATTATGAAGCTTTTGATCCAGAGGAAATTGGACTTCAAAGACAAATAGTTATAGGAAAACATTCAGGAAGAGCTTCTATTGTGAATAAGTTCCATGAATATAATATAAATATTGATTCTGATATGGCACAAAGAATTTTAGATCAGGTTAGATCTATTTCTGTGTGTGTAAAAAGACCTTTATTTGATAAAGAAATAGTGCATATTTATCAGGATATTATAGATACAAAAAATAAGTAATTAAAAATATAAATAAGAAGATGCTCTTTTAGGGCATTTTCTAATGTAATTTGGGGGTAAAATTATGGGGTTAAATTTAGTTTATAAAATTTTAGAAAAACATACTGTTGATGGGGTGCTTGAGGCTGGAAATCCAATAGGGGTTAAAATTGACCAAACATTAACACAAGATTCAACTGGGACTATGGCTTACTTACAGCTTGAAGCTATGGGGATTGATAGGGTTAAAACAAAAAGAAGTGTAGCTTTTATTGACCACAATATGCTTCAACAAGGATTTGAAAATGCAGATGACCACAGATATATTCAAACTGTTGCTTCAAAATATGGAGTTCATTTTTCTAGACCAGGGAATGGAATTTGTCATCAAGTTTTCTTGGAAAGATTTGCAGTTCCAGGAGATACTTTAACAGGTTCAGATAGCCATACACCTACTGCTGGTGGGGTTGGAATGCTTGCTATGGGAGCTGGTGGACTTGATGTTGCCCTTGCTATGGCAGGTGGAGCTTATTATATTAAAGCACCTGAAGTTGTAAAAGTTAATCTTACTGGAAGTTTAAATAAAATGGTTGCATCAAAAGATATTATCTTAGATGTTTTAAAACAAATGTCTGTTAAAGGTGGAGTTGGTAGAGTTTTTGAATATGGTGGTGAGGGTGTTAAAACTCTTTCAGTTCCACAAAGAGCTACTATAACAAATATGGGAGCAGAGCTTGGTGCAACTACTTCAATATTCCCAAGTGATGAGAAAACTTTAGAATTCTTTAAGGCACAAGGTAGAGAAGAAGATTGGTTTGAATTTAAGGCAGACGCTGATGCTACTTATGATTTAGAAATTACAGTTAATTTAGATAAACTTGTGCCTATGGCAGCAAAACCTCATAGCCCAGATAATATTGCTACTATTGAGGAAATAGGAAAAATTAAAGTAGACCAAGTTGGAATAGGAAGTTGTACAAACTCTTCTTACGAAGATTTAATGAAAGTTGCTAGAATTTTAAAAGGTAAGAAAGTTCATAATGATGTCAGCCTTGTAATTGCACCAGGTTCAAGACAAGTTATGGAGATGATTGCTAGAAATGGAGCACTTGCAGATATTATAAGTTCTGGTGCTAGAGTTTTAGAAAATGGTTGTGGACCTTGTATAGGTATGGGACAATCACCTAAAACAGATGCTATTTCTCTTAGAACTTTTAATAGAAATTTCTATGGAAGAAGTGGGACATTATCTGCAAAAGTATATCTTGTAAGCCCAGAGGTTGCAGCAGTTTCTGCACTAACAGGGGTGCTTACAGACCCAAGAGAATTTGATGTAGATTTCTCTGATATAACAGTAAACAAATTTTTAATAGATGATAGTATGATAATTGCACCAGCAGAGGCAGGAACTGAAATTATAGTTGAGAGAGGACCAAATATTAAGCCTTTTCCTATAAATGTGGAACTTCCAGAGGCTATAAAAGCAAAGACTGTTTTAATAGTTGAAGATAATATTACAACAGACCATATCATGCCATCTAATGCTAAATTACTTCCATTTAGAAGTAATATACCTTATCTTTCAGAATTCTGTTTTAATACAGTTGATGAAGATTTTCCAACTAGAGCAAAAGAGAATAATGGTGGATTTATAATTGCGGGAGATAACTATGGTCAAGGTTCAAGTAGAGAACATGCAGCCCTTGCTCCATTATATCTTGGAATTAAAGGTGTTGTTTGTAAGTCATTTGCAAGAATACACAAAGCAAACCTTATAAATAGTGGGATAGTACCTATGGTGTTTGAAAACTTAAATGATTATGATGGTATAGATTTATTAGATGAACTTGAGATAGAGAATATAAAAGATAGATTAAATGAGGGAGTTCTTGAGGTTAAAAATCTTACAAAAGGAACAAGTTTTACAGTTAAAACTGAACTTTCAGAAAAAGAAATAGCAGTAGTAAAAGCAGGTGGAAAGCTTAATTATACAAAGATTACTGCAAACTAAAGGTAATTTCTAACTTGTGATATATGAACAGCTATGGTAATATAAAAAAGCTAGTTACTAATATAATTATTTATAGTAGTAACTGGCTTTTAAAATATCAAGCTTTTTAAAGCGTTGATGTATTTATAAAAATTTTAAAATGAGTTTTATAGTTTTTATAAATTTATAAAATTTTACTCTCACTTGCAGCACTTTGCAGGTAAAATTGTACTAGAAAAAGTTATCCACAGAAGTTTTCTGAAACTTTACCTGTGGATAACTTTTTTATTTTTTGTCCACAGCCTTTTAAAATGAAAAAATGTTTGCAGTCAATGTAAAAAATGGGAACATTATTAATAAAACTATAGTTTTTGTAAAGAATTCTGATAAAAGGATTATTATGATTTAATCTTTCAATTTAATGTGCTATGATAAGAATGCCTAGTTTAATAGATAAATGAAATAACCACAAAATCCCTCAAAGGATATTGTGGTTATTTTTTTATATTAATTGTTTTTTCTTTATAGCTTTGATAGATATAAATATGGATATTGGTACTACTATAAATGCAGTTACAAGCATGACTGTTGTAAAAGGAACTGCATCTAGTGGTAAGTCTGAATCAAGATATAGTATAAATCTACTATCAATCATAAGTAAAAGGTTTGGTATCATTATGCCTATAAAAACAGGAACCCAAAGTTCGAAAACAAATATCAATGTTGTTAGTATGCTACAAACTATCATAGAGCTAGTCAAGGTTACAAGAAAAACATAAATAGCAGTTTCTAATGATACCGTAGCGATATAAATATACGCAGGTAATGTTATAAGCATACATAAAAATTGTAGTAAAAACTTTTCTATAACTATCTCAGATTTTTTCACTGGTAAGCTATAAGCTAAGTTACAGTCTATTCCAAGTTGTTGAGCTTTTAAATCCTTCATTGATAGTACAAATATTAAAAGTGGTAGTGCAATTGCTGATACTAAAGGGATAGGAAATCCACATAATATTATCAAAGAGCACATAACTATAACTATTTTTTCGCTGAAGCATTTTGATATATCTATTTTTAAAAGTTTTATAATTCTGTCAGTATTCAAAAATTTATCACCTACTTATTTGTATTCTCTTTTTTTAAAGACTGTTATTGAAATTTTTATTGATATTAAATATAAAATAACTGATATTATAGTTATTATTGTAAAGAACAGGTTTATATTCATATCAAAAAGTAATCCAAAGTTAAAGTTAAATTCTCCGTTTAATATTGCAGTTAAGATAGATGAACTTCCAGAAGCAAGTACAAAAACAGTTCCAAGTATTATTAATTTCAAGTAATTCATTCCAAATTTTAATCCTAGTGGAATAAAAATAGTTAACATTAAAATTGGCCCACAAACATTCACAGAAAGAACTAACATTCCAAGTGAGTTATCAAATCCATATGAAAGATAAGTTGAAATTATAGATGTAATACTAAGGAAAATTAGTATGCCGGTATTACACAAATATTTTGATAGTACGATTTGTGATCTTTTTACTGGCATACAAACAAGCTGTTCACTAGATTTTGTACTTTCTTCTTCAAAAAAAGGTGTTAAGCAAAAGTAAAAGGTACAATAAAATATTCCAAAAGAACTCATTGTAGGAATCCAAATCCAGTAGATAGAGCAAAATATAAGCATAAAAAGATTAAGCTTTGTGAATAGTGAAGTAGTAGCATATTTTTTTATTAAGTTCATTGTAGTATTCATTAAAAAAACTCCTTGTATAAAAATTATTTTATTCAAGTAACACAATCTAGCTAAATTCTTTTTTCTTAAAAAGGTGGATTGAAAGTTTCATTGAGAATAGATAAAGGACTAAACAAATAATAATTGACGGTGCAATAAGATGTGTTAAGTCATAGTTAAAGTTTAGTAGTATTTCTCCATTCATAATATCTGCAATTGAAAGCATTGTAAAAACACCTAAAGCTGTGCAAAGACCAACACTAACTACTTGAAGCCACATCATTCCAATTTTAAATCCTAAAGGAATAAGAAATGATAATAATAAAATAGGTATACAAATAGTTATAAGAGTAACTGCTTGCCCAAGAGAAGTATCAAATCCAAATGTTAAGAATACTGAAAAAAGTCCTAGTAGGATAATGACGGATAGGATAAGAAAATTGCTAATATATATAGAAGCAATAATCTGTGACCTCTTCACTGGTAAGTGTGTATTAGTTTGATTTACATCAGTATTTTGATATGCACTTATTGGAATAATACAAAAGTATAAAAATATAAATAGTGTTGCATGTACATTAAAATGAGGGAAAATAAATCCCCAAAGTAAACCACCAAGTAAGAACAATAGAGAACTTACATTTATAAAATTAATTGTTATATGTTTTTTTATTAAATTAGTTATAACATTCATAGTAGAAACTCCTTATATTTATTTTTTAAGGTAATAAATCATAAGGTCTTCAAGGCATACTCTTTCATAAATTGCCTCATCTCCAAAGGTTGCAAAGACTTCTCTATAATTGTTTGTTAGTGCATTAAAGCCAAACTTAGCTTCTTTAAGTCCTATTAAATTTTGTTTAGTTGTTTCATTTATAAGTGAGTTAGGTCCTTTTACAATTCTATGTTTTTCAAGTAGTGTATCTTTTTCACCACTTAAAAGTATCTTTCCTTTATCTATAAAGTAGATATAATCTGCTGATTTTTCTAGGTCGCTTGTTATGTGTGAAGAGTAGAACACGCTCATATCACCTGATTCAAGATGTTCAGATAGCATGTCTATAAATTCATTTCTTACAACAGGGTCAAGATTTACTGTTGGCTCATCCATTATAAGAAGTTTTGGTCTGTGTGATAATGCCATACAAAGTTCAAATTGTTTTTTCTTTCCTGATGAAAGGTCTTTGTATAGAGTTTTTTGATTTAGGTCAAATTTAGAAATGTATTTTTCATATAAGTCATTATCCCAAGACGGATAAAATCTTGAAATCATAGCTTTAATTTTTTTTAGTTGTAATTTTGGTGGATAGCCTGACTCAATTCCAACATAAGCTATTTGTGATTTAAGTTCTATTTCATTTTCTCTAAGTGCTTTATTAAATATTTTAATTTCTCCACTTTCAGGAAAAATTAAATCCATTATAAGTTTGATAGTTGTTGTCTTACCTGAACCATTTTTCCCTATAAATCCTGTGATATACCCCTTTGGAATATCAAGTTTGTCCACATCAAGTGTAAATTCACCAAGTGTTTTCTTTAAGTTTCTAATTTCTACTGCGTTCATATATTAAACCTCCTGATAAAGAATTTTTATAACTTCTATAAGATTATCTTCTGCTAAGTCTATTGATTTTGCAGTTTTTATGATTTCACTAAGGCTATCTTCAATCTTGCTCATTGTGATTTCCTTTAATCTTTCGTTATTTTTAGAGCTTATAAAGCTTCCTTTTCCAGCAACAGTTTGTATAAACCCATCCTTCTCTAGCTCTTCATAAGCTTTTTTAGTAGTGATTATGCTAACTCTAAGTTCTTTTGCAAGAACTCTGATAGAAGGAAGTGGGTCAGTAGGGTTTAGATTTCCTTTAAAAATTTCACTCTCTATTTGTGCTTTAATTTGCAGATAGAGAGGAATTGATGATGAATTTGAGACAATAATATTCAAAAATAAACTCCCCCTTATTGACTAGCTAATCAATACCTTTTATTTTTCTGTAATAGATAGGTGCTACAACAAATCCTGTTACTATAATTGTTAGTAGTGAAATTGAGTTTGCAGGTATTATACCAATAGTTGCAAGTATACCTATTAGCACAAGAACAGCAACTCCTATAAAACTAAGAATTTTAAGTATCTTGTAGACTGTATTAATTGACATGAAATACACCTCCGTATTTTTTAGCTTTTGTTTAGTAAATATATTATGTCTGTGTTTAACTGTATATATACAATATACACAGTTGATAGTTTAATAGTAACTTACTGAATATGGGAATACAATTATAATCGTTAGACAAATTTAGA
The DNA here is from genome assembly GCF_947039605.1 of uncultured Clostridium sp. Taxonomy (GTDB): domain Bacteria; phylum Bacillota; class Clostridia; order Clostridiales; family Clostridiaceae; genus Sarcina. The sequence goes on from NZ_CAMQZG010000006.1 coordinate 48,676, forward strand.
CAAGGTTCATACAAAATTTAGGAGGAATTTTAAAACATTCTGTTAATTTAACTTGTTATTTATTGACTTTATAGAGAAATAATATAAAATAATAGATGGTGAATTAAATAAAAGCGTTACACATATAGAGCAGATGGGCGGCATATACTACCCATTTGCTTTTTTGTCGTCTAAAAATTGAATAGAGGGGGACTTTTAATTGAAGGGGATATTAAAAGATAAGAAGTTTTTAAAGAGTTTATGGGTACTTGCAGTACCAATAGTTATTCAAAATTTTATCATGTCATCATTAAATTTAGTAGATAATCTTATGATAGGAAACCTTGGTGAGGAAGCAATAGCCGCAGTAGGGCTTGCTAACCAATATTTCTTTGTATTTATGCTATGTATTGCAGGTATCACAGCTGGGGCAAGTATTTTTATGGCTCAGTATTGGGGAAGAAAAGATACTGAGAAAATTAAGACAGTTTTAGGTCTTAGTCTTGTTATAGGTCTTGTTGCATCAATAATTTTTGCTATAGGAGCATTTTTTATACCAGAAACTATAATGGGGATTTTATCACAAGACCCAGTAGTTATAGAACTTGGAGTAGATTATCTTCAAATGGCAGCGGTTAGTTATTTAATTACTAATATTACAATGACTTATTCAGCAGCTTTAAGAAGTACAGAACAGCCAAGCATTCCTATGTTTGCAAGTATTCTTGGAGTTTTAGTAAATGCATTTTTAAACTGGGTATTTATATTTGGAAATCTTGGAGCACCAGAAATGGGTGTTATGGGAGCGGCACTTGCTACTACAATAGCAAGAGTTGTAGAGATGGCATATATTTTATTTATGGTTTATGCAAAGAAAAACAAAGTTGCAGCAAATATAAAAGAGCTTTTAAGTTTTGATAAAGCTTTTATAAAGATATATTTTAAAACTTCATGGTCAGTTATTGCAAATGAACTTGTTTGGTCAGTTGGAATGATGGCTTATTCAATTGCTTATGCAAGAATTGGGACACAAGCAGTTGCATCAATGCAGATTGCTACAACAATAATCAATTTATTTATGGTTATAGGTATAGGTATAGCAGTTGCAGCCTGTATTATGATAGGAAATAAAATTGGAGCAGGGGATGAGGAAGAAGCAAAAGATTATGCTATAAAGATAGGAATATTATCACCTATAGTGGGTGCTGTAATAGGTCTTGGTCTTTGGATATTTGCACCTCTAGCTGTAACTCCATTTAATATAAGTCCAGAAACTGCTGCCTCAACAATCTTAGTTTTAAGACTTGTTGCAGTGTTTACACCAATTAGAACTTTTAATGTTGTTATGATAATTGGAGTTTTAAGAGGTGGTGGAGATACAACATTCTCTATGATGGTTCAAGCAGGGACAGTTTGGTTATATTCAGTTCCAGGGGCATTTATAGGAGCGACTGTTTTAGGGTTACCACTTATAGCAGTTTACTTTATAATTTGTACAGAAGAATTTATAAAATTATTCTTTGAAATTTACAGACTTAAATCAGGTAAATGGATTAGAAATGTAATTCAAGAAAGTGAAAAAGTTGCGATTGGAATTTAAAAATTAATACTTAGAAGCTAGAAAAGAGTAGAAATAAAACACTCTTTTCTAGCTTTTTTTATTTGAAATTAAAGTAAATATCATAATGAAAATAAAATTATACAAATTAATTTTAAAATAGACAATATGACCAGTTAGGCATATAAAACGACTAGTTAGGCCAAATAGATTGTTTTTTTTTAGCATGTATGTTAGTCTTTGATTGTAAATATTTACTAAAAAGTGAATTTAAAGGAAGGGATATTAATGAATAAATTTGTGAAAAAAATTATAGTAGGATCTATGTTAGGAATAAGTTTGTTTTCAGTTTCAGCAATGGCAATTAATCAAGATTTTGGAGGTATAGGTCCAGTTGAGGAATATCATGGTGGATCTTGTGGTGGAACAGGAGCTAATCATTTTGCTGGCGTTAAAAGGGCTTATAAGGGGAGTGTTGGAACAGATGCATTTAGTTGGACAAAAGCTGGTTCAACATCAACAAGTGTTAGAACAAGAGTTGTCATAGGTGGACAAGAGATGGGAAATTTAGTTCAAGGAAAAGGTAGAGTTCAATCAATGCAGTTTAGACGAGATGGAAATTATAAAGTAAATGAGAAACATAGATAAAAAATAATTTGATTTCTCTAATTTATAAATTAGGGAAATCAATTTTTAGGAGGAGATATGGTTATTAAGAAACTTAGAAAATCAAAGTTTGTTTGGATTAGTATGACCATGATAATTTTATTTGTTTTTGTAATTGGTGGAAGTATTAACTCGTTAAAAGATTTACTTCACACAGAAAATGGAATAATGCCATCTAATAACATATCAGTAACTTTTAATTCAGAGTTGAAAAATGATGAATTTTTAAAAATCTTAGAGAAATTAAAAAGTGATAAAAACTTAGTTTTAAATTATGGAGCAGCAAATGAATTTTCAAGCTATGAATCAAATGTACATGGAATTTATTATGATGAAAATTATGAATTAGGTTTTAATTTGCTTGAAGGACGATATTTTTCAAAAGAAGAAATACAATCTGAAAATAAGCTAGCTATAATTGGTAGAGGTATGATTAAATCATGTATAGAAGAAAATGGGACGAGATATATCTTTAGAGGTAAACATAAGTATAGGGTTATTGGTATTATTGGGAATGAAAAAGATGTTAATAAGGAAGCTACATATGACTATACTATAATTTATAATTTAAATTCTATTTTAAATATTGAAGATTTTAGTAAGGAATACTGGGATATAGGAAGTAATTTATATTCGCAGGATGAAATAATTTCTAGGGTTACAACAATGTTGGGTGCTGATGAAATAACTGGAATTGCATATTATGAAGGGTTATATCCAGAACCTTTAAAGGGAGCTATTGGTATGTCAATGCCATTAATTATTAATTGTATATTTATAATAATATGTATGATACTTACACTGTTAAGAGCAATAGTGTATTGGATTGAATATTTAAAATTAGAGTTTGGAGTGCGATTAGCATTTGGAGCAACAAAAAAGGAAATTATGAAAATTATACTTGAAAGATACTTATTAATTTATAGTATATCAACAGCTAGTGCTATAGTTATTAATTATATTTTGAGGGAAACTAAAATAAATGGAATATTCAATTATGAAATAGGGGTAAATTTTATTATTTATAGTTTTATATTTTTATGTATTTTAAGCTTAATAACGATACCTTTCATAAAGAGAATTATAGATAAAACAAAAATAAGTCAACTTTTGAAGGAGAATAGATAGTTATATGGGAATTAAATATGTAAAGATTAGTTTGAAAAAAAATATATTTTTGAATATTATTTTAATATTTCAATTAGCATTGGGCATATATGCTATATATAATTCTATCATTTTAGGTACAGATATAAAAAATGAATCTCAAGATATAAGTAAATATTTTAATAATGGAGATGTTTATAATTTAAGAATTAATAATAGTGATATGATATATGAATTAGAAAAAAATGAATTGAAAAAAATTGATGATTTTTATAATGAGTTAGACAATATAAATGGAATAAGTATTTTATATAATCAAAGGCTTCCGATAAATATTTCAGTATTTGAAGGGTATCAAAATTTAAGTGAGTTTGATGGAACATTCAATGAGGGTGGGGAAAAAAAATTTCAAGCACAGACAATTTTTTTAAGTCCTAATTTTTTTGAAATTTTTGATTTGAAAGTTTCAGACGGAGAATCTTTAATTGAAAATAAAATAGTAAATTCTAACGAAGATAGTAATTTGTTTTTAGTTGGTAAAAATTTTGCAAAAGAATTTCCAATTGGAAGTACTATAGAACATGAATGGAATGAAGATAATAAACCTACTAGAGGAAAAGTAGTAGGGATTTTGGAAGAAAATCAGAAAATACCATATTCTATATTTTTTAATGGAAAAGAATATGTAAATCTTGATAATACGATTGTTGCATTGGATTCACAATTAGATATAAAAGGAAGAGTTGAGGGGCGAGCTGGAAATAATCTTATATTTTTTGATGAAAATTTAAAGGATGAAAAAATTTTAGAAATAAAGAAACAAATTGTTGATGAATTTAAAAAATTCAATTTAAATGTAGGGGTAATAGATGGTTCTAAAGTTTTAAATTCGGAGTTAAATATTAGCAAGCAAAAATTAGAAATATATAATATGATGTCTATAGTTATTTTAATTACAGTGTCAATAACATTTATAATTTCATTATTAAATTCTATTGAAAAAAGAAAAAAAGAATTTGGGATTTATGTTTTAAATGGTGCAAGACTAAAGGATATTGCAATGATTATATTTGCTGAAATTATATTTATGGTAGGAAGTGCATATTTAGTATTTAATTTATATTTACAAACACTAGATATTCATATAAATGGTATTCTTGTAATCTTTATTGGATTATTATTGTTAATATATTCTTTAGTTACAATGTTAATTCCTCTAAGAAAAATATTTAAATATTCAATTCAAGAATTAGTGAAAGGGGATGAGTAAAGTATGGAAATAATAAGATTAAAAGAAATAAGCAAAATTTATAAAAATAAAAAAGTAGAAAATAAAGTTTTGTATGATGTTAATTTAAGTATCAAGCAAGGTGATTTTGTGGCTATAGTAGGTACTTCTGGATCAGGAAAAAGTACTTTACTAAATATACTTGGCTTATTAGATGTTCAGACAAATGGAGAGTATCACCTAGATGGAAAAAATACAGACCAATTGAATGAAAAGGAATTTGCTAAACTTAGAAATACTACATTTGGTTTTGTAGTTCAACATTTTGCACTTATAAAAGATTTAACTGTTTATGATAATATTGAGATACCACTAGAGTATGGGAATGTCAAAAAAGGAATACGAAAAGCAAAAATTATTGAAATTTTAAAGAAATTAAAAATTGAAGAAAAGATGAACTCTAAAGTAAATGAGTTATCAGGTGGGCAGTGTCAAAGGGTTGCAATTGCTAGAGCACTTGTGAATAATCCTAAAATTATTTTAGCAGATGAACCAACAGGCGCATTGGATAAACAGACTGGATTAGAGGTTATGGATATATTAAAAAAACTTAACAAGGAAGGCAAAACAATATTGTTAGTTACTCATGATGAAGCCATAGCTAATAGGTGTGATAAAATTATAAGGATTGAAGATGGAAAAATTTTAACAGAAATATTTAGATAATTAAATTGTTATAGAAAGCTACCAACGAGTTCTGTTGGTAGCTTTTATTTTATTAGATAGTTCTTCTAATCTTTTTGTTTTTTTATGGAGAAGATATAAAGAAATATACGTCCTATAGAACTTCGGATAAGTATTTATCCAATTTTATCAGTATCACTAAGCAATTTATGCCAGATATTCTCTTCTATTATTAGATCTTTTGATAGACCATTACTCATAAGTGCATCATATAATTTTGTATCATTCTCTGATTGTTTTACAAATAAGAATGTATTATCTCTTGTAGTATTACTAGATGAGTATTTTAAAATTAAGTGTTTAGTTGTATTTGCTATTCCAGATATATCAGCAATTTTAAATACATGAGAGTTTATAACTCTTACAAATTGGTCAAGTTCATATACATATAGAGTATCATTTCCAAAGTAAACTCTAAAGTAGAATGACCCAAACATAGTAGTATAGTCTACTGGTTTGTTGTGACTATGTGCAAAGAAAATACCTTTGAATTTAACTTCATCTTTGTATAAAGGGCAGTAGTTATCAAGTTTATTGCTAATTGCACAAATCATAGTTCTCATATCTTTATAACCATAAGTATATTGGTTATTTAGTGGACTATTTAAAACCTCTTCTGGCAATGTTTTTAAATCTTCAACTTCTAGGTTTACTAGAGAAGGAGTTTTTTTATAGTAAGCTATTAGATTTTCAAATTTATCTTTTTTCTTTCCGAACATAATTATCACCTCTAATTTCAGTTTAAAACCTTTATAAATAGAGTGTATTACAAATTTTATACAAAAAATGAGTTTTATAATATAGGTAGTAAAAGAAATTTTGCTATAATACAAGTCTTTTAATTAAGTGGCTAAAAAGGTAGAATTAACATAACATAATTTTAGATAAGCAGGTGAGAGTATGAATAAAGTAAGATTATCAGGAATTGCATATGAAAGTTTAGTTAATGGTCCAGGGATGAGAAGAGTATTTTTTGCACAGGGATGTAGACATAATTGCAAAGGATGCTTTAATCCAGAAACACATGATTTTAATGGTGGAGAGCTTATGGATATAAAATCTCTTGTTGAAGATGTAGAAGAAAATCCACTTTTAAAAGGAATTACTTTTAGTGGTGGTGACCCTATGGAACAGGCAGATAAGTTTGGTTATATGGCTAAAAAGTTCAAAGAAATGGGACTTAACACTTGGTGTTATACAGGTTATAGATTTGAATTTATTAAAGAAGATAAGGTCAAATATGGGTTTTTAAAATATATAGATGTATTAGTAGATGGTAAGTTTGAAGAGGAATTAGCAGATGAAAGTTTAAAGTATAGAGGTTCTTCAAATCAAAGAATTATAGATGTGAAAAGTAGTTTAGAGAACAATAAAGTAGAACTTTTAGCTATATAAAAAAGAATAACAAAAGAAGAGAGGACTTAACATGGAGTATATAAATCATTTTGTAAGTTCCGTAGTGAATTTAGTGTATAGTTATGGTTACTTTGGGGTTATTATAGCAACAAGTATTGAGTATGTTGCACTTCCAGCACCCCCGAGTGAGGTCATTATTCCTTTGATAGGGGCAATGGCAGCACAGGGAAAGTTTAATATATTTATAGTGTTTTTAGTTACTGTTTTTGCAGGAGTGTTGGGTTCAACAATTACATATTACATGGGATATTTTTGGGGACGACATATAGTGGATTTTATAGAAAAAAAATTACCAAGTTCTAAAAAACCTTTGCATAAGGTAAATCTTTTATTTAGAAAGTATAGCTATTTATCAGTTTATTTAGGTAGAGTTTTGCCATTTACAAGGTCATACATATCTATAATTGCAGGAATAGAGAGAATGAACATATTTAAGTTTTGGTTATATTCAGGGCTTGGAATAGGTACTTGGAATCTGATATTAATACTTATAGGTTATTTTGTGGGAAGTAATATTTCAGTTATAGAAGTTTATATTAAGGGACATATAATAATTGTAATTATTGCTATTGTTATATTAGTAGTTATATACCTTTTATATAGATGGTTAAAAAGAAGAGGACATAAAATTTGAAAATGAAAGTACCCTAAAATGATAGATTATCATTTTAGGGTGCTATTTTTTTAGAGTTAGCTTATTGCAAAAATTCATCTTATATAACTTATAAACAAATCTTTAAGTTATTATATAAATTAAGTATTTTTTTGAAAAGTATGTTAACTTAATAATTAGGGAAATTTGTAGTCTTTTAAAGAAATTTGTAATAAAAATATTTTTGGAAGGTGATATTTATGAGGGGAAAATTAATTTTAGAAGCACTTAAAGATGGTGGTCATGTTACAATGGCAGAGCTTGTTAGATGTTTAAATGTTACGGATAGAACTATTAGAAATGAGATTAAGATTATAAATAGTATTGGAGTTAAAAAAGGATTTTCAATTTTAAATGCAAGGGGAAAAGGGTACTATCTTGAAATTTATAATGAAGAGAACTTTAATGCTTATTTAGGAAGTCTTGATGGATTTGATGATGGTGTTGATAAGGACCTTAGGGTTGATAGAATAGTTATGATTCTTTTGACTGCAAAGGAATACAGAACTATTGATTCTATAGCAGATGATTTAGGTTATAGTAGAAGTACAATTATAAAAGATCTAGATGATGTAAAGGCAAAGGTTAAGACATTTGATTTAGAACTTGAGAAAAGAAGTGGTTTTGGTTTGAAGATAAAAGGTGCAGAGTTCCTTATAAGAAAGGCTATGGCGAAGTACATTTTTAATATAGATACATTCTTTGGTGATGAGGCTAATGTAGAAGATAATGAGCTATACCAAAGAGTAGAAGAGATTTTTATAAAGGGAATTATAGAGCATGATATAAAGATAAGCAATCTTGCTGTTGAGAATATTTTATATCATTTAAAAACTTTAATTCTTAGACTTAAAAGAGAAAACTTCCTAACGGAGTGTAATTCAGAAATTTTAGATAGTGTTAATTATGAGGCTTATGAGAAGATTTCCATAAAAGTTTGTAATGAGATTGCTAGAAGTCTTAATATGATGATTCCATCAAGAGAGATTGATTATTTAACTACTCATATTGTGTTAAAGTCTGAGTATTCTTCACTTGATGAAAAGTTTAAAGCAAAGCTTGAAACAGAGGTGAAAGAAATTTTAGTAGACCTTGATAAGTATTATGGTACTGAGTTTATAGAAAATCATGAACTTGAGAGTAATTTAGTAATGCATGTCTATTCACTAATTAATAGAGCTAGAAATAATGTTCAGCTAAGTAATCCTCTTTTAGAAGAGGTTAATACAAGATACCCAATAGTAGTTTCTATTGCTATTGCTTTTGTTGATAAGCTTTGTGAAAAGTATAAAATGGTGGTTTTAAAGGATGAGATTGGTTTTATAGCACTTCATTTTGCTACTCATTTTGAGAAGGTGAAGGAAAATAAACTTTCTAATATTAAAAAGATTGCAGTTATATGCTCATCAGGTGGTGGGGTAGCTTATCTTATAAAACTTAAACTTGAAAGAATATTTAGTAATGCTGTGATTAAGAGTTTTTCTAATATTCATACGGGGGAAATTACAAAGGATAAGTTTGATTTAGTTTTAAAAGCTGTTGATTTTGATAGAGATTTTGAGATTCCGACTGTTCTAGTAAAGAATTTTCTTGATGATAATGAGCTTGATAGTATTAAAAGACATCTAGAGAGTAGTTTTGAACATGGTAATGAGTTTGTAAGTGTGGATGATTATGTAGAAGATATTATTAGTTTTAAAGAGTTACAAGGTGGTGCAAAACTTAGCTATATTGAGTTTTTAAAAAATGAAAGTAAGATACTTTTAGATAAGGGATTTGTAGGAGCGGATTTTGAGAGTCTTGTGCTGCAAAGAGAGGATAAACTTAGTACAGCTTATGTAAAAGGTCTTGCAGGACCACATGCAATAGAAATGAATGCTATGCAAGATAGTATTAATATAACTATTTTTAAAGAGCCTATAAACTGGGGAGAAAAGAAAGTTCAGATAGTCTTCTTTATTTCTATGAAGAAAGGGAGTCTTGATTTGCATAAGACGGTAAGTAAGATAATGCTTAAACTTATAGAAAAAGATAGGCTTAGAAAAGAAGTGCTTAGTGCAGGTAGCAAAAAGCAGTTTATGAATTTGATTAGAGAATATATGTAGAGTTTGTGGTGCTATGTGGAGTTATTAGTTTAATAGCTCCATTTTTTTGCCTAAACTTCTAATTTCCGTTTGAAATGGAAATAGAAAATCCATTGCTAGATTTCCGTTTTAAGTGGAATTTTTGAAACTGTATTTCCGTTTCACTAGATTATATAATTAAATCATCAGGAAGGCGTAAACAAGAAGCCACCTGATAAATAAGAAAAATAAAATTTGAAATAAATAAGATTTAAATATATAGGGGGAATTGAAAATGACAGAATTAGAAAAAAGTGCAATGGAAATTATATGTGCATCAGGTGATGCAAGAGGAGCATCATTTGCTGCTTTAAGACTTGCTAGAAAGGGTCAATTTGAAGAGGCTAGAGCAAAACTTAAGGAGTCAAAACAAAAGGGTGATAAAGGGCATAATGCACAAAGTAGTTTAATAATGAAAGAGGCTCAAGGGAATGGAGTAGAACTTAATTTACTTATGGTACATGCCCAAGATCACTTAATGACATCATTATTAGCATATGACCTAATTGAAGAAATGGTTGAAATGTTAGCAGAAAGAAAGTAATTAGAAAAAAATTAAGAGTTTAAAATAAAAAAATAAGGGTAAATAGGGGGAAATTAAATTATGAAAATATTATTAGTATGTGCAGGTGGGTTTTCAACAACAATGATGATGGATTCAATCAAAGGTGTTATAAATAACAGTCAAAAATTAAACATAGAGGACTTCACACCAATGGAAGCTATTCCAGTTGATAGATTAGAAGATAAAATCACAGGATATGACATAGTGCTTGTAGGACCACAACTTAGCCACAAGTATGAGCATGTTCAAGAGATAGCAGCAGAGCACAAAAAGCCAACAGTTCTTTTAACATCAGAGATATATGGAGCTATGGATGGTGCAACAGTTTTAAAGCAAGCATTAATAGCTATGAAGAGATTTAACGCTTAGGCAAAAGAAAAAAAGCCCCTAGGGTGAGGGCTTTCTTTTTAAATAATATGGTATGAAATGATTGAGATTTTATGAGAGTTATATGGCTAAAATAAATTAAGAAACTAAGGGGGAAATTAAAATGGGGGGAACATTCTTTGCTAAGTTCGAGGCATTTATTAAAAAATATCTAATGCCTGTTGCAAACAAAATTGATAAACAACCACATCTAGGAGCCGTTAAAAGAGGAATGGTTGTTCTTACACCAATATTATTACTTGGATCACTTGCGTATCCACTTAAAACTATTAAAAATGTATTTAGTGACAATATGGCAGTTCAAACATGGTTTGAGCAAAATGTCTATCTTATAGATTTACTTATTAAATTATCACTTGGAATGATAGGTATATATGCAGTTATTGCTATTGCTTACTTCTTAAGTGAACATTATAAGATTTATACAGTTGGTGCTGTTACGTTATCAGCATTCGCATTTATGTTAGTTACAGTTTCATTTACACAAGATGGAATGCTTAATGCTAGTTTCCTTGATTCAAAAGGATTATTTGCAGGTATTTTTATCTCGATTGCAGTAGTTGAAATTTATAGATTCTTTACAAAACATAAACTTGTTATTAAGATGCCAGATGGTGTTCCAGATTTTGTTTCAAAGTCATTTGAACTTATCACACCAACAATGGCAGTAGCAGTTTTATTCTTAGGTTTAAGATATGCAGTAGCTAGTATGACAGATGGTTTATTAATACCAGAAGTTATAATGAAAATGTTAGCTCCAGCTATTGGTTCAATGGATAATTTATGGGTAGTTGCTTTTGTAATAATGCTTAGATTATTATTCTGGTTCTTTGGAATTCACTCAGCAGTTTTAAGTCCAATTCTTTCACCAGTATTTGTTCAGTATCTTGCAGAAAATATTGCTGCAAAAGAAGCTGGAATGATGTTACCTCATGTTGTATCTGGTGGAACATTCTCAGCATTTGCGAACTTTACAGGTTCAGGAGTTACAATAGGTCTTGTAATTGCTATGTTACTTAGTAAGTCAAAAAGATATAAAAAAGTTGGTCAAGTTGCATTAGTACCATCATTATTTGGTATCAATGAGCCAGTATTATTTGGAGTACCAGTAATACTTAACCCAATATTATTAATACCATTTATCTTAGGTGGAACATTAGTTGGTATATTCCCATTCATCTTAATGAAGTTTGATATACTTGCTAGACCATTCTTTGATCCTCCATACTTACCATTATTCTTCGAAGGATTCTTAACAGGTATGGATTGGAAAACACCGTTTGTACAATTAATACAAATACTTATGTCTATCGCAATATACATGCCATTCTTTAAGATATTAGAGAAGCAAGAACTTGCTAGAGAAGCAGCTGAAGTAGCTAATGGTGAAGCGACTAAAGCTGAAGTGTTTAGTGCAGATGAGCAAGGTATGTTAGATGACTTAGATTTAGATTTCTAAAAAATTAATTATTGAACCTGCTAGGCAATGCCTAGTGGGTTCTAATTAAATAAAGGTGGTTCATTTTTAATTATGGATTAAACACTAATCTAGAATTAAGCATGAATTTAAATTTTAGGGGGAGTTTTATTATGGGTAAATATGATTTTAATACATTAGTTAATAGAGGTAATTTTAAGGCAAGAAAATGGAATATGACAGAGATTAAAGATGATGGAACTTTTGGAGATAATATTATTCCAATGGGAATGGCAGATATGGATTTTCAGTGTGCGCCGCAAATTCAAAAAGCTATTAGAGAAGTTGCAGAACATGGGATTTATGGATACACATATGTGTATGATGAGTTTTATGATTCAATAATTAATTGGAATAGTAAAAGACATAATTCACAAATTAAAAAAGAGTGGCTGACTTTAACTCATGGGACAGTTAGTACACTTCATTATATAGTTCAGGAATTTTGTAGTATAGGAGATAATGTACTTCTTCAAAGTCCAGCTTATGATCCATTTTATAATGCGATAGTTAGAGGTGGAGGAGTTCCAATTTATAATAGATTACTTTTAAATGATGGAAAGTATACAATTGATTATAAAGATTTAGAAGAAAAACTTAGTGATGATAAGACAACTCTTATGATATTCTGTTCACCACACAATCCTACAGGTAGAGTTTGGAGCAGAGAAGAACTTTTAAAAGTAGGAGGGCTTTGTGTTAAGCATAATGTTTTAATTGTGGCAGATGAGATAAATAGAGACCTTATGATTTATGGAAATAAGCATATTGCAATGACAGATGTAAGTGAAGAGGTTAGAAATAATACTATTCTTTGTACTTCGCCAAATAAGGCATTTAATCTTGGTGGGCTTAAATCTTCATATACTATAATTCCAAATGAGGAAATTAGAAATAAACTTAAAAAGAGATTAGAGAGGAATTCTATTACATCTCCAAATATTTTTGTAATTCCATCAGTAACTACAGCTTATAATGAGTGCGGGGATTGGCTTGATGAGCTTATAGAATATGTAGAGGGAAATATAGATTATCTTAGAGATTATCTTAAAACAAGAATTCCAAGTGTAAAACTTATAGAACCAGAGGCTTCATATCTTGCTTGGCTTGATTTTAGAGAAGTTGAGAGTGACCCAATAAAACTTGAAGAGTTTAATTTAGAAGTAGCAAAAATAAAGTTCTGTGAGGGTTATACTTTTGTAGATAATGGTGATGGGTTCTCAAGAATTAATTTAGGGTGCCAAAGATTTATTTTAGAAGAAGCATTAAAAAGATTAGAGATAGCAGTTAATAATAGATAATTGAACTACACTCTGGTACAATACCAGAGGATTCTTAAAGATAAAACTAGGGGGAGAAGACATGATGAAAGATTTTGATTTTTTAAAAAGAATTAGTGAGGCAGATGGAATTCCAGGAGCTGAAGATGAGGTTAGAGAAATTATAAAAGAGGAACTTAGAGATTTTTCAGATGAATTTACTTATGATAATTTAGGAAGTATTATTGCGGTTAAAAAAGGTGAGAGAGAAGATCTTAAGGTTTCTATAGTTTCTCATATGGATGAGGTTGGATTTGTAGTTAGAAGCATAGATTCAAAAGGTTTTTTAAGAGTTTTTCCTCTTGGGGGATGGAATCCTCATATGATAATTGCATCAAAGGTTATTATTACTAGTTATAAAGGAAGAAAATTTACTGGGGTTATGATTACTGATAAATCTACTAAAGATATTTCTTTTGATGATGTTTATGTAGACCTTGGAGTTTCTTCTGATAAAGAGGTTGAGGAGTTTGGAATTAGACCGGGAGATATGGTAACTCCAGCTAGAGAAGTTGAGGTTATGAATGGTACAAAAAATATTCTTGGAAAGGCTTGGGATGATAGAATTGGATGTGCAACTATGGTTTCTGTTTTAAAAGAGCTAAAAGATGCTAAGCACAATAATACTGTTTATGGTGTTGGTTCAGTTCAAGAAGAGGTCGGAACAAGAGGTGGTTTTACAACTACAGCAGTGGTGAAGCCAGATATTGCAATTATAGTTGATGTGGCTTCTACAAAAGATACTCCGACGCTTGGTGGTAAGGGTAGAAAATTAAATGAGGGACCTTGTCTTGTAGTTTGTGATAAACTTGCTATTGGAAATAAGAAACTTTTAAATCTTTTTGTTGATGTGGCAAAGGAGGAGAATATAGATTTTCAGTATGATATTTTATCTGGTGGTGGAACAGATTCTGGGGCAGTTCATCTTTATGATGCGGGAGTTCCAAGTTTATCAGTTGTAATTCCTGTAAGATATGCACATACAGGGACAACTATTGTAAATTATGATGATTATCAAAAAGCAGTAAAGCTTGTTACAAGTGTAGTAAAAAGATTAGATAAAGACTTTTTGGATGATTTATATTCATATAAAAAATAAATACAAACCTGTGGATAAGTTTTAAAAAAGTTATCCACAGATAAAGAAAGACCATCCTTTTTAAATAAAGGATGGTCTTTTGAGATTTAAGGATAGTTTTTTGGTAATTAGTAAAAGTATTTTTTATTTAAAAACTAAATTTATGCAAGGTTTAAAGCTGTTGTTGTTTGTGCAATTAGTTCTGCACTATGAGGTGCAGTTAAATTGCCAAGTGGTGTTAGGAAAATATTACTTGATACTATTACTGCCATTGCAGCTTTAGCTTCTTCTGAAGTTATATCATCCCTCACATTTTTGATTGTTATTTGAGAATTTTTGTTTGATTCATTTTTAAATGTCATTACTAGGTTATAAAGTGTTCCGTTCATTTAAATCCCTCCCTTTTTTTATTAAACTGTTGGTATTGGTTCAAGGTCTATAGTTTCTTCTTTTTGTACTGTTATTGAAGACGTTGCAATTAGTGAGGCAAAGGCATCACCTACTGCTTTGACTTGTGCATCTGGAGATTCAGCTTTTATAGAAGCAAATCTTTGCTTTTTAATTGCTGGGTTTCCATGTGAGTCTAATCCGAAGTGGTATTGTAAAACTAGTGTACTTTTTATAATATTTTGGTTTGTCATTTTGACATCCCCCCTTTTCACTATCTATATATGCAATAAAAGGTGAGTTTTTAAAAAAAATAAAAAAAAAGTTTTTTTATTTCCAAACTGTCACACTAAAGTGGTAAAATAGATATTAAATAAAATAATCTAAATTTAGGATTAACTAAAATTAAAATAGATATTAAGTAAAGAGGTGTAATTATGTTAAATATAAAAATGAATAAAGTTTCATTAATAGATGTTGATGCAGTAGTTCTTCCATTTTTTGAGGGTGAACTTAATTGCAAAAAAGTAGAAGTAGACGCTAGTTTAAAAAGAGCTGAAGAAAAAGGTACTTTTAAAGGAGCTAAATCAGAAGTTTTAGTTTTAAACATGAAAGATGAAAATGGGGCTATAAAAGATGTAGTTGCATTAGGTCTTGGAAAAAAATCAGAACTTACTGTTGATGAAATGAGAAAAGCTTTCTCAAAAGCAGCAAGACAATTAAAAGCTTTAAAAGCTGAAAATGCTAAAGTATGTCTTGGAAATGTAGAAGTTAAAGATGCAAATGAATTTGCTAAAGGGATAGTTGAGGGGATGACTCTTGGTTACTATAAATTTGACAAGTTCATGTCTAAGAAATCAGCAGATAAAGATTTAACAGTAAATGTTTCAGAAGTTTTAGCATCAGCTAAAGATGCTTTTGAAGAAGCAGTAATGCTTGCAGAGGGAACAATAATAGCTAGAGATTTAGTAAATGAGCCAGCTAACATAATGGTTCCAGCTATGCTTGCACAAGAAGCTGTTGATTGTGGTAAGAAATACGGATTTGAAGTAGAAGTTAAGGGGCTTGAAGAAATCAAAGCTCTTGGAATGGAAGCTTTCTTATCAGTAGCTAAAGGTTCAATACATGAGCCAAAGCTTATAGTTATGAGATACAACGGAGATTCTGATAACTTAAATAACAAACAAGGTTTAGTAGGAAAAGGGTTAACATTTGATACAGGTGGATACTCACTTAAACCAAGTACTTCAATGGATACAATGAAGTCAGATATGGGTGGTTCAGCAGCTGTTATAGGTGCAATGTCAATCATAGCTGAAAGAAAACTTAAAAAGAATGTTGTAGCAGTAGTTGCTTCATGTGAAAATGCTATATCAGGAGAAGCTTATAAACCAGGAGATATCATTGGTTCAATGGGTGGAAAAAATATAGAAATATTAAACACAGATGCAGAAGGAAGATTAACATTAATTGATGCAGTTCACTATATCATAGAAAAAGAAAATGTTGATTCAGTAGTTGATGTAGCTACACTTACAGGAGCTGTTTTAGTTGCTCTTGGAAATACAACAACAGGAGTTCTTGCTAATAATGATGAGTTCTACTCACAATTAGAAGAAGCTTCAAAATCAACAGGCGAATTCGTTTGGAGATTACCAATAACAGAAGAATATAAAGCAATGAACAAGTCTAAAGTTGCAGACCTTAAAAATATCGGTGGAAAATTTGCTGGTTCAATAACAGCTGGATTATTCATTGGTGAGTTTGTTCAAGATAAACCTTGGATGCACCTTGATATTGCAGGAACTTCATGGACAGATGCTCCAATGCCTTACTCAGAAATTGGTGCTACAGGTGAGGGTGCAAGACTTCTTTATGAATTAGTAAAAAGAAGATAATCTTATATAAATTAAAGAACACTAGAGATTCTAGTGTTCTTTTTTTATATAAAACTTTACGAGGGAGCATAAGCTAATTTATAATGGGAAATGATATATATAATAATGGGGGATGAAGAGATGACAAAATTATATTTAACAAGACATGGTGAAACACAGTGGAATACACAGGGAAGATTTCAAGGGTGGGCAAATTCAGATTTAACAGAGCTTGGAATAAAACAAGCAGAGTGGCTTGAGAAAAGAATAAGAGATTTAGAAATTGATGTTGTATATTCTAGCCCAACAGGTAGAGCTTATAATACTGCAGAAATTCTTAGTGTTAAAAGAGGCCTTGAAATTAATAAACATGACGGTCTTAGGGAAATAAATGTTGGCGTTTGGGAGGGTAAAAGTCAGGAAGAGATAAAAGCTATATGCATGGAGAATCAACATAATTTTTGGAATGTTCCATCAAAGTATATTCCAACAGAAGGTGGGGAAACTTATAATGAAATGGCAAAAAGAAGTTTTGAAGCCATATCAGAAATTATTGAAAATAACAAAGGCAAAAGAATTTTAGTGGTAACACATACTATAACAATTAAAAGTTTTATGTGTTTACTTGAAAAAAGAGATATAGATACATTATGGCATGAGCCATTTGTAAAGCAAACAAGTTTAACAGAAATAGATTTTGAAAATGGAGAGTATGAGATATTGCTTAATGCAGATATCTCACATCATGAATATTCATTTAAAGAATTTAATCAGTTTAAGTAAGGGAAGAAAAGTGGGTTATAAGCCTACTTTTTTCTTTTTAAGGTTTAAGAGGTGTTAAATGGAAAAAAAGAGCGAAAAACACAAATCTTTGATATAATACATAAGTAAATTTATATTTAATAAAGAGGGAGCTAATAAATGAAGATTTTTAATAGGTTTATTTTTCTCTTTACAATAATTACTTTTGTATTTTTATTTTTAAATAAAAATATAGCATTAGCACAAACAGTTCATAGCACAAATTCTATAAATGAATTATTAGGGAAATTAAACAGCAATAGATCAGGTGTTGGTGTTGATGAAAAAATAAATTTAAATATTGAAATTGGAAATTATTATTATAAAGAAAAACAAATTGATAATGCAATTAAATATCTTGGTGTAGCAAGTAATGAATTAATGCAAGAAGACAATTTAGATGAAGCTAATAGTGTTATGTTTAATATATTAGCTATAAGTATTGAGAGTAAAAGATATACAATAATTATTCAATATTCATTAGACCTTTTAGATAATTTGTGTGAGCTATATACCCAAACCGGGGATAATATATATCTTAAGAATATGGTTGGTATAGATTATCTAGTAGCAACTACATGCAATATTTTGGGTGATAGAGCCTATGGAGAGTCATATTTTAAAGTCGGTAATGAACTAGAAAAAAAATATTATATAGATGAAACATCTAGTGTAGATTATGTGAAATCTAATTATTATTTTTATCAAGAAGATTATGAGCAAGCAGAAGTATATGCATTATCTGGAATGGGTAAGTCTACAAAAGAAAAGAGTGAAATGAATTATTTAAATGGAATAATTTATTTAGCTAGAGCGCAAATTAATCAAGGGAAATTGGACGAGGCTAAAAAAAATTTGAAAATAGTTTCTGGGAAAATGCAAAAATTAAATTCAACTTTAATAGAATCAGAATATTATTATTATAATGGCAGATTAAATGAAGATCTTAAAAATTATGATTTGGCAATTGATAATTATTTAAAGTCATATAAATATACTAAAGGTCAGAAATTATATGATATAAATGGGAAAATATTATATAGACTTGGAAATTTATATAATAAGATAGGTGAGTATCAAGAATCTGCTAACTACTACCAACAATATATAGTTCAAGAGCAGGTTTTATCAAATTCTAAAGAAAAAATTAATGCTAATATAATAATAAATATGCATGAGAATGACCCACAAAATATTTTGAATGAGATAAAATTTAAAAAATCACAATCAAATAATAAGATTTTAATACTTTTAGTTATAGGAGTACTTATTTTAGCGTCTATAATTGGTGGTGCATATTATAAAAAGAGGAAAAATATTAAAAGATTAAATTCGGAGCTTAATAGAGATAGTTTAACTAAAGCGTTTAATAGAAGATATACAATAGCATATATTCAAAAGCTAGAGAAAAAAAGAAAGCATTTTGCTATAGCTATGTTAGATGTTGATAATTATAAGATGGTAAATGATACTTATGGTCATATTTTTGGGGATAAAGTTTTAAAAAGATTAGTTAAAACAATGAATTTAATTGGTGGAGATAAGGTTCTAGTTTGTAGATATGGTGGAGAAGAGTTTCTTTTAGTTTTTGAGATTGAAAAAATGGAGTATACTGCGAATGTTGCTAAGCGTATAGTTAGAGGGATAGAAAGTCTTGAATGGGAGTATGGAAATGTGATAACTGCAAGTTGTGGTATTTCTGAGTATAACTTAAGTGAAAAGACCTATATAAGTTTAGAAAAGGCAGATGCATTTTTATATAAAGCAAAAAAGAATGGAAAAAATAGAGTGGAATATTAAAAAAAGAGGACATAACACAATTTTGTGTTATGTCCTTATTTGATATTTTAGAAGTCTGATTGACCTGTTGTTCTTGGGAAAGGTATTACGTCTCTGATGTTATCAACACCTGTTACGTACATTATTAATCTTTCGAATCCAAGTCCAAATCCAGCGTGCTTAGTTTCTCCATATTTTCTAAGTTCTAAGTACCACCAGTAATCTTCTTTGCTAAGTCCAAGCTCTTCAATTCTCTTGATAAGCTCTTCATATCTTTCTTCTCTTTGGCTTCCTCCAATGATTTCACCGATTCCAGGAACTAAACAGTCCATTGCTGCAACAGTTTTTCCATCTTCGTTTAATCTCATGTAGAATGCTTTAATATCTTTAGGGTAGTCAGTAACGAATACTGGCTTTTTAAAGATTTCTTCTGTAAGGTATCTTTCATGCTCAGTTTGAAGGTCAATTCCCCATTCAACTGCATATTCGAATTTTTGTCCTGAGTTTTGTAACATTTCAACTGCTTCTGTATAAGTAACTTTACCAAAATCTGATGAAACAACATGTTGTAATCTATCAGTTAAACCTTTATCTACAAAGTTATTACAGAATTCTAATTCTTCAGGACATTCTTGCATTACGTATTTGATTACGTATTTAAGCATGTCTTCAGCAAGTTCCATATCATCTTGAAGATCAGCAAAAGCTATTTCAGGTTCTATCATCCAGAATTCAGCAGCGTGTCTCTTTGTGTTTGAGTTTTCAGCTCTGAATGTTGGTCCGAATGTATATACATTTCTGAATGCTAAAGCAAATGTTTCAGCATTTAACTGTCCTGAAACAGTAAGGTTAGTTTCTTTTCCAAAGAAATCTTTCTTAAAATCGATAGCGCCATCTTCTGTCATAGGAACATTGTGTAAGTCATGAGTTGTAACTTGGAACATCTCTCCTGCACCCTCACAGTCTGAACCTGTTAAGATAGGCGTATGTGTATATACAAATCCTTGCTCTTGGAAGAATTTATGAATACCATAAGCAGCTACACTTCTAACTCTAAATACAGCTGAGAAAAGGTTACTTCTTGGTCTAAGGTGAGCTATTGTTCTTAAATACTCACGAGTATGTCTTTTCTTTTGTAATGGGTAATCTGAATCAGACATACCTTCGATTATTATTTCTTCAGCTTGAAGTTCAAAAGGTTGTTTTGTGTTTGGTGTCTCTATTAAAGTACCTATAACCTTGATTGATGAACTTATTGGAAGTTTTGCAATTTCGTTGTAGTTAGCTAATTTATCATTAGCGAAAACTACTTGGATAGCTTTAAAGAAAGAACCATCATTAACTTCTATAAATCCAAAAGCATTTGAAGCTCTTAATGTTCTTATCCAACCTGAGATAACAACTTGTTTACCAGCATAGTCAGCTGTGTTTCTGTAAAGACTTTTTACTAAAACTGAATCATTCATATTTCTATATCCTCACTTTTTCATTTATTTTTATACGCAAAAAAAACCCCAACATCCTATTCTGGGACGAAAGGATTCCGCGGTACCACCCAAATTGCTATGAAAATACATAACCAACTTCTTTTTAAAAGCACAATTATATGCTTCTCAATGTATAACGGTTTGACTCCGTCTAAGCCTACTTGATAATTCTTTCGGTTAGAAACTCCAAGATGTTCTTCAAAAAAGGCTTCCATGTGAGACTTGCACCATAACCCACTCGCTAAAAAGAAATTCCTTGATTTACTCTTCTTTTCACAGTAATTTGATTTTTAATTATATTGTAATTCTACAATACATTATAAACAAATGCAATAATAAATGTTCTTTTGAATTTTAGATAAAAACAGAGGTTACTATAATGCAACCTCTGTTAATTATTCTCTTCCTGTTTGGTATGATGTGATTAATGAAGATGGGAATTTTTTCATCTGCATGTCTTTCGTAATTTTTGTAAGATCATATTCAACTTTTCTAACTTTAACTTTTGGAGTTGCACCATCATATAAGTCTAATAAGATGTAAGTAGCTTCAGAAGAACCATTTTTAGGCTTTCCAATACTACCATCATTAATAAGCATTTTATCTCCAAATTGTTCTACTGATGGGATGTGAGTATGAGCACATACTAAAATATCTTCTGTAAGCTCAGACATTATAGTTTCTTTATCTAAATTGTTTTTATCCATATATTCATCAATTTTTCTAGGACTTCCATGTACAAATTTTATTTTTTTATCACAAATATTCATTGTAAGTTCAGTTGGAAGGCTATTTAAATAGTAAGAATTAGATGCCCTGAGTTCTTCAACTGTCCAAGGCAGTGAGAATTCATTTGAATTTGTTCGACGTATAAAAGTAAAATCATTATCCACAACAGAGGCATCATAATTGCCTTTAAGACAAAGAATATTTCTTTTTTTAATTAAGGCAATTACCTCATTTGGATGTGGACCATAGCCTACAAGATCACCAAGACAAATTATAGTATCCGCATCTTGTGAATCTATATCTTCTAAAACTCTAAGTAGGGAGTATAAATTTCCATGTATATCTGATATAACTGCTATTCTCATAAATTAAAAACTCCTTTGTAATCAAAAATAGAATAGTGGAACATGTCCACTATTCTAATTATATTATTATTTTAGTTTTTTCTCTAATTTATTTTTATTAGAAATTATTAAAAGAAACTAAGGTGTTGTATAATTAAAGTATATTAGTAGTTTTTGGGGAAAGGATGGTTTTTATGAATAATTCAAGAATTGATAAAGTTATAGAAGTAATGAAAAGAGAAAATCTTTCACAGATGCTTGTTACATCAACACCAGCATTATTTTATCTTACAGGTAAAATGATACATGCAGGAGAGAGAATGTTAGCATTATATATAAATGTTAATGGGGAGAAAAAATTTGTTGTAAATAAGCTTTTTCCAGTTGAAAACTGTGGAGATATAGAGCTTGTTTGGTATGATGATATAGAAGATGGCGTAGAGGTTTTAAGTGAATTTACTGATAAGACTAAAACTTTAGGAATAGATAAAGATTGGAAAGCACATTTTCTTATAAGACTTATGGACCTTAATGGGGCTAGTGGATTTATAAATTCATCTCCTATAGTTGATAAGCTTAGAATGGTTAAAGATGATATAGAAAAAGAACTTATGATAGATGTATCAAAAGTTAATGATGAGGTTATGAGTGAGATAGTTTCTTGCATAAATGATGATACTACAGAAAAAGACATCTGTAGAGTTATAACAGAAAAATATGCACAAAAGGGAACACAGGGTAATTCATTCCCATCAATAGTAGCTTATGGAGCTAATGCTGCTGACCCACACTGTTCATCAGGTGATAACATGGTTAAAGCAGGAGATTGTATAGTTATAGATATGGGATGTAGAAAAGCAAATTATTGCTCTGATATGACTAGAACATACTTTTATAAGGAAGTTTCAGATAGACATGCAGATATATATAACATAGTTTTAGAAGCTAATAAAAGAGCTATTGCAGCGGTTAAACCAGGTGCGAAATTCTGTGATGTTGATAATGCAGCTAGAAATTATATAAGTGAAAAAGGTTATGGTGAATATTTCACACATAGAACAGGTCACTGTATTGGGATAGAGGTTCATGATTTTGGAAATGTTAGTTCAGTTAATGAAGATATTTTAGAAGAAGGAATGATATTCTCAGTAGAGCCAGGAATCTATATTAAAGATGATATTGGTGTTAGAATAGAAGATTTAGTTATGGTAACTAAAGAGGGCTGTATAAGACTAAATAAATATAATAAAGAGCTTACAATAATAAAATAATATAACTGAAAAAGGACAACTCACAAATGTGAGTTGTCCTTTTCCTAAGGTTGTAACTATGCACTAAATAATATTCCAGCGATTGTAGCTGTCATAAATGTAGCTAAAGCCCCACCAAGCAATGCTTTAAAGCCAAGTTTAGCTATAGTTCCTTTTCTCTCAGGTGCAATTCCACCAATTCCAGCTATTTGAATAGCAATTGATGTGAAGTTTGCAAAGCCACAAAGAGCATAGCTTAATATCATTATTGTTTTTGGTTGTAATGTGTGGTTAGCTATATTAACTCCAAGCTCTGAATAAGCAACGAATTCATTGATAGCAATTTTTTGACCAAGAAGACTACCAGCAGTATTAATATCTTGAGCTGGAACTCCCATAAGCCAAGCTACAGGGGCAAATAATTTACCAAGTACCCAGTAAAGGCTTAAATAATCCATTCCAAATATTCCACCAACCCATCCAAGTAATGAATTTAATAGAGCTATTAAAGCAATGAATGCAAGCAACATAGCAGCAACGTTTAATGCCATTCCAAGACCTTCTGAAGCACCATTTGCAGCAGCTTCAATAACACTTGAACTTGTTGATTCTAATTTAACTTCAGTACCAGATTGTGTTTCAGGAACTTCAGTTTCTGGAATTAATATTTTAGCAAGTAATAATCCAGCAGGTGCTGCCATTATTGAACCAGCTAATAAATCTCCAGCATTAACTCCCATAGCAACATAACCAGCCATAACTCCACCAGCAACGGTAGCCATACCTCCAACCATAATAGCAAGAAGTTCTGATCTAGTCATTTTTGCAATATATGGTTTGATAAGTAATGGAGCTTCAGTTTGTCCAAGAAAAATATTTCCCACAGCACTTAATGTTTCAGCACCACTAGTTCCAAGTATTTTTGCAAGACCTTTTGATATTACTTTAATAATAATTTGCATAATTCCTAAGTGATATAAAATACTCATAAGTGATGAGAAGAATATCATTGTAGGCAGTACATTAAATACAAAGACTGAACCGGCAGGAATTGCACCTGACCCATCACTAAGTGGTCCAAATAAGAAGTTTGTCCCCTCACTTGTAAAGCTAAGTAACTTCATAATTACGCCATTGAAGCCATTAAATATTTCTTGACCAATTGACGTCTTTAAAACAAATAGTGCAAATAGAACTTGAAGAACTAACCCTGTTATGATTAAACGCCAGTTAATTTTCTTCTTATTTTCTGAGAATAGGAAAGCTACGCCTAAAATCGCTATAAGACCTAAAACACCTGTAAATCTATCCATTTGTTTATCCCCTTTTTTCATCATAAGTTTTTTATTTATAAAGATTTTGGACAAAAAAACAGGACCATCCTAATTGAGGATAGTCCTGTATACATTTCATCTTAAAGATTTTTGATTATATTAGACATTAGAGAAATAAAGTTTGCTCTAACCTTTTCAGATGTTTCCATAACCTCTGCATGGTTTAGAGGTTGGTCTAATATCCCAGCAGCCATATTTGTCATGCATGAGATTCCAACAACTTGAAGTCCACTATGTTTAGCAATAATAACTTCTGGAACAGTTGACATTCCAACAGCATCAGCACCTATAGTTCTAGCCATTCTGATTTCAGCAGGTGTCTCATAAGTTGGGCCACTAAACATAGCGTAAACCCCTTCTCTAAGTTCCATACCAAGTTCAGAAGCTATCTTCTTAACTTCTACTCTTAATGATTTATCATAAGCATCTGACATATCAGGGAATCTTGTTCCAAATTCACTTAAGTTTCTTCCGATAAGTGGGTTAGCACCTGCAAAGTTAATATGGTCTGTTATTAACATTAAATCTCCAGGAGTATAGTTTGCATTTACTGCACCAGCAGCATTTGTTACTATAAGTTTTTCACAACCTAAAAGTTTCATAACTCTTACTGGGAATGTAACTTCTTGCATGTTATATCCCTCATAATAGTGGAATCTTCCTTGCATTGCTACAACAACTTTTCCTTCTAATTTACCAATAACAAGTCTACCAGCATGTCCCTCTACTGTTGAAACTGGGAATCCAGGGATTTCTGAATAGTTATAATATTCAGCTTCCTTGATTGTGTCAGCTATTGCTCCAAGTCCTGAACCAAGTATTAATGCTAGTTCTGGCTTGTAGTTTGATTTTTCTAAAATATAATCTGCAGCTACTTTAATTTTTGTTGATAAATCCATATCTAATCACCTCTAAAAAAATTTAAGTTTTTTTCAATAAAAACTTTTAAAATACAAATATTACTTTTTGAGATTATTATATATTTTATTCAACAATAATTACTAATTTTAATTTTATTTAGTTAATAAAATAAAATTTGAGCATAAATCTAGACAAATTGTCAAAATTCCTCAATAAATAATTAAGTTAATTATAAGTAGCAAAGGAAAAAAATACAATGTAAAATATGGTATTTTAAGCCTCTTCACTAAATTGAATAAATATAGTAAATAATCATGAACTTACTTGCAATAGCTTTTTTAAACGCTTACAAGCAATATTCGACAAAAAATATAAAATTATTGTTCATATTATCATATCATTAGAGTTTTTTATATGCAAACGTATATATCAATTAAAATGCTTGTAAAAGATACAAAAAAAATAAAAATTAATAACAAAAAGTTAAAATAAATAGAAAAGTAGTAATGTTAAAAAAGATACTTAGTTTATTTATTTAAATTTTTGTAACAAATGAAAAGAGCTAGCTTTTGCTAGCTCTTTTCTATTTATTTTCTAAGAACATTTCTGCAACTTTAACAACATCACCAGCGCCAACAGTAATTAATAAATCACCTTTGTTAATTACTGATTTTACGTAGTCTAAAGCCTCTTCGTGAGAATGTACATTAATACATTTAACTCCAGTAGCTCGTACTGCATCTCCAAGTTCTATAGAGTTTACAAGACCTGTATCTTTTTCTCTTGCAGCATAGATATCCATAAGAACTAATTCATCTGATTCACCAAAACAAGTTGCAAAATCATCAAATAATGTTTTTGTTCTTGTATATGTGTGAGGTTGGAATATAGCAATAGTTCTTTTTGTATCCATTTTTCTAGCTGTTTCTAAAGTAGCTTTGATTTCAACAGGGTGGTGAGCATAGTCATCAACAACTGTGACTTCATCTTTAATACCTTTATATTCAAATCTTTTATGAGCTCCACCAAAAGAGTTAAGTCCTTTGATTATTTGCTCTGTACTTATATCAAATCTTATTCCAACAGCTATAGCTGAAAGTGAGTTTGATACATTATGCATTCCAGGTACATTAAGTGAAAGTGAAAGAAGATATTCGTCTTTGTTGTAAACATCAAAAGTTGCACAACCTCTTCCATCAAATTCAATGTTTTTAGCTCTGATATCACCACTTTCTATACCATATGAAATAACATTACATTTGCATTTTGAAAGTATATTTCTAACTCTTGCATCATCTGCATTACCAATTAATTGTCCATCTTCAGGAATTAATTGTGCAAATTCTAAGAATGTATCTTCAATTTCGTGTATATCTTTATAGAAGTCAAGATGGTCTGCATCTATATTTAGGATTATTCCTATAAATGGATGGAATCTTAAAAAGCTTTTTTTGTATTCACAAGCTTCTGTTATGAAGTGATCACTACTACCAACTCTAAAGTTACCATTTATGATATCTAAATCGCCACCAACTAAAATTGTTGGGTCAAGCTCTCCTGCTAAAGTAACATGTGCAATCATAGATGTTGTTGTTGTTTTACCATGAGTTCCTGCTACGGCTACATTTAGTTTGTGTGATTTTAATAGGAATCCTAAGAATTCAGCTCTATCCATTAAGATAGCCCCAATTTCTTTAGCTTTAACTATTTCTGGGTTATCACTAGGAATAGCAGCTGTGTAAACTACCAGGTCAACATTTTGGATGTTGTCTGCACTATGTCCTATGTAGATTTGTGCCCCATTATTTTTTAATCTATTTGTTAATTCTGATTCTTTTGAGTCAGAACCAGAAACTTTGTATCCAGCATTAAGTAGAATAGCGGCTAGACCACTCATACTAACTCCACCTATACCGATAAGGTGAACCTTTTTATCAATATCTCTTTTTAAATCAAAAGTCACTAATATCATCTCCTTTTTCTATTACATACTTAATTATATACAGATTTAAGTAATTTCACACACTTATTAAAAAATAAACATGAAAATATGGTAAATTTATAGAATAAAGATTGCTATTAATACGAATATTGAATAAAATATGAATATTGAGATAAATATTTTAAAAATAATTCGTATAAAAATCATATAAATGAAGGTGAATATAAATGGAAAAGTTAAGCAGAAATACTAGGGTATCTATAATTACAAAAATTCTTATGGAAAATCCTAATAGAATAATAGGTCTAAATAGATTTTCAGAGCTTTTAAATGCAGCTAAGTCAACTATAAGTGAAGATATATTTATAGTGAGAGAAAGTTTAGAAAAAAAAGATATGGGTAGCATTGAAACTATAGCAGGTGCTGCTGGTGGAATAAAGTTTGTTCCTCATATTGGTAGAGAAGAGAGAGATAAATTTATAAATGAACTTTGTGACGTTATGAGTGCTAATAATAGACTTGTTGCTAGTAAGTTTATTTATGTTACAGATTTAATGTTTGATCCAGCTATAATTGGTAAAGCGGGGGTTATACTTGGTTCATTTTTTAAAAAAGAATCAATTGATTATGTAGTTACAGTTGAAACTAAGGGAATACCACTTGCTTATGAGGTGGCTAAAAACCTTGGAGTTCAAATGATTGTAGCAAGAAGAGATAGTAAAGTTACAGAGGGTTCAACACTTTCAATAAACTATGTTTCAGGAACATCAGGAAGAATTCAACAAATGTGTTTATCAAAGAAAGCTTTAAAAACAGGAAGCAGATGCATATTTATAGATGATTTCATGAGAGGTGGAGGAACAGCTAAGGGTATAATTGATTTATTAAGAGAATTTGATTCTGAACTTGTTGGGATTGGAGTTCTTGTTGATAATAAAATTTCTTCAAAAAAATTGATAAAAGATTATATTTCATTAGTAGATGTTGTAGAACTTGAAGAGGAAAGTGGGATTAAAATAATTCCTTCAGAAAATTTAAAAGAAGATGTCTAAAGTTTTATACCAAAAGTTGCGATAAGTAAAGTGAATGTGTAAATTTGTAAAAAAATTCAAGAATTTTCAATAAAAAGGAGGATTTTAGGAATTTATATAGAATTTATATATTAACATAACAACTGGAGGTGTGGTCAATATGCAAATTACAGATGTAAGAATCAGAAAGATAGCGGCTGAAGGAAAAATGAAGGCTATCGTATCAGTAACTTTTGATAGTGAATTTGTTGTTCATGATATCAAAGTTATAGAAGGTCAAACAGGGTTATTTATAGCTATGCCAAGTAGGAAGACACCAGATGGTGAATTCAAGGATATAGCACATCCAATTAATACGGATACGAGAGAGAAAATTCAACAAGCTATTCTTGGTGAATATGAAAAAGTTATAAGTACTGAAGAAGTATAGGGTAGAAAAATAAAAGGAAGCTTTGCTTCCTTTTATTTTTTTTTGTAAAATTAATATTTAAATAACCCTTTCTGTCTTGAAATAAAATGGGCTTTAAAATATAATTATTATAGAATACGAATGAAAACAAATTGTAAATAAAAATAATTAGGTTATACTATTTGCTGATTCGGATAATTAAAGAGGTGAAAATATGAATAAATGTGCTATAATATTAGCAGCAGGACAAGGAACTAGAATTAAATCAAGACTTCCAAAGGTTCTTCACAAGGTTTGTGGTAAAGAGATGGTTAACCATGTTATTGATACTATGAGAGCTGCTGAACTAGATGAGGTTAATGTGATTATAGGGAAAGGTGCTGAACTTGTAAAAGAGAGAACAGCTTCAAGAAATGTTTCTTATTCATTACAAGAAGAACAATTAGGGACAGGACATGCAGTCATATGTACAAAAGACTTTTTAAAAGGAAAGTCCGGTGTTGTTGCTATATTTACAGGAGATGCTCCTTTAATAAAAGAGGCGACTGTAAGAAGTTTAATAGAAACTCATATCAATGAAAAGAATTTTGCTACTCTTTTAACTTCAGTTATAAAGGTTCCAACAGGTTATGGAAGAATCATAAGAGAAAATGCTGAAGTAGATAGAATTGTAGAGCATAAGGATTGTTCAGTTGTTGAGCTTGAAGTTAAAGAAATTAATGCAGGAATGTATTGTTTCGATATAGAAAGTCTTTTATCTGCACTTGATAAATTATCAAATAACAATGTACAAGGTGAATATTATTTAACTGATGTCATTGGTATTTTAAAATCAGAAGGTAAAAAAGTAGGTGCTATGATTACTGATTTTGAAGAAACTATAGGAGTTAATTCAAGAGCAGAATTATCAATTGTTGAGGGGATTTTAAGAAAAAGAATCAACAGAAAGCATTTAGATAATGGAGTTACACTAATAGATGAGAATTCTACTTATATTGCAGAAAATGTTGAAATAGGTCAGGATACAATAATCTACCCTAATACTGTTTTAGAAGGAAAAACTATTATTGGTGAAGATTGTATAATTTACTCTAATTCAAGATTAAGTAATGCAGTTGTTGGAAATGAAACTACAATTGAAAGTTCAGTTATTGTGAATAGTAAAATTGGAGATAATACAACAGTAGGTCCATTTGCTTATGTAAGACCTGATTCAAACATAGGAAATCATGTTAAAATTGGTGATTTTGTTGAAATAAAGAAATCAACTATAGGGAATAATACAAAAGTATCTCACTTAACTTATATAGGTGATGCACAGGTTGGCGAAAGTTGTAACTTTGGCTGTGGTACAGTTGTTGTTAACTATGATGGAAAGAACAAAAATAAAACAATAGTTGGAGATAATGCATTTATAGGATGTAATACTAACTTAGTTTCACCAGTTAAGGTAGAAGATAATAGTTATATTGCTGCAGGGTCAACTATAACAGATACTGTTAAAGAGGGATCACTTGCAATAGCAAGAGCTAGACAAACAAATATCGAAGGTTGGGTTAATAGAAAAAGAAAATAAAAATTCTTTTTATTAAATATATATATATACAAATGTAAAATGGGATTATTTTAAGGAGGTCTTCACGACAATGGAAAATCAGTTAAAGAATATCAAGATTTTTACTGGTAACTCGCATCCAGAGTTAGCTCAGAGAATAGCAGACATATTAGGATTACCTTTAGGGAAATCAAGTGTAGGTACTTTTAGTGATGGAGAAATATCAGTGGATATTAATGAAACTGTAAGAGGTTGTGACGTATTTATCGTTCAATCAACATGTAATCCAGTTAATAATAACCTTATGGAGTTATTAATAATGATTGATGCTTTTAAAAGAGCTTCAGCAGGAAGAATAACAGCAGTTATACCATATTATGGTTATGCAAGACAAGATAGAAAGGCAAAATCAAGAGATCCAATAACAGCTAAATTAGTAGCAGATTTATTAACAGCTGCAGGAGCTGATAGAGTTCTGACAATGGATTTACATGCTGCTCAGATACAAGGATATTTCGATATTCCTGTAGATCATATGTTAGGTTCACCAATACTTGCAAATTACTTTGTTAACGAAATGAAACTTGCTGATAGAGATGATGTAGTTGTAGTTTCACCAGACCTTGGTTCTGTTACAAGAGCTAGAAAGTTTGCTGATAAATTACATGCGCCAATAGCTATTATTGATAAAAGAAGACCAAAAGCTAACGTTTCAGAAATCATGAATATCATAGGTGATATTAATGGAAAGATTTGTATATTAATAGATGACATGATAGACACAGCAGGTACTATAACAAATGCAGCTAATGCCTTAAAAGATCTAGGTGCTAAAAATGTATATGCTTGTTGTACTCATGGAGTTCTTTCAGGACCAGCAATTGAGAGAATAAATAACTCTGCAATAGAAGAGTTAGTTATGCTTAATACAGTTAAATTACCAAATAGAGATGGCTTAGAAAAGTTTAAGTCATTATCAGTTGCACCATTGCTTGCAAACGCAATTGAGAGAATATATGATGATGAACCATTAAGTAGATTATTTGAAGAATTTAGCTAAATTATAATGTGATTTTATCAAATTATAATTTAATTAAAGAAAATTGAATTAAATTTTCAAAACACCTAGTAAGTTTTAACTTTTTAGGTGTTTTTTTAAATAACAAATTTGATGAAATTTGTGGTATAATAAGAAAAATATGATTTATGTTAAAATAATATACAAAATAGTTACAAATATGAACAATATAGATTGTTTAAATTAGATTAGGAGTGTGTAGATAAAATGGATGGTTTAATAGGAAAGATTTTAGTAGTAGATGATGATGAGAATATATGCCAAGTTCTAAAAATGTATTTAGAAAGTGCAAATTATGATGTTAAAGTAGTTAATGATGGTAAGTCAGCAGAAGAAGTATTTTCAACTTATAAACCAAATTTAGTTTTACTTGATGTTATGTTACCAGGTATAGATGGGGTTGAAGTTTTAAAGTGGATCAGAAGAGAAGGAAATACACCAGTAGTAATGCTTACAGCTAAAGGGGAAGTTTTTGATAAAGTATTAGCATTAGAAATTGGTGCTGATGATTATATTGTAAAACCATTTGAGCCTAAAGAAGTTATGGCTAGAGTTAAAGCAGTTATGAGAAGATATTCAGTTGATAAAACTGATGAGGATGTATTAACATTTCCTTCACTAATTGTAGATACTAATTCATATAAGGTTACATTTAGAGAGCAAGAAGTTAAAATGCCACCTAAAGAATTTGAATTATTATATTATTTAGCAAACAATAAGAATAAGGTGTTTACTAGAGAACAACTTCTTTGTGAAGTATGGGGATATGATTACCCAGGTGACTCAAGAACAGTAGACGTTCACATAAAAAGATTAAGAGAAAAGTTAAATAAGGGAGATAATTGGCAGTTAGAAACAGTTTGGGGAGTAGGCTACAAATTTGAAACTAAATAAAAAGTTTAAGAATCATAGCTTAGTACCTAAATTACTGCTAAGTGTAATGGCAATTGTAGGATGTATTTTTGCTATAATTGCCTTTATACTATCTGCAACTGTTAAGGATTACTACTATAATAATAGAGTTGAAAAGATTCAGGAAGTTTCAGGACTTATAAAGCAATCTGTAAACGCTTATACAAGTAGTGCGGGGACAAACCTTCAACAGCTTAATGCTGTTTTACAGTTTGGACAGGAATTCTTAAATGCGGACATAATTTTAACTGATAGTCAGGGAGTTGTATTTGCAGTATCTAATAAAAATGATAATGGATATAAACTTCAAAAAATTGTTCATTTAGATGGAAAAGATATATTGACTAATGATGACTTAGATTATGATAATGGTGATTTTAATGTGTATAGTAAAAAGTTATATAATACCAAAAAAGAATTTGAAGGGGTAATTATAGTTAAGACACCTCTTGACCAAATGAAACTTGCATTAAAGCAAATTTATTCTATTATATGGTTTTTTGTTATATTAACACTTATTATACTAAGTATTGTTATATATGCAGTTTCTGATAAATTCATAATAAATCCTATAGAACAGGTTAATGAAGTATCAAGAAAAATTGCTAAGGGGAAGGTTTCTGAGCGGGTTAAAATTGATTCTAATGATGAACTAGGGGAACTTGCAAATAACTTTAATAATATGGCAGATGCTATTGAAAAGCTTGAGCAAAACAGAAGAGAGTTTATCTCTAATGTTTCACATGAACTTAGATCTCCTATGACATCAATAAAAGGTTTTATAGCAGGTATACTTGATGGAATTATTCCACCAGATAAAGAACATTTTTATTTAGCAAAGGTTTCTGATGAAATAGAAAGACTTACTAGACTTATAAGTGATCTTTTAGATATATCAGCAATGCAAGCTGGAAAACTTACTTTTAATTTTTCTAAAGTAAATATAAATGAAATGATTAGAACGGCTGTTATAAATCTAGAGCCAAAAGTAACTGATAAAAACTTATCTGTAGAAATAAATTTAGATTCTGAAGAACCAATGGTTAATGCTGATAAGGATAAACTTATGCAGGTTGCAACTAATTTAACTGATAATGCAATTAAGTATTGTATTGAAGGTGGAAATATTAAGATTTCTTCAAAGTGTAAGGCTGATAAAGTTATAATATCTATTTATAATGATAGTCCGCAGCTAACTGAAGATCAACTTAGAATGGTTTGGGATAGATTCTATAAAGCAGATAAATCAAGAACTAATAAGTATAGTACAGGACTTGGTTTATCAATAGTTATGAATATAATAACTAACCATAAGCAAGAAATTTGGTGTAAAAACTCAGATGATGCGAATGGTGTTGTGTTTGAATTCACTCTTGATAAATGGGATGATGTAAAGCATGGACAAATAGAAGAAGATTAATAGTAAAAGACTTGTTGTTTATTTAAAGCAACGAGTTTTTTATTATACATAAATAAAGATTATTGGTATAATTTATATTAGATTTTATTGGATGGAGGATATGAAAATGTTTTTAATAGTAGGACTAGGAAACCCTGGGAAGGAATATGATAGAACAAGACATAATATAGGATTTGAAATGATAGATTACATTGCAACTAAGTATAGCATTGATATAAATAGGACAAAATTTAAAGGTAGTTATGGCGAGGGAAATATAGAAGGTCAAAAGGTTATTTTAATAAAGCCACAAACATTTATGAATCTTAGTGGTGATAGTATAATTCAGTTTATGAAATTTTATAAATTAAAGCCAGAGAATGTGGCAATTATATATGATGATATAAGTCTTGAAATTGGTAGACTTAGAATTAGAGAAAAAGGTAGTGCTGGTGGACATAATGGAATAAAGAGCATAATCCAAAACTTTGGTGGGGATGTTTTTCCAAGATTTAAAGTTGGTGTTGGTGCACCTGAACATAATTTAGTTTCACATGTTTTAGGAAAGTTTCCACCAGTAGATTTAGAGCATATAAACAAGGTTAAACCTATTGTTGCAGAGGCTGTTATAGAATTGCTTAAAACAGATGTGAATGGAGCTATGAATAAGTTTAATGGGGTTCATGTTGAGAGATAAATCGTTATTTTATAAGTGGGGTGCTAAATGATGAGATTAGATGGGTTGATATATCCATTATTAGAGAATGAGAAATTTGGATTATTAGATAAAGCAATTTCTGATAAAGAGTTTCCTTTAGAAGTTAATGGTCTTAGTGATTCGGGAAGGGCTTATTTTATAAGTTCTATTTTTGAGCGAGAAGATAGGTCTATGGTTATAGTTACTAGTAGTGACATGGAGGCTAAGGACTTATATGATGATTTAAGTCTATATACTTTAGACGTACATTATCTACCAACAAAGGAGATAGTTTTTTATAATATAGATGCTGTTTCTGGAGATTTAAGATGGGCCAGATTAAAAGTTATAAAAGAAGTTTTAGAGAATAAAGATAAGAAAATAATAGTAACATCAATCGAGTCATTTGTTTCATACTACACACCTATTGAGCTTTATAAAAAGTATAGTTTTACAGTTTCAATTCAAGAAGAAGTTGATATGAATGAGATTGTTCAAAAGCTTGTAGAGTCTGGATATGAAAGAGTTACTGTTGTAGAAGGTAAAGGTGAATTTGCTTTAAGAGGGGGTATACTTGATGTATACCCTCCTTGTAATGTTTTGCCTTTTAGGATAGAGCTATTTGGTGATGAGGTTGATTCTATAAGGACATTTAATACTGATTCACAAAGAAGTATAGAACAAAAAGATGTAGCTAATATATTCCCTGCAAAAGAGATTATATTGGATAAAGAAATATTAGATAGGGCTGCGAGTTCAATAAAAAAAGAGCTTGCAGAATTTAATGATAAAAATACTGATAAAGAAGAAATTTTATCAAAGATAAATAGTACAGTAAATAAAAATTTAGAAAATTTAAAGGAAACTTGGAGTTTTGAAACAATAGAGAGTTATATACCTTTTCTATTTGAAAAATCATCAAGTTTATTTGATTATCTAGATGATTATCTTTATGTGATTGATGAGTCAGAAAGATGTAAGGGCAAGATTGATAGTGTTCTTTTTGAATTTGAGGAGAACTACAAAGCATTTTTAGAAAGAGGAGATATACTTCCTAGTCAAAATAAGCTTCTTCTTAGAGAAAGTGAAATAGAGAAAGAATTTTTAGCAAATGATTATATTCTATTTAATGCTTTAGAGAAAAATCTCAAGTTTTTAAGAAGTAGAGAAAAATTTGAGTTTAAACAGATTACGCTTCCAAGGTATCAAGGTAATTTTGATCTTTTAGTTGATGAGATTAGAAGTAAGAAAGATAATGGTTATAAAACTGTTATACTTGCAGGTACAAGACCTAGAGGGGAAAGACTTGTTGAGGCTTTAAGAGATAAAGATATTGAGTGTACTTATACTGATTCTATTGATGATATTAAGAGTGCTGCTGTTATTGTTACTTTTGGAAACCAAAGCAATGGATTTGATTTTACAGATTTAAAAGTCTGTGTTATTTCAGATAAGGATGCTTTTGGTGAGGGAAAAAGAAAAACTAAAAAGAGAGCTAAAAATCAAAAGGGTATGGCTAAGATAAAAAGTTTTGGTGACCTTAAACCTGGAGATTATGTTGTTCATGTTAATAGTGGTATAGGTGTTTATAAAGGAATGAAGCAGATTGATGTTAGTGGTAATAAAAGAGATTACCTTGATATTGAATACCAAAAGGGTGATAAGCTTTATGTTCCTGTTGAACAACTTGATTTAGTTCAAAAATATGTTGGTTCAGAGGGTAAATCACCAAAGGTTAATAAGCTTGGAGGTCTTGAGTGGCAAAAGGCTAAGGCTAAGGCAAGAAAATCAATTAATGATATTGCTGAGGAGTTAGTTAAACTTTATGCTGCTAGAAGAACTGTTAAAGGTTATAAGTTTGGAAAGGATACTACTTGGCAAAAGCAATTTGAAGATGAATTCCCTTATAATGAAACTCCAGACCAGTTAACTTCCCTTGAGGAGATTAAATCTGATATGGAGTCAGATAAGCCTATGGATAGGCTTTTATGTGGTGATGTCGGGTATGGTAAGACAGAAGTTGCTGTAAGAGCGGCTTTTAAGGCTATTATGGAAGGAAAGCAGGTTGCATTCTTAGTTCCGACTACTATCCTTGCAGACCAGCATTATAGTACATTTATAAAGAGGTTTGCTAGTTTCCCTGTTAAGGTTGATGTTATTAGTAGATTTAAAACAAAGAAAGAGCAAAATAAAACTCTTCAAGCTTTAAAAGAAGGAAATGTTGATATTTTAATTGGGACACATAGACTTGTTTCAAAAGATATTGGATTTAAAGATTTAGGTCTTTTAATTGTTGATGAAGAACAAAGATTTGGAGTTACACAAAAAGAGAAAATTAAAAATGTTAAAAAGAATGTTGATGTTTTAACTTTAAGTGCGACACCTATCCCAAGGACGCTTCATATGTCACTTACAGGGGTTAGGGATATTTCTGTTATAGAAACTCCACCAGAGGATAGACATCCTATTCAGACTTATGTGGTAGAACAAAATGACCAGCTTATAAGAGATGCTGTGCTAAGAGAAATTAATAGAGGTGGGCAAGTATTCCTTGTTTATAATAGGGTTGAGAGTATTCAGGCTATGGCAGCTTATATTAAGGAGCTTGTCCCAGAATGTACTCCAAGAGTTATACATGGACAAATGACTGAGAAAGAACTTGAAAAAGAACTTGTTGCTTTTATGAATAAGGAAGCAGATGTTTTAGTTTGTACATCTATTATTGAAACAGGAATTGATATGCCAAATGTTAATACTCTTATAGTTTATGATTCAGATAAGATGGGACTTTCGCAGCTTTATCAATTGAGAGGGCGAGTTGGAAGAAGTAATAGAATTGCTTATGCTTATTTTGTTTATAAGAAAGATAAGGTCTTAACTGAGGTTGCAGAGAAGAGATTAAAAGCTTTAAAAGATTTTACAGAGCTTGGTTCAGGGTTTAAAATTGCTATGAGAGACCTTGAGATTAGAGGGGCTGGTAGTATGATGGGTTCATCACAACATGGACATATGGCGAGTGTTGGGTATGACCTTTATTGTAGAATGCTCGAGGACACTGTAAAGCTTATTAAAGGTGAGATAGATAAAGAGCCTGTTGAAACAACAGTTGATATTAAACTAGATGCATATATACCATCTAGTTATATAGAAAATGAAATTCAAAAAATTGAAGTTTATAAGAAAATTGCAGCTATTGAGAGTGAAGAAGATTATAATTATGTTAAAGAAGAACTTGAAGATAGATATGCAGGTATTCCAAAGCCGGTTCTAAATCTTATGGATATAGCTTATATAAAAAGTAAAGCTAAGATGCTTGATATAGAAGAGGTTAAGGAACGTAAGGGTGAGATTATATTTGAGTTCCAAAGCAGAGAGCGAACTGATAAAAAGATATTTGCACAGGTTCTTAAAAAATATAAAAGTAATACTTTATTGAAGTTTGGAGATAAGCCAAGTTTTTCATATAGATTTGTTGAAGAAAAAAAGGATGAACTAACAAATATCTTTAAAGATTTGCTTGATGACTTAGTTTCAAGGAAGTTTAAAAATAAAAAGTAAATTGAAAAAAAATATAAATATTGATATACTTATGAATAACTATGTTAAGTAAAAAAGAAGAGAGGTAGAATAATGAAAAATATTAAGAGAATTGTTGGTATTGCAGTGATAATTGCAGTAGTAGCGGGAGTTGCTATCAGCGCTGGAATGGTAAAGAAGACGCCAGAGGCAGTACAAAATATGGCTATAGGTAAGATATTTGGGACAGACATAACTGTTTCACAAATCGAACCAAGAATGCAACAGATATATGGAATGATTTCACAACAAGTTCAAGGAAATCCTATGGATAATCCACAAGCAAAAGAAATGATAGTAAAAGCTAGAGAACAAGCCGTTAACGGTGTAATGACAGAGAAGGTTTTTGAAAATCAAATTAAAGAGCAAAAGATTGTTCCAACACAAGCTGAAATAGATAAAGCTTATCAAGGTGAAATTGATAGATTTATTACAAATGCTAAGGGTGATAAAACTAAAGGTATGGAAAACTTTAATGCAGCATTAAAACAATCAGGACTTACAGAGGCTACATTAAAAGCACAAATAGTACCGCAACTTGCACAGCAGTTACTTATTGAGAAGTTAACTAAAGACTTACCAAAAATAACTGATGCAGACGCTCAATCTTACTACAATGAAAATAAAACTCAATATGTTGATAAAGCAGCAGGAGCTGAAGTTTATCAAGTAGTTGTAGGTTCAAAAGAAGAAGCCGATAAGTTAAGAACTCAATACCTTGCAGAAACTAAAGGTATGACAGATGTTAATCAAAAATTAGCAGTATTTGAAAAAATAGCAACAGCTAATAATACAGATGGAACAAAAGAAACTAAAGGTAAACTTGGATTTATCGATTATAACTCAAAATCAGTAGTTCCTGCATTCGCAGCAGCTGTTGATAGCTTAAAGAAAGCTGGAGACCTTTCAGAGGTTGTAAATAGTCAAGGTACAGGACAAGATGGTAAGCCATACAATGTATATAACTTTGCATTTGCAGCATCAGTAGTTCCAACAGCTACTTATAAGTCATTTGATGATGAAAAAGCAACTATAATTAAAACTATGACACAACAACAAGAATCAAAAGTAGTTCAGCCTAAAATTACTGAGTGGGAAAAAGCAGCTGGTGGAGAAGTTTATACAAGTAAGTTAAACTATGCAGTGCCAACTCCTTCAACAACACAAGGTGGTCAAACAGCAAACTAATTTAAATATATTTAAGATAAGCCCTTTGAATTTTCAAAGGGCTTATTTTTTTGCTTAAATTCCCTTAAATAGCTATTTAAAGAGGAATTATAAAAATTTTTATTAATACTCATTTAAAAATAATTGAAGATAAATATAACCAATGTGTATAAAATTTCAAATATGCAAAATACTAGTACTGAAGAATTAAATAGAAACAACATCGAGGAGGCATTTGATATATTATGAAAGCAACAGGAATTGTAAGACGTATTGATGATTTAGGAAGAGTGGTTATACCAAAAGAAATAAGAAGAACTCTTAGAATTAGAGAAGGGGATCCTTTAGAGATATTCACAGATAGAGAGGGTGGAGTAATTCTTAAAAAGTATTCACCTATAGGAGAATTAACAGACTTCTCAAAAGAGTATGCTGAAGCTTTAAATCAAGCAACAGGACATCAGGTTGTTATTTCAGATAACGATATGTTCATTTCTGTTGGTGGAGTTGCAAAAAAAGATTATGTTGATAAAAAGATTAGTGATGAACTTGAAAGAATTATGGATAATAGAAAAGTTGTATTATTAGGTGGAAGTGGTGCAAAGGTTGAACCTTTATTCCAAGATGACCATACAGAAGATAAATATACAGCACAAGCAGTTGCACCAATTATTTCAGAGGGTGATGCTATAGGGACAGTTATTATGTTTTCAAAAGATGCAAAAGCTTTTGGTGATGTAGAGAAAAAACTTGTAGAAACTGCAGCAGCTTTCCTTGGGAAACAAATGGAACAGTAATTTACAGTAAAAATATATGTAAATTATCAGGTATACATAAATTTAGTAATAATACCTTTAATTTTAAAATACTAATTAATAGTTAGGATTTAAAATTGGAGGTATTTTTTTATGAAAAAACAAACCTTTATACAGGGTGGACTTATACTTGCGGCTATGGGAATTGTAAGCAAGTTTTTAGGACTGTTTTTCAGGTTCCCATTAATTCAAATGATAGGTGATGAGGGAATGGGGTATTATCAACTAGCATTTCCTATATTTGCAATATTTATAGCTATTGCAAGTGGAATCCCTATAGCATTATCTAAAATTATTTCAGAGAATAATGGTACTGGGAAAGAGGCGGATAATGTTAGTCTTGTGACAATAAGCACAAAGATATTAGTAGTGCTTGCTATTATTGCAGGGATAGTAATTTTTCTTTTTAAAGATCTTTTGATAAAGGCATTTGGATGGGACCCAAAGGTTGTTTATTGTGTTATGGGGATTAGTATAGCACCTATATTTGTAGCTATAATTAATCCTATAAGAGGGTATTTTCAAGGTTATCAAAATATGAATGCAACGGCTATATCACAGTTCTTAGAACAACTTGGAAGAGTTGTTTTTGGAGTAGGACTGGCAGTTTTGTTTTTACCAAAAGGAATAGAGTTTGCAGCAGCAGGCGCAGTTATTGGAGCTTCTCTTGGTGGAGCTTTAGCATCAATTTATTTGGTTTTTAAATTTATGATGGTAAGACCAAAACATATTAAAAAAAGTGTAACGCCAACTAGAAAATTGGTTAAGTCAATAATAATGACAGCGACACCTATAGCTATTGGGGCGGTAATTATAAGTGTTATTGGTTTCATTGAAACAAGTATAGTTCCAAAACAACTTTTAGAGGCAGGTTATACTCAAAGTGAGGCAACAATTTTATTTTCACAGTTTACAGGAAAAGCAATGACACTTACTCATATTCCACTTACACTATCAATTGCGATAGGTAGTGCTTTAATTCCTGTTATTGCATCTAGCAGAGCTTTAAATAACTTAAAAGAACTTAGTAATAATATAGGGATGTCATTTAAGGCTTGTTTTGTAATAGCACTTCCTTGTACTTTTGGGATGTTCTTTTTAGCAGAGCCTATAATGGCAACTTTATTTCCAGGAAATGATGGTGGTGCTGATATTTTAAAATATTTATCAATTACTATTCCATTTTTGGTTATGAGTCAGATTACGACTGCGATTCTTCAGGGGCTTGGTAAGATGAAGTTTCCAGTTTTTACAACTGTTGGTTGTTCAATTTTAAAGGTGATTTTAACTTATAAGCTTGTAGCAATAAAGGAATTTAATATAGAGGGGGCAGTTATTTCAAGTATTGTAGCATATAGTCTTATGGCTATATTAAATATGGCTTATTTAAAGTACCATACACGCTTTAGGGTTAGTTGGGGAGAGATATTATTTAAACCTCTTCTAGCGAGCCTTATAATGATGATTGTTGCACTTGGAAGTTTTCTTATTGCTATAGATATAATCAAAATAGTTTCAGTTACTTGTATGATGTCTATTGCACTTGGTGGGATTGTATATGTAATACTAGCATTTGTTTTTAAGATATTTGATTATGAGTATATTAAGGGGAAAGTTACGGATAGAATAGGGAAAAGATAGAATGAAATATAAAGATATTTCTATAAAGATGTGATTTAAAAGTTGCAAACTATGGAAATATCTTTTTTGTTTTAGTATATTTTAGTTAGATGCAAAAGAGAAATGGAGGTTTTGTAATGATAAAAATAATAGGACTTGGTACAGGAAGTATTGATTCGCTTACAGTAAAAGCTTATAAAACTTTGAAAGAAAGTAAAAATATTTATATTAGAACAGGTGAATATCCTACTGCAAAGGCATTAAAAGAGGAGGGTGTAGAGTTCAAAACTTATGATGAAAAATATAATACAACTGATTTGTTTAAAACTTTATATGAGTTTATTGCAGATGATATAGTACAAAAAGAGTTAGAGTTTGGAGATGTAGTTTATGCAGTTCCAGGACATCCTTTGGTTGCAGAAGGTTCAGTAACTAATCTTATAGAGAAGTGTAAGAGGCAAAAGATAGAGTATGAGATTTTGCCAGCTACAAGCTTTATAGATTTAGCTATGGAAAAGCTTGAGGTGGATGCTAGTGAAGGATTTAAAGTTTTAGATGCTTTTGATATAAAGGTGAAAATAATTAATAAAAGAGATGATATATTTATAACTCAAGTTTATAATAATTTAATTGCATCTGAGGTTAAGCTTAAACTTTTAGAGGTTTTTGATGATGAAACTATGATTAATTACATAAAGCTTGATATGAA
Source organism: uncultured Clostridium sp. (assembly GCF_947039605.1). GTDB lineage: Bacteria > Bacillota > Clostridia > Clostridiales > Clostridiaceae > Sarcina. The sequence continues at coordinate 90,734 of NZ_CAMQZG010000006.1, forward strand.
TTCGGGTGAGTTTCTCAATAGAGAAATGCCTTTGTTTGAACTTGATTGGCAAGAAGATTTAGACCATACAACATACGTCTATGTGAAAAAAGATTTAGATAATAAGTATGATTTTTATGATTTATTAGAGATTATAGATACTTTAAGAGGAGAGAATGGCTGTCCTTGGGATATGGCTCAAACACATGATAGTATAAAAAGAGATTTGCTTGAGGAATCTTATGAGGTTATTGATGCTATTGAAAGCGATGATATTGTTGGACTTGAAGAGGAACTTGGAGATTTGCTTTTACATGTCGTATTTCATAGTTCTATTGGAAAGCAAGATGGAGATTTTACTATAAATGATGTTATAAGTGGGATTTGTACAAAAATGATATTTAGACATCCGCATGTTTTTAGAGATGCTAAGGCTAAAACAGTTAATGATGTTTTAGAGAGTTGGGATGACACTAAGAAAAAAGAAAAAGGGTTTAATACTACTACAGATGAGATGAATGCAGTGGCTAAAGCTCTTCCAGGACTTATTAGAGCAGCAAAAATTCAAAAGAGAGCTGCAAGGGTTGGATTTGATTTTGAAGGTGTAGAATTAGCTATGGATAAGGTAGTTGAAGAGTTAAATGAAATAAAAGATGTATATAAGTTAGATAAACGGTCAAGAATAGAAGAGGAAGTCGGTGATTTAATATTCTCTGCAGTTAATGTGGGAAGAATGTTATCAGTAGACTGCGAAGAAGCATTAGAAAAAACAGTATCTAAATTTGTTGATAGATTTTCATTTATAGAAAAGACAGCAATTTCAAAAGGTCAGAATTTAAAAGATCTGACTTTAGAGGAAATGGATGAACTATGGGATGAAGTGAAAAAACTAAAAAATGAAAATACTAGCATATATTAACTTTTCCATATGTTGGCAAAAAGATAAGCGGAATATCAAAAAAGTTGACTAAATAGTGTAAAATAGCAGTTTAGGTACTATACAAATGGGTAAATATATAATATTATAATATATATTGCAGTATAAAATTGCAGTGAGATACTTAATGAGTAAATTACTCAATTCAAGGAGGATGTAAAAGTGAATAAAGCAGAATTAATCGCAAGCATGGCTGAAAAAAGTAATTTAACAAAGAAAGATGCTGAAATGGCATTAAAATCTTTCATAGAAAGCGTTCAAGAAGCTCTTGAGGGTGGAGACAAAGTTCAATTAGTTGGATTTGGAACATTCGAAACAAGAGAAAGAGCAGCTAGAGAGGGTAGAAACCCTAGAACTAAAGAAGTTATTCAAATACCAGCTTCAAAAGCACCAGTTTTCAAAGCAGGTAAAGAGTTCAAAGAAAGAGTTAATAAATAATTTTATTACTTCACAGTAAAACCCGAGTTTTCTCGGGTTTTTTATCTATAAAAAATTAGTATAATTTGTTTTATAACTTACAAAAAAGGGTAGAATGTATTTTGTAGAAGTAATTGAATTGCTTCTTAGCAAATGATAAAAATTTTAATAGAGGTATCTCTTAGCATTTATCCATATAATTAATAAAATAAATTGAAAAATAGGAGAAATAGCGTTATGAGATTAGATAAGTATTTAAAAGTTTCAAGAATAATCAAAAGAAGAACTGTTGCTAAAGAAGCATGTGAGGGTGACAGAGTAAAAATAAATGATAAAGTTGCAAAACCATCAACAAGAATAAGTGATGGGGATGTTATTGAAATTTTATTTGGGAATAGAACATTAAAAGCTAGAATAATAAACATTGCGGAGCATGTTAGAAAAGAAGATGCTAAGCATATGTATGAAATATTAGAAGGCGAAGAAGATAAAGAATAGATAAATTTGAAATAGAACATAAACCCTATTTTAATAACATATATTTTTAGTATAAGTTAGGCCTTGCTTAGGTTTAATGTAGTTATTTGAAATGGGGGGAAGAGCTATGGATAATAAAGAAAAGCATAGCATAATAGAAAGTAATAAAAGCAGCAGTATATCATTAGAAAATAGAAAAAAATTATTAGTAACAGGTGTATTAGAAGTTATAAGCTTTGATGACCAACAAATTAATCTAAATACAACACTTGGAGGTCTTAATATCACGGGTGAAAATCTTAAAGTTAATAAACTTGATGTTCAAAATGGTGATGTTGTGATAACAGGATGTATTTTTACAATTATATATTGTAAAAAGATGAAAAAGAAAAGAAAATTATTTGGATTTAAAGGGGAATAGCAATGATATTACCTTTAGGAGTTCAATTTAATATAGTAATAATTTCTTTTTTTGCTGGGATTTTGATTGGTCTGCTTTTTGATGGATATAGACTTGTTAGAGGATTTAATTCTTCAAAAATAATATTAATGATTCAAGATACTTTATTTTGGATATTAACTGCAATGATAGTATTTGTCTTTTTATTAGTTTTTAATTATGGATTTTTAAGTGCCTATGTTTATATCATAATCTCAATTGGATTAGCATTTTATTTATTAGTCTTTTCTAAAAGGATTTTTAAGTTAGAAAATACAATAGCTAGAAATACTTATAGAGTAATTAGAATTTCAAGTAAAAACATAAGGTATATTTTAAAAAATATATTTGCTAAAAAATAATAAATTCCTTGAATAAGTCGGTTATAGTGTTTAAAATAGACATATAGTCGAAGGACTAAGGGGTGAGTTTATGAAAATGAGGGTTAATGCAAAAGCTTTAGCATTATTAGGAGTAGGAGTTCTGTTTACTACTACGTTTATTAATCAAGAGATAACTAAAAAGAAATTGAATGATAATAAAGTAAAAGTGGAACAGGAACTTAAAAACTTAAAACAAAAGAATATTGAGCTAACAGAAGAATTTAATGATTCTAAGACAGATTCTTACATTGAAAGAATGGCAAGAGAAAGACTTGGGATGATTAAAGAGGGAGAGCAAGTAGTTGTTGATTAGAAGTTAACAGTTATTATATAATGTTATTAGTAATAGTAACGCACATTTATTTAAATTTAAGGAGGATTCTTTTAACATGGCCTTAGAAACAGGAAGCATTTTAGAAGGTAAGATAGTAAACATAACAAACTTTGGGGCATTCGTAGAGGTAGGGGGAGAAACAGGACTTGTGCATATTTCAGAAGTCGCTGAATCTTTCGTTAAAGATATAAGAGAGCACCTAAAGGAAGATGACGTTGTTAAAGTTAAAGTCTTAGGAACAGATGAAAAAGGTAAAATTAGCTTATCAATAAAGCAAGCTATGCCACCAAAACCAAAAACAGCTAGACCAGCAGAAGTTGACTGGAGTAAAAAAGATAATAATAGCAGCAGCAACGGTGATAGAGGTTATCAAAGAAGTAGTTATAACAACAGTAATACTGGTGGTGGTAACTACAGCAATAACAGAAATAGAAATATGAGAAGTAATAAACCTAAAACTGAAAACTTTGAAGATATAATGGCAAAGTTTATGAAGGATAGTGAAGAAAGACTTTCTGATATGAAGAAAAATCAAGAACCAAGATCTAAAAAAAGAATGTAATTTAACATAGAAATTTTTATAATTCGAAAATTCAATAGAATTTTCGAATTTTTTTTAATTTATTAAATAGCCTAGTTAAAGGGTTTAGTAATAAAATGTATAAAGTTATAAAAAAAATTCTCAAAAAGCATTGACAGTATAGGATATATTATATATAATAAATCTTGTCGTTAAGATAACAAGCACATTGATGTGCCGAAGTGGCGGAACTGGCAGACGCACAGGACTTAAAATCCTGCGGTGGTTAACACCGTACCGGTTCGATTCCGGTCTTCGGCACCATTTTAATAACGCGGGGTGGAGCAGTTGGCAGCTCGTTGGGCTCATAACCCAAAGGTCGTAGGTTCGAGTCCTGCCCCCGCTACCATAAAACTTTATAAATAATTAATACATCATGGCGGGATAGCTCAGTTGGCTAGAGCATTCGGTTCATACCCGAAGGGTCGCAGGTTCAA
>NZ_CAMQZG010000007.1 GCF_947039605.1 uncultured Clostridium sp.
GACACAGAAGAGCTTACATATAAACTTATAGATAGACTTGCAGTAACATCTCCAGAGGTGCTTAAAAACAGATATAAACTTGATGATATATCAGATAATCCAATTGAAAATTTAGATGCAATAGCTAAAAAAAGAGGTTGTATTATGTCTGGTAAAAGAGTGAATTACAACAGGATTTCAGCTATAATTCTAGATGAATTTAGAGGCGGAGTGATAGGGAATATTTCTCTTGAAGGTCCTAATGATGTAATAGAGGAAGATGAGATAGAAGAGTTAGATGAAGATCAAAAAGCTAAGAATGATAAAAAAGCTAAAAAAGCTAAAAAGAAGCAAAAGCGTAAAGAATATCAGGCTAGCAAAGAGATAAAAGAAGCTAAGGAAGCTATGTCAGCACCAAAAGAAGAAAAGAAAAGTAAGTACCAAGAGTACCAAGAGAAGAAGAAAGCTAAAGAAGCTAAGAGTAAAAAAGAAAGTACTTCAAGTTTCCAAGGAAGAATTTCTAAAGTAACTAAAGGAACAAAGAAAACAAAGGGACTAAGAAGAAAATAATTGTTAAAGTGGGTAAATTATATGGATATTTTAATGAATTCATTATCTGAGAATATAAAAAGTTATTCTTATAAAGTTTTAAATGACAGTGTAAAACTACTTGATATTTCAGTAGAAAATACAGAAAGTCTTTTAGCGGTTGCTAGTATTTTAAAAGAAGATACTAGAAAAAATGTAATAGCATTAGGCACTAGACTTGAGAAAAACATAAAGGCTTATTTAGCAGAAATTGAAAGAGTTAAAGGTATGTATGAGTTTGATAAGGCTTTTAGCAATGATGGAATACTTGCTGGGGTTGATGAAGTTGGAAGAGGACCTCTTGCAGGTCCTATAGTAGCCGCGGCGGTAGTTTTAGATTTAGAGCGTATAGAAGATATTATTTTAGAAATAAATGATTCTAAGTTACTCTCAGAAGCTAAGAGAGAGAAGCTTGCGCAGATAATAAAAGAAAAATCAATATCTTATTCAATTTCAGAAAAATCAAATGATGAAATTGATGAAGAAGGTTTATCTTATTGTAATAATCAAATCTTTATAGATAGTTGCAAGGGGCTTAGTGTTAAACCAGATATAGTTTTATCAGATGGATACCTGATAAAAGGTTATGAGGGACTAAATGAAGCGGTTATTAAAGGTGATAGAAAAAGTGCATCTATAGCATGTGCATCTATTATAGCAAAAGTTTATAGAGATAATTTGATGAAGAAGTATGATTTAGAATACTCAGGTTATGATTTTTCTAATAATGTAGGATATGGTACTAAAAAACATTTAGAAGGCTTAAAGGAACATGGACCTACAAAGTTACACAGAAAGAGTTTTATAAAAAATTTAATATAAATAAAAGCACATCAGATTTAGAATTTGATGTGCTTTTTAATTTGCTCGAAAAGCATCAGGGATATAATTACTTTTATGTTGAGTAGAATTTGGAGATAATAGTATTTCAATGACATCAAAACGAATAAAAAAATTATTGTAATTATTTATATGTATATAATAATTAGCTAATTTTATGATATTTTTAATTTTAGATTTAGAGATAGATTCACAAGGAAGTCCAAAATTAGAATTAAATCTAGTTTTAACTTCTGTAAATACAAGAATATTTGTATAGATTGATATTATATCAATTTCACCACTACGTGTTTGAAAATTTGTTTCAATTATTTTATGATTGTTATTTTCAAGGATTGATTTAGCTATATTTTCACCATAAAAACCAATTGATTTGTTGTATTTTTTCATTAATATCACCACCACATAGAGTCTTAACATAAAAATATTGTTTTAAACAATGTTAAGTTTTTTTAGGGGAATTTTAATTAGATGTTTAGAATTACAAAAAAAAGGGTATTAATTTAGATAATAATAAGTTGAGGAGGTAAAAAATATGGCAGTGACAATTTTAAGTTCAACATATAAAGGAATAGAGGGAGTTTTAATAAGAATAGAGGTAGATATAGCGAAAGGGATTCCTTCGTTTAACATAGTAGGACTTGCAGACATATCGGTTAAAGAGGCTAAAGATAGGGTTAGAACAGCTATTGAGAATTCGGGGTATAATTTTCCATTAGGAAGACTAACTGTAAATCTAGCGCCTGCTAACATAAGAAAAAAGGGCTCTTTTTTAGATTTAGCTATAGCGGTAGCAATTCTTATAGAAAGTAACCAAATAAAAAATATAGAAAATGAAAATTTTCTATTTTTAGGAGAGTTATCATTAAATGGAGAGTTAAGAAAGTTAAATGGTGCATTAACATCTGTAATTCAGGCTCGTGAAGAGGGAATAAAAAAGATTATATTACCAAGAGAAAATTTGAGTGAGTGTAGTAATTTAAGTAATGTAGAGTTTTATGCATTGAATAATTTAAAGGAAGTTATAGAGTTTTTAAATTATAAACATTTAAAAGCAGAGAAGATAGAAGAGTTTAAAGCCGAGGATAGAGATCTTTATGAGTTTATAAATATATGTGGGCAAGAAGGAGCAAAGAGAGCTCTTATGATTTGTGCAGCAGGTGGGCATAATATAGTATTGCAAGGACCACCTGGGTCTGGAAAAACATTATTAGCTAAATCACTAATCGAGCTATTACCAAAGCTGAGTTTTGAAGAGTCTTTAGAGATTAGTAAAATTTGCAGTATAAAAGGGACTTTAAGTGAGGGTTTAGTTAAAAAAAGAGCTTTTAGAAGTCCACATCATACAATTACTAAAGCTGCATTAATTGGTGGTGGAAGAGATTTAAGTCTTGGAGAGATTTCTTTAGCACATAATGGAGTATTGTTTTTAGATGAACTTTTAGAATTTGATAGGCGTGTTCTTGAGAGCCTAAGAGAGCCGATTGAAAAAGGAAGGATAAATATATCAAGAAGCAGTGGAAGTGTTGAGTATCCTGCGGATTTCACACTTGTAGGAGCGTTTAATCCATGCCCTTGTGGGAATTATTTAAGTGGTGTAGAAATAAGAAAGTGTATTTGTAGTGAAGCAGCTAGAAAAAATTATGAAAACAAATTATCTAAGGCTATGAGGGATAGGATAGATATATTTGCATTTGTGACATATGTTGATTTTAAAAAACTTAGGGGTGAAAATTTGGAGAAAGTTGACGATTTTAAGAAAATTGTAGAAAAAGCTCGAATGAAACAGGTGTTAAGATATGAAGAAATTGGGATAAATACAAATTCGAAACTTGATTATAGTTTAATAGATAAATATATAAAAATAACAGTAAAAGGGGATAAGCTTTTAGAAGATATATATAGTAAATTTGGACTTAGTAGTAGAGTTTTACACAAAATAATAAAGTTAGCAAGAACGATTGCAGATATTGATGATAAAGATCTAGTAGATAGTGAACATATATATGAAGCACTAGGGTATAGAAAAAACATAAGAGGGGAAATTATATAAATGATAGATAAATATAAAATTTGGTTTTGTGCACTTCCAATACAGTCAAAGATAAAAATTGAAATAATCAAAAATGATATAAATTATAAGAAAATTTATACATTTAGAGAAAAATTATTCAAAGAATTAAAATGTTATGAAAAAATTATGAAGTTTGACTTGAATAATGATAAAATCAAAAAAATAGAAAATGGACTAAAAAATGGAGAATATTGTCTAGTTACATATGATGAAAAAGATTATCCAAATAATTTTAAAGAGATTGAAGAACCACCATTTTTTATTTTTTATAAAGGTAATATAGAAGAAGTTAATAAGAGACAGTTTATTGGAATTGTTGGGTCAAGAAAAAATAGCAATTATGGAGAACTTACAACAAAACGAATAGTAGCAAATTTAATTGATCAGTATAGTATAGGAATAGTAAGTGGTGGAGCAATAGGAATAGATTCTATTGCTCATAGGGCAGCAACTGAGAATAAAATTTTTAATATTGCTGTACTTGGGTGTGGAATAGATATTGTATATCCGAAATCAAATGTAAATTTATTTATTAATATTATTAAAAATGGTGTTATTATGAGTGAATTTTTACCTGGAGAAGAGCCGATATATTATAATTTTCCAAGGAGAAATAGATTAATAAGTGCAATTTCAAGTATAGTTATAGTGACAGAGGCTGGTATAAAAAGTGGAGCTAGTAATACGGCTTATCATGCTTGTTGTCAGAATAAATCTATATATGCAGTACCTGGAAATATAGATTCAAAATTTAGTGAAGGTTGCAATTTATTAATAAATGATGGAGCTTTAATTTACCTTAATATTGAACAAGTATTCAAAGAAATGGGATTAATCTATAAAAATACTAAAAGAGATATAAATTATAAGATAAAACTTGATATTTTAAAGATATTAGGTGAAGAACCAGTACATTTTGATAGAATTGTTAAAGAAATTAAAGTTGACAGAAATATTATTAATGAGTTATTATTTGAAATGCAATTCAATAATGATGTTATTGGATTGGTAGGAAATAATTATATGAAAATATTGCGAAATAATTAGAGGGGGTGAAACTCCGAAGTTTCGGGGGTTACTATGGGTCAAAAGTTAGTAATTGTTGAGTCACCAGCAAAGGCGAAAACTATAGAAAAGTATTTAGGAAAAAATTATATAGTTGAGGCTTCGATGGGACATGTAAGAGATTTACCTAAGAGTCAGTTAGGTGTTAATATAGAAGAGGATTATGAACCAAAGTATATTACAATAAGAGGTAAGGGAGAGCTTTTAACAAAGCTTAGAAAACTTGCTAAAAAAAGTGAGAAAGTTTATCTTGCGACTGACCCTGATAGAGAAGGGGAAGCAATTTCATGGCATCTTGCAAATGTTTTAAAGATACCAGAAGGCGAGAAATGTAGAATAGAATTTAATGAAATTACAAAAACAGCAGTTAAGGAATCAATAAAAAATCCAAGAGTTATTAATGAAAATCTTGTTAATGCACAGCAGGCAAGAAGAATATTAGATAGACTAGTTGGATATGAGATAAGTCCACTTTTATGGAGAAATGTAAAGTGGGGGTTAAGTGCTGGTAGAGTACAATCTGCTATGCTTAAAATGATTTGTGATAGAGAAAAAGAAATAGAAGAGTTTAAACCAGAAGAATACTGGAGCGTTGATATTAAACTTAAGAAAGCGAGTAAAAGCTTCCCTATAAAATTAGCAACGAAGAATAAAAAGAAAATAGAATTAAAAACTAAAGAAACAACAGATAAAATAATTAGTGAATTAAATGAGGGAGAATACCTTGTAAGTAAGGTTAAAATCGGTACAAGAGCTAAAAAGCCTTTAGCACCATTTACTACAAGTACGCTTCAGCAAGAAGCTAGTAAAAGATTAAACTTTATGACAAAGAAGACTATGCAAATAGCTCAACAACTTTATGAAGGGGTTGAGGTTAAAAAATTTGGTACAGTAGGTTTAATAACTTATATGAGAACAGACTCTGTAAGAATTTCAAATGAAGCGAAGGATAAAGCAAAAGAGTTTATAACTAGCACATATGGAGAAAACTATATACCAAAAGAAGAAAGAGTATTTAAAGGTAAAAAAAATATACAAGATGCCCATGAAGCTATAAGACCTACATATGTAGATATTACTCCAGAGATAGCAAAAGCAAATCTTTCAAGAGATCAGTATAAGCTTTATACATTTATCTGGAATAGATTTATAGCAAGTCAAATGGAAAATTGTATACTCAATACAAATAGTATTGAGATTAAAAATGGAGATTATGTTCTTCGTGCAAGTGGCTCAAATATAAACTTTGATGGATTTATGAAAATTTATGATTATGTAAATTCAGAAGATGAAGAGGATGTAATGCTTCCTAAAATAGTAGAAGATGAAATTTTAAATCTTGATACGATAGAAGGAAAACAACACTTCACACAACCACCAGCAAGATATACTGAGGCTTCATCAGTTAAACTTTTAGAAGAAAATGGTATAGGAAGACCAAGTACGTATGTTCCTACTATAACAACATTAGTTAGTAGAAAATATGTTAATAGGGAAAAGAAAGTATTAGCACCAACAGAGCTTGGGGTTATAGTTAATAATATAATTTCTGAATACTTTAAAACAATAGTAGATGCTGATTTTACAGCTTCAATGGAAAATAAGCTTGATTCAGTAGAAGCTGGTTCGCTTCAATGGAAGCAGGTTGTAGATGAGTTCTTTAAACCTCTTAGTGAGGATATAAAGAAGGCTGAAAGTGAAATTTCTAAAATTGTGATTGAGGATAAGATAAGTGATGTACCATGTGATAAATGTGGGAAAATGATGGTTATTAAACATGGAAGATTTGGTGATTTCTTAGCATGTCCTGGTTATCCAGAATGTGAGAATACTAAGCCAATTGTTGAAACAGTTGATGCCTCTTGTCCATTATGCAATGGAGATGTTGTAGTTAAGAGAAGCAAAAAAGGTAATAGATTCTATGGATGTTCAAATTATCCAGATTGTACTTTTGTTAGTTGGAATGAACCAAGTAACATAAAATGTCCTAAATGTTCTGAGTATATGCTTAAAAAATACTCAAAAGCAAAAGGTCAGTATTTAGAATGTAGCAATAAGGAATGTAAAGAGAAAGTTGATATTCCAGATGAGAAAGATGATAAAAAGGACGAATAATATTATAAAACTATGAACACTATTAAAACTATTTTGTAGTATGTTGAAAAACACTAAGTCACTATGATATATTATGTAGTGAATTTTTAGAAAATTTTGAAGGTTTGATTAGTGGTTTAGTGTTGTTTTAAGGAGGGGTTTCATGTCAACTTTATTAGAAAAGACAAGAAAACTTAATAAGATATTACAAAAGTCTGGAAGTGAGACAGTAGTTTTTGAAGATATATGTAGCATATTAAGTAAGGTATTAGAGTGTAATGTGTACTTAGTAGAAAAAAAAGGATTAATACTTGGTTATACATTTTCAGAAAAATTTGAATGTAGTGTAATGAGAGAGAAAGTCGTAAAGGATAAAAGATTTCCTCGAAGTTATAATCAAAGACTTTTAAGTATAAGAAATACTTTATCTAACGTGCCAAATAATGGAGAATGTGTTTTTGAGGGACAAGGTATGTGTCCTATGGAAAATAAAATATCTACAATTGTTCCGATATTAGGAAATGGAGAACGACTTGGTACTTTATTATTAGCAAGATTTGGAGAAGAATTTACAGATGATGATTTAGTTTTATCAGAGTATAGTGCAACAGTTGTTGGAATAGAGATGTTAAGATCTAAAAGGCTTGAAGTAGAAGAAGATGCCCGTAAAAAAGCTATAGTACAACTTGCTATAGGGACATTATCTTATTCAGAACTTGAAGCTGTTGAGCATATATTTGATGAACTAGGTGGTACAGAAGGGCTTTTAATTGCATCAAAGATTGCAGATAAAGTTGGTATTACAAGGTCAGTAATTGTAAATGCGCTTAGGAAATTTGAGAGTGCAGGAGTGATTGAGTCAAGAAGTCTTGGAATGAAAGGAACACATATTAAGGTCTTAAATGAAAAGCTATTAACAGAGCTTAATAAAATTAAATAAAGAGATTTATTATGTAGATAGTTATTGGGAAATTAATTTTAATATTAATATTGATACTTTGCAATAGCTATGATATACTAACAAAGGTAATAAATACACACATTATCTAATCTAGTAAGTGGTGCTTTATTTTTTTTAGTAAGGAAGCTTTTTAGTCAAGTTAGATAGTGGAGGAATAACCAATTATAAGGAGGACTAAATTTATGTCAGTAATTTCAATGAAACAATTATTAGAAGCAGGAGTTCATTTCGGACACCAAACAAGAAGATGGAACCCTAAGATGGCTCAATATATCTTCACAGAAAGAAACGGAATCTATATAATAGATTTACAAAAAACAGTTAAAAAAGCAGAGGAAGCTTACAACTTCATTAAAGAAGTATCATTAGAGGGTAAAGATGTTATCTTCGTAGGTACTAAGAAGCAAGCTCAAGATGCTATAAGAGATGAAGCTATTAGATCAAACATGCACTTTGTTAACCACAGATGGTTAGGTGGAATGTTAACTAACTTCAAAACAATAAAAACAAGAATAGCTAGATTAGAGTCAATACACAAAATGGAAGAAGACGGAACTTTCGAAGTTTTACCTAAAAAAGAAGTAATTCACTTAAAGAATGAAATGGAAAAATTAGAAAGAAACTTAGGTGGAATTAAAAACCTTAACGTTTCAAATATCGGAGCTATGTTTGTAGTAGATCCAAGAAAAGAAAACAACGCTATATTAGAAGCTAAAATATTAGGAATTCCAGTTGTAGCTATAGTTGATACAAACTGTGATCCAGAAGTTGTTGATTACGTAATTCCAGGAAATGACGATGCTATAAGAGCGGTTAAATTAATAACTGCAAAAATGGCTGATGCTATATTAGAAGGAAGACAAGGCGAGTCAATAGCAGAATAATTAAAAATTTTAGGGTAGATGAGGATATTTTCCTTATGTGCCCTTTACCTAAAATATAGGAGGATTTATAAATGAATATAACAGCAAAAATGGTTAAAGAATTAAGAGAAAAAACTGGCGCAGGGATGATGGATTGTAAAAAAGCATTATCAGAAGTTGCTGGAGATATAGAAAAAGCTGTAGAAGCACTAAGAGAAAGAGGTCTTGCTGCTGCTGCTAAAAAATCAGGAAGAGTTGCTGCTGAAGGTATAATCAAAACTTATATTGCTGCAGATAAAAAATCAGGAGTTATCCTTGAGTTAAATTGTGAAACAGATTTCGTTGCTATAAACGAAGATTTCATAGGATTCTCAGATATGTTAGCTAAATTAATAGCTGGAAACAACTTTGCAAACGTTGAAGAAGTTTTAGCTGCTGAATTAGAAGCTGGAAAAACAGTTCAAGCTGGTTTAACAGAATTAATAGCTAAAATCGGAGAAAATATGAGCTTAAGAAGATTTGAGAAGTATTCAGTTACAAGTGGAGTTGTAAAAGATTATATCCACGGTGGCGGAAGAATCGGAGCTTTAGTTGAACTTTCATCTGATAAAGAATCAGAAGAGTTAGATAACTTAGCTAAAGAATTATGTATGCAAATAGCTGCTGCTAACCCTGCATGTATATCAGAAGCTGATGTAGATCAAGAAGAATTAGCTAAAGAAAAAGAAGTTCTTAAAGCACAAGCGCTTAATGAAGGAAAACCTGAAAAAATCGTTGATAAAATGGTTGAAGGAAGAATCAAGAAGTACTTAAAAGAAATCTGTCTTTTAGATCAAGTTTGGGTTAAAGATGGAGACTTAACTATAGCTAAGCTTTTAGAAGCTAAGTCAAAAGAGTTAGGTGCAACAATCACAGTTAATAAATTCGTTAGATTCGAAAGAGGAGAAGGAATTGAAAAGGCTGAGGAGAACTTTGCAGAAGAAGTTGCTAAAATGGGAGCAAAATAAGAAATAAAAAACAATAAGAGAACACTTTGGTGTTCTCTTTTTTTAAAACTAAAGGAATTTATCTAGATGGAGGATATTATAATGGAAGCTTGTAAGTATAAAAGAGTAATGTTAAAGTTATCAGGTGAGGCTTTAGCAGGTAAAGATGGTTTTGGAATAGATTTTAATGTGGCAACAAGAATAGCTAAAGAGATAAAAGAACTTATAGACTGTGGTGTAGAAGTTGGAGCTGTTGTTGGTGGTGGAAACATTTGGAGAGGTAGAGAAGGCGAAGGTATGGACAGAACAACTGCTGACTATATGGGAATGCTTGCTACGTCAATAAATGCATTAGCACTACAAGATTCATTAGAAAGTTTAGGCGTTAATACAAGAGTACAAACAGCTATCGAAATGAAAGAAATAGCAGAGCCTTATATAAGAAGAAGAGCCATGAGACACTTAGAAAAAGGTAGAGTTGTAATTTTTGGAGCAGGAACAGGGAATCCATATTTCTCAACAGATACAGCAGCAGCGTTAAGAGCAGCTGAAATAGAAGCAGAAGTTATACTTTTAGCTAAGAAAGTTGATGGAGTCTATGATAAAGACCCAAATAAATTCTCAGATGCTAAAAAATATGATAGATTATCATATATAGAAGTATTAGAGCAAGGATTACAAGTTATGGATTCAACAGCAACAACATTATGTATGGACAATGAAATTCCAATCATAGTATTTGCACTTGATGAAGTAGGAAATATTAAAAGAGCAGCAATGGGAGAAACTTTAGGAACTACAGTTTCTAATAATAAATAGGAGGTTTTTTTAAGTGAAAGCAATAATGAATTTAATGGAAGAAAAAATGAATAAAACTATTTCTGTTTTAGTTTCAGATTTAGGAACTTTAAGAGCAGGAAGAGCTAATCCAAGAATGCTTGATAGAATAGAAGTAGAAGCATATGGGTCAATGTGTCCAATATCACAAGTAGCTAATATTTCTATACCAGAACCAAGAGTTATAGCAATAGCACCATGGGATAAGTCAACTCTTAAGGATGTAGAAAAAGCTATATTAAAATCAGACCTTGGAATGAACCCTTCAAATGATGGTACTATGATAAGACTTGTAATACCAGAATTAACAGAAGAAACAAGAAAAAATCTTGTTAAAAGAGTTAAAAAAATGGGTGAAGATTCAAAAGTTGCACTAAGATCAATCAGAAGAGATGCTAATGATAAAATTAAGAACATGAAGAAAAATAATGAAATTAGCGAAGATGATATGAAAACTAGTGAAGATAAAGTTCAAAAGATTACAGATAAATTTATCAAAGAAATAGATAAAGAAATCGTAGCTAAAGAAAAAGAAATCATGAGTATATAATAGGGAAACCTGCTTTCTTTAGCAGGTTTTTTTGTTAATGATTTTGCTGTTTGAAGCATATCGAGGAGGTTGTCTTTATGATTAATATATTTAAGGGCAGAAAGAATGGAAAAGAAGAAGAAGTAGCCATAGATATGGATAGAATACCAAAACATATTGCTATTATAATGGATGGTAATGGAAGATGGGCTAAAGTTAGAGGACTTGCAAGAACTATGGGGCACAGAGCAGGTACTGAAACTATTAGAAGAGTTCTAAGAGAATGTGATAAACTTTCAGTTGAGTATTTAACACTTTATGCATTTTCAACTGAAAATTGGAAGAGACCAAAAGACGAAGTAAATGCAATAATGAAACTTCTAGTTGAATTTTTAAGAAAAGAAATTAGAGGACTTAATGAAAATAATGTAAAAATCACTACAATTGGTGATTTAACTAAAATACCTGAGTTTTGTCAAACAGAAATAGAAATGGCAAAAAATCTTACAAAAAATAATACTGGGGTAGTATTAAATGTTGCATTTAATTATGGTGGAAGAGATGAGATTGTAAGGGCTATAAAAAAATGTCTTGAAGATAAGTCATTAAATCCGAAAGATTTAACAGAGGAAAAATTTGAGAAGTATTTAGATACGAATGGAATGCCAGACCCAGAAATAATTATAAGACCTAGTGGAGAGCAAAGAATAAGTAATTACCTTTTATGGCAATGTGCATATTCAGAGTTTTGGTATTCAAATATAAATTGGCCTGATTTTAAAGAAGAAGATTTAAGAGAAGCTATATATGATTTTCAGAATAGAGACAGAAGATTTGGTGGGGTCAAGAAATAAGAGGTGTATTTTATGAATTCAGATAATAGATATTTAGGCGCTGCAATAATGGCTCCTTTTGTAATACTAATATTCCTTGGTGGAATTTGGTTGAAAGGACTTGTTATAGCGTTATCAGTAATTGGTATGTATGAGTTTTATAAAACTGTTAAAGTTGCAAAAATGTTACCAGTTATATCAATTGGATATATACTTTTAGCTATATATTATTTAACAGAAAATAATTTTACAACATTATCATATATAATAATAATCGGGACATTTATATTATTATGTATTCCAGTTTTAAATGTAAGATATACATTTATTGATTCGGGTATAACAATGCTTGGATTTATATATGTTGGAGTTTTATTTAGTTTTATATATCTTGTAAATAAGATGTCTGGGGGAGAATACTTAGTATGGCTTATTTTCCTTGCATCATGGTTTTGTGATACTGCTGCATATTATGCAGGAAGAACTTTTGGGAAACATAAACTTTGTCCAAAAGTAAGTCCAAAGAAAACTATTGAAGGTTCAATAGGTGGGATAATTGGTGCGGCGGTTGCTTGTGGAGTATTTGGTTACTTTATGATGTCAACAGGTCGTATAGTCGATATTGCATTATATAACTATATAGTTATAGGTCTTATATGTGGTGTATTCTGTCAATTTGGAGACCTTGTTGCATCATCAATTAAAAGATATGCAGGTATAAAAGATTATAGTAAACTTATTCCAGGACATGGTGGGATATTAGACAGATTTGATAGTATTTTATTCTCAGGTACTGTTGTGTTTTTCTACCTTACATTAGTTATTGGCAAGTAAGAATTTAATAGTTTAGAGTAATATGCAATTTTGAAAAAAATTGCATATTTTTTTATTTTAAAACACAGAAGAAACTTAAATTTTATTTGTAGCCATTATTAATTTATAGCATTTTATATGAATAGATTTTAACAAAAGTTGTATTTAATTCTAGAATGATTTAAAATAGAATCTGTATATAAGTAAATAATAAAATTAATATATAGATATTTAACGAGGTGCAAAATGAAAAATATTTCTATACTAGGAGTTACGGGTTCAATAGGAACACAAACTCTAGACGTTTTAAGATTTCATAAAGAAAAATATAATTTAGTGGCAATATCTGCTCATAAAAATGTAGAATTAGCATTAAAAGTTATAAAAGAGTTCAATATAGAGCTAGTTTGTATAACAGATAAGGAGTCATTTGATAAATTAAGTTCTATTATAGAGTGTGAAAACATAAATACTAGAATAGTTTATGGAATGGATGGGCTTGTTGAAGTTGCAACACATAATGAGGTTGACATAGTAGTAACTTCAGTTGTTGGAATGATAGGACTTAGACCTACGATAGAAGCTATAAATGCAGGTAAAGATATAGCACTTGCTAATAAAGAAACTTTAGTTGTTGCAGGTGAACTTGTTATGGGGCTTGCAAAGAAGAAAGGTGTTAAAATATTACCTGTAGATTCAGAGCATAGTGCTATATTCCAGTCTTTACAAGGTAATGAGCATAATAAACTTTATAAAATACTTTTAACAGCATCAGGTGGACCTTTTAGAGGGTATACAAAAGAGATGCTTAAGGAAGTTACAGTTGAAAAAGCTTTAAAACATCCTAAATGGAATATGGGACAAAAAATTTCTATAGATTCTTCAACTTTAATGAATAAAGGGCTTGAAGTTATAGAAGCACATTTCCTATTTGATTGTCCATATGAGGATATAGAAGTAGTTGTTCATCCAGAATCAATAATACATTCTATGGTTGAATATAAAGATGGTGCAGTTATAGCACAGCTTGGAGTTCCAGATATGAAACTTCCAATACAATATGCACTTAACTATCCAAAAAGAGAAGATAATATAGGTGGAAGACTTGATTTTAAGACTATAAGTAGTCTTAATTTTGAAGTGCCTAATATAGAAGTTTTCTCTTGTTTAAAATATGCATTTAAAGCAGGAAAAGTTGGGGGACTTATGCCGGCAATATTAAATGGTGCAAATGAAGCAGCTGTTGATTTGTTTTTAAATAAAAAAATAGAATATCTTGATATCGAAAGAATAATAAGAGAGTGTATGGAGAAATTTAATTATAAAGAAGATATAACTCTTGAAAATGTAATTGCAAAAGATAAAGAGGTAAGAGAATACATTTATAAAAAATACAGTAAGTAAATAGGTGATAATTTAGGAGGGGTAAATTAGTGAGTATTATTTTTGCTATATTAGCTTTTGGGTTAATAATATTAATACATGAGGTAGGACATTTTACAGCTGCAAAACTTAGTGGAGTAAGAGTTTTAGAATTTTCTATAGGGATGGGACCCAAATTGTTTAGTTTAAATCGTGGAGATACAGATTATAGTATCAGAGCACTTCCAATAGGTGGATTTGTTCAAATGCATGGTGAATCAGAAGAAGAAGGTGATGAAGTCGATGGAAATGATAAAACAGCTTTATCAAATAAATCACCATTAATTAGATTTATAGTGTTTTTTGCGGGTGCATTTATGAACCTTGTGCTCGCAATAATTATATTCACAGCAATAACTATGAATTTTGGTTATAAGACAAATCTTGTAGATGATGTTGTAAATGGAACTCCGGCATATGAGGCTGGAATAAGAAAAGGTGATACGTTACTTAGCTTAGATGGGAAAAAGCTTATGACACCAGATGATCTTAGTATGGGACTTGCAATGGTAAAAGGTGCAAGTGTTACATTAGAATATGATAGTAATGGTGAAATTAAAACCACTCAAATAAAACCAATAGAAGATAAAAATGGGATGTTTATCATAGGTGTTAATAATCATAAAGTTACAAACCCTGGAATCTTTGAGAGTATAAAGCAAGGATCAAAAGAACTTGTAGGTATGATAGGTCAAACATTTACAAGTTTTAAAATGCTTATAACAGGAGAAGTTAACTTTAAGACTGATGTAGGAGGACCTGTAACTATAATAAAAATGACTAGCGAAGCTGCTAAAATGGGTATTTGGAATTTAATGAATCTTACAGCATTCTTAAGTGTTCAAATAGGTGTATTTAATTTATTACCTTTCCCAGCACTTGATGGTGGTCATATATTTGCAGTTTTAATTGAGGGGATAACAAGAAAAAAAATACCTTCAAAAATCTTAAATACAATAAACACAATAGGATTTATACTTCTTATGGCATTTATGGCCGTAGTTGTATTAAAGGATATAATATTCCCAGTTAATATATAAGAGGTGTAAAATGAAGATAGAAAATATAAGTTTAAAAGCAAAGGAAAGTTTTGCTTTTGACAAGAAGAAAACAAGAAAAGTTAAAGTTGGAGATGTATACGTTGGAGGAGATTCAAGGGTCACAATTCAATCAATGACTAATACAGATACAAGAGATGTAAATGCAACAGTAGCACAGATTGAAGAACTTCAAAAGGCAGGCTGTGATATTGTAAGGTGTGCAGTTCCAGATATGCAGGCAGCTGAGGCAATAAAAGAAATAGTAAAAAAAGTTACTATTCCTGTAGTTGCAGATATACATTTTGATTATAAACTTGCACTTAAATGTGTAGAATATGGAATTTCAGCTATTAGACTAAACCCTGGTAATATAGGAAGTAGAGATAGAGTTGAAGCTGTAGTAAAAGCTTGTAAGGAAAAGAATATACCTATAAGAATCGGAGTTAACTCAGGTTCATTATCAAAAGCACAACTTGATAAGTATGGAAAAGTTTGTGCACAGGCTTTAGTTGAAAGCGCATTAGAACATGTAGAAATATTAGAATCTTTAGATTTTAGAGATATAGTAATATCAATTAAATCTTCAAATATAAAAACTATGATTGAAAGTTATAGACTTGCATCAGAAAAAGTTGATTACCCTCTTCACCTTGGAGTTACTGAGGCTGGAACAATATGGAGAGGTACAATTAAGTCTGCAATCGGAATTGGAACTTTACTAGCAGAGGGTATTGGTGATACTATAAGAATATCTTTAACAGGAGACCCTGTAGAAGAAATTAAAGTAGGAAAAGAAATGCTTAAAAACTTTGGTCATTTAACTGAAGGTATAGAATTTGTATCATGTCCTACTTGTGGAAGAACAGAAATTGACCTTATATCAATTGCAAATGAAGTAGAATCAAAATTATCAGATTCTAAAAAAAATATAAAAGTTGCAGTAATGGGTTGTGTAGTTAATGGACCCGGAGAAGCAAGAGATGCAGATATAGGAATTGCTGGTGGAAAAGGCTATGGAATAATCTTTAAAAAGGGTGAAGTAGTTAAAAAAGTAAATGAAGACCAGTTAGTTTCAGAATTACTTAGAATAATAGAAGAAGAATTATAAAAATTAAAGGGGCTCTTGTATTAGAGTCCTTTTATTTTCTTTAAAGAAGGGAGCGGTTTATTTTGAGTGCTGAGTTTATAAAAAAAATCAATGCAACGCTTAAAAGTGATGAAAAACTAGATAGACTAGAGTTTAATCTAGAGAAGTTTCAGTTAGTTAAAAATAAAAATTTACTTAAAGCAGTAATTAGAAGTCAGGATAAAATAAGTCATGAAAATTGTGAACTTATAAAAAAATATATATGTAGGACTTTAGGATTTCAAATAGATGTAGAACTTGTAATATATATAGATATATCAGATGCAAGTCTAGAACAAGTAGTAAATGAACATTGGCTTGATGTAATAGGTAACATAATAAGTGGATGTCCTATGATAAAACCATTTTTAGTAGACTCTAAAAGAATAGTAAAAGATGATGTGATAATAATAGAATCAGCCTTTGACTATCTTATGGAATATTCAAAAAAAAGAGGTGTAGATATATCTATTAGAAATATACTAAAAGATATTTTTGGACTAGAGTGTAAAATTGAATTTAAGTTTGATGATAGCCTTGTAGATAATTCATATATAGAAGAGCAAAAACGAATAGAAAAAGAAATAATACAGGGAATAAAAACAAGACAAATAGATGCACCAAAGAAAGAATCAGGAGATGAAAAAATTAAAACACCAGAAGTTAAAGCTTACTATGAGTATGGCGAATCTGCAAAAAGAAATGAAAATACTATACTTGGTAGAGAGATAAAGCAAGAAGTAATGGATATTGTAGATATAGATGAAAAGTCTGGTTATGTAACAGTTGCAGGAGATGTATTTAAAACAGAAATATTTGAAACAAAAGCTGGGAAAATAATACTTACATTCTATGTAACAGACTACACAAGTTCTATTGCGGTAAAATGTTTCTTAAGACCAAGAGATACAGAACATGTTCTTGAAAATATAAAAAAAGGTCTTCACTGTAAAGTTAGAGGTGAAGCTACTATGGATACTTATATAAAAGAATTAGTAATCATGGGAAAAGATATTTTTAAACTGAAAAAAGTAGAAAGATCAGATAATTCAGTAGAGAAGAGGGTAGAATTGCACCTTCACACTAACATGAGTAGTATGGATGCTATGAACTCAGTTAAAGATTTAGTAGAGAGAGCAGCAAAATTTGGACACAAAGCAATAGCAATAACAGACCATGGAGTAGTTCAAGCATTTCCAGATGCACAAAGTGCAGGTAAAAAACATGGAGTTAAAATACTATATGGAGTAGAAGGTTATTTAGTTGATAATGGAACCCCTATAGTTATTAATGGAGATGAGGGTAATTTAGATGCCGAGTTTGTTGTATTTGATCTTGAAACAACAGGATTCTCAAGCAAAAATGATAAAATAATAGAAATTGGTGCTGTTAAAATAAAAGATGGTGAAGTTATAGATAGGTTTAGTAGTTTTGTAAATCCACAAAGACATCTTCCAGCAGTTATAATAGAACTTACAAAAATAACTGATGAGATGCTTGTAGGTGAGGATGTTATAGAAAATATTCTACCAAAGTTTATGGAGTTTGTTGGAGATGCAACAATGGTCGCACATAATGCACCTTTTGATGTATCATTTATAAAGAAAAATTTAAGAGATATGGGAAAAGAATTCTCTAATCAAGTTTTAGATACGGTACCGCTTGCTAGATTTTTATATTCAGAACTTAAAAGAGTTAAGTTAAATACTGTAGCAAAATACTTAGGAGTAAGTTTAGAAAATCACCATAGAGCTGTAGATGATGCAAAAGCAACAGCTGAAATACTTTTAATATGCTTTAAAAAGCTAAAAGAAGAAATGGAAATAGAAGATTTAAAAACATTAAATACTCAATTTTTAGAAAATGTTGATATAAAAAAACAACCAATGAATCATATAGTTATACTAGCTAAAACACAGGCTGGAATAAAGAATCTTTATAAAATTATATCAGCAGCACATTTAGAACACTTTGCTAGAAAACCAAGAATACCAAAAACTTTACTTGCACAGATGAGAGAAGGACTTATAATTGGTTCAGCTTGCGAAGGTGGTGAACTTTATAAGGCTGTGTTAGAAGGTAAAACAACAGAAGAATTAAAAGAGATAGCAGAATTTTATGATTATCTAGAAATTCAGCCAGTTTTAAATAATGAATATCTTATAAGAAAAGGTAATGTTGCAAATGAGCAAGAAATTAAAGATATGAATAAGAAAATTTATATGTTAGGTAAAGAAATGGATAAATTAGTAGTTGGGACAGGTGATGTTCACTTCCTAAATCCTGAGGATGAAATGTACAGAAGAGTAATACAGGCAGGGCAAGGGATGAAAGATGCAGATAATCAACCACCACTTTACTATAGAACAACAGAAGAAATGTTAAAAGAGTTTGACTACTTAGGGGATAGAATAGCTAGAGAGATAGTAATTGAAAATCCTAATAAAATAGCAGATGAAATTGAGAATATAAAACCAATACCCGATGAGACATTTCCACCTAAAATTGATGGGGCTGAAGATGATATAAAAAATATGACACTTGCTAAAGTTCACTCAATATATGGAGATGTTCTTCCAGAGGTAGTTCAAAAAAGAGTAGATAAAGAACTTAACTCGATTATAAATAATGGATATGCAGTTTTATATCTTATAGCTCAAAAATTAGTTGCTAAATCGCTAGAAGATGGATATTTAGTTGGATCAAGAGGGTCTGTTGGGTCATCCTTTGTAGCAACAATGACAGATATAACTGAAGTTAATGGATTACCACCACACTATGTTTGTTCAAAATGTAGAAAATCTGAATTCTTCTTAGATGGTTCTATGAGCTCTGGAGCAGATTTACCAAACAAAGATTGTCCAGATTGTAACATACCATATATTAAAGATGGTCATGATATACCATTTGAAACTTTCCTTGGATTTGAAGGAGATAAAGAGCCAGATATAGATCTTAACTTCTCAGGTGAATACCAAGCTGTAGTTCATAAATATACAGAAGTATTATTTGGAGAAGGATATGTATTTAAAGCTGGAACAATAGGTACAGTAGCAGAAAAAACAGCTTATGGTTATGTTAAAAAATATTTAGATGAAAGAGGACTTATAGTATCACAAGCTGAGATAGAAAGATTAACACTTGGATGTACAGGAGTTAAAAGAACTTCAGGACAGCACCCGGGGGGAATCATGGTTGTACCAAGAGATAATGAAATTTTCAATTTCTGCCCAATACAGCATCCGGCAGATGATATGACAACTGATATAATAACAACACATTTTGATTATCACTCAATAAGTGGTAGACTTTTAAAACTTGATATACTAGGGCATGATGATCCAACTGTGCTTAGAATGCTTCAAGATTTAACTGGAATAGATCCTAAAAGCATTCCTTTAAATGATGAAAAAGTTATAAGCTTATTTACATCAACAGATGCACTAGGAGTAACTAAAGAACAATTAGGGTGTGAAGTTGGAAGTTATGGACTTCCAGAGTTTGGAACAAAGTTTGTAAGACAGATGCTTGTAGATACACAACCAAGAAGTTTTGCTGACCTTGTAAGAATATCAGGGCTTTCACATGGCACTGATGTATGGCTTAATAATGCACAGTATTTTATAAAAGAAGGATACACAACACTAAAAGATTGTATATCTACAAGAGATGATATAATGGTTTATCTTATGTATAAAGACTTAGAGCCTAAAACTGCATTTACAATAATGGAGAAAGTAAGAAAAGGTAAAGGTCTTTCAGAAGAAGATGAAGCTACAATGAAAGAAAAGCAAGTTCCAGATTGGTATATAGAATCTTGCAAAAGAATAAAATACATGTTTCCAAAAGGTCATGCTGTTGCATATGTTATGATGGCAGTTAGAGTAGCTTATTTTAAAGTTTATTACCCAGCAGCATATTATACAACTTATTTTACAGTTAGAGCAGATGATTTTGATGCTGATTTAATATGTAAAGGAGAGGCTGTGATAAGTGCAAAAATGAAAGAATTAAATGCACTTGGGAATAACTTAACACATAAAGAAAAAAGTTTACTAACAATTCTAGAACTATCATATGAAATGTATAAAAGAGGTCTTAAATTTAATAAGGTGGATATATATAAATCAAATGCTATTAAATTTAAAATAGAAGAAGATGGAAGTATAAGACCACCAATGAATGCACTACAAGGTATAGCAGATAATGCAGGTAAAGCTATTGTAGAAGCAAGAAAAGATGGTGAGTTTATATCAAAAGAAGATTTGAGAATAAGAGCTAAAGTATCTAAGACAGTTATAGAGAGTTTAACCAACCATGGCTGCATAGATGGATTACAAGAAACGAATCAGATAAGTTTATTTTAGTCAAGAAAAATAAACTTGTAATAAAATTTGGAATATGATAGAATTATATCATAAAGTATTTTACTAATAGTTTAGATGTGGAGAGTGGGAAGAAGATTCCCGCTCTTTCTGTTTACACGCAATTTGTTTGTAGATGTTTAAATAATATGGATATAAGGAATACTATATAATGAAAACTGAATAAGGAGGGAAGATATGATGAAAGAAAATGTTTTAGAGCAATTAACTACTCTATTCAACCCTATATTTGAAGAATTAAATTATGAGCTTTACCATTTAGAATCTGTAAGAGAAAATGGAGAGAACTACTTAAGGATTTATATAGAAAATCCAGAAGGAAAAGTAGATTTTAAAGCATGTGAAGATGTAAGTAGAAAAGTTAATGAACTATTTGATTTACATGAAATGGAAAAGAAAATAGATGTGGATTATCTAGAAGTTTCTTCACCAGGTGTGTATAGAGCGCTACATAATGATGACCACTTTAATAAAGTATTAGATAAAAAAATAAAAGTAGTTTTAAAGAGCCCAATTGAGAATGTAAAGAAATTTGAAGGGGTCTTAAAAGAAATAAAAGCAGATGAAATACTAGTTGATGTTAATGGAACTGTTATTACAATTCCTAAAGAAAAAATAAAATCAGCTAATCTTGAAGGCGATATATAATGGGGAGGATATAGATAATGAAGAATGAATTCCTAGGTGCATTAACTGAGATAGTTAGAGAAAAAGGAATAAGCGAAGAAGAGTTATTAGCAGTTTTAGATGAGGCTATTGTAGCAGCATATAAAAAAAACTATTCAAGCCAAGCTCAGAATGTAAAAATAAGAAGAACTAAAGACGGTGCTATAAAAGTATTCGCACAAAAAGAAATTGTTGAAGAAGTTTATGATGATTCAACAGAAATATCATTAGAAGAAGCAAAAGCAATAAATGCAGTATTACAACTTGAAGATATCGTAGATGTAGAGGTTACACCAAAGAATTTTGGTAGAGTTGCAGCACAACTTGCAAAGCAAATGGTAATCCAAAAAATCAAAGAATCAGAAAGAAGTATAATATATAATGAGTTTGCAGAGCAAGAACATGATATAATAACAGGTATAGTTCTAAGAAAAGACAAGATAAATGCTTTCATTGATCTTGGAAAAATAGAAGCAATACTTGGACCGAATGAACAAATGCCAGGAGAGCACTATGACTTTAATGAAAAGTTAAAACTTTACATTGTAGAAGTAAGAGATAGCTCAAAAGGACCACAAGTAGTAGTTTCAAGAACTCATCCAGGTCTTATAAAGAGATTATTTGAACTTGAAGTACCTGAAATATTTGAGGGTATAGTTGAAATCAAGAGCATAGCAAGAGAAGCTGGTTCAAGAACTAAGATTTCAGTTTATTCAAATGATGAAACTATTGATCCTATGGGAGCATGTGTTGGTCCTAAAGGAATAAGAGTTCAAAACATAGTTGGAGAACTTAAAAATGAAAAAATTGATATAATTAAATGGAGTAATAGTTCAGAAAGTTATATTGAAAATGCATTAAGTCCTGCTAAAGTTATAGGTGTAACTGTAGATGAAGATAGCAAATCAGCTAGAGTTGTTGTTGAAGATTCACAATTATCACTTGCTATAGGTAAAGAAGGTCAAAATGTAAGATTAGCTGCAAAATTAACTGGTTGGAAGATAGATATTAAGAGTCAATCACAATCAGAAGCTAAATCTGAGTAATATTACTCTGAAGGGGTGATAGTATGAAAGTTAAAAAAGTTCCAATGAGAATGTGCAATGGTTGCATGGAAATGAAGGCTAAAAAAGAACTCATAAGAGTTGTTAAAGATAAAGAAAATAATATTTCTGTAGATTTAACAGGCAAAATGGCTGGTAGAGGTGCATATATATGTAAGGCTACTAAGTGTTTAGATGCAGCTTTTAAGGCTAAAAGGTTAAATAGAAATTTATCAAGCAACATTGACACTGAAATCTATAATAGATTGAGAGAAGAGGTTGCACATGATGAGAAGTAAATTTTTGAGTTTTTTAGGACTTGCAAAACGTTCAGGAAACTTATTAGATGGATATAATAAATGTGAAGAAACACTTGGTAAAAGAAGCGTTCATCTTGTTATATTCTCAAATGAAATATCAGCTAAGTCTAAGGATAAATTCACAAAAAAATGTGAAAAACTTAATATATCATGTATTGATGGTTTTTCAAAAGAAGAACTTGGAGCTAGCATAGGAAAAAAAGAAATAAATATAGTAGGGATTACAGATAAGAATATGGCTTTAAAACTATTATCTTATGAATTATAATCTAGGCTATAAATACTTTCGGGGGTGAATATATGTCAAAAATCAGAGTATATGAATTGGCAAAAGAATTAAAGGTTTCAAGTAAGGACCTTATAAGAATATTAATGGAAGAGTTTAGTGTTGAAGTTAAAAACCATATGAGTATTATAGAAGACGAAGACGCAGAACTAATCAAAGAATTATTAACAGGAGCTGATTCAAAGAGTATAGTAGATCAATACGAAGAAGAATTAGCTGAAGAAGTTAATAATGTTAAGAAAAAGAAAAAGAAAAAAGGTGCTAGAGAAGAAGAAGTTGAAGAACTTGATGTAGAAGTAATCGAAATAGGTGAAACTATAACACTTAAAGACCTTGCAGAAAAGCTTAAAAAACCAAATAATGAAGTTATTAGAGTATTAATGTTTGAAGGTGTTATGGCTGGACTTAACCAGGAAATAAACTTTGAAATAGCTCAAAAAGTAGCAGAAAAATTTGAAATAGAAGCTTACAAAAAAGAAGAAGAAGAAATTTTAGAAGAGTTTGAAGAAGAAGAAATAGATACAGCAGCCTTAGAAACAAGACCTGCTATAATCACAGTTATGGGTCACGTTGACCACGGTAAAACTTCAATACTTGATGCTATAAGAAAAACTAAAGTTGCGTCAGGTGAAGCTGGTGGAATCACTCAACATATTGGTGCCTACACAGTTAAAGTTGATGGGGAAATCTTAACATTCTTAGATACTCCAGGTCACGAAGCTTTTACAGCTATGAGAGCTAGAGGAGCACAAATAACAGATGTTGTTATATTAGTTGTTGCTGCAGATGATGGTATAATGCCACAAACAGCGGAAGCTATAAACCACTGTAAAGCTGCTAAGGTTCCTATGGTAGTAGCTATCAATAAAATTGATAGAGATGGTGCTGATGTAGAAAGAGTTAAAGCTGGTCTTGCAGAGCATGGACTAGTAGTAGAAGATTGGGGCGGAGATGTTGTAGCAGTACCTGTATCAGCTAAAACAGGCGAAGGTCTTGATACTTTACTTGAAATGGTAGTTTTAAGTGCTGAAATGCAATCACTTGTTGCAAACCCACACAGAAAAGCTAAAGGAACAGTTATAGAATCTAAACTTGATAAAGGAAGAGGAGCTGTTGCATCACTTCTTGTTCAAGATGGTACATTAAATAGTGGAGATTCAATATTCGTAGGTAACACATACGGAAGAATTAGAGCTATGTTTGATGATGCTGGTAAAAGAATTGAGTCAGCAGGCCCATCAATTCCAGTTGAGATTTTAGGACTTTCAGAAGTTCCAGCTGCTGGAGATAGATTTATTGTTGTAAAAGATGAGAAAACTGCTAGACAAATGGCTGAAAAAAGAGTTGCTAAGCAAAGACAAGAAAGCTTTAGTGCTTCAAATAGAGTTTCACTTGAAGACTTATACAGTCAAATCAAGGAAGGTAAAGTTAAAGAGTTATCAGTTATAGTTAAAGCAGACGTTCAAGGTTCAGTAGAAGCTATAAAAGGATCTCTTGAAAAATTAAGTACAGAAGATGTTAAAGTAAGAGTTATTCATGGTGGAGTAGGTGCTATCACTGAAACAGACGTAACATTATCAACAGCTTCAAATGCTTTATTAATAGGATTTAATGTAAGACCTACAGTTACAGCTTCAATGTTAGCTAACAAAGAAAATGTTGATATCAAAACATATAGCATCATATACGAAGCTATAGAAGATGTTAAGTCAGCTATGATAGGAATGCTTGATCCAATAGAAAGAGAAGTAATTCTTGGAAATGTTGAAATCAGAGCTACTTATAAAATATCAGCTGTTGGAACAATCGCTGGATGTTACGTACTTGATGGTAAAATTACAAGAAATGCCGGAATAAGAATAATCAGAGATGGTATAGTTGTTAAAGAAGGTAAACTTGCATCACTTAAGAGATTTAAAGATGACGCTAAAGAAGTTAAATCTGGATATGAGTGTGGTTTAAGTATAGAAAACTACAATGATATTAAAGAGGGCGACATCATAGAAGGTTATATAATGGAAAAAATCATAAGAAAAGAACTATAATACGAGGTGATTTCAAATGGCAAATCATAGACCAGGAAGAATTAACGAAGAAGTTAAAAAAGAAGTTAGTAACATCATCAGAAATGATGTTAAAGATCCAAGAATTACAGCTATGGTAAGTGTTACAGATGTTAAAGTTACAAAAGACTTAAGCTTTGCTAATGTTTATTTAAGCGTATTTGGTGGATCTAAAGAAGAAGAACAAGCAACTTTTGAGATAATCAAAAAATCTGCTGGGTTCATAAGAAAAGAATTAGGTAAAAGAGTAAAACTTAGAGTTACACCTCAAATTGTTATTGAAAGAGATTCTTCAATAGCACAAGGGATGTATATAGACTCTTTACTTGCTAAAATTAAGGAGAAATAAAAATGAATATACGTGAAGTTATAGATTATATCGATTCAGTAGAAAAGATAGCTGTAACATTTCATGTTTCTCCAGATGGTGATGCTGTGGGGAGTGTTTTATCACTCCTTCAAGGCTTAAGAAAATATGGTAAAGAAGCTTATATTATTTCAAAGGATAAACCTGCGGATAATCTAGGCTTTCTTCCTTATGCAAAGGAAATTACTGGCGAGCATACATTACCAACTGAGGGAACAGATTGTGTTATAGTTTTAGATTGTGGAAATGTTGAAAGAATAGCAGGAGATATAGAGAAGTTTGAAGGAAAAGTTTTAAATATAGATCATCATTTATCTAATGATAAATATGGATATATAAATTATGTTGATACTGATGCTTCTTCAAGTTGTGAAGTGGTTTATGACCTTCTTACTGCTATGAATGTTGATATTGATGAGAATATAGCAAGAACATTATATACAGGTCTTGTGACAGACACAGGGTCATTTAGATATTCTAATGCAACAAAGAAAACACATAATATAGCAGGTGAACTTGTTTCAAATAATATTAAACATGATGAAATTCACAGAGAATTATTTGATAATAAATCATTTGGAAAATTAAAGTTAATTGGTAAAGTATTAGATGATATGGAACTTGTTTGTGGTGGGAAACTTGTAGTGATGAGAATTACTAAGGAAATATTGAAATTAATAGATACAGACAAGGAAGATACAGGAGATTTAGTTTCATTTGGTAATAAAGTAGAAGGTGCAAAGGGGTGTATACTTTTAAAAGAAGCGGATGATGCAGTTAAAATAAGCTTTAGATCAAAAGATACTTTAGATGTTAGAAAAATAGCAGAATTATTTGGTGGCGGTGGTCATACAAAAGCTGCTGGTGCTAAAATTGTTGGAGTTACAATGGATGAAGCTAAAGCAATGATAATAGAAAAATTAGAAAAAGAGTTGATTTAATGAACGGTGTAATAAATATTTGTAAAAACACAGGGCAAACATCATTTGATGTTGTTGCAAGGGTAAGAAAAATTGCAAAAATAAAAAAAGTAGGTCATACAGGAACATTAGACCCTGAGGCAAGTGGAGTTCTACCTATATGTATAGGTAGAGCTACAAAAATTATAGATTATATAATGGAAAATAAGAAAGTTTATAGAGTTACTATGAAGCTGGGGGTTGTTACAGATACTTATGATCTAGAGGGTAAAGTTATAAGAGAAGCTGATGCAAGTAACATAAGTGAAGAAGAAGCTTTGACTGTTGTAAATACATTCAAAGGTGATATTATGCAAATACCTCCAATGTTTTCAGCACTTAAAAAAAATGGTGTAAGATTATATGAACTTGCAAGAAAAGGTATAGAAATTGAAAGAGAAGCTAGACCAATAACTATACATTCATTAGAAAATATAAAAATAGAACTTCCAAACATAACAATGGATGTATGCTGTTCTAAGGGAACATATATTAGAAGTCTTTGCTATGATATTGGAGAAAAACTTTCAGTTGGTGCTGTAATGACATCACTTGTAAGAATACAAAATGGTCCATTTACGATAGATGAAGCAGTTAATATAGAAGATTTAACAGAAGAATTACTAAATGAACATATAATATCAATAGATGAAGCACTAGAGAGTTTTGAAGGTTTTGTTATTAAAAATGAAAAATTTAGCAAACTTTTAGCAAACGGTGTATCTGTAATGGATAATAAACTTTATAATGGTATTGTCTTAAAAGATAACAAACTTTACAGAGTTTATGATTACAAGGGTATTTTAATTGGTCTTGGTAAAAAAGGCAGTAAAGGGTTTAAGATAGAAAAACTATTATTAGAGGAGTAGTAGAATGATATTGATTGATGAAGATTTTAAAGGAAACTTAAAACAAAAAACTTATATTGCTTTAGGAAGTTTTGATGGTATACACAAAGGTCATCTGACACTTATGGACGAACTTTTGCAGTTGAGCAAAAAACATAAGGTTCTTAGTATGGTTTATACCTTTAAAAATCATCCCTTAACTATTATAAAAAGTAGCGCTAAACCAAAGATAGTTATGGTTAATCAACAAAAAATAGAAGTTCTAGATGACTTAGGTGTAGATTTAGTTTGTTTAGATGAATTTAATAGAGAGCTTATGGTAAAAGAACCAGAAGATTTTATAAAGATGCTTTTAAAAAAATTTAATGCTAAAGGATTTGTAGTTGGTTTTAACTATAGATTTGGCTATAAAAATAAAGGTGATATAAAATTATTAAAAGAACTAAGTGAAAAATATGATTTTGAACTTAGTATAATGGAAGCTTATAAAGAAGATGGAAAAGTTGTAAGTTCAAGCAGAATAAGAGAACTTATAACAACAGGAGAAATTGAAATGGCAAATGAACTTTTAACAAGAAAATTCATTTTAACAGGTGAGATAGTTCATGGCAAAAAACTTGGAAGAACAATAGGATTTCCTACAGCAAATTTGGCAGTAGATAAAAATCTTGCGCTTCCGAAGCTTGGAGTATACTATACTAATGTGGAAATTGATGGAAATATTTTCAAAAGTATAACATCAGTTGGGAATAATCCAACGGTAAATGGTGATACTACAACAGTAGAAACTTATATATTAAATTTCTCAAAAGATATTTATGGAAAAAATATAAAATTGTATTTTATCGAGCAAATAAGAGAACAACACAAGTTTGCTTCAATAGAAGAACTTAAAAAGCAGCTTGAAAAAGATAAAATGTTTGCTTATAACAGAAAAATATAAAATAATTTGCAAAACTTTATTTACAATAAAATAGAGTTTTGATATAATGGTACAGAACCTAGTCCTAAGATTTAGGGTACCGCCTTTTTCCTGGAACTAGGGGATAATTATACGGAGGTGTTTATCAATGGATAAAGCTAAAAAACAAGAAATAATCGTAAAATACGGAAGACACGAGGGAGACACAGGATCACCTGAGGTTCAAATCGCACTTTTAACAGAAAGAATTAACTACTTAACAGATCACTTAAAAACACACAAGAAAGACCACCACTCAAGAAGAGGACTTCTTATGATGGTTGGACAAAGAAGAGGATTATTAAACTACTTAACTAAAGAAGATATCGAAAGATACAGAACTGTAATCAAAGAGTTAGGATTAAGAAGATAATCAATCTTTCATATAAGAAATAAATTTAGTAGAGCGGGTTTATTCTCCGCTCTATTATTTTAAGAATATTAAAATTATAAACTTTTACCAGTTGTTTACCGAAAGGAGGTATTCAGTATGATTAATACAAATGAAATACAATTAGCAGGAAGAACTCTTAAAGTAGAGTTTGGAAGAATTGGTATGTTATCAAATGCAGCTATTTTCATAAGTTATGGAGATACTGTTATTTTAACTAATGCCAATGCATCAGAAAAACCAAGAGCGGGGATAGACTTTTTCCCATTAAGTGTTGAGTATGAAGAAAGACTATATTCAGTTGGAAAAATACCAGGTGGATTTGTTAAAAGAGAAGGAAGACCTTCAGAACAATCTATTTTACATGGTAGAGCAGTCGATAGAACAATCAGACCTTTATTCCCAAGCGGATATAGAAGTGATGTTCAAGTTGTTTGTACTGTAGTATCAGTAGAAAAAGACAATTTACCAGAAATATTAGCAATAAATGCTGCGTCTACAGCTTTATGTTTATCAAGTATTCCATTTACAACACCTACAGCAGCTGTTCAAGTTGGATTAATAGATGGCAAGTTCATCACTAACCCAACATCAGAAGAGAGAGCTAAAAGTGAAATGGAATTAACAGTTTGTGCTACAGGACAAAAAGTTATGATGATAGAAGCAGGTGGAAATGAAATACCTGAAGATGTTATGATAAATGCTATTAAATATGGTTTTGATGAATGCCAACCTATAATTAAATTCCAAGAAGAAGCTATGAAATCTTTTGGAAAAGAAAAGTTTGTTCCAGAACTTCATACAATTGATGCAGGAGTAGAAGCTGATATAAAAGCATTTGCTTATGATATGATTAATGAGGCTATGCACATAACTGATAAAGATGAAAGAAATCAAGCTATGGATGAAGTTAAAAACAAAATAGCTGAAGAATTTAATGAAAAATATGAAGATAAACTTGCAGATGTTGGAGAAGCTATCTACAACACTCAAAAGAAATGTGTAAGAAGCATGTTACTTAATGAGAAAAAAAGACCTGATGGAAGAGCTTTTGATGAAGTGAGAACAATAGGTTGTGAGGTTGACATATTACCAAGAACTCATGGTACAGGATTATTCACAAGAGGGGCGACTCAAGTAATGACAGTTGCTACACTTGGTGGGGTAGGAGAATACCAAACAATAGATGGTCTTAGTGAACTTGATTCGAAAAGATATATGCATCACTACAATTTCCCAGCTTACAGTGTTGGAGAAGTTAGACCTTTAAGAGGACCAGGAAGAAGAGAAATAGGACATGGAGCTTTAGCAGAAAGAGCTTTAGAGCCACTAATCCCTTCAGAAGATGATTTCCCATATACAATTAGATTAGTTTCAGAAGTATTAAGCTCAAATGGATCAACTT
This sequence comes from uncultured Clostridium sp., assembly GCF_947039605.1. GTDB lineage: Bacteria > Bacillota > Clostridia > Clostridiales > Clostridiaceae > Sarcina. The sequence goes on from NZ_CAMQZG010000007.1 coordinate 29,745, forward strand.
CACAAGCATCAGTTTGTGGTAGTACACTTGCTTTATTAGCAGCTGGTGTTCCACTTAAGAGACCAGCAGCTGGAATAGCTATGGGACTTATTACTTCAGATGATTTAACTGAAGAAGGCGTTTTAACAGATATTCAAGGAATCGAAGATTTCTTTGGAGATATGGACTTTAAAGTTGCTGGAACAGAGAAGGGTATCACATCAATACAAGTTGATACAAAACTTCATGGATTATCAGAAACAATAATCAGAGATGCTATTGTGAATGCTAGAGTTGCTAGAATGCACATTTTAGATAAAATAACTGAATGTATACCAGCAGCTAGAGAAGAAGTTTCAGAATATGCACCTAAAACATCAACACTTAAAATCAATCCTGATAAAATCAGATCTGTAATTGGAGCTGGTGGAAAAGTTATAAATAAAATTATAGCTGATACAGGAGTTAAAATTGATATTAAAGAAGATGGTTTAGTATTTATATCTTCAGAAAACTCAAAAGGTGTTAAAGAAGCTATAGAAATTATAGAAGGTTTAACTAAAGAAGTTAAAGCTGGAGAAGTATATCTTGGAAAAGTAACTAAGATAACTACATTTGGAGCATTTGTAGAAGTGTTACCAGGTAAAGAAGGATTGGTTCACATTTCAAAGCTTGCTTTAGAAAGAGTTAACAAAGTTGAAGATGTAGTTTCTGTAGGAGATGAAATCTTAGTTAAAGTAACAGAAATAGATCCTCAAGGAAGAGTTAATCTTTCAAGAAGAGATGTGTTACAAGATGAAGAAGATAAAAAAGCATCAGAAGAACAGCAGTAATAAGTAAAGGCAATTTTAAATTGCCTTTTTTTTTATAAATTTTTATCATATGCTTTAATATAATCTCATAACCTAATATAATGGGGGGGATATATTATGAGTAATGTGAAATATCTAAGTGAAATTGAAAAGTATGAAATAATTAATGTGAATGATGGAGAAAAATATGAAACACTTGCAAATAATGATATAATAGTTGATGAAAAAGGGGAACTTAAATTACTACTTTTAAATGTAGGTGGTGGAAAGTTTGGCTTTTTTGGAGGTGCTAGTGAATTTTATGAAGTTGACTGGGAATATGTCAAAAAAATAGGGGCTAGGACTATTATTTTAGATGCAGAGCAGGAGTTAATGCGTAAAGTAAATTTATAGGGGCGTGGTTTTAATGGAGATTATAGTTCAGAAATTTGGTGGCACATCAGTGTCTACACCAGAGAGAAGAAAAATGGTTATTAAAAAAGTTAAAGAAGTCATAGATTCAGGTGCACTCCCAGTAGTTGTAGTTTCAGCTATGGGAAGAAAGGGTGAAGCTTATGCAACTGATACGCTTTTATCTTTAGTTGGGGAGAGATTTAAAGAGGAAAATAAAATGGCTACTGATATGCTTATGGCATGTGGGGAAATAATCAGTACCGTTGCTATGAGCAATGAATTTTTAGAAGCAGGAATAAATGCAGTACCATTAACAGGCGGACAAGCTGGTATATTAACAGATAGTAATTTTAAGTCAGCTGAACCAATTGATATTGATCCAAAGCATATATTAACAGTTTTAAAAGCAGGGAAAGTTCCAGTTATAGCAGGTTTTCAAGGAGTAAATAGAGATGGATTCTTTACTACTCTTGGGAGAGGTGGTAGTGATACTACAGGAGCTATACTAGGAGTTGCGGTAAAAGCTAAAGAAGTACAAATATTTACAGATGTTGATGGAATAATGACTGCAGACCCAAGAATAGTTTCTGATGCAAAACTTATAAATAAAATAAGTTATAATGAAATATTTGAACTTGCAGACCAAGGTGCAAAAGTTATACATCCAAGAGCTGTAGAAGCAGCTATGAGAGGTAACATACCTCTTGTAATTAAAAATACTATGTCAGATTGTAAAGGTACTATGATAGATAATCTTGGGGATTTAGAGGCAGCAACTGTTATTACAGGTATAACACATCAGTCAGATAGAATACAAGTTTCTATAAACTTAGATGATAATATTAATAATAAAGCAGTTTATAAATCAATATTAGCTATACTTGCTGATAATGAGATAAGTCTTGATCTTATAAATATTTTCCCGAAAGAAAAAGTATTTACAATAGGTGAAGATAAAAAAGTTTTATTTGAAAGCATAATGAATGAACATAATATTAAGTTTGAACTTATTGATAATTTAAGTAAAATAGCAGTAGTAGGTACAAAGATGAGAGGGATTCCAGGTGTTATTGCAAAAATAGTAGAAGCACTAGATGATAAGGATATTGAAGTATTACAAAGTGCTGATTCACATATGACTATATGGTGTCTTGTTGAAACTAATAAAGTTAAAGATGCAATAAAGGCATTACATCAGGCTTTTTTATAGAATAAAAAATATATAGTATAAATTTAGACTCTCTTGTAAAAAATAAGTATAATACAGGAGGGCTTTTTTTATGGATTTAAATATTGATGAGTTAGAAAATATAGATTTAGAAAAAAAAATATTGAAAAAAGATAAGCTAGAAAGTAAAGAAAAGGCATGTGAAAATAGAGAGAAGATAGCAAAAATTGAGCAGATAAAAGAATTTGGTTCTGTTGATAAAACTGAATCAGAAGAGGAAAAAGCAGAAAAAGAGACTATACAAGTTATAAGTATTATAGGGCTTATAGAGGGGCATGCAGAATCAGGTGCACAAAATAAGACTACAAAATATGAACATATGATACCACAACTTTTAGAAATAGAACAAAGTGAAAAAGTAAAAGGTATACTATTTGTACTAAATACAGTAGGGGGAGATGTTGAGGCTGGCCTTGCAATTGCAGAAATTATAAGAAGCCTTAGTAAACCTACAGTATCAATTGTAATTGGAGGTGGACATTCAATAGGAGTGCCACTTGCAACAGCAGCTACTTATTCATTTATAGCACCTTCGGCAACAATGATTATCCATCCTGTAAGAATGACAGGGCTTGTAATAGGAGTACCACAAACATTTAAATATTTTGAAAAAATGCAGGAAAGAATAAATGATTTCATTGTAAGTACATCAAAGGTAACTAAGACTAACCTTAAAAAACTTATGATGAAAACAGATGATTTATTAAATGATATGGGGTCTATACTTATTGGGAAGGAAGCTGTAAAAGAAGGGATAATAGATGAAGAAGGTGGAGTAAAAGAGGCTATTAAAAAACTTAAAGAATTAATAGAGAAAAAGTTATAGAGTAAATCTATAACTTTTTTACATATTTTTAATTAATAAATATTTGATAGATTTGTCTTTTAAGAGTAAAATATGTAGTATATATATTTTTGTAAAAATAAATCATAAAGGGTATTTTACATAATAAAATTATAGTTAAATGCTAAATTTTAATATTAGTTTATACAGTACTTATGGTAGATACTTAAAAATAAATAATTATGGTTTACTTAGTTAAGTAAGGAAAAAGAGGGGTGATTTAGCAGGATGGCAACTGCAAAGAGGACAGAAAAAAAACAGACACCGAGCGCTAAAAAAAATTCTAGGAAAAATATAACTACCAACACTAAAAAAGTTAGTAATAAAAAAGAATTTAAAAACAAGGGTGATAATGAGATATATGGAGTTATAGCAATAGCATGTTCGCTTATTTTTATGTTTAGTTTGTATACGTCAAAACTTGGGTATTTAAGTATAATATCTAAAAAAATATTTATTTCATTGTTTGGACTTGCAGCATTTCTTGTACCGATATATTGTTTGTATATTTCAGTGAAATATTATTTTTTGAAGCAGAAAGTGACAATATCAAGAAAGTATTGGGGCATAGTTGGTGGGATAATAACAACACTTATTTTACTTCAAACATTGAATATGACAGATTATTATGTGAAGAATAGTATTATGAATTCCTTTGGTAATTTTTTAGTATCAGATTCATATATGAATGGTGGATTTATTATATTTATAATTATATTACCAATTTATAAATTTATGGGAGATATTGGCCTTTATATAGTTGTTATTGCGGCATATGTTATATGTTCAATTTTAATATTCAATTACAATATTAGAGGAGTTGCAACAGGTGTTCATAAAAAAGGTAAAACTATACAAAAGAAAGCTACTAATACGTTAAATAATCAAAGAGAAAAAATTTCAACTATAAGAAATAATAGAGATGTAAATCAAAATACAAATATAAGTAGAAATAATTTTGAAAATACATTATCAAGTACAGAAGATAGTAGTTTTAGAGAAGAAGTTGAAAAAAAGATGAAAATGATAGAATTTATGAATAATTCAACTTTAGGGACTGATGAACTTTATGATGATAGTGTAATAGAAAGCACTGAAAATGCTAAAAATCAGATTATAAATGAAGTAGTTAAAGAAAAAGAAATGATTATGGAAGAAATAAAAGGAAGTAAATATAATAATGATTTAGGTATAGTTTATGGACAACAAGAGGATATTAGAGAAAGTAAAAAAGAAATACCTATAGAAAAAGATATAGAGGAATTTAAAGAAGAAATTGTAGTTACAAAGCTAGCAGATAAGAAATACATTGAAATAAAAGAACAAGAACCTATAATTAAGAAAGAGGTTGAAGTTATTAAGCTACAAATTCAAGAGAAAGAAGTAGTAAAAAAAATTATAGAAGATGAAAAAATTGAGCAAGGTGAAGAAGAAAAAGTTAAAGTTGTTAAAAATGAATATTCTTATCCATCAGCAGACCTTCTTAATATTAATACTAGATCAGAACTTAGTGTAGAAGAAAGGCGTGAACTTGTTGAAAGTTCTAATAAACTTGAAGAGGTTCTTTTAAGCTTTGGAGTTGAAGCAAAACTTTTAGATGTTACTAAGGGACCATCGGTTACAAGATTTGAAATACAACCTAAATCAGGAATAAAAGTTAATAAGATAGTGAATTTATCACATGATATAGCACTAGGACTTGCAGCAGCAGGTGACGTAAGAATAGAGGCTCCTATTCCGGGTAAGGCAGCAGTTGGAATTGAAGTTCCGAATAAAAAACAAACACCAGTTTATTTCAGAGAAATAATCGAATCGTCAGAGTTTAATGATAGTAGTTCCAATATTGCATGTGCATTAGGTAAAAGTATAGAGGGTAAGCCTGTGGTTGCAGATTTATCAGCAATGCCTCATCTTCTTATTGCAGGAGCAACAGGTTCAGGTAAGAGTGTATGTATAAATACTTTAATTGTAAGTATTTTATATAAATATTCTCCTGATGAGGTTAAACTTCTTATGGTTGATCCAAAGGTAGTTGAGTTAAGTGTTTATAATGGGATACCACATTTATTAATCCCAGTAGTTACAGATCCTAAAAAGGCATCAGGTGCATTATTCTGGGCAGTTAAGGAAATGGATAGAAGATATATCCTATTTGCTGAAAATGGTGCTAGAAATATAACATCATATAATAATATGGCTGATAAGGGGAAAGTAAGTGAAAAATTACCTTATATTGTTATAATAGTAGATGAACTTGCTGACCTTATGATGGTTTGCCCTGGTGATGTAGAAGAATATATTTGTAGATTAGCACAAAAAGCTAGAGCTGCAGGGATGCATCTAGTAATTGCAACACAAAGACCATCTGTAGATGTAATTACAGGTGTAATTAAGGCAAATATACCATCTAGAATATCTTTCTCAGTTTCGAGTCAGATAGATTCTAGGACTATATTAGATTGTGGTGGTGCTGAAAAACTTCTAGGACGAGGTGATATGCTATTTAGTCCTATAGGCAAATCAGGAAATATGAGGGTGCAAGGAGCTTTTATATCTGAGGAAGAAGTTGAGCAAGTTGTAGAACATGTTAAAGGTATAGAAAATACTATAGAAAATAATTATGAAGCAGAGATATTAAAACACATGGAATCAGCTGCAAGTGGTGGGAAATCAGGAAGTTCAGGAGATGAACAAGATGAACTTTTAGATCAGGCTATAAAACTTATAGTTGATAGTGGACAAGTCTCAGCATCTTTTATTCAAAGACGTTTAAAGATGGGATTTAATAGAGCTGCTAGAATGATAGAACAAATGGAGGACCTTGGAATAATATCAGAAAAAGATGGTAATAAGCCAAGACAGGTTTTAATAACGAAAGAAGAATTAGAAAATATTTAAATATTAATAATATATTAAATTTAATAAGATAAAATTATAGACAATAGGTTAGATATTGATATAATATTATATATGAATATTTTTAATAGAAATCTAAATATTTCTAATTGATGTAATAGTTATATAATATTTAGAGTTTTAGCTATCGAAAAAGAGATAAGCTAAATTACTATAATAGTGGGAGTGTAAAAAATGAATTTAGCAAATAAATTAACAGTAATAAGAGTTATATTTGTTCCAATTTTCTTATTATGTATGTCTACAAACATAATACCTTATGGAACATTTATAGCTACTATTATATTCATATTAGCTTCAATAACTGATAAGTTAGATGGATATATAGCAAGAAGTAGAAATCAAGTAACTAATTTTGGGAAATTTATGGACCCATTAGCGGATAAATTATTAGTTACAGCTGCACTTATAACATTAGTAGGTGTTAATATTATACCGGCGTGGATAACTGTAGTAATTATATCAAGAGAGTTTGCAGTTTCAGGTCTTCGTTCTATAGCAGCAGCAGAGGGGCATGTAATTGCTGCAAGTAATTGGGGGAAAATTAAAACAGTATTTCAAATGGTTGCAATAGTTTTATTATTAATAGTTGCCAATATTGCAACAACTCCATTTATTGCAGACATAATAAATTCAAGTTCAATTTTAATAAATTTCTTTACTTATGTTCCAAATATAATTTTATATATAGCTTTAATAATAACAATAATATCTGGAATAGATTATTTTGTTAAGAATAAATCTGTTATAAATACTAATAAATAGTGAAAAGTACCGTTCATTTTTAAAAATGAATGGTACTTTTTTTATTTTAATAAAAGAATTAGCATTAAAAAATTTTTTTGAAATAAATATATATAAATAGCTATATTTAAGTGTATTACACAACTTGACATAAGAATTTATATGCTATACAATAATAACAAATACTGGTTTCACCATGAGTAAAAGTAGTATTTGTTGAAATAAAACAAACAGAGAACCTTTAAATGGCTAACTTGCTTTATAGATGCCAACGCAAGGAGGAGTTTGTATTATGGAATTAATAATAATAGCAGTGCTTATCATAGTTATCGGTGGATTTGCAACATACAAAATGATACAAAGTGCTACTAAGACTAAGGTTGAGGCCTTAGAAAAAGAAGCAGTTGATAAAGTTGAAAGTGCAAAAAAAGAAGCTGATGCAACTAAGAAAGAAGCTATACTAGAAGCTAAAGAAGAAGTACACAGATTAAGAACAGATTTTGAAAGAGATTCTCGTGAAAGAAGAAATGAAATTCAACGATTAGAGAGAAGAGTAATTCAAAGAGAAGAGTCTTTAGACAAAAAATCAGAAGTGTTAGATAAGAAAGATGATAGTCTTAATTTAAAAATACAAGAGATAGAAAATTTAGAGGCGAGTGTACAGGAATTATATACGAAGCAAAGAGAAGAGCTTGAGAGAATCGCAAACCTTTCAAGTGATGTTGCAAAAGATATTTTATTAGATGAAGTACGAAGAGAAATTAAACATGAGACAGCAATGATGGTTAAAGATATCGAGAACAAGGCAAAAGAGGATGCAGATAAAAAGGCTAGAGAAATTATAACAACTGCTATTCAAAGATGTGCTGCAGATCACGTATCAGAAACAACAGTTCATGTTGTAGCATTACCAAACGATGAAATGAAGGGTAGAATTATAGGAAGAGAAGGTAGAAATATTAGAACGCTAGAAACATTAACAGGAGTTGATCTTATAATAGATGATACTCCAGAGGCAGTTATACTTTCAAGCTTTGATCCTATAAGAAGAGAAGTTGCTAGAATGGCACTTGAAAAGTTAATTGTAGATGGAAGAATACATCCAGCTAGAATTGAAGAGATGGTTGAAAAATCAATTAAAGATGTAGAAAATGATATTAAAGAAGAGGGAGAGCAAGCAACATTTGAAACTGGTATACATGGTTTACACCCAGAAATTATAAAACTTCTAGGTAGACTTAAATACAGAACAAGTTATGGTCAGAATGTTTTAAAACATTCTATAGAGGTTTCATATCTTGCAGGACTTATGGCGTCAGAATTAGGAATTGATCCTACAATGGCAAAAAGAGCTGGACTTTTACATGATATTGGAAAAGCGGTTGATCAAGAAATTGAAGGACCACATGCTTTAATTGGGGGAGACCTTGCTAAAAAATATAATGAATCTAGTATTATAGTAAATGCTATTGCAGCACACCACGGTGATGTTGAAATGGAAACTTTAGAAGCAATACTTGTTCAGTCAGCGGATGCTATATCAGCTGCTAGACCAGGAGCTAGAAGAGAAACTTTAGAAGCATATATTAAAAGATTAGAAAAATTAGAAGAAATAGCAGACTCTTATGAGGGTGTAGAAAAATCATATGCTATTCAAGCAGGTAGAGAAATTAGAATAATGGTTAAACCAGAAATAATTGATGATGCGGGAGCAGCTGAGCTTGTGAGAAATATTGTTAAGGATGTTGAAGATAAATTAGAATATCCAGGACAAATTAAGATCAATGTTATTAGAGAAACTCGTTCAGTTGATTATGCAAAGTAATATTAGAGTTAGAGTTAAAAATACATTTTGCCGTGTGCAAAATGTATTTTTTTTTCTATTAATATAGAATGTTATATTTACATTCAATTTTAAAAGTGCTATATTTTTAGTATATTTATGTGAAATAGGGGGCTAAAAATTATGAAAGAATTATCAAAAAAAGCAAAAAGTATGTCAGCATCTTTAACACTTGCACTTACAGCTAAAGCTGCTGAGATGAAAAAAGAAGGTATTGATGTTATAAGTTTTGGGGCAGGAGAACCAGATTTTAATACACCTAAAAATGTTAGAGATGCAGCACATAGTGCTATAGAAGAAGGTAAAAGTAAATATACAGCAGCATCTGGGCTTTTAGAATTAAAAGAATTCGTGTGTGATAAATTTAAAAAGGATAATAATTTAGAATATAGACCAGAAAATATAATTATATCAACAGGGGCAAAGCAATGTTTAACAAATGTATTTGTGTCAATTTTAAATCCTAATGATGAAGTTATAATTGCTAGTCCATATTGGGTTAGTTATCCAGAACTTATAGCACTTGCAGATGGAAAAACAATATTTGCAGAAACATTAAGAGAAAATGATTTTAAGTTAACAGTAAATGATATTGAAAAAAATATTAGTAATAATACAAAAGCTATTATTTTAAACAGTCCTAATAATCCAACGGGTGCAATATATACAAAAGAAGAGCTTGAAGAAATTGCTGAAGTTTGTGAAAAACATGATTTATTTATAATTTCAGATGAAATATATGAAAAATTAAATTATGATAAAGAAATAAATCCACATGTTAGTATAGCTAGCCTGAGTGAGGATGCATTCGCTAGAACTATAGTGATAAATGGATTCTCAAAATCACATGCAATGACAGGATGGAGACTTGGCTATGCAGCAGCTAGTAAGGAAATAACTAAATTAATGTCAATAATTCAAAGTCACACAACATCAAATCCTAATACAATTACACAATATGCAGGTATAGAGGCATTAGTTGGAAATGGTCAGGAATTAGATAAAATGGTAGAAGTTTTTTCAATAAGAAGAGATTTAATGGTTAAATTAATTAGTGAAATAAAAAGTTTTGATTGTATAAGTCCAAAAGGAGCATTCTATTGTTTTATTGATATATCAAAATTATTTAATAAAGACATCAAAAATTCTATTGATTTTGCATCAAAACTTTTAGCTACAAAAAATGTTGTGGTAATACCAGGAAGTGCTTTTGGTAAAGATAATTATATAAGACTTTCTTATGCAACATCAGAGGAAAACATAGTAAATGGGCTAGAAAGAATAAAAGATTTTATAAATAATAATTTATAATAATATTTTTCTTGAAATTTTTAGAAAAAATTATTATAATGGTAGATAGATATAAGAATTTATATTTAAGAAATAAAATTAAATGAGGTGTGTGTAATGATAACTAAAGAAGTTTTAGTTAAAAATGCAACAGGTTTACACGCTAGACCTGCTACATTATTAGTGAAAAAGGCTTCATCTTTTAAATCAGATGTAAGTTTAGAATTCAATGGTAAAAAAGCAAATGTTAAGAGTTTAATCGGTGTTTTATCATTAGCTGTTGGCAAAGACGCTAAAGTAACAGTAATAGCTAACGGTGATGATGAGGCTGCTGCTGCTGATCAAATAGCAGAATTAATAGCAAACTTAGCAGACTAATTTCCTTAAATGACTTATAGAGAAATCTATAAGTCTTTTTTTTGCGAAAAATAATGATTTTTGATAAAAAATTATAGAATTTAGTATAGCTTAAAGAATTTTTGAATATATTTATACTAGAAGATGAAAGAAATTTTTATTAGAGAGAGCAGGTGTTATTATGCAAGAAATAGAAGATTATTTAGAATCTAGAATGGGAACTTATAGCTTCTTTTTTGAAGATTTAAGAAGTGGTTATGTATTTGGGTATAATGAAAACGTTAAAATGGTGGCAGCTGGATGTATGAAGCTTCCAATAGCAATTGCACTTATAAAAGAAGAAGAAGAAGAAAGAGTTAGTTTTTTAGATAAAGTAAGAATAGAAAAGAAAGATAAAGTATGTGGAAATGGTATAATACATGAATTTGAGGATAGAGACTATACAATATTTGAATTACTTGTAGCTATGCTTATACAAAGTGATAATACAGCTGCAAATAAAATAATTGATCTTATTGGGATGGGGAAAATAAATGAGACAATAAGCATTTTAGGATTGGAGAATACCACTTTAAATAGAAAAACTAATGATGAGAGAAATAAGGTTATAGAAGTAGAAAATATAACTACAGCAAATGATCTGTGCAAAATTTGGAAGATTTTAAATGATGGGTCATATTTAAATAAAGATAATTCAACTATGTTAATTGATATATTAGCGAGGCAGCAAAAGAAAAATAAATTAGCATTATATATCCAGGATGACTTAAAAATAGATATTTCGAGTAAAAGTGGAGATAAAAATGGTGTAGAGAATGATACCGAGTATATAAAAATTACTAAAGGTGAATTTGCATTTACAGTTATGTCAACAGGAATTCCTAATTCAGTGTATGGAACAATAACACTTGCAAAAGTAGGGAAAATGATGTGGGATAATATTATGAATAAATGGAATTAAATTCTTGACAAAGAAATTATAAACTGATAAAATTAACTCAATTTAAGAAACCTTTAATTTGATCCCGAGAGGTCAGTAAGGAAGTTATTTTGAGATAATGTTATAATTTATCAAAATTTAGTGCGGCTAAAAGTCTTCCTTAGTACAGGAGGACTTTTTTTTAGCAAAAAATTTAATAACAGTCTCTTCTTTAAATTTAACACAGAGAGGTTAAAAAGGAGTGAAATAGTATGTTAAAGACTAATTTAGAAATAAAACATCTAATAGAGCCAAAAGATTTATCATTAGAAGAATTAAATGATATATTTGAGCTTTCAAATCAAATAATAGAAAATCCTAAAGAGTATCAGGACCTATGCAAAGGTAGAATACTAGCAACTCTTTTTTATGAACCAAGTACAAGAACAAGACTGTCATTTGAAACAGCTATGTTAAGACTTGGTGGACAAGTTATTGGTTTTTCAGATGCCAAAGCGAGTTCAGTATCAAAAGGAGAGTCAATAAGGGATACAATTCAAACAGTGGGTTGTTATGCAGATGTAATAGCAATGAGACATCCATTAGAAGGAGCGTCAAAACTTGCATCAATGTTTTCACAGGTTCCAGTTATAAATGCTGGAGATGGAGGTCATCAACACCCAACTCAAACATTAACTGATTTATTAACAATAAAAACTATCAAAGGAAATTTAAATGGGAATACAATAGCACTATGTGGAGATTTAAAACATGGTAGGACAGTACATTCACTAATAAAAGCACTTTCAAGATTTGAAAATAATAAATTTGTTTTAATCTCACCAGAGGAATTAAAATTACCAAATTATATAAAAGAAGATGTCCTAGAGGCAAATAATATAGAATATATAGAAATAGATAAACTTGAAGATGGAATAAAAAATGCAGATATTCTTTATATGACAAGAATTCAACAAGAAAGATTTGAGAGTAAAGAAGAGTATGAAAAACTTAAAGGTATTTATATCTTAGATGAAGAAAAAATGACACTTGCAAAAGATGATATGATAGTGCTACATCCATTACCAAGAGTAAATGAAATAAGCTATGAAGTGGATAATGATGAAAGAGCAAAATATTTTGTACAAGCTAAAATGGGCATGTATGTAAGAATGGCTCTTATAGCAAAACTTTTGGGGGTAGCATAAATGAAACAGATAAAAATTCAAAATAAATGTTCAAATTCAAACTGTGTGACTAACTATGAAACTTATGTTAGTCCTAAATTTATCTTAGTTAATAAAGATAAAAATAAATATATATGTGAATTTTGTAGTACAGAACACAAAATGGACAACTAATAAATATATGGGGTGAGAATATGGAGTTATTAATAAAAAATGCAAATATAATTGATAAAGCTCATAGTTTTTATGGAGATTTATATATACAAGATGGGAAAATAAAAGAGCTTTCAGATAACATAGATAAAAATTGTAAAGTTATAGATGCTAAAGGGAAAGTTGTAATGCCAGCATTTATAGATACACATGCACACTTTAGAGATCCAGGCTTCACTCATAAAGAAGATATAGAAACAGGCTCAAAAGCAGCAGTTAGAGGTGGATATACAGCAGTTACACTTATGGGGAATACAAATCCAATATCAAGTAGTATTGAAGTTGTAGATATGGTAGAAAATAGAGCAAAAGAGATTGGTCTTGTTGATGCATATCAATGTGCAACTATTACAAAAAATTTAGATGGAAAGACATTAGAACACTTAACTGAGTTTGAAGGCATGGATAAAATAAAAGTTATAACAGATGATGGAAAAGGTGTATGTGATTCAAACATAATGTATAGGGCAATGCTTATAGCAAAGAAAAACAACTGGCTTATAATGTCACATGCAGAAGATCATGATTTATCAAAAATAAGCATGAGACTTGCAGAGAATATGATGACACATAGAGATGTAGAACTTGCAAAGTTCACAGGGGCAAGACTTCATATGTCACATGTTAGTACAGTAGAGGCAATAGAATATATCAAAAATGGTAAAGAACATGGTGCAAATTTAACTTGTGAAGTTACACCACACCACATATTCTTAGATACAAGCAAAAGTAATTATAGAGTAAATCCTCCTATAAGAGAAAAAGAGGATGTAGATTCAATAATAAAAGCAATAAGACTTGGAGTAGTTGATTGTATAGGAACAGACCATGCGCCTCACACAGATGAAGAAAAGTTAAAAGGTGCACCAGGAATGACAGGGATAGAAATTGCATTTTCAATATGCTATACAAAACTTATTAAAGAAGAGGGAATGAGTTTAAATAAACTTTCAGATTTAATGAGTGGGAGAGCGGGTGAAATTCTAGGAGTAAACAAGGGGAAAATACAAATAGGATATGATGCAGATTTAGTTATAATAGATACAGAAAAAGAATTTGTAGTTGATAGAAGTAAGCTAGTTTCAAAGAGTAAGAATACTCCTTTTGATGGAATAACTTTAAATGGTGATATAGATATGACAATAAAAGCTGGGAAAATAGTTTATAGCCAAGAGATATAGGGGGATTAATTATGATAATAGATAAGTTATATAAAAAAGTAGAAGAAAATGGTGTAGTATGTTTAGGGCTTGATACAAGTGTGGATTATATACCAGAGAGTTTTAAAAAGCAGTTTAATAATGTATCAGAATATTTATTTGAGTTTAACAAAGCAATAATTGATGAAACTTTAGATGTAGTATCATGTTATAAAGTACAAATTGCTTACTACGAGGCATTAGGTCTTGAAGGTCTTATAGCTTATAAAAATACACTTAAATATTTAAAAGAAAAAGAAGCAATAAGCATAGCAGATATTAAAAGAGGGGATATAGCTGCAACAGCAACAATGTATGCAAAAGCACACTTTGAAGGAGATTTTGAAGCAGATTTCATCACACTTAGCCCATACATGGGAATGGATAGTATAGAACCATATATGCCATACTTTGAATCAGGAGATAAGGGAGCTTTTATTCTTGTAAGAACTTCTAACAAAGGAGCGCAAGATATAGAGTTTGTTGAAAATAAAGAAGGAAAAACAATCTATGATATAGTTGGTGACAAAATAACAGAGCTTAGTACATCTTCACTTGGAGAAAGTGGATATAGTGCTATAGGTGGAGTTATAGGATGTACACATAGCGAGAATGCAGAAAAAATCAGAGATGATTTTAAAAATATGTTCTTCTTAATACCAGGTTATGGGGCGCAAGGTGGAAAAGCTATAGATGTAGCAAAATACTTAAATAATGGAAATGGTGGAGTTGTAAATTCATCAAGAAAAATCCTTTTAGCATACAAAGAGCAAAATAATGAAGCAGAGTTTGCAAAGTGTGCTAGAAAAGAAGCTATAAGAATGAGAGATGAGATAAAAGAAGCAGTAGAAAGTTTAAGATAGTTTTTAAATAAAGGAGATTGGTGAGATATGTCTATGGAATATGTAAATACAACAGTTATAGAAAATAAAGAAATTTCACAGGGAATATTCTCTATGAAAGTTAAGCATAAAGAGGGAGTAAGAGCAGGTCAGTTCTATATGCTTAAAGGAGAAATTGCTTTTCTTGGAAGACCAATAAGTGTTTGTGAAGTTGAAGCGGATATAATAAGATTTGTTTATGCAGTAGTTGGAACTGGAACAAATGAACTTAAAAATATGAAAAATGGTCAAACATTAAAACTTATAGGACCTCTTGGAAATGGTTTTGATACAGAACGAGAATATGGAAAAGTTGCTTTAGTTGGTGGTGGAATTGGTGTTGCACCAATGCTTGAAGTTGCTAAAGGAATTAGAAAAAAAAATAGTGAAGTAAAAATGGATTTCTATGGTGGATTTAGAGATGAGATATATCTTGCTGATGAAATAGAAAATTATGTAGAGAAAACTTATATAAGTACAAATACAGGAAAATATGGAATCAAAGGATTTGTAACAAAGCCTTTAATTGAAAATATAAAAAATTATGATACAATACTATGCTGTGGACCAGAAGTTATGATGAAAAAAGTAGTTGAAATAGCTAAAGAAAACAATGTGGAGATATTTATCTCTATGGAAAAGCACATGGCTTGCGGGGTTGGAGCTTGTCTTGTATGTACATGTAAAACAAAATCAGGAAATAAAAGAACTTGCAAAGATGGTCCAGTCTTCAATGGCTTAGACATCGAGTTTTAAGGGGGGGAAGATCTATGTTAGAAGTTAGTATAAATGGAGTAGAGTTTAAAAATCCAGTAATAGGAGCATCAGGGACATTTGGCTTTGGAGCAGAGTATAATAATTTTTATGATGTTGGAATTCTTGGTGGAATTTCATCAAAAGGTCTAACTTTAAATGAGAAGCAAGGTAATGATGGAATAAGAATTTATGAAACACCACAGGGGATAATGAACTCAGTTGGGCTTCAAAATCCAGGTGTTGAAGGTTTTATAAAAAATGAACTTCCAAAAATGAGAAAATTAAATACAAATATTATTGCAAACCTTGGTGGTGGTACAATAGAAGATTATGAAAAAGGAATAATATTACTTAATGATACAGATGTAGATATGATAGAACTTAATATATCATGTCCTAATGTAAAATCAGGTGGAATGGCTTTTGGAATAAAATCTGATGTAGCAAAAGATGTTGTATCAAAAATAAAAGCATTAACAAATAAACCTTTAATGGTTAAATTATCACCAAATGCAGAAGATATAGTGGATATGGCTATAAAGTGTCAAGAAGGTGGGGCAGATTCTATCTCACTTATAAATACATTAAAAGGTATGGCAATTGATATAAATAAAAGAGAGACAATATTTAATAATAAATTTGCAGGATTATCAGGCCCAGCAATAAAGCCAATAGCATTAAGAATGGTTTATGAAGTATCAAAAGCTATAGATATACCAGTTATAGGACTTGGTGGGATATCTACAGCAGAGGATGCAATAGAATTTATGATGGCTGGAGCAAATGCTATACAAATAGGAACAGTTAATTTTATAAATCCAACTGCAGGCTTAGAAATAATTAAAGGTATGGAAGATTTCTGTACT
The DNA here is from genome assembly GCF_947039605.1 of uncultured Clostridium sp. GTDB lineage: Bacteria > Bacillota > Clostridia > Clostridiales > Clostridiaceae > Sarcina. The sequence continues at coordinate 46,172 of NZ_CAMQZG010000007.1, forward strand.
AGAGAAGGAATCAAAAATATTAATGAGATAGTTGGAATAATTAAATAGATACAATTTAGAATAAAAAATATTAGGAGGAATTTATTATGGTAATTCAAACATTAAAAGAAGCAGGGGCATTATTAGAAGGACATTTCTTATTATCTTCAGGAAAACATTCAAACGGATACTGTCAGTGTGCAAAGGTATTACAACACCCAGAGAAAGCAGAAAAAGTTTTATCAGTAGTTGTAGATAAATTAAAAGAAGCTAATGTAGAATGCGACTTAGTTGTAGGACCTGCTATGGGGGGAGTTATAGTTGCTTATGAAATTGGAAGACAACTTGGAAAGCCAGCTATATTTACAGAGAGAGAAAATGGAGAAATGACTTTAAGAAGAGGATTTGAAATTAAAGAAGGTCAAAGAGTTATAATAACAGAAGATGTTGTTACAACAGGAAAAAGCTTTAAAGAAGCAGCAGCAGTAATAGAAGCTCATGGTGGAGTGGTAGTTGCAGTTATATGCATGGTTGATAGAACTTCTACAAAAGTAACAGATTATCCAATGTTTAGTTCAGTAAAACTTGAAATTGAAACTTATGATGCAGATAATTGTCCTTTATGTAAGGAAGGAACAGCATATGTTAAACCAGGAAGTAGAAAAATAAAATAATAAAGAAAAAAATACTCTCATGTAGTAATTATGCATGGGAGTATTTTTTTATCTAAATTATTATATAAAAATGGAATGAATAATAATTAGTAGAGTATAAATTTATAGAGTATAAAAAGTCTTTAAATATAAAATTTTCAGTCAATTCAAGTAAATGGTAAATTTGGTGATATAATTAAATCATAGGTAAAGGAAATGAAAATTTCAAAAACTTAGTTAAAAAAATATTAATGTAAGTGTTTACAAGGGTAACAGAATTAGGTAGTTAATGGTATTATATAGTATAATTGTCTTATTAAGAGAAATTATTAATTAGTAATATATAAATATTAAATTTTTATAAACACTTTAAAAGTGCCTTAAAACTAGTGAAATAGCAGTTTTATGAAGCGTTTAGTATAAGAATGTTAAGAAAGAGTAATATTTACTGTTACTATATTTACAAGAGGTACCATTAATGCTAAAGTATTAGTATAAGATGGAAACTAAATTTAGTTGAGTTTAAAGATAGTTATATTTTTAACAAAATAATGAAAAATTTTAGGAGGTCTTTTAGTTATGTTTAAACAATGGGATGGATTCAACACAGGAACTTGGGCAGAGGGAATTGATGTAAGAAACTTTATTCAAAAGAACTATGTAGAGTATAAAGGGGATAAAGAATTCTTAGTTGGAACAACAGATAAAACAGATAAAGTATGGGGAAAAGCTCAAGCTTTAATAATAGAAGAGGTTCAAAAAGGAATTATAGATGTTGCAACTGATAGAGTATCAGGAATAAATAACTATGAAGCAGGATATATAGATCAATCAAATGAAGTTATAGTAGGACTTCAAACAGATGCACCACTTAAGAGAATAGTAAACCCATACGGTGGTATGAGAATGGTAGAAAGTGCATTAAAAGAGTATGGATATGAATTAGATCCAGCTATCGGAGAGCACTTCAATGAATATAGAAAAACACACAACCAAGGTGTATTTGATGCTTATACAAAAGAAACAAGAGCAGCAAGATCAGCAGGTCTTTTAACAGGACTTCCAGATGCATATGGTAGAGGTAGAATAATAGGTGACTATAGAAGAATAGCACTTTACGGAATAGATTATCTTGTAGATGAGAAGAAAAAAGATTTAGAAGCTTTACAAGGTGATATGTTAAATGACTTAATCAGACAAAGAGAAGAAGTAAATATGCAAATAAGAGCACTTGCAGCTATTAAAGCAATGGCAGCTAAATATGGTTCAGATATTTCTAAGCCAGCTGTTACAGCTCAAGAGGCAGTACAAGCACTTTACTTTGGTTACTTAGCAGCTATCAAAGAAAATAATGGAGCAGCTATGTCAATTGGTAGAACATCTACATTCTTAGATATCTACATTGAGAGAGATTTACAAAATGGATTAATCACAGAGGCTGATGCACAAGAATTAATAGATCAATTAATAATCAAATTAAGACTTGTAAGACATCTTAGAACACCAGAATATAATGACTTATTTGCTGGAGATCCTACATGGGTTACAGAAGGAATAGCAGGTATGGGGGTTAATGGTAAATCACTTGTTACTAAAAACTCATTTAGATACCTTCACACATTAATAAATCTTGGACCAGCACCAGAGCCAAACTTAACAGTTTTATGGTCAGATAAATTACCAACAGGATTCAAAAAATTCTGTGCTGAAATATCAATCAAAACAGATGCTATCCAATATGAGAATGATGAAGTTATGAGACCATTATATGGTGATGACTACTCAATCGCTTGTTGTGTATCAGCTATGAAAATTGGTAAGCAAATGCAATTCTTCGGAGCAAGAACAAACCTTGCTAAAGCATTACTTTACACAATTAATGGTGGTATAGATGAGAAAACTGGAAAAACTGTTATAGAAGGAATAGCTCCAATAACAGATGAAATTTTAGATTTTGCAACAGTTAAAGTTGGATACCAAATCGTACTTGATAAAGTTGCAAAACTTTATGTTGATACAATGAATGTAATTCACTTTATGCATGATAAATATGCTTATGAAGCAGGACAAATGGCATTACACGATACTGAAGTAGAAAGATTAATGGCATTTGGTATAGCTGGACTTTCAGTTGTAGCTGACTCATTAAGTGCTATTAAGTATGCTAAGGTTAAGCCAATAAGAAATGAAAATGGAATTGCTACTGATTTTGAAATTGAAGGAGAATTCCCTAAATTTGGTAATGACGATGATAGAGTTGATGATTTAGCTGTAGAAGTTGTTACTACATTTAGTTCAGATCTTAAAGAGCACCCATTATATAGAAATGCTAAACACACACTTTCAATCTTAACAATAACATCTAATGTTGTTTATGGTAAGAAAACAGGTTCAACACCTGATGGAAGAAAAATTGGAGAAGCTTTCGCACCAGGTGGAAACCCAATGCACGGAAGAGATTCAAGTGGAGCATTAGCAAGTTTAAATTCAGTTGCTAAAATACCATATTTAAATGTTTGTGAAGATGGAGTTTCAAATACATTCTCAATCGTTCCAGATGCTTTAGGAAAAGATATGGATGGTAGAACAACAAACCTTGTTGGATTACTTGATGGTTACTTTGCACAAGGAGCTCACCATTTAAACGTAAATGTATTTAACAGAGATACATTATTAGACGCTATGGAGAATCCAGAGAAGTACCCAACATTAACAATAAGAGTATCAGGATACGCTGTTAACTTTGCTAGACTTACAAGAGCACAACAACAAGAAGTTATAAGCAGAACATTCCACTCAACTATATAATTTATAGGAGAGTTTTAAAGTAAAAGGTATGAAAGCTTAGCTTTCATGCCTTTTTTTAATAGTATTTTACGATTTAAATATGATACAATTACATTTTATTTAAATTTGTTAGGGGGGATTTTATATGACAAAAGGAAGATTACATTCAATAGAGACAATGGGACTTGTAGATGGACCTGGAATAAGATTTGTTGCATTTATGCAAGGATGTGCAATAAGATGTGCATATTGTCATAATCCAGATACATGGGCAATAAATGGTGGCGAAGAATATACACCAGAAGAACTTGTTAAAAAGATAAAAAGATATAAAACTTATTTTGCATCATCAGGTGGTGGAGTGACATTTTCAGGTGGAGATCCATTATTACAACCAGACTTTTTAATTGAAACACTTAAATTATGTAAGGAAGAAGGGATTCATACAACTCTTGATACAGCAGGTGTTGGAGTTGGTAGATATGATGAAATTTTAAAATATACAGATTTAGTATTATTCGATATTAAGCATATTGATAAAGATAAATATAAAGAGTTAGTTGGAAAAGATATGGGTGAATCAATGAAATTCTTAGAAGTATGTCAAAAAAATAACACTAAAATTTGGGTTAGACATGTAGTAGTACCAGGGATGACAGATTCAAAAGAACATTTAATTAAACTTAAAAAGTTTATTGATACTTTAAAGAATGTTGAAAAAGTAGAGCTATTACCGTACCATGTTTTAGGTGTTAATAAGTATGAAACAATGGGAATAAAGTACAAGTTAGAAGGTTTAGAGCCAATGGACAAAGATCTTTTAAATGACATGAAAAAAGAAATATTTGGATAAGAGAAAACCACCTAGATTTTAAAAGTCTGAGGTGGTTTTACTTAATTATTTAACTAGAATAGCAGTTCCACCAAAAATTTCTGTTTTTTCACCATTCTATCCATTGCAGTTTCTTTAGCATAATAGAATAAGGTTATTATGGCTATAATATGAAGATGTATAAATAAGGAAAAGAAATATTGATATTAGAGTTTGGAGTTAGTATACTTAATATAAGAAAAATGTTGAAATATAGGGGGAATAATTATGAGAAATAAGAATAGATTAATTAATAGATTTATAGAGTATGTAAAGATAGATAGTGAGAGCTATAATGAAAAAAACTTTGCAGATAGGTTATTTAAAGACTTAATAGAGCTTGGATTTGAAGTAAACTATGATGATGCAGGTGAAAAAATAGGTTCAAATTGTAAAGGGAATATAATTGCAAAGCTTAAAGGTACAGTAGAGGGAGAGACAGTACTATTCTCAGGTCATATGGATACAGTTACTCCAGGCGTTGGTATAAAGCCTATAATAAAAGATGATATGATATGTACTAATGGAACTACTATCCTTGGTGGAGATGATAAGGCCGGTATAGCAGGTATTTTAGAAGCTATACTAACACTTAAAGAAAATAAAGAAGATTATCCAAGTATAGAACTTGTATTTACAGTAGCAGAGGAAGTTGGACTTCTTGGGTCAAAGAACTTGGATTATTCAAAAATAACAGCAAAAAAAGCATTTATACTAGATAGTAGTGGCGATATTGGAGTTGTTACTATACAAGGGCCCGCACAAGATAACTTAAAAGTTAAAATACTTGGAAAACCAGCTCATGCAGGGGTTGCACCTGAAACTGGAATTAGTGCAATTCAAATAGCTGCAAGTGCTATTTCAAATATGAAACTTCTTAGGATTGATAAAAATACGACTGCGAATATAGGTACAATAAATGGTGGTAAAGTTACAAATATTGTTTGCCCAGAAGTGATGATAGAAGCAGAGGCAAGAAGTACTGTTGAAGAATCTTTAGATTTACAAACAAAGCATATGGTAGATATATTTACTAAATTTGTAAATGAAGCAGGTGGACAAATTGAAATTAAAGTTACTAGATCATATGGAGCATTTAGTGTAAATGAAGATAATAAAATTATAGAACATATGAAAAAAGCTTGTTCAAAAGTAGATTTACCAATGAAATTAGTTGCATCAGGTGGTGGAAGTGATACTAATATATTTAATGGAAAAGGTATTATAGCTATTAATTTAGCAAGTGGAGAGAGAAAGCCACATACATTAGAAGAACATATATTTATAAAAGATTTACTTAATATATCAGAAATAGTAAAAGCAATAATTACTACAGCAATTTATTAAGCTAATTTCGAAGTTATAAAAACAAAAAGAAATAATAGTAAAAGGCATGAATTTAGATTTTTTAAATTCATGTCTTTTTTTGTGAATATAAATTTTAATAAAATTATAAAATAAAATTATAGGGACAATATAAGTAGTAGGATTATATTTTATATTATTAAATAATTTTAAGAAAGTGGTGATAGTTTTGTATAGCAATGAAATTGATTATAAAATCTATGGGGATGACATGCAATTTGTAGAAATTGAGTTAGATCCAAAAGAAACTGTTATAGCAGAAGCGGGTTCTATGATGATGATGGATAATAACATACAGATGGAAACAATATTTGGAGATGGAAGTAGTAAGAAAAGTGGCTTTTTAGGGATGCTTGGAGGTGCTGCTAAGCGTGTTATTAGCGGAGAAGGTCTTTTTATGACTGCATTTACCAATACAGGAGGGTACAAAGAGCAAGTATCTTTTGCATCACCATATCCAGGGAAAATAATCCCACTTGATTTAAGTAGATATCAAGGCAGGATAATTTGTCAGAAAGATGCTTTTTTATGTGCAGCAAAAGGAGTAAGTGTTGGGATTGATTTTAAAAGAAAACTTGGTGCTGGTTTCTTTGGTGGCGAAGGATTTATTCTTCAAAAGTTAGAAGGTGATGGACTTATATTTATTCATGCTTGCGGAACTATTATAAAGAAGAGTATTATGCCGGGTCAAAGATTAAAAGTAGATACAGGATGTTTAGTTGCTATGACAAAAGATGTAGATTATGATATCCAATTTGTTGGAGGAATTAAGAATAGTTTATTTGGTGGTGAGGGGATATTCTTTGCTAGTTTAACTGGGCAAGGTGATGTTTGGATACAAAGCTTACCATTTAGTCGTCTTGCTTCAAAAATATTTGCAGCAGCACCACAAGTTGGGGGACGAGATACTGGTGAAGGAAGTATTTTAGGAGGTCTTGGGAATTTATTTCAAGATTAAAAAAACTAGGCAGCTTGAGTTACTTCAAACTGCCTAGTTTTTATTAAATATACTGTTTTGATGTATCAGGAATAATTGGTGCATCCAAAAATTCATTATATTGATAATCTATTTTAGAATGATTAGAATTGATATCTTTTGATACAATATCAATTATAGTATTACCGATAAATTCACCAAGTACAAATCCTTCATCACAGTCTGGCTTATAGTGAACACCACCATAAAGTCTAGAGACTGAACATTCAACTCCAAGATTATAAAGTTTTTCTGCTTCGCTAGGGAAGAAATAAGTAAGTATAGAAACCATACAACCAGCCATAACAGAATGACCAGCAGGATAAGATGGATGTCTAGGTGTAGCTAAAACTGGCTTGAATAATGGATTGTATTGTACAGGCCTTACAACATTAAAAGCATATTTATAATGCCAACAAACAACGCAAGCATCATTTAAAGCCGCATGAAGGATATAATGCATTCTTTGCGCTCTACAAGCTGGCACTTTATAAGTAGTTATTAAGATATCTAAGATTGGTGTAAATTGCTTTGATGGAGGTCCATATCCCCAGTAATGAGCAAGTTCAATCTCTTTAGGTGTTAAAAATTTAGATATGTTATAAATATATTCAAACTCTTTTTTGAAGTCAAATACTAAATCTGCTTCTTTTATTGGAAAGTTTAATGGACATGCTCCTAAGCCATAAAAGAGATTATCTTTTTTTGTTAAAAAGCAAGTAGGCCAACTACTAGCGTTTCTTTCTTCTGGCTGTGGAAATAAATACTCTCCAGGGTATGGGATTATATTCCATCCGTAAGGGTGAATTGAGTCGAATATTTCAGGACTTTTAGGTGTTGATGTATCGTTACAGTTGCAACAATTTTTATAATTATTGTTATTCATATAAAACTCCGTAAATAAATTGATAATAACTAGTATATAAATAAATAAGTGGATTTGACACTTATTTATAATAATTAAAAATAATTAATAATAAACATGAACAAATAAAGAAAAGATGAATATCATATAAGTAGTTTAGTGATTTATCACTTTACTTTAATAAAGTGCAGGAGGGGCTATGTTTAAAAATATTAAAGAGCTACCAATAGGAATGAGAGACATTATTGGAGAAGATTGTTTAAAGATAGAAAAAATATTAGATAGTACAAATAAAATATTTAATAATTTTTCATATGAAGAGGTTATAACACCTAGTATAGAGTTTTATGATACTTTCAAAGGTATATCTAAAGCTATAAATCAAGATGAAATGTATAAATTATCTGATAGAGAAGGGAAGTTATTAAGTTTAAAAGTTGATGCAACACTTCCTATTGCAAGAGTGGTGTCTAGTAAACTTAAAGATAAAAAATTACCTATAAGAATAAGATATTCAACTAATGTTTTTAAAGTGAGTAAAAAACTTTCTGGAAAAAGAAATGAATCTTTAGAAGTTGGAATAGAACTTATTAGTGATGAGAATTTCCATTCAGAAGTAGAGGCTATTTTAATTGCAATAGAAACAATAAAAGGGCTAGAGATTAAAAATTTTAAGATAGAAATAGGGCATATAGGAATTGTAAAAAGAGTAATTAAACTTTTGAATTTAGATATAGAGAAAAAAGATGAATTCATAGAATTAGTAGAGGAAAAAAGACTTATTGATTTAGAAGAATTTTTAGGTGAATTAAATTTAGAAGATAATTTAAAAATATTTTTAAAACAATTTCCATGGATGTTTGGTGATTTTAGTAATTTGAAAAATGAAAAAAAATATATAAAAGATATAATAATACAGGAATATGTTGATTATATTGAAAAATTATATGGAGTTTTTAAGGAACTAGGCTTAGATAAATATTTAAGTTATGATTTATCAGTTGCATCAAAGATTGACTATTACTCAGGTGTTGTATTTAAGGGGTATTTAGAGAATCAAGGAAATCATGTAATTCAAGGAGGCAGGTACGATAGTCTGATGAGTTTATATGGTAGGGATGTTAGTGCAATTGGATTTTCTTTAAATATTGATGATTTATTAGTTAATATGGAAAGCATAGAAAAAGAAGATGCGAGTAAGTTATCATATACTGATGAGAATTACATTGCAATATTAAAAGAGGCAATAAAATTAAATCAGGAAGGTAAAAAAATAATTCTTGTTAAGGAGGAATTATCATGACTATAAATATAGCACTTACAAAGGGAAGACTTGAAAAAAATGCTATTGAGATATTTGAAAAAGCAGGACTAAATTGTGAGAGTCTAAAAAATAAAGGAAGAAAGTTAGTATTTAGAGATGAGGAAAATGATATAAATTATTTTTTAGTTAAGGCTAATGATGCAATAACTTATGTAGAACATGGCGTTGCAGACCTTGCAATTGTAGGGAAAGATTCACTTATGTACTCTGGAAAAGATTATTATGAAATTTTAGATATGAAATTTGGAGTGTGTAAATTTATAGTAGCAGGAATGCCGAATATAAATTTATTTGAAAGAGTTGGACATGTTAAGATTGCATCAAAGTATCCAGAAGTAGCAACTGAATATTTTAAAAAGCGTTATATGGATGTAGAGGTAATTAAAATAGAGGGCTCTGTAGAACTTGCGCCTATTCTTGGGTTATGTGATGGGATAGTAGATATTATGGAAACAGGGACTACACTCAAAGAAAATGGATTAGTTGTGTTAGATGAAGTCTGTAATATAAGTGCAAGGCTAATAGCGAATAAGGTTAGTTTTAAGATGAAACAAGAACAATTATTACCATTAGTTAATTTGCTAGATAAAGTAGTAAGGTAAGGAGAGTTTATAATGTTAAAGGTGAGTTTTTACAATAAGGGAGATAGTATAGAAAAAGTTTTTGAGGATAGGGTTATAGCAACTCCTGCTCAAATAGAGGAAGATGTAGATAGAATTATTGAGAATACAAAACTTAATGGAGATGTAGCATTAAAAGAATATTCTAAGTTATTTGATGGAATAGATATAGAAGACTTTATTATAACTAGAAAAGAATTGCAACTTGCAGCTAGAAAAGTATCTAGAGAAGTTTTAAATGCACTAAAAAAAGCTAAAGAAAATATAGAAAAATTTCATGTTAAACAAAAACAAAATTCATATGTGAATTTTGAAGAAGATGGTGTCTTTTTAGGACAAAGAGTACTTGCTATAGAAAATGTAGGAGTGTATGTTCCAGGAGGGATAGCAGCATATCCATCATCAGTTTTGATGAATGTTATACCTGCTAAAGTTGCGGGAGTGAAAAATATAATTATGGTTACACCACCATCGAAAACAGGAAGAATAAATCCAGTTATAGCAGCGGCTGCGATAATAGCAGATATTGATTGTGTTTATAGCATTGGTGGGGCACAGGCTATAGCAGCACTAGCTTTTGGGACAAAGAGTATACCAAAGGTTGATAAGATTGTAGGCCCAGGAAATATATATGTAGCAACAGCAAAGAAAAAGTTATATGGAGTAGTTGATATAGATATGATAGCAGGGCCTAGTGAAATATTAGTAATAGCAGATGAGGGGGCAAATCCTAAATATATAGCAGCAGATCTTTTATCACAAGCAGAACATGATAAAATGGCAGCAAGTATTTTAGTCACAACATCTGAATCTTTATGTGAAGAGGTTAATTTAGAAATTGAAAATCAACTTAAAGTACTAGATAGAAAAGAAATTATACAACATTCATTAGAGAATTATAGTAAGGCAATAATATGTGAAAGCATAGATGATGCTATAAATGTAGCTAATGAATTTGCCCCAGAACATTTAGAACTTATGATACAAAACCCTATGGAGCATTTTGAGAAAGTGAAAAATGCAGCATCAGTATTCTTAGGATATTATACACCTGAGCCAGTTGGTGATTACTTTGCAGGGGTGAATCATGTATTACCAACAAATAGCACAGCAAGGTTTTTCTCTCCGTTATCAGTTGATAGTTTTATAAAGAAAATGTCTTTCACTTATTATACTAAGGATGCTATTAATAAAAATGGAAAAGATATAATGCTTATAGCTGAAAAAGAAGGGCTTCTTGCACATAAAAATTCTATAAAAGTTAGGATGGAAAAATAATGAAAAATATTGGTTTAGATAGTAATGAAAATTTATATAATCCATATAATTCAGTGGATTTTCTAAGTGGTTTATCTTTTGAAGATGTGATGTTTAAATATCCTGATAATGAATATTTAGAGTTGAGAAAAGCTTATGCAGATTATTCAGGGGTTAGAAAAGAAAATATAATTGCAGGTAATGGCTCTGATGAAATGTTAAATCTTATAATTTCAAATTATATTTTTGATGGGGATATTTTTATGACATTAAGTCCTGATTTTGGTATGTATGATTTTTATGTGAATCAAAATGGTGGAAAAATATGTAAGTATGTTTTTGAAAAGGATAATTTTAATATTGATGAATTTATTTTTAAAATAAAAGAAGTTAATCCAAAGTTATTGATATTTTCAAATCCTAATAATCCTACAGGGAATGCGCTAACTAAAAAAGAAGTGAAAAAAGTATTAGATAGTGTTACAGATACTAAAATAGTTGTAGATGAGGCTTATTTTGAATTCTTCGGAGAAACAGTTATTAATGAAACAAATAATTATCCTAATTTAATAGTTACAAGAACATTATCTAAAGCTTTTGGACTTGCAAGTATTAGAGTAGGTTTTTTAATAAGTAATGAGTATGAAGTTGAAAAGTTAACTTTAAAGAAAGTTCCATTTAATATTAATAGAATTTCAAATAATATAGCAATACAGGCATTAAAGAAAAATGAATTAATGATTGAAAGTGTTGAAAAAATTGTTTTAGAGAGAAGTAGAGTTTTTGAAAAGTTAAAAAATGTAGAAAAAAACTTTACTGATTTGAAATTTTATAAAAGTGGAGCAAACTATATATACTTTGAGGGTAAAGATGCTAAGGAGATAAAAGATAGGCTTAATAAAAAAGGTTTTAATATAAGAGTATTTAGTGATGAAAAAGCTAGAATAACAATAGGGACTAAAGAACAAAATTTAGCTGTTACAGAGTGTATAAATTCTTTAGTATAAGGTGAGAAAATGAGAGCGTATAGTAATTCAAGGATAAGCAAAGAAACAGAGATAGACTTTTATATAAATTTAGATGGGACAGGTAAAAATAATATAAAAACTGGAATAGGTTTTCTAGATCATATGTTAGTTTTACTATCATTTCATAGTGGAATAGATATGGAGATTTTATGCAAAGGTGATTTAGAGGTTGATGACCATCATAGTGTAGAAGATATAGGGATAGTATTTGGTGAGGCATTGTTAAATGCTATTGGTGATAAAAAAGGCATAGGAAGATATGGTATGTGTTATTTACCAATGGACGAAGCCTTAGCACAAGTAGTTTTAGATTTTAGTGGAAGAGGATATTTAGTATTTAATTCAGCGTTTAATAGAGAAAAAGTTGGAGAACTTTCAACTGAAATGATAGAAGAGTTTTTTAGAGCACTTGCTATTAAAGCTGGAATTACACTTCATATAAATATGATTTATGGAAAAAATGATCATCATAAGATAGAAGCTATTTTCAAAGGCTTTGCAAGAGCTTTAAAAGAAGCTATTACAGTTGATGAGAATAATATGATTATAAAAAGTAGTAAGGGGATTTTATAGGAGGTAGTATGATTATAATACCAGCGATAGATATAATAAATGGGAATGCTGTAAGGCTTTATAAAGGGGATTATGCTAAGGAAGAACTGATTTCAACAGATGTAATATCATTAGCAAAAGAGTTTGAAAATAAGGGGGCTAAGTATTTACATTTAGTTGATTTAGATGGGGCTAAAGTTGGAAAAATGGTAAATTATGATTTGATAAGTAAAATAGTGAAAAGTATCAACATTCCAGTAGAACTTGGTGGTGGAATTAGAAATATGAGTATGATTGATGACCTTATAAAGCTTGGAATATCAAGAGTAATACTTGGAACAGCAGCAATAAAAGATAAAGAATTACTAAAAAGTGCTGTAATTAAATATAAAGAAAAAATAGCAGTTGGTGTAGATTGCAAAGATGGTTTTGTGTGCACACATGGCTGGATAGAAAAGAGTGATATCACCTATATTAATTTTTGTAAAGAATTAGAAAATATAGGTGTTAGAAATATAATTTTGACAGATATATCTAAGGATGGAACATTAGAAGGTTGTAACATAGAAATGTTAAAAGAACTGTCTAAGAATATCAATGTAGATATCACTGCATCAGGTGGAATAAAGGATATACAAGAGATAGTTAAATTAAATGAATTAGATATTTATGGGGCAATAACTGGCAAGGCAATATATTCAGGTAATTTAGATTTAGAAGAAGCTATCAAAATAACAAATTAATATAAGGGGTGAATATTATGATAGGGAAAAAAATAATACCATGTTTAGATATGAAGGATGGGAAAGTAGTTAAGGGAATAAACTTTGTAAATATAAAAGAAGTTGGTGACCCAGTAGATATTGCAAAAGATTATTGTGCACAAGGTGCTGATGAATTAGTATTTTTAGATATTGCAGCGACTAATGAAGAAAGAAAAACAAGAAAAGATTTAGTTTCTCTTATATCAAAAAATATTAATATACCATTTACAGTTGGTGGAGGAATTAAAAGTTTAGAGGATATAGAAGAGGTTTTAGCAGTAGGGGCAAATAAAATAGGAATTAATTCAGCTGCTATTAAAAACAAAGTTTTTTTAAAAGAAGCAATAGATAAGTTTGGAGCTGATAAAGTTGTGTTAGCTTTAGATGGAAAAAGAAATGAAAAAGGAACTTGGAATGTTGTAGTAAATGGCGGAGAAAAAGATACAGGAATAGATGTTGTAGAATGGGCAAAAGAAGCAAGGGCTATGGGAGTAAATGAAATATTACTTACTTCACTTGATGAAGATGGTGAGAAAAAAGGTTATGATTTAGCTTTAACAAAAGCTGTAAAAGATGCAACAGGGGCTATAGTGATAGCATCAGGTGGGTGTGGAACGTTAGAGGATTTTTATGATGTATTTAAAACTGATATAGCAGATAGTGCGCTTGCAGCTTCTATTTTTCACTATAAAGAAATACAAATACCAGAACTTAAAACTTATCTTAAAAATAAAGGTGTAAATCTTTATAAGGAGTAGGATAGTATGATAGAAAAAATAGATATAGATATGATTGATTTTGATAAAAGTTATGGATTAGTACCTGCAATAGTAAGGGAAGAGAGTACAGGAGAAGTTTTAATGCTTGCTTATATGAATAAAGAGAGTCTTGAGAAAACATTAGAAACAGGGTACACATATTTTTATTCTAGAAGCAGAAAAGAACTTTGGAACAAGGGAATGACATCTGGTAATGTACAGGAAGTGAAAGAAATATTTTTGGATTGTGACTATGATACGATACTTTTAAATGTTAAACAAAAAGGTGTTGCATGTCATACAGGAGAAAAAAGTTGTTTCTTTAGAAAATTAAAATAAAAAACTTAGGGGGAATATGGATGGATAAATCTATCGAAAATTTATATTCTACTATATTAGATAGGAAAGAAAATAAGTTTGAGAATTCATATACTAATTACTTGTTTGATAAGGGAATAGATAAAATTCTTAAAAAATTTGGAGAAGAATCTGTAGAAGTAATTATTGCAGCTAAAAATAGTGATAAAAATGAGCAAACAGAAGAATTTAGTGATTTAATATATCATATGTTAGTATTAATGGCACAACTTGATATATCTACACAAGATATATCAAATAATATAGAACTTAGAAATAAAAAAATGGGGAATTTAAAGACTGAGAGAAAAGATATAGAAATTATATAATGTTTAGCCACATCAAAAAAATGATGTGGCTAAATTTATATAGTCTTATATAAAAATAAAATACCCTTAAAATTCCAAAAAAAGAAAAAATTAATTATTATGTTATAATTTAAAATATTTTTTATGTTAAGATAGTATTATATAAGATGCTATAAATTTTTTTTTATAGCATTGTAAATATTACATATTCATATAATAACTAATAGAGTTTTCAATAGGAAGGTGAAATTAAATGAGCATAGTACACTATTGGTCAGAACATATTAACCATTGCAAAAAATATATTAAAAGTCATGAATATATAGTTAGTTTTAATGTGAAAGATTTATGTAATGATAATAAGTATTCAAAATATTTTTTCTTTAAAAATAGATTAGAACTTATAAAGTTTATTAAATATGTTGCATTACCCACATTTGTATATAATAAAATAAATTTACAAAAGAGTATAAGAAAAGTTGAAATACAAGATTATAAAGATGTTTTGAATTTTTTTATGGGAAATGATATTAGTAATAGTAACGAGCTTATTAAAAGATATTCATTTTTTTATAATTCATTAGAAGAGTTTGAATATGAGAAAAATGATATAGGCGAAACTGCGTTTATAGAATTAATTGAAAATATAAATTTATATTTTTCAAAGGACGAGTTTATAAAATCTAATATGGAAATATATTTAGGAACAGAGGCACTTTTTGAAAGCATATTAGAACATGAAGATGAGTATTTTAGGGAGAAAATAGTAAATGATTTAGGGGCAAAGAATAAAGAGGAATTAAATGAATTTTTAGCAAATCATAAAAATAATGTTACTATAATAAACTTTATAGCAGAGGTTCTTAGTGAGATTTGTGATGGAAACGATATAGTGGTAAATTTATAAAAATACAGAGATAGGCTATGCCTATTTCTGTATTTTTTTAAATATAGCAGTACACCATTCATTGGTTTGAAGTTTTTGAGTCATTTCATAAGAATGTTCTTCAACTTTTGATTTAACAAAGTCAAAACTCCACTCAACAAGTCCTGATACAAGAAGCATACCATCTTTTTTTAGGTGGCTATCAATATATTCCATAAACATTTGAGTCTCTTCACCGCCGATATTTATATATATCCAATCATATAGAGGATCTACAGTGAAATCATTTGTTAAAGCATTTCCAACTTTTACTTCTATAGTAGAAAGATCATTAAATGAGGCATTTAACATAACCTCCTCTTCTACGTCGCGAATATCAACAGCAGTTACTTTTTTTGCACTTTTAAGTGCTGTAGCAATAGCCAATATTCCAGAACCAGTACCAATATCCATTACTGTTTTATTAGAAAAATCTTTTTTAAGTATTAAAGATAAAATATCTTTTGTAGTTTCATGAAGACCAGTACCAAAAGCACCTTGTGAAATAAAGTTGATTCTATTAATATTTTGACTTTCTTCATTAGGATTAATAAGAATCCAAGAATCATTTATCTGAACTGATGGGAAAATAGTTTCTTCATAGTTATAATTTTCTTCCTTAACTTCAAAAGAGAAGTCATCTAGTATATCAGAAATTTTTATTAAGAAAGCTTCAAGTTTTGATTCATCTGCATCAAAAACTATATGTAAATCTAAAATTTCATTTTCTTTTTCTTCATATCCATAGCCCCAATTATCAGTAGTTATATTAAGAGCTGCTTCATAATACGTATTAAATACATCATTCAGTTGTAATTTTTCAATTTTAGCATCTATATCGCTGCTATTTGTCTTAAAAGTTATTATAAACATAAAATTCCTCCTTAGTTTGTGTCAAAAGCTATTATAACATATATTTTAAAATTAACTATTATGTTAAAATTTATTATGGAGGGCTATTATGATAAAAAAATTAATAGAACAAGGTATAGAGATAGAAGTTATAAAATTAGAAAAAAAATCAGTATCTATAGAAGTTGATAACAAAGGAAAAACTATAATAAGAATGCCTAAAAAAATATCTAAGGAGAATATAGATAAAATACTATCTAAAAGATTTGAGTGGATAAAAGAAAATGTTGAACAGATTAAGAAGAAAAATAATTTTGTAATTACAAGGTCTTTTGAAGAAGGTGAAAAATTCTTATATCTAGGAGAGTTATATATACTTGTATTTGCAAAAGAAGAAAAAATAGATATAGAAAAGAAGATTATATATGCAAAAAAAGAAAATACTAAAAAATCATTAGAAAAATTATATAAAATTTTAGCAAGAGATTATATAATAGGAAGAGTTGATTATTTTTCAAGTAATTTTAGAGAAGAGGCTAAAATTATTAAAATTAAAAATCAAAAAAGACGGTGGGGAAGTTGCTCATTTGATAATAATCTTAATTTCAATTTTAAAATAATAATGGCAAGAAAGGAAATTGTAGATTATCTAGTTATACATGAAATGAGTCATATGCCACATAAAAATCATTCAAGTGATTTTTGGAATCAAGTAAAAAAAATAATACCAGATTATATTAGTTTAAGGAGAGAGCTAAAAGAAATAGCTTTTAAGTTAGATTTGTAAAACTGTAGTTTTGTGGGGGAATAAATGTTTAATGAAGAAAATTATTATTTAAATATAGCAATTTCGAGTGATGCTATATTAGTGATTAATGAAGAAGTAAGTGAAAAAATAACAAATGCAAAAGATTATAGAAAAAAAGAAGATTTAATAAGTGAAACTTTTTTATCAATAGATAGAAATTTTATGGGAAATAAGTTTTTCAAAAAGTCAGGATATATAAATGAGTCTAAGAAAAAATTGAAAACTAAATACGGAATAAAAAGTAGTACAGGACTTTTGAAAGAAGTAGAAAGATTATTACTTGTAAATGGCTATAGTAAGGCATATTTAGCAGTAGAAATGTTTAGTTTTTTTGAAAAATCTGGGAAGAAATTCAAAAGTCTAGAAGAGGGCATAAGAGAATATTATAATCTAATAGATTTAAAGATAGAAGAAGATATGGATGAATTAAAAAGTTATTATAAGAAAAGTTTTTATATATTAAATTCAAATAGAAAGCTTTTTAATAAGAACTATACATATGCATTAGAATTGATTGAAATTATTGATATTTTAAAGCTTGGGTATATTGCATCATATATAAAAAGTGATGAGGTGAATTCATATTTAAAATCATTTGGAAGAGAAATTTCACAGAGATTTGACAGTTGGAAAAGTTTTTATACAAGCATTCTTTTAGGGCTAAAACTTGAAAATATAGAAAGTGATGAACAGTTAGATAAGTATGAGAGATTATTATTAGAACTTGTATTAAATAAACAGGTAAGTCCGTATGAACACATTAAATTTAGAGAAAACCCAAGAGAGGATATTAGTAAAATTTTAGAATTAATTAATTAAAAAAGGCAAGAACTCTATTTATGAGTTCTTGCTTTTTTTTTAGTAGGTGTTGTATTTTTAGTATGACGACGTCTATTTTTAGTTCTTTCAGTTGGTGATACTAAAATTTGCTTATCTTCAATTTTTTTATTAGAAGGAAGAATTGCTAACTTGTTTTGAGGAAGGTTTAATATTGCAGTATCTTCCTCTTTTGTTATTTTAGTTGAATATCCAAATCTTGCAATTGATTTTTCTGCCATAGGGAAGTATTCGCCATGGGCATAGTTAAGTAAATTACCAAGTTCAAAATGTATTTTCCCTTTTTCATCCATAATATCTTCATTTATGTGAGAACCTAAAACATCAGCTATAAATAAATCATGTGATCCAAGTTTAATTATTTCTTTAACTCTACATTCTATAACTACAGGACAATCATCTATATAAGCGGCATTTACATGAGTTGCTTCTTTCATATTTAAATTAAGTTCTTTAATTTTATCAACTTTCTTTCCAGTTTTTACACCACAAAAGTCTGTTTCATATGTAAGTTTTGTTGATGGTATATTAACTATAAACTCCATGCTTTCTTTAATATACTCATAAGATAGTCGTTCTGGTCTTATAGATATAGATAGCATTGGTGGTCTAGTACAAATTGTATTTATCCAAGAAACTGTGAAAATATTATCCTTGCCAGCCTTGTTTCTTGAACTAATCATAACAGCTGGAACTGGGTTTAACATAACACTAGGTTTAAATTCTATTTTATTCATTAATTATTTTCTCCTAACAAGTTCTTTCGTTTGCTTTCTAAATTATATCATATAGAAATTTTAAGGCAAAGAAAATATAATTTACATTTATTGTAAAAATGTGAGGGGTGTGATAATATTATGTTATCTTACTAGGGGGCTACAAGTATGAAAAAAAATTATTGTATAAGTTGTGGGAAAGAAATTAAGCTCAAAGAAATTTTAATGCAATCAATAATGTTTGGGATTTATTGTGATAGGTGTGGAGAAGTTTCTAAGGCAAGTAATAAATCAAAAAAAATATTTATGATATTTTTTTGTGCTGTATTAATTCTTAATATAGTTGTTCCTATAAATGGTTTTCTAAAGATATTTATGGCTATATTTTGGTGTATAGTTTCACTTTGGATTATTCAACCTTTATTTTGTGATTTTGAATAATATATAGATAAGGATATTTTTGTAGCTAATTATCATGTGTTTGTAACAATAAAAACATAAAAAGATGATATAATAAAAAAAACTAAGAAGAAAGACAAGGTGGTAAAACATTTTGAGAAGATACAAAAAGAGTGGACAAGGAACTACAGGACTTGTAATAAATTTTGCAATAGAACTTATTATATTAATGATAATATTTGCTTTTATAGGGATAATAATTCAAAGTCAAATTTTAATATCTTTTGGATTTTTAATATCTATAATTTTAACATTGATTTTAAACTTTTTAAAAGTTAAACCTATTATTATATATATAATAGCAATACCTGTGCTTTTGATATTATTGTTTTTTGTTCCTAAAATATTAATTTAAGAGTAAAGTGTGAATATAGCTACGTTAGTAGCTATATTTTTTTGATTTAAGGTATATTATCTGCTAATATATAAGTATATTTCCAAACAAATGATGAGGAGTAAAATTATGAAATTAGTAAAAGGTAAAGTAAGGTTTATAAGAAGTTTAATAGGGTGTGTTGTATTTCCGTTACTACTCTGTTATTTTTATAGTTATGTTCAAGAGGGGAGTAACTGGTATGAAGTAAATCAGTGGCTTGGAGTAACACTTGGGATAGTATTTATAGGAAGAGGGATATTTGAATATAAAATAGCAAAGCACATGCAGAATACAAAAATAAGCTTTTTAGGAGCTATAGTTATTTTAATTTATGTAGTGCTTAGATATTTTCATATAATGTAAAAGATACCAGTAGGTATCTTTTTTTTGTTTAAATATTAAAAAAATAATAAATTTTTAATAATAAAATATAACTTTATACAATAAATTAGAACGTTAAGGTATACTTTACACAATAGGTTTAGTGTGATTTTAAAATGAAGAGATATTCAGATAAAAGGGGGTAGCATATGCCAAAAATAATAAGGGATGTAGAAAGAATAATATTAGAAGAAGCAGCTATGATTTTTTCTGAAAAAGGATTTAATTCAACAGATATGAAAGCTATAGCAAGTGCTTGTGGAATAGCAGTAGGTACACTTTATAATTATTATCCAAATAAAAAAATGTTATATCAAGATGTGTTTCTAAAAAGTTGGAATTTAACAATAAAAAAATTAGGAACGGTAAGCAGGGATATTGCAAAAAGAGACCAGCTTGAAAAGCAAATAGAAATATTTTATAGAGAGATGGAAAATAGAAATGGACTTGGAAACGATTTTAGGGGACTTTGTAAAAAAGGTGATAAAAAATTTGATTTAATTGCAAAAAATGTGATGCTAGAAATTATAGATGCTACATTAAAAAGGTTTGAACTAAAAGATGAGTTTAAGAGTATTAAAGGAATGCAAGTTAGGGTTATAGTTATATGGATTACTAATCAATTTGAATTAATATCGGATTTTCCTCTTGAAAAAGAGGTGAATATATCAATTTTATATAATGTAGTAAGTAATTTCTTTAATTTAGATTAAATATGATATAAAACTAAAATTTACAAGGTATTATAAAAATCTAATTTGAGAATACTAATATTGAAGCAAGTAAGTGAAATATTCTTCACTTAGCTAAAGTTATGTCGATTCATCTCACCACCTATGAAGGTGGGAGGATTTCCTCGAATTATCCCAAATTAACTTAAAAACATATCAATATAGCAATTAAGCTATCTAAATTTATTCAGGGAAAACTTTAACAAAGATTGGTTATAGTTTTATAGAGAGAATATTTTAGGTAGCTTATTTTTATTCAATATATTCCCATAGATAAATATATATGTTTGTTTAGAAATAGACATATATGGTAGAATATTAATAATCGAATGAAATAAAAAGGAGATGAAGAATATGAATCTTGAGATAAATAAAGTTTATAATGGATTTAAACTTATAGAAAAAAGAACACTAAAAGAGATTGGTTCAGATGCTCTTTTATTTGAACATGAGAAAACAGGAGCAAGACTTATCAAAATTTTAAGTGATGATGATAATAAAGTATTTTCAATAGGATTTAGAACACCACCTAAAAATAGTACAGGTGTTGCACATATATTAGAACATTCAGTTTTATGTGGATCAAGAAAATTTGATATGAAGGAGCCTTTTGTAGAACTTTTAAAAGGGTCATTAAATACATTTTTAAATGCTATGACATATCCAGATAAAACAGTATATCCTGTAGCATCAAGAAATGAAAAAGATTTCTTTAACTTAATGGATGTTTATTTAGATGCTGTCTTATATCCAAACATATACAAGCATAAAGAGATATTTATGCAAGAGGGTTGGCATTATAGTATAGAAAATAAAGAAGATAAGTTAGAGTACAATGGCGTTGTATATAATGAAATGAAGGGTGTATACTCATCACCAGATTCAATTTTATATAGAAATATAACAACAAGTCTTTACCCAGATACAACATATGCAGTATGTTCTGGTGGGGAACCTGTAGATATTCCAAATTTATCATATGAAGAATTCTTAGATTTCCACAAGAATTATTATCATCCATCAAATTCATATATGTTCTTATATGGTAATGGGGAGTTAGAAAAAGAATTAGCTTTCATAAATGATAATTATTTAAAAGATTTTGAAAAAAGAGAAGTGGATTCTAAAATTGCACAGCAAAAGCCGTTTGATAAAATGAATGAGCTTGAATTATTCTATGGAATTGCAAAAGAAGATGATGAAGAGGGTAAAAGTTTCTATAGCTTAAACTTCTCTGTTGGAGATGCTATTTCAGGTGAGGTATATCTTGCTTTTGAAATATTAGCATATTTACTTCTTAGAACTACTGCGGCGCCTTTAAAGAAAGCATTAATGGATGCTGGTATTGGTAAGTCAGTTAGTGGAGATTATGATAATGGAATAAATCAACCTTGTTTCACTATATTTGTTAAAAATGCAAATACAGATGATAAGGATAAGTTTAAAAATGTAGTAATGGACACATTAAAAGAACTTGTTGAAAACGGAATTGATAAAGAACTTATAGAAGCATCTATGAATAGAATAGAGTTTGAACTAAGAGAGGGGGATTATGGCTCATATCCTAAGGGATTAATCTATTACCTTAAAGCTATGGATAGTTGGCTTTATGAGGGAAGTCCTTTTGTTCATTTAGAGTTTGAGGAGTCTTTAGCTAAAATAAAAACAGCTTTAACTACTAATTACTTCGAAGATATGATTGAAAAGTATCTATTAAATAATAATCACAGCTCACTTGTAAGTTTACATCCTAAAAAAGGATTAAATGAAGAGAAGCAGGAGATATTAGAAGAAAAATTAGCAGGAATAAAAGCTTCATTTAGTGAAGAGGAAATAGAAGGTCTTATAGAGAGATGTAAAAAGCTTAAAGAAAGACAAGAAACACCAGATGGTGTAGAAGCATTAGAGGCTATACCTGTATTATCAAGAGATGATATTAATAAAGACCCAGAAGTATTACCTTTAGATGAAAAAGATATAGATGGTGTTAAGATATTACATCATAACTTCCATACAAATAAAATTTCATATATAAATATGTACTTTAGAACTGATTCAGTAAGTCAAGAATTAGTAAGTAGATTAACACTTTTAGCTAGTATTCTTGGAAGATGTTCAAGTGCAAATTACAGTTATGAGAAGTTATCAAACCTTGTAAATATAAATACTGGTGGAGTTTCATACTCACCATGTAGTGTTGCTGATGTTAAGAACGGTGGATATAAGAAGTTATTTGAAGTTTCACTTAAAGCATTAAATGATAAACTGCCAGTAGTATTTGAACTTTTAGAAGAGATATTATTAAATACTAATTTAGATGATGAGAAAAGAATAAAACAAATATTAGAAGAAAAGCGTTCAAGAGTTGAGAGTGCTATTTTTGATGGTGGACATAGAATTGTTGCAAAAAAAATACTTTCATATGTATCAGAAAAAGGTGCTTATGAAGAGGAACTTGCAGGACTTGGGTACTATCACTTCTTAGTTGATTTAATAGAAGATTTTGATATTAAAAAAATCCATGCTGAATTAGCAGCAGTTAGAAAATTAATATTTAATAAAAATAACATGATAGTAAGTTTCTCAGGAACAGATGATGAGTATAGTAAGTTTGAAAAAGCAATTACTCCATTTATAGAAAAGCTTTCAGATGAAAAAGTTGCATATAATAATTATAAATTTGAGATAGGTGCTAAAAATGAAGCATTACTTATGCAAGGAAATGTTCAATTTGTTGCAAAAGGTGGAGATTATAAAAAAGAAGGATTTAACTATAGTGGTGCAATGTCACTTTTAGAAACTATACTTGGTTTTGACTACTTATGGAATAATGTAAGAGTTAAAGGTGGGGCATATGGAGTATTCTCTAACTTTAGAAGAGATGGTGGATTCTATATGGCATCATATAGAGACCCAAATGTTAAGGATACTTTAGATGTATATGATGGAGTTGTTGAGTATTTAAATAACTTTGATGTTGCAGAGAGAGAAATGCAAAAATATATTATAGGAACTGTTAGAAAACTTGATAGTCCTATAGGAAATAGCTCAAAAGGTGAAGTGGCAACTACATTATACCTAAGTGGTGTTACTTATGCGGATAGAGTTTGCGAGAGAGAAGCAATTCTTTCAGCAAGTGTAGATACTATAAAAGCTTTTGCACCTTTACTAAATAGTACATTAAAACAAAATTGTATATGTGCACTTGGAAATGAAGCAAAACTTAAAGAAGATGAAAATATATTTAAATCACTTATAAAAGTTATAAAATAAGAGAAAGAGGTCTAGCAGTTAGTTGCTAGACCTCTTCTATTATAGTCATTATTCTATTTTTAAAATATACAGCTGTTAAATCAAGTTTTTTAATGATATTAATTGCTATATCAAAATTGATAGCTATAGCATCCTTAGAATGAGAATCTGAAGCTAGTGTTACATATTTACCACCAAGTTCCTTATAACGCTTAAAGAGTGCTAAAATGCTATTAGAAGCATCTTTGCTATTAAGTCTTCTAGTATTAAGTTCGAGACATTTGTTTTTCTTTATTAAAACAGTAAAAATCTCATCAATAATATCTTTAAAATCTTCTAAATAAAGTTCTGTATCAGTATAAGTAGAATATCTACAAATATAGTCTATATGTGCAAGTGTATCAAAAAAGTCAAAATGCTTTACACAAAAAAGCATATTTTCTAAATAATCTTTATAAACAATATTTTTTTCAATATCAATTTCTTTCATTAAATAAAAAATATCTTTTCCATAAAGAGTATGAATAGAACCAATTAATATATCAACTTTATTTTTATTAGAATCAGCAAAATCAATAGTTTTATTAGCATTTACTTTAGACATTCCAAGTTCAATACCAACCAAAAAATCATTTGACTTATATTTTGCATAAAAATCTAAATACTCGTCCATATTTATAAAAGGAAGTTCAGGAAGGTCTAAATCAACATGTTCAGTAAGACAAATACCTATTTTTTTTTCAATTTGTTTATCAATAATTTCCTTTGCTGTCATTTTTGAATCAAAAGAAAATTCACTATGCATATGTGTATCAAAAATCATTTAAATACCCCCAGTAATTGTTAAGAAAATTATAACATATAAGGAGATATACATAAAATTAATTTACAATATGTAAAAAAGTATGTAATATATATAATATAAAATTGTTAAAATTAATAGGTATACAAGTATGTATAACTTAGGAGGAATAGAAATGAAAGAATTATTTAAAATTGGTGATGTAAGTTTCACACAAGAAGAGTTTCAGGATGATATAAATGAGTATTTAGATATAGTAGATATAGTAAAAGAGTTTGAAGGTAAATTAAAATTAGAAGAAATAGAATGTGCACAGATAAATGATTGTTGTGGTGCAACAAAGTTCAATTTATTTGCAGAGATTATAGGAGTATTAACAGAACAAGATACTTTCTTAACTTTATTAGAAGTAAGAGCACATCAATCTACTTATGAGGGTACAAATGTAGAACCTTTTGGAATCCAAATTTATAAATGCAAAAGTTGTAATAAATGGATGTTCTGGTTATTAGAATCAGGAGAAGAGTAAAATAAGATTTAATTCATAATTAGGGGGTACAAAAGTGACTTTAAAAGAAAAAGTTTTAGAGGAATGTACAAAATTAAAGACTTATGTAAAAAATTTAAAAAGTAAGTCAAGTGAAAAATTAGAGTTTTTGAATGAACATGAAAATTCTAAGAAATTTAAGGGAAGTAAATATTATAAATTTTGGCCTATCATAGCTATAGGAGTAATATTAATAGCTATAATAGGTGTAATGAGTATGATGAATAATAATAAAAGTGAAGTGATGACTCAGTTTGAAACAGCTATTGCAAAAAATAATACTAGTAAATTATCTAGTGTAGTTAAATTAGATGATGGAACACAAATAACGAGTGAGCAAGCGATACCAATACTAGATTTTTTTAAAGCTGATAATAGTAGAATAAGTAATCTTAAATCTTCATTTAAGGTAGGCAGCTCGTATTATTCTATGAATCTTAAAAAAGAAAAAAGATTTATAGGAGAAAGTTATTATATAGGTGTGTCATACCAAAAGTTAAGTATTGATTCAAACTTAGATAATACAACACTTATAATAAATGGAGAAGACAAAGGCGTATTTAATAAGGATAAAACTGTAGAACTTATAACGCCAGGAGAATATAATATAGAACTTAAAAATAAAAATAAATATTCAACAATAACAAAAAATCAAAAAATCGCATTTACAAAAAGTACAGATATTGATATGGAACTAAAAGGGACATATGTGACAGTAGTAAGCAACGTCCCAGAGGGAATAGTTTATATAAATGATTCAAGTACTGGTGTAAAAGCTTCAGACTTTAAGAATGTAGGACCATTTCCATCAGATGGAAGTTATGAAATATCATTAAAATATAATACACCTTTTGGAACAGTTATAAGTAGTAAGGTGAAAATTGGTGACTTACCAGATATTAATTTAGATTTAGATTTAAAAAGTAGCGGAATAAAAACAAGCTTAAATAATTTGGTAGGAAAATTTTATGAGAGTGTATTCAATGCTATTGATTTAAAAGACCAAACTAAAATTGAATATGCAAATGAAGAAGCTAAAAATAAAATATATTCAGATATAAAAGAAAAAGGATTTATACTTAAAAATGTATATAAATTAAATAGTTCAAGTATAGATTTTGAAAAGAGTACAGTAGATTTTAAGGATGGAGTTTATTATGCAAGTGTAGTTGCAGATATAGACTATAATGTTAAAAAAGAAATTTTAGGTGTACCACTTAAAAGTAATGATTATAAACAAAGCTTTTTCACAAAAGCAAAATATCAAGATGGAGAATGGCAGATATATGATATACAAAATTTTGATTTAAAATCAGCAGAGTAATTATTAAAAGATATTAAAGGATTAAAGCCTTTAATATCTTTTTTTGTATATAAAAATAAAAATAAGGCTAAAATTCAGCTAGGAGGTGTTTTATGGATATTAAAAAATTAGTAATTTTTCTACTAGGAGTTTATATAATAAATAAAATATTGGAATTCATATTAAAAAAATCAGAAAAGGTTAAAGAAATTAGCAAAAGAAAAATAACAATGCCAGCAATAAATTCATTAAGTATATATTCTTATAAAGATTTTAAACACTTAATGAAAGAGTATTTAAAACATGGTAATTATGAAATTATCGATGAAGAGGATGAGCTAATACAGGTTAGAAAAGCAAATCAAGAATATTTAATTTATTGTAAACAGATGAAAGAATATACTAATAAGCTTGAAAAAGAGGAGTTTTATATTTTTATTTCGGATATGAAAACTAGAGGTATAGACAACGGGATTATTTTAACTAATGGAATGTTAGTTGATAATATAAAAATTATAATAAATTCAGGATTAAAAGATATGGAAATAGAATATTTAGAGAGTAATGATTTTATAAAAGAACTTAGGAAGATGAAAGAACAAAAGTTATATAAAGGGGAAGTTTAAGTGGAAGTACTATACAATATTGGTAGCATGGATATATTTAAAAATTTAAGAATATTATTATTAGTTATTGCAGTGAGTATGAGTATTATTGCACTTTTAAAGCTTAAAAAAATAATATCAAATTATAATTATATAAATAGAAAAATTACTATGTTGGAAAATTTGAAGCATTTATCTGAGGAGGAATTTATATCTTGGATAGAAGAATATTTATTAAAAAAAGGATACTGTAATTTTAAATATTTAGAAGATGAATTCTATTTAGTCGAAAAATATGAAAAAGAAAAGTTGGTATTTATAGATAGAAAATTTAATATATTAGATAAAGTGGAAGCTAAATATATACATGGATATACTATTTTGAATTCGATAAATGAAATACTAGTAGTAACAACTAGTAATATTGATAACAGCTTTTATCAAATTTTAATAGAAAATAAAATAAATTATGAATCATTTTCAAAAACTGATTTTCAAAAGGGATATAAGGATTTTGTAGTAAATGAATTAGGGTAAAGAGAGTGTGAGTGGAATAATAGTAAACAAAAAATTTACATAAAATACACACTGGAATAACCAAAATATAGTACAATTTAGGAGAAATATAAAGTAATATGGGGGAATACATATGAAAAAGAAACAAATTTTAGCACTAACGCTAGGGGTTTTAATGTCTTCAGCAATGCTAGTAGATCCTACTATAGCAGAAGCTAAATCAAAAGATGAAATTAAAAATCAAATAGAAGCAAACGAAGGTAAAATAGATGATTTAGAAGAAAAAAAAGAGGGACTACAAGGAACTAAAAGTGAAAGTGCAAAAAAATTAGAAGAAGCAAAAGCTAATTTTAATAAGCAAAATGAACTTTTAACAGAGACGAGAGAAAAAGTTTTAGGGTTTGAGAAAGAAATAAATACGTTGCAAGTCCAAATAGATGATTTTGAGGCTAAAATACAAGTTGTAGTTACTGATATCGAAAAAGTTAAGATAGATATTGCAAAAAAAGAAGCTGAACTTTTAGTTAAAGAAGAAATTCTTGGTAAAAGATTAAGAAGTGCATACATGAATAATGTTGGTGATAGAATGTTATATATGGTTATAGATTCTAAAAATTTAGGCGATTTAATAAGTAACATTGCAAATATCAATATAATTATAAAGACAGATCAAGAACTTATGGCTGAAATAGAAAAAGATAAAGAAGCCATAGAATTAGAAAGACAAAATCTTGTTAAAAAAGAACAAGAACTTACTAAAAGCAAAGAAACAATAGAAGGAACAAAGGCTAAAGTAGTTTCTTCTAAAGAAGAAATGGACAAGCTTGAAGCTGAATATGCAGCAGAAGCAGCTAAACTTAAAGATTTAGAAGATGCTAGAAGTAGTGAGTACAATGCACTTACTAGTGAAGAAAAGGCAATTCAAGCTGAAATAAGTAAGTATGAGCATGATAATGTTAATTTAGAAGAGTATTTCCAAAATACTAGCATAGGAACTACACCTCAACCACCAGCTAGTGGAGGTACATCAGGGAGTGGAGATTCATCGGATGGTGGAAGTGCAAATTCTCAAGGTTTTATAAAACCTTTAAGTGCACCAGTAACATCATCATATGGGCCAAGAACACATCCTATCACAGGAGCAGTAGGCACATTCCATAGAGGGATAGATTATGGTGCAGCAGGGGGAACTCCTATTAAAGCAATTGCTGGAGGAGTAGTAACTACTGCTGGGTGGAATTCATCATTTGGGAATATGGTTGTAGTAGATCATGGTAATGGATATACTAGCTTATATGCCCATGCAAGAGCATTAAATGTTAGTGCTGGTCAAAGAGTGAGTCAGGGACAAGTACTTTCTTTTGTTGGTTCAACAGGAAATAGTACAGGAAATCACTTGCATTTAGAAATGAGATATAATGGTAGTCATGTTAATCCAGCAAATTATATAGGATAAGTAACTATCGGAAATTTATAAATAAAAGAATCCTCATTGTATTATATAATGAGGATTCTTTTATTTAATTTTATAATTGAATAGCTGTTTCAAGTGCCACTTTCATCATATCTAAGAAAGTACTTTGTCTTTCCTCTGAAGAAGTTTCTTCACCAGTAACAAGGTGATCACTTATTGTTAGTATAGTAAGTGCATTAACACCATATTTTGAAGCTAGAGTATAAAGTCCAGAAGTTTCCATCTCCACAGCGAGAGTTCCAAAACTAGCCCATCTTTTCCAAGCATCAGCATCATCATTGTAGAAACTATCTGCACTAAAAACACTACCAACTTTAGGGACAAAATTATTTGCAACAGCATTATCATATGCTTTTTTTAATAGGTCAAATGATGCACAGGGTGCAAAGTCACAACCTTTAAATCTTAATTTATTCATAGCAGAATCAGTATGAGAAGTCATAGCTAGAACAAGATCTCTAACCTTAACATCAGTAGTTAAACCACCAGCAGTACCAACTCTTATTAAATTCTTAACATCATATTCTCTTATAAGTTCATTAACGTATATTGATAATGAAGGAAGACCCATTCCAGTACCTTGTACAGAAATTCTTTTTCCTTTATAAGTACCTGTAAAACCAAGCATACCTCTAACATTATTATAACAAATTACATTTTCTAAAAAAGTTTCTGCTATAAATTTAGCTCTAAGTGGATCACCGGGTAATAAAATAGTTTCAGCTATTTCGCCTTTTTTTGCTTCTATATGAACACTCATCTTTTGTCCTCCTAAATTGTAAAGTTTAAATAAGTTGATTATAGATTTTAATAACTTATTATGATACTATTATACTAATAAAATAAATGAAATGATAGAGAACTAGTAAGATATTTTATTGAGAAAATGTGAACCTTTAAAGGAGATTTATTGATGTTAGAATTTAAAAAAAAATCTTTACTTTCAGAAATTGAATATGAAGATTATGATGTGAATGTAGTAAAACTTACTACAGAAGATCAAAAAGAGCTTGGGATGATTAAATCATGTTGTGGAAAGGCTACAAGTGAGTGTCCAAAGACTAATGGTGCAGGAAGTTGCTGTGGTAGCAAAAATGGATGTCCTAAAAATTAATTATAAATAGATAAAAAAGAAGAAGCTTGAATTAATTCAAGCTTCTTCTTTTTATTTAAAATTACTATTTTTTGTTAGCAAATTCAATATTTACTTTTCTTCTATTTAATCTTTTACCAATACAGTTATCCATAACTGTATCAATAACGTCATCGCTTATATTAGCAAAACAGAAGTTTTCCATTATATTAACATCTCCAACATTTCTAGGTGCTACTTTAGCTGTATCAGCTAAGAACTCAACTAAAAGTTTAGGTGTTAACCCATCTCTTTTACCTACAGAAATGAATACTCTTTTTTCGCCTTCTTCTGCAGCTGAACGTGTACGTGGTGAGAATGAACGATCTGAACGATCACGTGATGATGAACGATCTGAACGGTCACGTGATGATGAACGATCTGAACGGTCACGTGATGATGAACGATCACGGTCACGTGATGATGAACGATCTTCATCAGCAGCATTAAGGTTTTGTTTTGAGTGATCCATGTTAAGTTTTTTGCTGAAAGCTAATTTAACAAGAGCTTTAGCTATGTTAGCCATATCAAATTCTTCTGATAACTCAGCTATGATTGGAGCAAATTGCTCGAAATCGTTAGCTTCTAACTCAGTTTTAATCTCAGAAGCTATGTTCTTGAATTTACCTTCAAATATTTCTTTTGCACTTGGTACAGGTTGTAATGCGATATCACTTTTAGTGTGTCTCATTATTTGTTTTAAGAATCCGAACTCTTTAGGAGTTACTAATGAGTAAGCAGTACCTTCTCTACCAGCTCTTCCTGTTCTACCAATTCTGTGAACGTAACTTTCGATATCTTGAGGTAAGTCAAAGTTAAATACGTGGCTTACTCTTTCAACGTCAATTCCTCTAGCTGCAACATCAGTAGCTACTAAGAAGTCAAGATTTCCATCTTTGAACTTTTTAAGAGTTAATGATCTGTGCTTTTGAGTCATATCTCCGTGCATACCTTCAACACTATATCCTCTTGATTGCATTGAATCTACAACTTCATCAACACCTCTTTTTGTTTTACAGAATATAATAGCAGCTGTTGGCATGTCATAATCTATAACTCTACATAAAGTTTCAAATCTATCTCTATGTTTCATTTGGAAGTATTTTTGAGTTATTTTAGATACTGTTAAAGAAGTTTTTTGTATAGCAACGTGCTTTGTATCTTCTTTCATATATCTTTTAGCAAGATTTTTGATTTGTGGAGGCATAGTAGCTGAGAATAAAAGTGTTTGTCTGTCTGATTTTAAAGACTTAACAATTTCTTCTAAATCGTCTATGAATCCCATGTTTAACATTTCATCAGCTTCATCAAGAACTAAGAAGTCTATATCTGAAAGGATTAAACTTTTTCTTCTAATATGGTCTAATACTCTACCTGGTGTACCTACAACAACGTCAACACCTTGTCTTAAAGCTTTAAGTTGTCTATCTATTGGTTGACCTCCATAAATAGGAAGAACGACTAATCTATCATGCTTTCCTAATCTTTGAAGCTCATCATTTACTTGTATAGCAAGCTCTCTTGTAGGAGCAAGTATTAATGCTTTTGGAGCTTTCTTTCTACTTGTAATTTCAATGTTGTTTATTAATGGACATCCAAATGCAGCTGTTTTACCAGTTCCAGTTTGCGCTTGCCCAATTATATCGAATCCTTCTAAAGCTATTGGAATAGCTTCTGCTTGGATTTGAGATGGTGATTCAAATCCCATATCGGCGATTGACTTTAGTAAAGTATCCTTTAACCCTAAGTCTGTAAATTTTAAGTTGTTCATTCAATTTCCTCTTTCTTATATAAAATTTATTTATTGCGTATTAATTTTCAAACAAGGCTAATAATAACATAGTATTATAATATAAGCAAATGCTAGTTAGTGGTTTAATAAAAAAATCATTACTAATTATTGTTAGATATTGTATAATTGAAACAAAATAATTAAGGGGGATTTATATGTTAGGTAAACCAAGTATTTTTAGTAAGAGTTATCAAAAGAAAAAGAAAAAAAGAAAATGTATTTGTATTAGTTTGATTGGATGTATAACTATTTTTGGGGCTGTAGGAATCAATCGATTTAGTAAAAGAGAGCGAGAAGAGAAAGAAGTTAGTTCAAATTCAAAGGAAGAAGAAATTAAAGCGGTAAAGGAAGAAAGAAAGCAAGAAACTAAAAAAACAGATGAAAAAAAAGTGAATTTAGTTAAAACTATAAATCTTGGAAACTTAGTTATTAATATGGAGTTAGATAAAAATGGATTAATAGAATCAGTAAATGCAAGAGGGATAATGGAAATTGATATAAGTCCAGATAGAAAAAATATAATAATATCTGAGAAGGAAGCACAAAAAAATATAATAGTGACTAAAGATGGAAAAATTACAGATATAAGTATTGATATATATAAATCACGAAAAGGAAATTCTTTTAAAAAAGAAGATATATTAAAACAATATGAAAATTATATTTGGAGTAAAAATGCTAAATTCATTGATAATGAAAATATAGTATACATAACAAATAGACCATATTTTTCTCATAATATAAAAAATCAATATATTGGTATAACAAATATTAGTACATTGAAAAATAGAATTCTTATGGATTCAAAAAGTATTGAGATAAAATTAGAAGAAAGAACGAGTGATGGAATAAGAGTAAGTTCTAGTGGAAAAGAGTATATATTAAATAAATTAGGAAATATTATAGATTAGTATAGTATATGAAGTGTTTTGATTATTACATAAGTAAAAAGTATGAACTTTTTTACTAAGAAATAAATATTTGAAAAAAAAAGACATAATATGTTATAATAACTAGGTTACTAGTTATTTTTAAATAAATAGAATTTGGTAAATAATGATTATCTAATTAGGAGGAATATATAAAATGGAAGTTAAAATGCAAACAGTAGAAACTAACACAGTTGAATTAGAGGTAAGAGTAGAAGCTAAAAAATTCGAGGACGCTTTACAAAAAGCATTCAGAAAAAATGCAAAGAGCTTTAACATACCAGGATTTAGAAAAGGAAAAGTTACATTAAATATGGTTAAAAAATTCTACGGAGTAGAAGTATTATATAATGATGCAATAGATTTTTGTGTAAATGAAAGTTACGGTGCTGCTATAGATGAGCAAAATGTTAATCCAGTAGATTTCCCAGCTATCGAAGTTGTAGAAGTTGCAGAAGGTAAAGATTTAGTTTATAAAGCTAAAGTAACAGTTATGCCAGAAGTTAAATTAGGAGATTATAAAGCTATAGAAGTTGCTGCTCCTAAAAAAGAAGATATCGAGAGTATTGTTGCAAAAGAATTAGAAAGTTTACAACAAAAAAATGCTAGAGTTGAAGAAAAAATAGAAGGAACAATAGTTAAAGGTGATGTAGCTGTTATAGATTTCAAAGGATTTATAGGAGAAGAAGTTTTTGAAGGTGGAGAAGGTAAAGATTATCCATTAGAAATTGGTTCAGGAAGTTTCATAGGAGATTTCGAAGATCAATTAGTTGGATTAGCTAAAGGTGAGAGCAAAGATGTAGTAGTTACTTTCCCAGTTGAGTATGGTAAAGAAGAGTTAAATGGAAAAGAAGCTAAATTTGAAGTAATAATAAACAAAGTTGAAACTAAAGAAGTTCCAGCAATTGATGATGAGTTTGCAGGAGAAGTATCAGAATTTGAAACAGTTGCTGAATTAAAAGCTGATTTAACAAAAAAAGCTGAAGAAATGAATACTGCTAGAATAGATGCTGAAATTAAAGAAGCAGTTATAAACAAAGTTGTAGATAATGCTACTATTGAAATACCAGCAGTTATGATAGATAAAGAAACTGATCAAATGATTCAAAATCTTGAGCAAAGATTATCACAACAAGGATTAAATCTTGTTCAATACTATGAGTTAACAGGAAGCAACGAAGATAAAATGAGAGAATACATGAAAGAAAACGCTGAAAGAAAAGTTAAAACTGATTTAGTATTAACACAAATCACAACAACTGAGAAAATAGAAGTAACAGTTGAAGAATTAAAAGAAAAAGCTTTAGAAGTTGCTAAAATGTATACAGCTGAAGCTGATAAGATAGCTGATATGTTAATGACTACACAAAAAGCTGCATTAGAAGCTGATGTGCTTAGAGTTAAAACAGTTGAATTATTAGTTAAAGAAGCTAAAATAGCTTAATAATAAAACTTAATAAGAATAAATAATTGCCAGAAATTAATTTCTGGCAATTATTTTAAAATTTTAATTAACAAAACCTCAAAAATTTTATATAATTAAATTATAAAATGTATGATATTACTAGGAAACTGGCAATATTATAGATAAGGCGTAAAAAGTTTTAGTAAATAGTTAGGAGGGAATTTTATGAGTTTAGTTCCAATGGTTGTAGAACAAACAAGTAGAGGAGAAAGAAGTTACGATATTTTTTCAAGACTACTAAAAGATAGAATTATTATGTTAAGTGGAGAGGTTAATGATGTAACAGCAAATCTTGTTGTTTCACAATTACTATTCCTTGAAAGTGAAGACCCAGATAAAGATATATATCTTTACATAAATTCACCTGGTGGTTCAATAACTGCTGGTATGGCAATTTATGATACAATGCAATATATCAAATGTGATGTTTCAACAATATGTATTGGTATGGCAGCATCAATGGGCTCATTCCTTTTATCTTCAGGACAAAAAGGAAAAAGATTCTCATTACCAAATAGTGAGATAATGATACATCAGCCACTTGGAGG
This sequence comes from uncultured Clostridium sp., assembly GCF_947039605.1. Lineage (GTDB taxonomy): Bacteria > Bacillota > Clostridia > Clostridiales > Clostridiaceae > Sarcina. Next base: position 81,086 of record NZ_CAMQZG010000007.1, read on the forward strand.
ATTCCAAGGTCAGGCAACTGATATTGATATTCATGCAAGAAGAATATTAAAAATAAAGGACAGTTTAAATAAAATTTTAAGTGAAAATACTGGTAAACCTTTAGAGCAGATAAAAAATGATGTTGAAAGAGATTACTTCATGGATGCTCAAGAAGCAGCAGACTATGGATTGGTGGATCAGGTTATAACAAGAAGTCAAGTGGCTAAGTAATAATCTGCTAAACGATAGGGGTGTATAGATATGGCAAAATATGATGATAAGAAACAATTAAAGTGTTCTTTCTGCGGTAAAAATCAAGAGCAGGTTAAGAGACTTATAGCAGGACCAGGAGCTTATATTTGTGATGAATGTATTGAACTGTGTTCAGAAATAATAGAAGATGAATTTGAGGGTAAAGTAGAAGTTGATAATAAAGACTTACCAAAGCCAGCAGATATAAAAAGTCATTTAGATGAATATGTAGTTGGTCAAAATACTGCTAAGAAAGCTCTTGCAGTTGCAGTTTATAACCATTACAAAAGAATTAATGCAAATGTAGGTTCAAATGATGTTGAATTACAAAAAAGTAATATTCTTCTTTTAGGACCAACAGGTTCAGGAAAAACATTATTAGCACAAACTTTAGCTAAGTTTTTAAATGTACCATTTGCAATAGCTGATGCTACAACACTTACAGAAGCAGGATATGTTGGTGAAGATGTTGAAAATATTCTTCTTAAATTAATTCAAAATGCAGACTATGATGTTGAAAAAGCACAAAGAGGTATTATTTATATAGATGAGATTGATAAGGTTGCAAGAAAATCTGAAAATCCATCTATAACAAGAGATGTTTCAGGAGAAGGAGTTCAACAAGCATTATTAAAAATACTTGAAGGAACAGTTGCTTCAGTACCACCTCAAGGTGGAAGAAAACATCCTCATCAAGAGTTAATACAACTTGATACATCAAATATATTATTTATATGTGGTGGAGCATTTGATGGAATAGACAAAGCAATAGAAAAAAGAACTAGAAAAAGTTCAATGGGATTTGGAGCACAAATACAGTCAAAGGATGAGAAGGATATTGGTAAATTACTTAAAAACTTAATGCCTAGTGATTTATTAAAATTTGGTCTTATTCCAGAGTTTGTAGGAAGATTACCTATAATTGTTACATTAGAAGCACTTGATAATAAAGCTTTAGTTAGTATTTTAGAAGAGCCTAAAAATGCATTAGTTAAGCAATATAAAAAATTATTTGAAATTGATAATGTATCTTTAGAGTTTACAAGTGAAGCTTTAAAAGCTGTTGCAGAAGAAGCTATAAAGAGAAATACGGGAGCAAGAGGATTAAGAGCTATTATTGAAGACGTAATGACTGATGTAATGTTTGATATTCCATCTAGAACTGATATTGTTAAAGTTAAAATAACTGAAGAAACAATAAAAGAGAAAAAAGCACCTGAATTAGAAATTTTACCAGAAGGTGAAACTAGACCAGTTTTAAATATAGAGACTAAGAGTAAAAATACAATAGAAACTGCTTAGTTCAAAAGAGCTTAGAATTCTTTCTAAGCTCTTTATTTGTTTATTTAAATATAAAAGTTGAAAAAAAATTATATTCTGTGTATACTTTTTAGATATTAGAAAATAAAATAAGTTGGAGGGAATAGATTATGAAAGAGGGCGTAAAAAGACTACCTCTTATACCATTAAGAGGCATGAGTGTCTTTCCTAGTATGATAACTTACTTTGATGTTGGTAGAAAAAAATCAGCAAGAGCTGTAGAAGAAGCTATGAATGCTACTTGTGAAATATTTTTAGTCCCACAAAAAAGTGATGAAACAGAGGATCCAAATATAGATGATATTATAAAAATAGGTACTATTTGTGAAATAAAACAAGTAGTAAATCTTCCTGATGGGACAAAAAGAGTTTTAGTTGAAGGCCTTAATAGAGCAAGTATAATATCTATTGAGAACGAAGAAGAGTTGCTTTTTGGTGTTGTTGAGAAGGTTGAAGAAGATAATGTAAGTGATATTGAATTAGAAGCATTAATAAGAACTTTAAAAGAAGAATTTGTTCTATTTTTAAATCTTACAGGAGCACCTGTAAAAGAGCTGATTTCAAGTTTAGATGAAATTGAAAAAGCTAGTAAGGTAGTTGATATAATATCTTCTTACATAATTTTAGAAGAAAAAGATAAAAAAGAAATATTAGCATTATTATCAGTTAAAGAAAGAATTGAAAAAATGTTAGTTCATATTAAAGGTGAAAAAGAGATAATTTCACTTGAAAAAAAAATAAAAGCTAAAGTTACTAAAAAAGCTGATAAGGCTCAAAAAGAATATTATCTAAGAGAACAATTAAAAGCTATTCAAGAAGAACTTGGTGAGGGTGAAGAAGATAAAAAAGCAATCTTAGAATATGAGAAAAAAATTGCAAATAAAAAATTACCATCAGAAGTTAGTACAAAGGCAAATTATGAATTAGCAAGATTAAAAAGCAATATTAGTAGCGGACAGGAAAGTGGTGTTATAAGAACATATTTGGACAATTTACTTGATATTCCATGGGGAAAAAGTAAAAAAGAAATTATTGATATAAAGAAAGCTAAAGAAATTTTAAATGAAGATCATTATGGTCTTGTAGATGTAAAAGAGAGAATATTAGATTATTTAGCAGTTAAAAAGGTGAGCAAATCACTTAGAAGTCCGGTCATTTGTTTAGTTGGGCCACCAGGGGTTGGAAAAACATCAATAGCATCAAGTATAGCCAAATCATTGAATAGAGATTTTGTAAGAGTATCACTTGGTGGAATAAAAGATGAATCAGAAATTAGAGGGCATAGAAAAACATATGTTGGAGCAATGCCTGGTAGAATAATTGAATCAATAAAAAAATCAGGAAGTATGAATCCAGTATTTTTATTAGACGAAATAGATAAAATGTCAGCTGAGTATAAAGGTGATCCATATGCAGCTATGTTAGAGGTTTTAGATACTAATCAAAATAGTCAGTTTAGAGATCATTACTTAGAGCTAGATGCAGATTTAAGCAAGGTAACATTTGTTGCAACTGCAAATACTCTAGATACAATTCCAAGACCACTTCTTGATAGGATGGAAATAATAGATGTTTCGGGTTATACTTATGAAGAAAAGTTTAATATAGCTAAAAAATATTTAGTTCCAAAAGTTTTAAAAGAACATGGTGTTGATAGTAGTATTATTAAAATATCAGATTCAGTGGTGAAAGAAATAGTAAACTATTATACTAGGGAATCGGGTGTTAGAGAGCTAGATAGGGTACTAGCTAAGCTTGTCAGAAAAGCAATGAGAGCATTAGTTGAAGCTAATAAAAAATCTTTGAGCATAAGTGTTAATATGATAGAAAAATATTTAGGTAGTAGATTATACTCATATGATATTGTTTCTGATAGTAAAGTTGGAGTTGTTATGGGACTTGCATGGACTGCATATGGTGGTGATACATTACCAGTGGAAGTGAACGTAATGGATGGTACAGGAAAGCTTGAACTTACAGGAAAGCTTGGTGATGTAATGAAAGAGTCAGCAAAAGCATCATATAGCTTAGTAAGAAGTAATTGTGAAAAATTTGGAATTGAGAATAAAGATTTTTATAAAAATAAAGATATACATATTCATGTTCCAGAGGGTGCAGTTCCAAAAGATGGTCCATCAGCAGGTGTAACAATGACTACAGCACTAGTTTCAGCATTATCTAATAAACCTGTAAAAGGTGACGTAGCTATGACTGGAGAGATAACTTTAACAGGAAGAGTGTTACCAATAGGTGGATTAAAAGAAAAATGTTTAGCAGCGAATAGAATAGGGATAAAAACTATAATTATTCCAAATGCTAATAAAAAAGATTTAAAAGATATACCCAAAAATATAAAATCAAAATTAAATATAATAATAGCAAAAGAAATAGAGGATGTACTTAAAAGTGCATTAGTAGTAGGAGAGTAAATATGAAAATTAATACATCAGAATTTGTCACTTCAGCAGTGAAGAAGCATCAATATCCAGAAACAGGTCTTTTAGAAGTTGCATTTGTTGGTAGATCAAATGTTGGGAAATCATCAATAATAAATGCACTTACAAATAGAAGAGGACTTGCTAAGGTCAGTCAAACACCAGGAAAAACTAAACTTATAAACTTCTTTATATTAAATGATGAATTTTATTTAGTTGACTTACCAGGATACGGATATGCTAAGGTATCTAAAACTGAAAAAGAAAGTTGGGGTCAAACAATAGAAAATTATTTAGTAGAGAGAGAGCCATTAAAGAGAGTTATTCTTTTAGTAGATTGTAGACGTAAGCCTAATGAGGATGATATCCTTATGTATAATTGGATTAAACATTATGGTTATGATTGTAAAGTTGTATCAACAAAGAGAGATAAAATATCTAATAATGATGCACCAAAAGCAGAAAAGCTAATAAGAGAAACTTTAGGTATGCCTAAAGACGAAGAGTTATTATTCTTCTCAGCTCTTAATAAAAAAGGAAAAGAAGAAATAATAGATAAAATATTTAGTGATATAGAAGAAATTTAATATTAAAAAAGAACGAAAAAAATTTTTCGTTCTTTTTTTTATTTTTAGTGTCAAAAATAAGGAAAGGGAATAGTATATACTATAAAACAAAACAAAATAAAACAAAATACGAGGAGGATAAACTCATGGAATTAAATGAAATTCTTAACGGAGTAAATAACGAAGGAAATTGTGGTTGTAACTTGCCAAGAAATTGTGGATGTAACAACGGGTGTAACAATGGATGCAATAACAGATGCAACAATGGATGTAACAATGGCGGAATAGACAGTATACTATTATTATTATTATTAGGTGGCGGAAACTGTGGTGGAAATATTTTAGGCGGTGGAAACTGTTGTCATAGTAAATCATCTAAAAAACATCACTGTGGATGTGGTAATGGGAACAACAACTTAACATCACTAATATTTTTATTATATTTATGTAATGGAAACAATAACAACAATAGAGGTTTCTGTTAGTAATTACTAAAAAAGAATATACCCAGTAGTAATAGAAAAGTGCTAGACTACTAATTTAATCTTATTACTTTTTTATGATAAAAAAGTAAAGATGGAGGGCTTAAAGCCCTCCAAAAAAATAAACTAATACATAAGGGGTGGAAGCTTGTATGTCAAAAAAGAAGCATAGAGATAAAAAAAACAATGAGAATAATGGTGGGTTTGGAATCAATCCTCAGATAATGGAAATGTTAAAAGGTAGTAATATAGATATGAATAAAATATCTTCTATAATGGGAGCTATGAATCAGGATGGCTTTGATATTAATAGTTTAGCAGGAGTACTTCAAAATAATAGTGGATTAAATATGCCTAATTCAAATAATTCGCAAATGGATTTTGGAAATATAAAATCTATGCTAAATAATATGGATATAAATAATAATAGTGTTTTAGGGAATAACAACAATTTTAATAATAACCCTAATAATGGTAATTTTAACAATAATTATGGAACAGATGAAAATATAGAAATGTTACTTATCATAAAAAGTGTTGTTAATCCTAAAAAAGCAAGATTTTTAGAACGAGTTATAGAAATGTACAAAAATGGTGAAATAGAATATTAAAATTATATAAGCATCCATCTTAAGGTCACTTTAATTAGTGATCTTTTTTACTTTAAGATTATTAATTAAAAATTTATTATCTATTTTTCCAAGAGAAACATTAAGTTCTAAAAGTGAAATTTCTCTAGATTCAATTGAATCAGCTTTAATACGTATTTTCCAATTTAAATTAGTTATAGAGCCATCTAAATTCCAAGCAGTATCAAGAAAAAAACAATCAAGCAATGAAAAATTATATTCGGATTTATCTAGTGAATCTAATTCATTATATGTACTTTGGGGCGTATTTTCAAAAAAAATATTACCAATAGGTGTATCTGTTGCTATATAAGTAATTAAATTATTAATAGTAGAGATTCCAGGGATTTCAATATCATCATAAGATATATTTTTAGGTGTTGAATTTAATAGCATATGTTTTTGTAATGTTTCATCTATATTATCTAGGTCAAATGAAATATATTTAGGTGATTTTGTATTTTTAGAATCTAATATACCTAAAGAATTATTGGTTGAACAGAATATATCTTTAAATTCATTATCAGAAAATGTATATATATGTTGAATAGGACTTCCCTCATCAAAAGACTGTATAAATATTTCTGGTAAGTTATCTCTTGAAATATCATTAATGTTAAGTTGTAGTGGTGCGAATTCATAGTAATTTCCAAGTGTATTCAAAGGTTGTTTTTCATTTAAAAAGAAAGTTTTATTATTAATACTTATTTCAATATAATATTTATTATCTTTTGCAGTAATATAAATAAGGTCCTTAGAGTTATCGCCATTTAAGTCATATTTTACAGTTTTAGAAGTTGTAGGCAATGCCATAGTTGGAACTATTGACGGGCCAAAAAATTTACTTTTATAAAATAATATTAATACACCTATTATAAAAAAAGTATATGAAAATATTTTTAAATATTTTTTAAAGTTCATAATAATTCACCTCAGTTTAAGTATATGTAATATAAACTTAAACATTCATAAATTATTATGTAAATAAAAAAGCCATATAGAAATTTAATCTATATGGCTTGCCTATAATTATTCATTGCTTTCATGTGTGCATTTATCACATATTCCATAAAAGAATAATTTGCGATTTAATATTTTAAAGTTAGATAATTTCTCAGCTTCTCTATCTAAAGCATTTAGATCAATTCCATGGAAATCTTCAACTTTTGAACAGTTTATACATTGTACATGTGCATGGTCTGATAAGTTAGAGTCATATCTAAAGTTACCTTCACCAACATTAAATTCATTTATTAAATCTACTTCTACTAAAGTTTTTAATGCTTTATAGACAGTAGCTAGGCTCATAGTTGGGTAGTTTTCTTGTAATGCTTTATAGATAACCTCCGCAGATGGATGATCACAAGTACTTTGTAGATACTTATAAACAGCGATTCTTTGTGGTGTTAATTTTAGTTTTTTTTCTCTGAATATTTTTGTTATATTCTCCATTTTAAACATCCTCTCACATTTTATTAATATTTCTCTTATCTTAATTCTATAATAGAAGATAATCTATGTCAATTAGTATTTATTAAAAAATAATAATTATTATTTTTTAAATAGTATGAAAATTTGATATATTCTATAAAAAGGAATGTATTAAGGAGTATATCATAAAAAAGTATATTAATTACTAACAAATATTTAATAAATTAAAAATGTATATTATTTGAAATAAAGGAAGAAATATGGTATAATAAGGTAAGAGATAAAATATTTAATTTACTAAACTTTAAGGGGGTGAAATTACAAAGTTCAAAATGAATTTTGTAAGCAATTATGTCTAAGTATAAAGTAGGAGATGAACTTTTTATAATTAATGATCCAATAAAAGAAGAGCAAAGGTTAAAAGCAATGAGTAAATTAACAATAGAAGAAGACTATGCAACATTAAGTTGGGGAGTAAAAGTAATAAAGATAGAATATGATAAACCAAATGTTACATTAACGTATAAGAATGCAAAGGGCGAAACTCATAAAGTTTTTGCTATTTGTACAGATATAGAAAATTTTGATACTGAAAAAGTTTTAGAAAAAGCTTTGTTAAAGGCATTTCAAAATGAATTAATAGAACTAACAGTATTAAAGAATTCAAGATAAAGCTGAGTTATAACTCAGTTTTTTTCATATAGGGGGAAGGATGGATAGTTATATAGCAAGACAGCCTATTTTTAACAAGAATAGAGAGATAGTAGCATATGAGTTGTTATTTAGGAAGGATCAAGAAAACTTTTTTAAAAAAGATACAGTTAATTATACAGAAAAACTATTATCAAATATTGAAAAAGCTGGGATTGATAATGTATTAGAAAGTAAAATTGGTTTTATTAATTTTAGTGAGGATAATATATTAGAGAATTTAGCAGGGTCTATTAATAAAAGTAAGTTTATAATAGAAATTTTAGAGGATGTTGAATTTAATGAAGATGTTATTAGAAATTGTAAAGAACTAAAAAAGCAAGGATACATAATAGCGATTGATGATTTAGTTGTTGGAAAAGATATATCTAAGGTAATAAAATATATAGATATAATTAAAGTAGATTTTATTTTAAATAATAAACATGAAAGAATTGAAATTTTTGAAAAATATAAATCATTAGAAAAAATTCTTTTAGCAGAAAAAATAGAAACACTAAATGATTATATAGAAGCTGTAGAACGAGGATATGATTTATTTCAAGGTTTTTATTTTAGTAAGCCAAGTTTAATAAAAAAAATATGATATAAAAATGAATATTTTATAATTTTAAAATATGAAGTTAAAATTTTAGCAATAATTCTAATTTGTGGATTATTGCTAAAACTTTAATTACTGTAAAGTTATTTAATTAATTATCAACTTTATTTTGGTAATATAGAGATAAAATGTAAAATTTTCAAGAAAAAACTTCCTAAAAGTTATTTTTTGAAATATACTGTAAATATATACATTAAGAGGTTTGGGGGAGAGAGTTTATGGAGAGGTGTCCTTTTTGGTCAAGCAATAATAAATTAGAAACATGCGATAAAGAATGCCCAATGTCTAAGTCAGAAGAAGGTTGTATATTTCAATTATTTTATTTAGATAGTTTAATATCAGATGAAAAAGAAGATTAAATATAAGAACTAGTTTAAACTAGTTCTTTCAGATTGTAGACAAAAGGTACATTTCTAAAATATAGAAATGTACCTTTTTC
>NZ_CAMQZG010000008.1 GCF_947039605.1 uncultured Clostridium sp.
CACCACTTAGCTAAAGCTTGAAGTGGGAGAATTCTCTCAAATTAAGTTAAATTTGAGACAGTTTTTTTATTTTTATCACCTAATTAAAATCCTTTCATAATATATTATTGATATAACTTTAGACAGGAGAAATTTAATATGGAAATTTTTTACCCAGAAGATTTTAATACTCTGTTTGGAAGAGGTATTACTGAAGAACTTCCTGAAAAAATTAATGAAGAAGAAGTTGATTCAAGTATCGAAAATCCAGATGATGTTATTGAATGTATTTCAAAAGAAGTTGTGAAAAAAGATATCACTATTGATGAAAACTTAAAAAGAAACAGCCTACGTAGTGATGATTCTAATGTATCTAGTAAAATAAAACCTATGCAATTGCCACCAAAAGAAGTTCCACCAAAGAACTCTGAATTTGTCATTCAACAGCAAAAAATTGGTGCAGCTGACTATCCAACTTATGCTGTTAGTCCCCAGGCTTTATCAGTATGTTTAAATAAACTAACTTATATTTGGCAAAATGATGAAAAAGAATATTGGTCTTATATATTTTATCTTGACCATGTTTCATTCGTAGGTTGGAGATGGAATAAATATATTAAAGATTGGGTTTACTTTGGAGTAGATATATCTAAAGTTGAAGCCTTTACTTGCAGAAGATAAGGAGGAATAACCATGAAAGTAATTTATCAAGAAAAAGATAATCCTAATGGGATTGGTGAATTTGAAATATTAGATAGAGAACAAATAGAATTACTATCTCAACATACAGAAGATTTTTTAGAGACATCTGACAAAGATTTTAGACTTCCTGATAGTGTAGAAGATTCTTTTGAAGATGATGATAGAAAGAAAAAGAAAAAATATAAATCTATAGATAAAAACCATGGGCCATACAAATTCCCAAGTAATCATAGTTCTCATAATAACCATTATCAGCAAAGTGGTGTTCCAACACCTTTTAATATGGGATATCCACCATCAAAACACCCAAGTTATCACTCACAAGGTATTGTTAAAATACCTTACTATAATTCAGACCACTCTTCTCACTATAGCGATCATTATAATAAAAAGCTCAAATATTGTACTTACAGATACACTTATTTATGGCTACGTAATGGAAGGTCATTTTGGTGCTATCCAACCTATGTAAGTCATAATACTCTTTCAGGGTGGAAATGGAAAAACTATAAATGGAAATTTTTTAGCATACCAATTAAAAGAATAAGTAACTTTTATTGCTATAGATAGCATAAAAATACCCTTAGATTTTTAAAATCTAAGGGTATTTTTTAGTTAATCTAAAAATGAATTAACAATATAAAAAAATAAAAGGACCCACAATTTGTGAATCCTTCTAATCTATATTAGTTTTTAGCTTCAGCTGCTGCTTGTTCTGCTGCTACAGCTTCTTCCATATTTTTAACATCTCTATCTGCCGCTATCATTACAAATGGCATGTAGATTATAACGTCTATTACAAGAAGTAATATTGATAATACTGCACCCTGCCATGAGTTAGTAGCTAATGCTCCACTTAAAATAGGTGGAAGAGTCCAACTTACTTCAAGTTGTACTAATGGTACTAAGTGCCATGTCATTGCAAAGAATGCAATTACTGCATTTAATAAAGGTACCAATAAGAATGGAATAAAGTATATTGGATCTAAACATATTGGCATACCAAATATAAGTGGCTCATTTATGTTAAAGATACCAGGTGCAAGTGCAATTTTTGAAATTACAAGCTGAACCTCACTCTTTTTCTTTCTAGTCTTATTAACTATAAATATAGCAATAATAAGTGTTATTGTAGCTCCTGCCCCACCTAAGAATACAAAGGAGTTAAGGAACTGGTCATTAACGATATATAATGGTTTTAATCCTTCTGCAACTCTATGCATATTATCTATAGTAAGTGGTAATAACACACCGTTTACGATAGGTAACATCATGTTTGAACCATGAAGTCCAAAGAACCATAATATTTGAATAACTGCTATAAGTACAAGTACTCCCCAGAATGATCCAACAACACCTTGTAGTGGTGCTTGAATTATTTGATAGATAAATACTGGTAAACTCTCTGCACTTACAAGTGCAAATAATCTTTCTACTGAAGCTGCGATTACCATTATGATAATAGCAGGGAATAATGATGCAAATGATCTTGCAATTGCAGGTGGAACTCCAGCCGGCATTTTCATTACAAGTCTTTTGTTACCAAGTAACCAGCACATTAAATCTCCAACTATTAAAGCAACTATGATTGCAAGTAATAATCCGTTTGTACCAAGGAATGATGATGTTTTTGATAAATCACCAAAGAATATAATAAACGCTGCAACAGAAACTAATCCTGAAGCTAGTCCATCTTTTCCTCTTGCCTTAGCTAGGTTGTATGCAACTGTAAATGAAATCAGTAAACTCATAATTGCATATGAACCGTTCCAAATTGCACCTCCCCAAGATTTCCAGTCATGTCCAAATATTGTCGTCATAAGATGTTGGTAACTTTCCCATGCAAAGTTATTAATTAATATTGCGAAAGCACCAGCCATAATGATAGGTATAATTGCTACAAATCCATCCCTAATCGCTCCAAGGTGTTTTTCAGCACCAACTTTAGCTGCGATAGGAATGAAATGTTCTTCCATCCATTCGATAAATTTCTTCATATGTTTGTCCTCCTTATTTTTTCTTTTGTAATCACTAATTTAATTAATTAGACATCCTAAATATTTTAATATCATTTCGGTAGTATGTAAAGCTACTTTTTAGTCTCAGTAAACATTTTCATTTCTTTTCATAATAAACTTGATACTAAAAAAGCTTATTTCTTAACAATACACAATAAAACAATATTAAAAGTATACTTATTATTATAGCAATTTTCATGCCAAATTTATTAATTTTGTTACTTCTTTGTAAAGCTAGTTAACAAGCCATTTATATTGTTTTTTATTTTTACACATTTAAGTGTGTATTAACTCTGCCCTAATAAGTCTTTACACACTATTTTAAACTTTATAGACTTGTAAATAAGCTGTAATTATTTATACTTTAATTTTTTTATACTTCAACATACTATTATAACTATAAACTATAAAAAATCAGGTAAGGATGGTGACGTGAATGTTTAAAGATAAAATAATAGATATTATACATAAAGAAGAAGATTTAGTAAGACATGGTATAGAGAATTTAGAAGAATTAGAAATCCTTAAAGAAGAAGCTCTAATGAGTATGAGTATTAAGGAAAGAGCAGAACATGCTTTAGATAGACAAGAAGCTAGGAAATTACATGATGCTAAAATAGCTCATAAAAGAGACTTAAAGAAAGAACATACACCTAAAAAAGAACATCTTCTAGCAGATGATGTTTTAGAAAAATTTTTATCAACCAATAAATTATAAAATACTTACCACCTATAAAACTGTTTTAAACAATTTTATAGGTGGTTTCTTTTTTAAAAATAATTTATTATTACACTTATTTTACATCCTATTAATAGGGACTTTATTTTAAGGTTATACAATCTTTATTGTATGGAAAATAAGGGGGGATAATTTAAATGAAAAGAAAAAGTATTAATATGTTAGCACTTAGTGCTATAACAGCCGCTACACTACTATTTACTGCGTGCGGAAGTTCTGCTGCTATAGAAACCACTCAAACTACACAAAAAAATAATAAACCAGCAATTGAAAGTACCTCAACACCAGAGCCTACAACTTCAGAAAACACAGATACCAATAAACAAGTTGAAGAGGTTAAAGATTCACAAGTTCAAGCTTTTAAAGATAGTGAAATTCACTTTATCAATACTGGAAATAGTGATGCTATCTTAATCAAAGGTGAAAAAAATATTCTTATAGATGGTGGAGATAACAATGATGAAAATTCAATTGTTCAATATATAAAAAATCAAGGAATAAAAAAAATAGATTATCTTGTAGCAAGTCATAATCATGCTGACCATATCGGCGGACTTGATTCTGTTATAAATAATTTAGAAATAGGTCAAGTTCTTGTATCTAATGGTGATGAAGATACAAAAACTTACCAAGACTTTATAAACTCAATAAGTGCAAAAAAACTCTCTCCAAGTGTACCACTTGCAAATGCTAAGTTTGACCTTGGAAATGGTGCTTACATGCAAATGCTTAATACTAATGGAGGTTCTGATACTAATGAAGAATCTTTAGTTACACTCTATGTTAATGGTGAAGATAAATTTTTATTCACAGGAGATGCTGAAAAGGAAACAGAATCTGAAATTTTATCACAAGTCTCTGATGTAGATGTTTTAAAAGTTGGACATCATGGTTCAAAATCAAGCACAACTCAAAGTTTTCTTGATAAAGTTAATCCTGAATTTGCAGTAATAACTGTTGGAGATGACAATAAATATAATCACCCACATAAAGTTGTTATGGATAGACTTAAATCAGATAGTGTAAAAATACACAGAACTGATGAATGTGGAAATGTAGTATTTAAATCTACTGGAAAAGGTGTAGAAACTGCTTGTAAAGATGGTAGCTACTCTTACAGAGATGGTGAGAAAAAGGAAGAAGTTAAAAAGCCTGTAACAACTCCAAGTAATGATAAAGTTGTAGAAAATAAACCTTCTAATGAATCATCATCAAACACTAATTCAAATAATAATTCAAACAATAGTTCATCAGATAAGCCTACTGAAACTGTAAAACCTGACCCAACACCAGCTCCAGAGCAAGGTGGAATGGTATGGTTATCTGCTACTGGTGAAAAATATCATAGTAAAAATAACTGTGGTAGAATGAATCCTGCTAAAGCTAGACAAATTTCATTATCAGATGCAAAAGCACAAGGTTTTGAAGATTGTTCTAAATGTTAATATAAAAGTAAAGGCAACTTATAATTATTAGAAATTATAAGTTGCCTTCTATTATTTATTCCATTTTTTTAAGTCTGCATTTAGTTCTTGCTCATATTTTTTATATTTATTTTTAAATATTAGCCAAGTAACAACGCTAAAAATTATATAAAATACAATACTTGCTATTATACCAGTTGTATTTCTTGGCATCCAACCAACATACCAAGCAAATGGTAAATATGGTAATAAAGCTACACTCTGCACTACAGTTTGTTTTAAAAGACTCCAACTTTCTACTCTATAAATTATTGAGGTTCCAAAACAGTATCCTCCAACTAATGCGGCTAAAATATTCTGCTCTAATAAAGCATCGTAATTTATACTACTTTTTGAAATAACCATTGCAATAGTTAAAAATATTTGTCCCATTAAAACTCCAATTGGAACTCCTTTAATAAATAACTTAATATAACCTTTAATATATTTCATTTTACTTTCCCTCCATGCCTATAAATTCTTTTACTTGTTTAACATATCTTCTTGATATAGTCTCTTGCTTTCCATTTGATAAATTTATAATTAAACTACCATTAAAGAAAAGCTCTATATTATTTATTCTCTTTACATTCACTATCGTGAATTTAGATATTCTAACAAAAGATGTCTTTGCTAAAAGTTCCTCAATTTCATACAGTTTCATTTTAATTTCAAAACTTCCCTCACTCGTATCAGCTAAAACTTTTTGCTCCTCACTATAAAACATAATGATATCCTTTGGATTTAAAATATAAACCTTCTGATTTTTCTTTCCTACTATGCTTTTTTCTTTTTTGCTTTCACTTTTAAGCTTTTCCATAATATCCATGACAACATCATCAATACTTGGTGCTTTTATTACCACCGTCACTTCTTCATAATTATCATTAATATCTAAGTCAATTTTCAAATTCATCCCTCCCTTTCACCACTTTTATTTTTAAATTTCATTTTCTCGCTAGCTATACTAAGATTATATCCTATCAAATTTAATTTAGAGACAGTTTTTAAGTAAGTGGTCACTTTTATAAGTTAAACGGTATTTTAAATAAAGAAAAAGACCTACAATTGCTTGTAAGCCTTTCCTTCAATCTATTTTATTGCTTTTAATTCCTTACTTGTGAATAGTAAATATACCCCCATAAGTAGTGATATAAGTGCTACTCCTATTATTGAATAAAGGGCAACTCCCGCTCCAAACTGACTCCAAACAGCCCCTGTAACTACTGAACCAACAAATGACCCAAAGTATAAGAATGTATTTATTATTCCATTTACAGTCCCTCTATATTCATCCTTATCAATAACTTTGTTTGTTATTGTAGGAATTAAAGTAACTATAATGTTATACCCTATCATAAATAATGTTGTTCCTATTATTAAGTAAACTATGTGGGTATTTAATAAGAAGAATGCCATCCCTCCACACATTAACGCAAGTGAAATAACAAATATCTCCCCTGTCTTTCCTCTACTTATAAAGTTCATAGAGAATCTCATAAGTATTACCGCTATTATTGTTGCAGGAACAAATATCTCCCACATATGTGATATTCCATTTGGTATCTTTTCAAGATACTCTGGTACTACAAAGAATATAGACATTATCACATAGTTAGCTATGAATGACTGTATGTTTAAAAGTGTAAATACTTGTACCTTTAATAATTTTCCAAGATAAGCCCAAAATTCTGAGTCCATCTTTCCTTTTTTAACTTCCTTAGACTCGTCCACTTTTGGTGTCTTTAAGAAAATTAATATAAGTACAAATGAAATTATAACGCAAGCTGCGTCTAAATATGTTAACTGCTCAAATGACATGAATGTACCAAGTATAGTTCCACCTGATAATCCAATAGCAGATGCTAGTCCAATTCCTATCCCTGCAATATTTATAGCATTAGATACCTTTGACTCTTTAACTCCCATAGAAAGCCATGCAAATGCTGATGCAGCTATTGCTCCCGCTCCTTGAAGTCCTCTTGCAAAGATAAATACATAAATATTATCACTAACTACTGTTAGTACAAGTCCTGCCCCAAGCATAAATAATCCAAGTAGTATAATGAACTTCTTATTTAGCTTATCACTTAAAACCCCAAATGGAATTTGGAATATTGCTTGTAAAAGCCCAAATATACCTAGTGATATAGCTGCAAGTTCAACTGTTCCAAACTGTAACGTCTGTGCATAATTCGAGATGTATGCCGATATAAGTGCTGTTGCTAATTGTCTTACCCCAAGTGCAAGACTAAGTAATGATACAAAAGTTAGTTCTGCTCTAGTAAATTTATTACTCTTCATCTTTTCTCCTTAGTTTATTATATTTTCATCATATAATGTGTAAATTTGATATATTTTATTTAATCCATAGATTATTATAAATGAAAATTATAAAAAAAACTAATATAGATTTTTTCTAAAAAGAAAACCCCACAGATTTTCTCTGCGAGGTTTTGCTATATCAATTAAGCTACTGTTTCATTATTAGCTTTTTCTAAATCTAACTCTGTTTTTGTTGCTATACCAACGAATGGTAAGTATATTAACACTGATACTATGATACAAACTACTGCTACAACTCCACCCATGATTGAGTTAGTTGAAAGTATAGCTCCAAGAATTGGAGGTGTTGTCCATGATGCTAATATTGTTACCGGAGGTACTATTCCTACTAAAGTTGCTACATAAGCGATTAAGCCTGAAGCAAGAGGTGCTAACATAAATGGTATAAAGTATATTGGGTTAAGCACAAGTGGCATACCAAATATAACAGGCTCATTGATATTGAATAATCCTGGTGCTGTACCAAGTTTTGCAATCATCATTTGAGTTTTACTCTTTCTTCCACCAATATATATAGCTACTATTAAAGCGATTGTAGTTCCTGAACCACCCATATTTACAAATGAATCAAGGAATTGGCTATTTATAATATGCTCTGGTACTCCACCTACTTGAGCTGCTGCCATATTTGCTTCTGTAAGTGGTAATAATACTGCACTTATGATTGGAGCTAATATGTTTGAACCATGTAATCCAAAGAACCATAATAATTGTTGAACTATGATTAATATTACAAGACCCCAAACACTACCTACCATATTCTGAAGTGGTGATTGTATTATTGTAAATAAAGCTTCGTGGATATTTGATATCCCTGCGTATGCGAATAAATATTTAACCAATGCTACGATTGATATAACAATAATTGTTGGTATTAATGCTGCGAATGATTTTGCTACTGCTGGAGGAACCCCTTCTGGCATCTTAACGATTAATTTTGGGTTTCCTGCAAGTTTAACAAAAATTTCTGTACCTACTAATGCTACTATAATTGCTACGAATAATCCTGATCCACCAAGGAATGTTGCTGGAATACTTCCATCTGCATTCGGTGTAAATAATAACATATTACATCCAAGTGATAGCATAGCTGCTGCTAAACCATCTTTGCCATAACCTTTTGCAAGGTGATAAGCTATTGTACATGCTGCAAGCACTGACATTATAGCAAGTGAACCTGCATATATTCCGCCACCAAAATCTTTCCAGTTAGCTGGGAATATTGTATTCATCATGTTTTGGTACCATTCAAACCCTATATTATTTAATAAAGTTGCAAATGCACCTGCCATGATAAGTGGACTGATTGTAACGAAACCATCTCTAATTGCCACTAAGTGTCTTTGTGAACCCACCTTAGCCGCATACGGCACAAAGTATCTGTCCATGAAATCAAAAAACTTTTTCATCTGTATTTCCCCCTTGTTTGTTATTCTTAAAGTCATTTCTTTCTTCTACATGTATTTTAATTTTACTCGTACTCTAATTTAAATTTGTAACGTAACTTGTCTTATTTTTTCTCAAAGTATTCTTTAAACTGTGGTAAATATTCTTTGTGAGCTTCTAATAACTCTTCTACTAAAGTTTTAGCAAGAGAATCTGATGCTACAAGAGGATTTATTGTAAGTGCTAGCACTGCTTTTTCAATATTTCCTTCAACAGCTGCTTCTACTACTAATCTTTCAAAAGTCTTAATTTCTTGAATTAACCCTTTTGAAGCAAGTGGTAACTCACCTATTTTAAGTGGCTTTGGACCATCCTTTGTGATTACACATGAAACTTCTACTACAGACTCTGGGTCTATATCTGATATTGAATCACCATTTCTAAAATCTACTGGTTGAATATCTTGTGTATCATTATATATTGATGTTATAAGTCTACAAGCAGCATCACTATAATAAGCTCCGCCTCTTTTTTCAAGTTGTGTAGGTTTATCTTTTAAATCTGGATTCTTATAAAGGTCAAATAACTCTCCCTCTACACTTTTAACAACCTCAGCTCTTGTTTGCCCCTTAGCAAACTCTTTAAGCTCTTCTTGCAACATTTTTTCTCTTTGGTAATAGTATTTATGATATGGACAAGGCATCATTCCAAGTCCTCTTATAAATTCTGGATTCCATGAGAAATCTGATATATTTCTAACTATTTGACCAATCTCACCATTTGCTAATGCTTCAATTAAATCATTAGTTCTATCAACTCCATTAACTTCTACCTTAGTTCCAAATACCATATGATTTAAACCTGCAAAAGTCATATTTAAATCTTCATGTTTAACATTTAAAACTCCTGCTGCTGCTTTTTCCATTCCTATTGGAACATTACATAATCCAATATATTTTCCATTTTGTCTTGCACCATATCTATTAAGTGCCTCTGTAACCATCCCTGCTGGGTTAGTAAAGTTTATAAGCCAAGCATTAGGACAAAGCTCTGCAATATCTTTTTCTATTTCAAGAATAACTGGAATTGTTCTGAATGCCTTAAACATTCCACCTGCTCCGTTAGTTTCTTGTCCTATAACTCCATGGCTTAAAGGAATTCTTTCATCCTTTACTCTTGCATCTAAAAGACCTACTCTCATTTGCGTTGTAACAAAATCTGCACCTTTTAATGCTTCTCTTCTATCATAAGTAATATGAATTTCCATAGGAACTCCTGCTTTTTCTACCATTCTCTTTGCAAGGTTTCCTACAATTTCTAATTTTTCTCTTCCTGCCTCTATATCAACCAGCCATAATTCTGAAACTGGTAATCTGTCATATCTTTTTATAAATCCTTCTACAAGTTCTGGTGTGTAACTTGATCCCCCACCAATTGTAACTATCTTTAACTTCTTTATCATTTTACTCCCACCTTCTTTTCTCTTATAACGTACTCTCTCTTTTGTTCTTACACTTATATATAGTAGCAATAACTGTGCCAACTTTAAGTTCTACTTATTTGTATAGACCAATGTTCTTTAAACCCTTTATTTAAGCCATTTTTGAATTCGACAAATTCTTACACACTTGCAATGTAAAATACTTCTATTTTTACACTCTGTTAGTGTAATGCCACTTTAAATTACATTCTGTTAACTAACTTAATCATTTAGTTAACTTTTATCAATAATATTCATATTTTATTAACTTTATAATTCTTTATAACTTCAAAAAAGCCCATACAAGTTCAAAACTCGTACGGGCTTTTATATCTGATTAAAATTTATGGTGTAAATCTATTTTTTCTTTGAAAAACCAAAACTCATCCAAGGTGTAATATAGTCTAATAAGAATATCTCATCTTCTGCTATTCTTCCAACTACACTTGTTTTACCTGAATTTTTCATATCTTTTAAAGCAACTTGAAGTTCCCCTGCATATCTAGCATATAAATCTGAGTCGATTAATATATCTCCTCTTTTTATCTCTCTAGTATTTTTAGGTGGGAATTTTTCACCTTTGTACTTAACTCTACTTTGAGTACTTCTTATCATATACTCTGAAACATCCCCTCTATTAAAGTGGTGCTCTTCAAATATAATTTTTTCTTCAAGCTCTGATGTTTCTTCAAAAACTTCAGCTGTTAAAGTAATCATTGATTTATTAAGCTTACTTAAAGCTTTTAATTCAGTTTCTGATGCAAAAGCATTAGCTATTATAACATCATCAATTAAACCTGTTGCAAATAAATGCTTAGTCTGAACAGTTATTGGCATAGTTCTGTGCTCTTCAAGAGTACAAAGCCCTTCTGATACAGGCCATGGTCCATGAGTTGCATCTTTTGAATCTACAAAAGCAGCTGTTTTAATTCCTAAATCTTTATATTGCTTACTTGTTTTTATGAAATGCTCATAAGATAATCCTGTGTAAACATGAGGATAGAAGTTATGACATCCATATATATTTTCTTTATTTGCTGCATATGAAAGAATATTCTCTACATATTTGTTTCCGTTACTTACATTAAGCTCTATTTTTAATCCATACTTATTGTATGACATTATTGATTCTTCATGTCCACTAAAACCAGCATCAAGTCTGATACCTGAAAGTCCCATCTCTTTAAATGCTTTTAAGTCAGTTATTGAACCACCAAGCATTTTGAAAACAGCAGGATCAAGGTCAGCAATAACTTCCATTTTTTCTTCGTTTGCTGCTTTTAAAACTATTTTAAACTCTGCTATTACTTCATCTAAAGGTCTTTCTGTAGCTGATATTAAGCATGTAAAGATTCTTTCAAATCCATACTTTCCCGCTAAATGTACATAGTCTACAACCTCTTGAATGTTATCTTTGTTAGGATATACTGATATTCCAAGTCTTCTCATATTAAGCCACTCCTACTCTTATTTATTTTTACCTCTTAAAAGTAATTTTTATTTATTTTCTTTTAAGTATATATAATAAGCACCTTTTGCTGCTGAAACTTCTGAATCAACATATGATACTACATTAATATTTTCACCTAAGTATTTTTCAAAAACTTCTCTTACAATTTTGCTTTTTCTTATAACTCCACCTACAAGACCTATTGAACATTTATCAAATCCAAGTTTCTTGTATGTATTCTCAGTAGTTTTAGCAAGTGCTAAACCTTCTGCATTCATTATAGCTATAGAAATTTCATCGCCTGCCTCTGCAAGTATTGAAACTACTGGTGCAAGTTTTGCAACTTCATCCTTAGTAGCTGAATATACAAATGGAATTACCTCATCTGCGCTACTTATTTTAAGATGTTCCATTGATTTTTCTGTAAGAGCTGATTTTTCTAAATTATTATCATTTTCAAAAATCATTCTTTTTATTGCTTCAATAGAAATTTTATATGCTGAACCTTCATCACCTAAAAGGTGTCCCCATCCACCACATCTGATTCTATTATCGCCTTTTACTCCAAATGATATTGACCCTGTTCCTGCAATAGTTAAAATACCATCTTCACCTTCAAGCATAGCTTTTAGTGCTAATTCTCCATCATTCATAACTATAGCTGTATCTAAAAATTTATCTGCCATATCTTTTATAAGTTTTGTATTTTCAGCTGTTTCTGAACCTGCAATCCCAAGATATAAACCTTTTAAACTTTCCATTCCATACTCATCTGTAAGATCTTTAATTGAGTCATGTATATTTTTTAAAGCTTCTTCTTTATTATTAAGTAGATTTGCAAAACCTTTTAAAGATACCTTTAAAACATTTCCTTCTAAGTCATAAGCAACTGCCTCTGTCTTAGTACCTCCACCATCAACACCTATAATATAATTCATTATCTTCCCCACCTTGATCCTTATCTATTGTACTTTATTATATAAAGAAAGCCCTAATACTAATATTAGAGCTTTCATATAAACAAATTACTTGTTATCTATTTTTTCATGTAAGTCTATTATTTCTGATGCTAAATCTTTTAATGTCATTGATGTCATTAAGTGATCTTGAGCATGTACTAGTAATAATGAAACTTCTGTTTTATTTCCACCAGCTTCGCCTTGGATTAAAGCAGTTTGTGATTTGTGCGCTTCAGCTAATTGCTCTGATGCTTTAGTTATTAATTCTCTAGCTTCTGCAATTTTACCTTCTTTAGCTAATCCCATAGCTTCCATTCCGTAACTTCTAGCTTCCCCACTGTGTATGATAAGATTCATGATTATTTCTTCCATTAAATTCACGTCCTTCTTATAAATATAACTTGATATAACTTAAACTAATTTCTAATTTATATTAAATATTAACCGATTAACTCTAAAGCTCTTGTTAATACTTTATCACCATTCATTGTTCCGTAAGCGATTGTTTCAATTACTTCTACTGGTACATTTTTACCTTCTGTTAAACCTTGGAATTTCTTTAATAAGAATCTAACTTGAGGTCCTAATAATAATACGTCGATATTGTCTACTTTGTTTATAGCATCTGCTTCTGCAACTGCTTCTATGTGACAATCTATTCCTCTAGTTTTTGCTGCTGCTTCCATTTTAGTAACTAATAAGCTTGTTGACATTCCTGCTGAACATACTAATAATATATTTTTCATAAGTAAATCCTCCTACGAAGTATTAACTACTTCTTCCGTTTTTTTATTTTTTGTTTTGTTTATTTCTTTTTAACTATGCTTATATATAGAGCAATTTGCGTGCCAACTTTTATTTTACACAAATAAAAGTTTTTTATCCCTCAAACCTAGTATTTAAGCCATTTATTATTTCAGTAAAAATGCAAAAAAACAGTGTGCAAATTTTACACACTGTTTTTTTTAAACACACTATTAAATTTTAAATATTTTTTATTTAAAAATACTATTATTTAGTATCATTTTTACTATAAATGCGATTTCATTTTCCCCAATACTTACTTTATATTCTCTTTCTACTAACTTCAAACTTTGTTTAACCATTATAAATGCTTTACTATTCTTTGCTCTATACTCATTAAGATTAACAAATAAAGTTTCTTTTCTTCCTTTTTTAATCTTATCAACAAGGAATCCCATATGCATAAGCATTCCCATTTTTGCATCATCATCAATCACAAGTTCTAAGTTATTCTCCATATCTCCAATAGCCAGCCTTATATTATGTACTAGCTCATATGAATCTATGTCTTTAATTTGAGTTTTCAACGATTCGGCTATTTGATCATAGTCTATTTCTCTTTTAACCATTTTATTAAGCTTTATAAGACCTTCACCTGTAAATATCTCAGCACCTGAAACAAAAGGAATATTCTCTACATCCATATCTACAGTTCCAACTATAGCAAGAACTTTATTTTCTGCTCTAACCTCTGAAAGGCTTTCTATGAACTTTTCTCTTTCTAATATATTCATTGGAATAACATTAACTCTCTCTATATTAACAAGCTTTTCTTCTATAAACTTTTTAAGTCTTGCTGCTGAACCCTCACCAGTAAAGCATGTTGTCACAATACAAAGATTTTTTCTTTGTTCTTTTTCAACTACATATCTAAGACCAAATTTACTTATATCAGAACATGACTCATATATAGAAGTTAAATCTCTACCATTCAAAGCTTTTCTTCCCGCCTCTATAACTGCAAGTGTACTAACCATATCAACAGTTTTTATATTAACCCCTGTTTCTTCTTTTATAATATCCCCAAAGTTAACAAGTGACCCCATATCAGCAAGAATAATTACCCCCCTGCCTGTATTCATCTCTTTAACTTTATGCTTAACTTTTTCAAACATTATCTCAGCCTTCATATCAAGTGGCATGTCTAAAGCTTGAACATACTCATCACCAATAAAAGTATTTGCTACTTCTACCATACTTGTAGCTGTTGCTCTTCCATGCATTATAACAAGTACTGCAACTTTCTCTTCATTTTTCTTCTCAAACTTATCAGCATCCGTTGCAAGAAACATAGTTATATATCCTATTTCATCAAGAGAAATCGCTATTTCAAATTTATCCTCTATAAGTTTTGCTATTTCCATAGCTACCATAAACTCTTTTCTGTATTCTTTTCTTACCTTATTAAGTTTTGGGTGATAAATTTCATTTCCATTTATAATTCTCTCAATACTTCCTTGTAAATGAAGTGCTAATCCAAAATAAACTTTTTCCCCAAACTCTCTTCCAAGTTCTTTTGCTGCATAACCTAAAGCCTCTTCAACAACATCAACAACTCTCTTATCAACAATCTTTGAAATCTCATCTTTTCTAAACGTACCTTTTAACTCACTAATATATTTTCTAAAATAACCTTCTATATCAAGGTTTAAAATATCATCAATCTCGTTATTAGTAAGTCCTTGTTTTTTTAATTTTTTAAGCTTATTTTCTATCGTTAAATAAAAATGCTCAACATGTTCCTCATCATTGTTATGAACAACTAAATCTGTATCTAAAAAATTATTCACTTCATTATTAGAGAAACAAACAACATCCCCTATTGTATTAAACATCTTATCTATCTCACTTCTTTTATCCTGAAGCTTCATTATTCCTCTTTTTACAGAACTTTGTAAATCAGATTGTTCTACAACTATAATATTCTTCTTTCCACTTTTGTAATTTAAAAATGCCTTAGCACACGAAAGTTGTATATCACTCTTTAACTGACCTATATTATTATTACAATCATATAAAACAAATGATGAAAGAGCATTTCTATTGAAATATACAGGCTCTCCAAGTCTTGCTGACTCATCTTTAATAAAAGCATCAAGCAAATCATACCTCTCACTTAAACTTCTCTCTCTAAGAGGTGGAAGAATAATTGTCATTGGTATTCTTCTTGTAAAAGTCTGCAACAGGTATGATTTTGGATCCTCTGTTGTTGCTGCAATTATTTGAAGTTTAACACTTATCTGAGTCTCAGTTTCCCCAAGAGGTCTAAATACTCCCTTATCTATAAAAGTAAATAACATTTCTTGTCCCTGTGGCGACAATCTATGAATCTCATCAAGGAATAATATTCCCCCATCAGCTTTCTTTAAAAGACCATCCTTATCCTTATCAGCTCCTGTAAATGCGCCTCTTTTAACTCCAAATATTTGTGCCATAACAAGCTGTGGATTATCTGCATAATCTGCACAGTTAAATCTTATGAATGGTGCTTTATCCTTTAAAACATTTGCATCTTTTGCAAACCCATACATCGCCTCTGCAAACATAGATTTTCCAACACCAGTTTCGCCTAAAATAATTGTATGAAGTCCATTTGGCGGATACAAAATAGCTGCCTTTGCTTGTTGGATAGCTACCTGTAACGAACTATTAGCTCCAACTAAAGAATCTAAACTATTTTCTTCTTCAACCTCTAATGCCGGTGCAAAAGACTCAACATAATTTTTTTGTCCACTTTGTTCTTCAACCTCATTTAACCTATCACCTAAACTATATCTAACAGGTCTACCATCTAACTTTTCTAATTCTTTATCTTTATAAAGCTTATTTAAATATCTACTCACATTTGCTCTATCTAGTTTCATAAATTCACTAACTTCATTAGCTGTAACTGCTTGTCTATTTATATTTTCAAGCTCTCTAACAGCATTTAATACATCATCTATCTTTTTTGCCACAGTAAAGCCTCCATTTTAAACCTTAATTTTTTTCACCATATTATCTAAAAACTATTTCTTTAATTAAATAGCAAATATCTTACCTATTTACTCTATTATACAATACTTACATACTAGCTAGATAACAAAATATTGTATATTATTTCTTTTTTCACAATATATTTTTCTTTTTTCTACATTAATATATATTTTTTTCATACTCTTAAATAATTATCATAAAAAAAGAGTTTGTTTCACAACAAACTCCCAAATTTATTCTAATTTATTCATTTCATAAACAATCTGCTGATAAATAACTTTTGTATTTCCACTATCATTAACTATATAGGTTTCCTCATCAGTTTTAATGACTATACTATGGTCACTATCACTTGTATATAACTTACACTCACCATAGCCCTCAACCTCAAAATCACCTCTATTAAAATATCCTATTCTAGCACCAAATATTTTTTTATTATCTGGTAATTCATATAACATTTTATACTCTTCTATCTCATCAAATGCTATCTTTATATTCTCAACTTCTATTCCATCACTATCTACCTCAATTTCAACACTTCCAAATGAATAAAAGCATACAAACATTATAAGTGATATTGGTAGAAGCATTGTTAAAATAGCCGCTTTACTCTCACTTTGATATGAATCTCCACTTATATCAAATCTATGTCCAACCATAAGCATATAAGCTATTATTATAAACATAAGTGCAAATGCTATAATCTCAATATTAGGATGTATTTCTCTTAAAATTAAAGTAATCGCAAATATCCCTGAAATTGCATAACAGCATATTCCCATATGCTTGCCTAATCGTTTTACATTCTCATTATCCCTTTGAGAATCTGTCATCATACTATACCCCGAAATTAAAAAATACATTTTAAATACATGTATCATTAAACCTATAACTAAAAATATAATTGAAATTAAAATCATATTTATCTTTACCCCACTTTAAAAATTAAGTTAGTAATATTGTATTATAACTCTCTTAATATAGTATTATTTATTTCTTAAATTTTTCTTAATTCTAAATTTCCACTCTTTTTCATCCTAATATTATATAATTTTTCAAAAATAAAACCTGTGGATAACTTTTCAAAAAGTTTTCCACAGGTTTTATAATATCTTTCTCTATAATTTTAACTTCTAAATAAAGCTTCTTCTCTGTTAAACATATACCTCGCAAGTACTAATGCTAAAATTATATAAATTACTGACCAAACAAATGTAAGTATCAAATGCATAGGGTCATAAATTCCAAATATAGCTTCCTTC
Organism: uncultured Clostridium sp.; assembly: GCF_947039605.1. Taxonomy (GTDB): domain Bacteria; phylum Bacillota; class Clostridia; order Clostridiales; family Clostridiaceae; genus Sarcina. The sequence continues at coordinate 17,568 of NZ_CAMQZG010000008.1, forward strand.
ATAACAAGAACAGCATTTAAAATTGGAATATTATAAAGAAATGCTCCCATACCACTAGCATCCATATACATTGTTCCATATGAAATTATCATAGGTGCAAATGTTAAGAATCCAAGATAAGTTTGAGCTTCCTTAAATGATTTTGCATAAACACTTATTGCAAGTTGCAGTGCACTAAAACTAAGTGTTATAAGTATCGCAAGAATTGCAATTATAACAATTGCCTCTGGTTGTAATACTATTCCTCCCTCAGTCATAAGCAAACTATTTGGAACAATCATCGACACTATAAGTCCTATAAATCCGGACAAGGTTGAAAGTATTCCCATAACTGTAATCGCCATAAGTTTTCCCATAAGAATAGATGCCCTACTTGCACTTGTACTTAAAAGTGGCTCAAGAGAACCTCTTTCTTTTTCTCCAGCTGCAAGGTCTGTAGCTGCTGCTGCTCCACCTTGAGCTGCATAAACAAGAACAAACATAGGAAGCAGCATTGCTACAAGTTGAAGTGCATGAGCTTCTTTTTCACTCTTAATTCCAACACCAATAGCATTAACACTAACAGGAGTTAGTAAACTCTCACTAACACCTAAAGATTTTAATCTTCCACCAACCTCAGCCTCATTATACTCATTAATGATACCTTCGATTTGAGCAAGAGCAATCTGTGATTTCTGACTTGTATTATCAAAATAAATATTTACCTTAGCACTTCCATCTTTATTTTTGATGTTAGCATCAAAATTTTGTGGAACATTTAGATATAAGTAAATTTGTTCATTCTGTAGAGACTGTTCTGGGTTATCAGTCTTTATAATTTGAATATTAGAATCTTGTTTTAAAACATTTTCAAGTGATGAATTTTGTTCTCCAACAATTGCTATTCTAATACCTTGCTTAACAACATTAGTATTACTAGCAGCAGAACTACCTAATATAAGCATCATTACAGGAAGTAAAAATATTGGTAATATTACAGCACTTAAAAATGCTTTTCTATCTCTAAAAAGATCTGTTATTTCCTTTTTAAAAACAATCCATGTCATATTACTCATCAGAATCACCCCCTATTAACATAATAAATAATTCTTCTAAGTTTTGCTCATTGTATTTATCTTTTAACTCCTGAATAGTACCTATTGCAACAATTTTACCCTTGCTTATAATAGCTACTCTATCACAAAGTTTTTCTACCTCATACATACTATGACTTGAAAGTATAACAGCCTTATTATCTTTTTTACAATTTAAAATAAACTTATGAACTGACCTTGTTGCTGATACATCAAGACCTGTACTTGGCTCATCAAAAAGCATAACTTTAGGATTGTGAATTATACTTCTAGCAATAGAAACTTTTTGCTTCATACCCCTAGAAAACTTTCCAGCCCTTTTATCAATATACTCTTCCATCTTAAAATCTTTTATAAGCTTATCTATATTTTTATTAATTTCTTCTTTTGTAAGACCACTAAGCTGTCCAAAATACGTAATATTTTCTCGCGCTGTAAGTCTATCATATATTCCAACTTCTCCACCAAAAAGAATCCCAATACTTTTTCTAACCGCAACTGGGTCTTTATTTACATCATTTCCATCAATAATTGCTGTACCTGCTGATGTCTTTAGCATAGTTGCTATCATCCTAAGTGTAGTTGTTTTACCAGCTCCATTCTCACCTAAAAGCCCAAGAACTTCACCCTCATCCACATTAAAACTAACATCATCTACAGCTATAAAATCTTTGAACTTTTTAGTAAGTCCTTTAACTTCCAACCCCATTAACTTTCTCCTTTTTAATTATTTAAAATAAACTTTTCTATTACTTTTGCAACACCATCATTATCATTAGTATCAGTAATATAGTTTGCAATCTCTTTTATCTTTAGATTGGCATTTCCCATAGCAACCCCAAGACCTGCAAACTCTATCATCTCATAATCATTACACTCATCACCAATTGCTATGACTTCATCTGGTGTAATACCTAATTTTTCTATTAACTCTTTTAATCCTATCCCTTTGTTACAGCTTTTATTCAGTATTTCAAAGCACATAGGCAGACTTTTAACACAATTATATTCTTCTATAATTTCCTTAGGTATAAGTTTTATTTTCTCATCTAAAATCTCTGGTTCTTCCATAAGTAATACTTTCATTATATCATCATCTGATTTTATGTCTTTACAAAAATCTACAATCTCTATTTTTGTTCCAACATGAACTCTTTCAAACTCTGTGTATTCATTCTCCTCTAACGCAACACATTTATCTAAAGTATATGCTTGTATCTTTAAACCTAATTCTTCATTTACCTTAAATATTTTATGAAGATCAGAACCTTTTATCCCTATATTAGTTATTGCTTTTTTTGTATAACAATCATAAGCTGCACCACCATTCATTGTTAGTGCATACTGTCCTTCTCTCTCTAAACCTAACTCTTTCAAATATTTTTCTATACCTGAAAACCCTCTACCAGTTGAAATAACTACCATTGCACCCTTTTCAACTGCTTCTTTAATAGCTTGTCCATTTCTCTCAGATAATTGTTTCTCACTATTTAAAAGTGTTCCATCCATATCTATTGCAACTAATTTATACATAAATAAACCTCCTAAAGTAATATTATATAACTCTCTAACCCCCATCATTATAATTGGAAAATATGTCTAAATAATATCAGATTTTCTCACAATAAAAAAGCTATACTTTTCCACATATACCATGAAAAAAGTTAAATATACTTTTCTATACAAAAAAGGGCCATCAAATTAATGATAGCTCCCTTTAAATTAATCTATATTCTATTTTATTTAAGCATTGAAACTATTTCTTCTATCTTTTTAGCTCCAAAGTAAATTTTATCATTATCAACTATAATAGCTGGTACACTCATAATATTAAATTCATCTTTAATATCTTTAAATAAAGAAATATCAATCATCTCTACTTCAATATTTTTATTTTCTACAGCTATTCTTTGAGCTCCAACAACAACCTCTGGACATATATGACAAGCTAGTGAAACTGCTACTTTAACATTAATCTTTTTATCAAGTGCTTTAATTTCACTAAGAACCCCTGCATCAATTGCTTGACCAGGACCTGCTAGATTATATATAGCAAGAAGGAATGAATTAAGCTCATGTCCACCAGGAACTCCATGGAATTTAACCCCACTATAATTCCCCTCTGAATTTAAAAGTGCCACTATAGGGAACTTATTAGCATGTACTTTTTCTTCTACTTCTTTATTCTCACCTTTTTTATAAATCTGTGCATTAAGTTTATCTCCAAGACCTGCTATATCAAGGACTAAATCCCTAAGCTCTACTGATTTTGCATCACTCTCATCAACTATTGAAACAAGAGTAACGCTACTTTCCATTCTATCAAGAACACCTTTTATTTGACCTCTTAGAGCATCATTTAAAAGAGCACTTCTTCCATTACCTGAATCTACTGATGCTTTAGATTCTTCTTTTTTAACTTCTCTTTTCACAAACTCTTTCTCTTCTTCTTTGATTCCAAGTCTATGTTTTAAATCCATAATATATTTTTCTGCATCTGTTGCTGCAATAGCACCATCAGCTACTGCTGTTATTATTTGTCTTAGATTTTTGATTCTTAAATCTCCAGCTGCATAAACTCCCGCAACATTAGTTTTCATATCATTATCTGTAACAACATAGCCTCTATCAAGCTCTATTTTACCTTTAAATAATTCAGTCGCAGGTGCATATCCTACAAATATAAACATTCCAAAACTTCCGTCTTTCTCATCTGCAAAATGTTCAGAAATTTCACCTGTAACATTATTTTTAAACTTAGCATAGTTAAGCATTTGAGCTCCATTAATTTCAAGAACTTCCATATTGAATCTAACTTCAACTTTTGGATGACTAAGAACTTTATCAGCTATTGATTTAGCACAAGTAAATTCAGGTTCTCTAGCTATTATAGTAACTTTTCTTGCATACTTAGTTAAGAACATTGCTTCCTCTGCTGCTGCAAAACCAGCTCCTACAACAAATACTTCAAGTCCTTCAAAGAATTGACCATCACAAGTTGCACAATATGCTACACCTCTACCAGTAAATTCTTTCTCACCTTTAAAACCAAGTTTTCTTGGTGATGCTCCTGTAGCAATTAAAATCGCTCTAGCTTTTATATCACCTAATGAAGTTTTTAAAGTTTTTACATCACCCTCAAGTTCAACCTCAAGAACCTCTGCAATTTTAAACTCTGTACCAAAATCTTCTGCATGAAGTCTCATATCTTCCATTAGAACTGGTCCTGTAGTTTCTCTAATTCCTGGATAGTTAACTATTTCAGCTGTTGTAGTAACCTGTCCACCAAATCTTTCTTTCTCTATAATAAGGGTACTCATTTTTGCTCTACCAGCATAAACTCCTGCTGATAATGCTGCTGGGCCACCACCTATAATTACTAAATCATATATCTTTTCCATAATTCTTACCTCCTACTAATTTACTATTTAATTCAAAATATTATCAAGCATTTCAAGCTCTTTACTTGAAAGGTTTGATAATATTTCTCAATAACATTTTAATTAAAAGGGAGCTGCCATTGACAGCCCCCTTATTAATTTTATATTTCTTAAAGTTTTCCTACTAAATCAAGACTTGGAATTAATGTATCTTCACCTGGTTGCCATTTAGCTGGACATACTTGATCTCCATGTTCTGCAACGAATTGAGCTGATTGAACTTTTCTTAATAAGTCCTTAGCATCTCTTCCTATTCCTAAATCGTTAACTTCGTAAGCTTTAATTTCTCCATCTGGATTAATTATGAATGTTCCTCTTAAAGCAAGACCTTCTTCTTCTATCATAACCTCAAAATCTCTAGCAAGAACTCCTCTTGGGTCAGCTAACATTGGGTATGTTACTTTAGCAATTTTTTCTGATGTATCAGCCCATGCTTTGTGTACGAAATGTGTATCACATGATACTGAATATATTTCACATCCTACTTTTTTAAACTCTGCATAGTGGTCTTCTAAGTCTTCTAACTCAGTTGGACATACAAATGAGAAATCTGCTGGGTAGAATACTACTGCTGACCAGTGTCCTTTTAAATTTTCTAATGAAACTTCTTTGAATTCACCTGTTTGGTAAGCTTGTACTTTAAAATCTGAAACTTTTTTATTTATTAATGACATAATTAATTCCTCCTAATTTTTCTCTCTATTTTTTTATATCTATTTTATATCTAATTTTTATATTTATTCTTATTTATTTTTAGTTTTAAATTCCGTTGATTAATTAATCAAATAATCTTTATGTACTAATAATAGTTCTTATTTAGTTTGATGTCAATACTTAATTGAAAATATCTTTCAATTAGATGTAAAATTCTTTGTTCATATATATTTCCTTTTATTATAAATATAAACTTCTATTAACAGTGTTATACATTAGAGATTATTTTATCTCAGTTAACCTAAGCTATCTTGTAAAATTCTTGATTTTTCATAATATTTATTTTTATAATTTAGTTTAGTGTGAACTACTCACCACTTAGCTAAAGCTTGAAGTGGGAGAATTCTCTCAAATTAAGTTAAAATCTTATTTACTTCTAAATATACTATTATCTTTAGAAAAATGAATAATTCTCCATAAAATTCACATTAATAAAGTATAGAATTAATTTATAATTTTATGAAATTAAATTTAACAAAACTATTTAAAAACAAAGGAGGATTATTCATATGAATAATTTTGATTTTTATAACCCAACAAAGATAATATTTGGTAAGGATAGATTAGCAGAGCTTGATAACGTAGTTCCAAAGAATGCCAGAGTTCTTATAACTTACGGTGGTGGTTCTGTTAAAAGATTCGGTACTTTAGATAAAGTTATAGCTTCACTTAAAGGTAGAAAAGTTTTTGAATTTGGTGGAATTGAGCCAAATCCACAATTTACTACATTAATGAAAGCTATAGAAATAGTTAAAAATGAAAAAATAGATTTCTTACTTGCAGTTGGTGGTGGTTCTGTTATGGACGGAACTAAGTTTATATCACTTGCTACTTGCTACGATGGAAATTCTGAAGATATATTAACAAGCCCAAATAAAAGACAATTACCATTCACAAATGCAATAGCACTTGGAACTGTTTGTACACTTCCTGCAACTGGTTCAGAAATGAATGCCGGTGGAGTTGTTTGTATAGGAGATGCTAAACTTTCATTTGGAAATCATTTAGTATTCCCTAAATTCTCATTTGTAGATCCAACTCTTACAATGACACTTCCAGATAAGCAAGTTGCTAATGGAATCATAGATACATTTATACATGTATGTGAGCAGTATGTAACTTACCCAGCTGAGGGAAGATTCCAAGATAGAACATCAGAGGGAATCCTTCAAACTCTTATAGAAGTTGGACCAAAAACTCTTGCTGACAAAGAAAATTATGATATGAGAGCAAACCTTGTTTGGTGTGCAACTATGGGACTTAATGGTCTTATAGGTTCAGGAGTACCTCAAGATTGGTCATGTCATATGATAGGACATGAACTTACAGCTATGTTTGGACTTGACCACGCTGTAACTCTTGCAATACTTCAACCAGCAATTTGGACAATAAGAAAAGATAAAAAACAACCTAAACTTGTTCAATTCGCAGAGAGAGTTTGGAATATCACAGAAGGAACAGATTCAGAAAAAGCTGACATGGCAATTGCTAAAACAAGAGCTTTCTTTGAAAGTCTTGGAGTAAAAACACACCTTTCTGATTATAATATTAAAGAAGAACAAATCGAAGATATAGTAAAAGCTTTAGAAACTCATGGAATGGTAGCTTTATCAGAAACAGGTGACTTAACACTTGAAGTAAGTAGAGAAATTCTTAAAAACGCTTTCTAATATAGCACATCTTATATAGTTTTGACTTTTGCTAAGTATATTGGTTCTTCAAATAATATATCTAGGGAGGAATTAACATTGCATTTAGAAAAAGAATTGAACGTATACCTTGCAAACCAAAGTGTACTTCATACAAAACTACATAATTTACATTGGTATGTATCAGGGGAAGGATTTTTTACAATCCACCTAAAATTAGAAGAACTCTATACAGCTATGGCTACAGAAATGGATGCTGTTGCAGAACTTCTTCTATCATCAGGTTTTAAGCCAGTAGCTTCATTAAAAGCTCAGCTTGCTATAACTACTATCAAAGAACTTGCAGATACAAAAGTTAGTGCAAGAAAAGCAATGGAAACTGTTTTAGCAGATTTTACACTAATGAAAGATGATGCTAAAAAAATAGCTACTCTTGCTGATAAAGATAAAAAACAAGCTATTGTAGACTTAATGAGTGGCTATGTTGCTGGATTTGAAAAAGATATTTGGATGCTTAATGCATACCTTGGATAAATAATTTTAAGCAGTCGTATAATTTTTATACGACTGTTTTTTATTGTATAATGTAGAAGTTATTTTAAACTTCGGAGGTAAACAAATGAAGAAGCCAGTTACTATACTTATAACAGCGCTTATATCAATAGTCCTATCTTTTGTGATATATAGATTTATGACTATAAAATTAATTGACCTTATGTACTTTAATCAAGATTATTTAATTTGGGTGTATCTAGGATTTAATATTGTCCAAGCCATCTTAACCTTTATAATTTTATTTTCTATATTAAATAGAAAAATTAATAAAATTAGTATTTTTGCTATAGGTGTACTTTATTTAATAACACTTGTTTTTGTTCTATTTGTAAGACAAAAAGGTGTACAGGGCTATGAATTTAATTTAGTTACAGACTACTATCAATGGACTGCTAATAGCACTAATATTCTTATTGCACTTATGAATGCAATATTATTCTTACCACTTGCTTATATATTTAAAAGAGCAAAATATAGCATAGGAATTATTTCAGGAATCATTATAATTACTCTATGCGAAATAGCTCAGTATATATTCTCTCTTGGTATATTTGATATTGGAGATATTGTATTAAATAGCTTTGGTTTTATTGTAGGAATTATATTATTCAAAATAATATGCCCAAGAAAAGCTTTTACATAAAAAAATCTACCTATCCTCTTCTAAGGTTAGGTAGATTTTTTTATTTTAATTATCTAATTTGTCCATTTCCATAAATAATATACTTACTTGTTGTAAGCTCTTTAAGCCCCATAGGACCTCTTGCATGAAGCTTTTGTGTACTTATTCCTATCTCTGCACCAAAACCAAACTCGCTACCATCTGTAAACCTTGTTGAAGCATTAACATAAACTGCTGCTGCATCAACTCTTTGAAGGAACTTTTCTGAGTTAAAATAGTTAGTTGTGACTATTGCTTCTGAATGTCCTGTTCCAAATTTATTTATATGTGCTATAGCATCGTCTAAACTATCAACAACTTTTACTGAAAGTATAAAATCTAAAAATTCTGTATTAAAATCTACTTCTGTTGCATCAACTATATTCTCTACTATTGCTTTAGTTCTTGCACACCCTCTAATTTCAACACCTTTATCCATTAACTCTTTTAAAGCTATTGGAAGGAATTTTTCTGCTACATCTTTATGCACAAGCATTGATTCTGCTGCATTACAAACTCCTGGTCTTGAAGTTTTAGCATTTATAATTATATTCTTTGCCATCTGCATATCACACTCTGCATCAACATATATATGACAATTTCCAGTACCAGTTTCAATAACTGGCACTGTAGCATTTTGAACTACTGCTTTTATAAGCCCAGCACCACCTCTTGGAATTAAGACATCAAGATAATCATTAAGTTTCATAAACTCACTCGCTGTTTCTCTTGAAGTATCTTCTAAAATTTGAACTGTTCCCTCTAAAAGTCCAACTTCTTTAACTGCATCTTTTATAATCTCAACTATTTTCAAGTTTGAATTTATAGCTTCTTTTCCACCTCTTAAAAGTACTGCATTACCAGTTTTCAAGCAAAGTGCCGCTGCATCAGCAGTTACATTTGGTCTTGATTCATATATTATTCCTACAACTCCAAGTGGAACTCTTTGAACTCCAATTTTAAGCTCATTCATCATCTTTTTCATAGAAGTAACTTCCCCGATTGGATCATCAAGTTTTACTATATGTCTAACACCCTCTGCCATTGCCTCGACTCTCTCTTTAGAAAGTTCAAGTCTATCAACTAAAGATTCTTTAGTTCCTTTTTCCCTTGCAACCTTAACATCTTTTTCATTCTCTACAAGAATTTCATCACATCTCTCACAAAGCTTATCTGCTATATTTAAAAGTGCCTCATTCTTTTTAGCTGTTGCTGTTATTCCAAGTTCATAAGCTGCTTCTTTTGCAAGTTTACCTTTAACTATTAATTCACTCATATTAATTCTCCTTTCTACCAATAAATAATGTTCCTACTTTTCTATCTTCAATTAAAATATCTCTAAGTATTGCAGGATTCTCACCATTTGCAAGCACCATACTAATACCTTTATTAACTACTTTTTCAGCTGCTGAAATTTTAGTTCTCATTCCACCAGTTCCAAGTGATGAACCAGCATCTCCTGCACAGCCTCTAACCTCATCAGTTATTTCCTCTATCTCATTTATAAGCTTTGCATTCTTATCTTTTCTTGGGTCCCCATTATAAAAACCATCTATATCAGATAATATAACAAGTAAATCAGCACTAGTTAAAAGTGAAACTATCGCTGATAAATTATCATTATCTCCAAAATTACATATATTCTCTATCTCATCTATAGAAACCGTATCATTCTCATTTACTATCGGAATTATTCCTTGTTCAAGCAATGTATCAAATGTATTACAAACATTATCTCTCATTCTTTCATCTTCTATAACATCTCTAGTTAAAAGAACTTGTGCAACTAAATGCCCATACTCTGCAAAAAACTTACTATATATATTCATAAGGTGACATTGACCAACAGCAGCTGCTGCTTGCTTTCCTTTAGTAGTAGTAGGCTTTTCTTTAAGACCCATTCTACTAATTCCAACTCCAACTGCCCCTGAAGAAACAAGTATCATTTCTTTCCCCATATTCTGAAGGTCAGATAAAACTCTTGCAAATTTTTCTATGCTCCCAAGATTTATATTTCCATTCTTATGTGTAAGGCTTGATGTCCCAACCTTTACAACTATTCTTTTTGCATCTTTTATGCTTACTGCCATTACTCTATTCGCCCCTTCTTATCTGTATTTTATTAATATTTATTATACCCTATATGTATTTCTTCTATCTATATAATCATACTTTAGAAAGTATAAATTTCATAATCATTAGTTACCTTTTAGTGCCTTGATAAATTTTTAGTATTAATATAAGCTATTTATAGAAGATAAATTATATACTGAAATAAAAAAACTTGGGGGTTAATATGTATAAATTAATAGCAATAGATATGGATGGAACTCTTTTAAATAGTAAGAAGGAAATCACACAAAGAACTAAAGATGCAATAAAAGCAGCAAGAGAAAAAGGTGTTTATGTAGTTTTAGCATCTGGTAGACCACTTGAAGGACTTTTAAAATCACTAGACCAATTAGAACTTATTACAAAAAATGATTATGCTTTAAGTTATAATGGATGTCTTGTGCAAAATGTAGCTACAAAAGAAGTAATCTCAGATATTACTTTAAAAGGTTCAGACCTTATAGACCTTTTAGCTCATAGTAAAGAAGTAGGAGTTAACATACATAGTTTCTCAAAAGATAGAGGACTTATAACACCTAAACATAGTAAATACACACAAGTTGAAGCTGATATAAATGATATAGATATAAATATTGTTTCTCATGATAATATAAATCCAGAAGAAACAATAGTTAAAGTTATGATGATTGATGAGCCAGAAGTTTTAGATGCTGCAATGGCTAAACTTCCAAAAGAACTTTGGGATAAATATAGTGTAGCTAAAAGCACACCTTTCTTCCTTGAATTCTTCAACAAAGAATCAAACAAAGGACTCGCACTTGATAGACTTGTAAAGCACCTTGGAATTACAAAAGAAGAGGTTATAACTATTGGAGATGCAATGAATGACTTCCCAATGATTGAATATGCAGGAATGGGAGTTGCTATGGGTAATGCAGTACCTGAAATTAAAGCTGCTTCACAGTACATCACAGATACAAACGATAATGATGGAGTTGCAAAAGCAATAGAAAAATTAGTTTTAGGATTATAATATTTAATTCTGAGTTATAAATAAAAAACCTGTGGATAACTTTTATGAAAAGTTGTCCACAGGTTTTTATTTTTTATAAATCTTTTTTTATTAAAATCACAGCTGGTAAAATAATATACGCTATTGCTGCAACTATAAATCCTAATATTGTTAATGCACTCATAGTTATCACCTCATAAACTTTCTTATAATATTGTTCCAAATCTTTTAAGATAAAGTTTCTTAGCTCCTTGTGTTAAGAAGAAGTAAGCTATTATTACAAATACTATAAATATAAAGAAGTATGGTGTAAGTTTAACCATTCCGATTGTATGTCCAAAACTTGTGTATGGTAAGAACCATCCAATAAGAAGTGAAACTACAATTGAAATATTAAGCTGCCATGATGCATTACTTTGAAGGAATGGAATTTTCTCTGTTCTAAGCATATAAAGAACTAGAACCTGAGTTGTAAATCCTTCTATAAACCATCCAGTTTGGAAAGTTGCTGCTGAAGCAATAGTAGTACATCCAAATCCAAACCACATAAGTGCAAAAGTACAAATATCAAATATTGAATTTGTAGGTCCAAATACAACCATCATCTTACCAATATCCTTAGCATCCCACTTTCTTGGTCTTGCAATAAGCTCCTCGTCTACATTATCCCAAGGTAAAAATACTTGTGTGATATCATAAACCAAGTTCTGAATTAAAAGCTCAATAGGAAGCATAGGTACAAATGGTAGGAAAATACTAGCCATAAGAACACTTATAGCATTTCCGTAATTTGAACTAGCTGTAATTTTAAGATATTTAGTAGTGTTTGCAAAAACTTTTCTTCCCTCAATAATACCTTCTTTAAGAACCATTAAATCCTTCTCTAAAAGTATTACATCGGCAGCATCTTTCGCAATATCAACTGCTGTATCAACTGAAATTCCAACATCTGCTTCTTTTAAAGCGATTGAATCATTTATTCCATCACCCATGAACCCAACTATCTTATCACCGTTTCTTAAAACTCTAACAAGTCTAGCTTTTTGAAGTGGATTAAGTTTTGCAAATATGTTTGTTTTCATAGCAACTCTAAATAATTTATCATCATCCATTTCTTCCATTTCTGGACCAAGAACAATATTAGTTATTTCAAAATTTAACTGCTCACAAACTTTTCTTGTAACAAGTTCATTGTCTCCTGTTAAGATTTTTACATCAACCCCATAATATGCAAGAGCTTTCAAAGCCTCTTGTGTGCTCTCTTTTGGTGGATCTAAAAATCCTATGAATCCAACTAAAATCATGTCGCTCTCATCTACCGGTGCAAATCTTTTTTCAGGGTCTTGGTCATTCTTAATAGAAACACCAATAACTCTCATACCTTCATTATTAAGCGCTCTGGCCTCTTTTCTAATTTTTGATAAAATCTTATCATTAATCTCAAGAATTTGACCATCAACCTCAACATATTTAGATACTGAAAGCATCTCCTCTAATGCACCTTTTGTAATAATTTTTGCTTTATCTGTAAACTCATCTTTTATTACAACTGACATTCTTCTTCTTGTAAAATCAAATGCTATTTCATCTACTTTATTAACTTTACCTTGTAACTCTTTATCAAAGTTTTTTTCTTTAGCAAGGTCCATAATAGCAAAATCTATAACATTCTGAAGTCCACTTTGAAGTGAACTATTTATAAATCCGTACTTTAGGACATTATCACATGTTTCACCATTTATATTAATATGTGCTTCAACTGCTATTTTATCATCTGTAAGTGTTCCTGTTTTATCAGTACAAAGAATTTCCATTGAACCAAAGTTTTGGATAGCACTTATTTTTTTAACAACAGTTTTCTTCTTAGACATTTTAATTGCACCTTTTGCAAGGTTTTCTGAAACTATAGTTGGAAGCATTATAGGTGTTAATCCAACTGCTACAGAGGCTGCAAACACTAATGAATTCAAGAAACTTTTTGTTTGATACCAATCAATAATAAAAACTAAAGGTACCATAATAAGCATAAACTTTAAAAGCATAGATGAAACTTTTTTAACACTTTTCTCAAAGCTTGTTTCCTCATCAATATCTGCCATTGAGCTTTGCATAGCTCCAAAATATGTGTGTTCTCCAACTCCAATAACTATTGCAGTAGCAGTACCACTAACAACATTTGTACCTAACAGACAAATGTTTTCATAATTTCCAGCCTCTTTACCTACTATATTATTCTCAACTTTCTTTTCAATTGGCTCAGATTCTCCTGTTAAAGCTGACTGACTTACAAAAAAGTTTTTACAATTTATAACTCTTAAATCTGCTGGAATAATATCTCCTGTTGTAAGTTTTATAATATCCCCTACAACTATATTAAGCATATCTACTTTTTCATATTCACCATTATTTCTTTTAATATTACAAGTAGTAGTAATAAGTTTTTTAAGTGAGTCTGCTGCTTTTTCTGACTTATATTCCTGAACAAATGAAATAATCCCACTTGTGAATATAAGAATTCCTATAATTATTACCTGTGACCAACTTTCTTGAGCTTTTGGCACAAATACAACATTAGTTAGATATGTAATAATTCCTATAATTAAAAGGACTAATACAAACGCATTCGCAAAAGATTTAAAGAGTTGTACCACTACTGGAACTTTCTTCTCTTCTTTTGTATTATTCTTTCCGTACTGACTAGCATTTTTAGAAACTTGTTCTGGCTTTAAACCATTCTCTGATGTAGTGAACTTTTCACATAGTTCTTCTTTAGATAAATTAGTGTTTCTTTGTAGATGTTTTACAACTCTATCAAAACCCTCTCTATCAAACTGTTTTTTAGCTTTATCTTTTTTCATATGCGATCCTCTCCAATCATTTTTTTTGGTTTGGTCACTTTATAAACATAAATTGAGTCTATAAAATAACAGAGGAAATGTCTGCATATAAAAACAGCCTTCTGTTCTAAAATTTAATTATTCAGTTTTAAATTTATCAATGAACCTAGGTCATTTTCATAGACATTTCATTCACATAGAATCGCTACTTCTATGCAGTTCTCTTATGAACTTCTTATGTTTTCACATAAGCGTAGACTATCTTACCACCTGCTACTATAAAAGTAGTTAGGTGTCCTCCACTTCCACTATCAATAACTTATAGTGTACTGGCATTACGCCATAGTCGTTGAAGTTTCCTCTATTCGAGGCTTACCTGCTGATTGTCTATTTTCCTTACTTAACCTATTAAGTAATTTAAGTAGTACAGATATTACTACTTTGGACTAGCACTTAGGATTTAACCATATGCTATCCAGCTAATTTTTTTTACTTTCGTAACATTCACACCTAGATATATTTCAACCTTATGTTTTAGTTTAGCTAGCTTTAAGAGTTCCCAGCAATTCAAAGGATTTTGTGTAAGTACAAAATACTTACAACTCAATGCTCTTTACGAACACGGGAGACTTACAGCTTTAATTAATTAAATTTTTGAACCTAATTAACTGCTTGCCTCCAATAAAAACTTGTGAAAATTTTACTATCGAAGTTAATTTAATAACCTTGAAAAACTTTGCTAAATGCTAAGTCACACTAAATTATACTATTCTTATCAAAATATTGAAATTGAGTGAATATAACACATTAGCATATATAACTTATTAATATTATAAATTAGAAACTCATTTTCTAATTAGATTTCTATATTTCTTTTTTTTGCCATTTAATTTCAATAAAATAGCAATTAATGAATTATATTTTTTATATTTTATCAAAAAAAATTCTCTAAATTCATTAATTTAATTTTTCTTTAAAAAAGCAAAAAATACTAGAATTGAAATCTAGTATCTTTTATGTTTATGTATTAGCAATTTTACCTCCATCTACATGAATAGTAGTCCCTGTAGTATATGAACCTGCTTGACTAGCTAAAAAGACATAAGGTTCTACAATTTCAACTGGTTGTGCAACTCTAAAGAACTCTCTATTCTCTGCAAACTTTTTAACATCCTGTGCACTAAATGATGAAACTATAAGAGGTGTCCAAACTGGTCCTGGGGCAACTGCATTAACTCTAATTCCTTTATCAGCTAAATTAAGTGCAAGTGACCTTGTAAAACTAGTCAAAGCTCCTTTTGTAGATGAATAATCTATAAGTTTTTCATTCCCTCTATACGCAACTATAGAAGTTGTATTAATTATAGAAGACCCAAGTTTCATATATGGAATAACTGCTTTTGAAAGATAAAATGCAGAAAAAATATTAGTTTTAAAAGTTTTTAAAAGTTGCTCCTTTGTAATATCACAAATATCATATTGTGGATACTGAACTGCTGCATTATTTATAAGAATATCAACTGTCCCAAACCTCTCCACACATTGATTCACTACTTCTTTACACATATCCTCTTCTGTAATATCTCCTCTAACCAAAAGACACTCTCCACCTCTACTTTTTATAATACTTTCTGACGTATAAACTCTATAATTCCTTATAAATGCTTTATAATTTTTATAGTTCTATTTCCTTTTTCATTGAATCTAGTTTCACTCTAAAGCTACTTCTATTTGATATAATTCTCCAAAGGCTTAAATTCGACCTCGTCATTGCCTACATATTAGCTTAATCTTTTAATTTGATTTTTTAAGCTAATTTATACATTGCTAAGTTAAAACTTGCATTTTTATCTCTATCCATTATAAGATTACACTTATCATTTATACATATATAAGTCCTATCTTTTAGTTGCAAGTCTTTTTTTATAGTTCCACAACAAGAACACATTTTACTGCTTGGAAAGAATCTATCTGCTTTTACAAACTCAATACCTTTCCACTTACATTTATGACTAAGAATAGTTATAAACTTATTGAAACATTGCTCTGAAATTGCTTTAGCTAAGTATTTATTTTTCATCATACCCTTAACATTTAAATCTTCTACAACAACTCTGCTAGGCTTGGTTTTCACGATAGCATTTGTGCTTTGATGTATATGATTTAATCTAATATCTGCAATTTTTTTATGAACAAGTTTAATTTCTTTTTCAAGTTTTATGATATTTTGAGTTTTAATAAGTTTTTGACCTTTTTCAAAAACTTTGCCATCCTTCAACATATCATATTTTCTTGAAACTTGTCTTTATAGTCTTTTAAGTTTCTTATTTAATCTTCTCATTTCTTTAGATTTGTTAATGTTTTTAAAAGTTTTTTCAAAATTAGAAACTATTGCTAAATTCTTAATGCCTAAATCTACTCCTACACTTTCGCCTGTTAGTTCTTCCTTTGTATTATCTTCACACTCAAAAGCAAGTGCTAAATACCAAAACTTTCCGTTATGTTTTATTCTAGGATTTAAGACTTTAATTTCATCTTTTTTATAGTTTCCAACTGGTAGTCTATCTTCATCTTTCATTTTTACATAACCTATCTTTTCTAACCTGATATAGTTATCCTCAACAACAAATTTATTGTTTAGGTGAAAGAATGAGGTTTGACATTTGCCTTTTCTTTTAAATTTAGGATAGTCAGATTCTTTTTTGAAAAATCGTTGAAACGAATCTCCTAAATCTTTAAGTGCTTGTTGTGGTATCTCCGAAGAAACTTCTTTCAACCACTTGTATTCTTCTGATTTTCTAATCTCTGTAAAGACTTTTCTTAAATTTCCTATTGATAGAGATTTTTTATTTTCTTCATAATAGTTATTTAAATAATTTAGTCCCCAATTATAAGAAAACCTAGCTACACCAGCACTTTTCCACATTAACTCTTCTTGTTTTTTAGTAGGATATAGTTTTACTTTAATTGCTTTAATCATTATTAGCCAACTCTTTAATCATAGCTTTAGTTTTCTTTGCTCTCTTTCCTTGAAGCATACAACTAAATACTGTGATTATTTGAATTAAATCTTCTACAACCTCTTGTTCCTCTAACTTTTCAGTATTATCAATAACTTCTAGTTCAACAGATTTAAAGTCACATATATTTTCTATAAGTTCAAATCCAAATCTAACTAATCTATCTTTATACAATACGACAACCTTAGAAACTTCATCTTGTAAAATAAGTTGAATTAATTGATTAAGCCCTTTTTTATCATAATTTATACCACTACCAATATCGGTTATTATCTTAAATTGATAACCTTTTGAAATTAAATAAGTTCGTACATTTTCAACTTGTCGTTCTAACGCTTCTTTCTGTTTAGCACTAGAAACCCTACAATATCCTATAACTAACCTCTCTTTATTACTAATCTCTCCATAAAACTCTTTAAGTTGTTTTTCTGTATAATATCTATATCCAGTATCAGAATCAACTACTTGTGGCTTTAACTTTCCATTTTTATCCCAGTTACGGAGTGTTTGTTGTGTTTTATTAATTTTTTTAGCAAACTGACCTATCGAATATTTTTTCATTGCGACCACCTCCTACAAATATAATAACACATCTGTATTAGAAGTCTATAAAAATTATAAAGTATTTACATTTAATTATAAAGTTTATATCCTTTTACCATATAACGCTACTTATATGATGTCATTTCGATTACTCTAATGACCACCTAGTTTCCTAGAGTGCAAAGACTATTTCTTCACCTACACCATTATGTGTTTAGGGCAGACCTTTTCTTCCCTCAATCACTTAGGGCTTTACTCGGTATCTCAACCGATAGTCGTTGAAGTTTCTCCATATCTTTTGACTTAGGAGCTTACCTGCATGAACAAGGATTGTTTATAAACACTTAGGATTTAACCATATATTTATCCTTACGTTTTTTCTACTTTCGTACCGTGATATAGTGCTTTCGCCCATATTGTGGTGTAAGGCTTTACCCATTACCTGCAATTAAATCTGTGTCCTATGCTAATTTCTCAACATACGCAGCTTTATAGTTTATATTTTTATAATCTTTTTATTACGATTTATAAACTATTTGTTACTGTTTTGTATGCATCTACATCTTCATTTAAATATGAAATTACTACTTTTGCACCTTCTCTAACATAGGCAATCGCAACAGCTCTTCCAATTCCACTATCTCCACCTGTTATAATTGCAACCTTGTCCTTTAATCTATTACAAGAATAATCATAACCTTCCATTTCATAAATAGGCAGTGGTATCATATCTTCCTCTATTCCTGGTTGAATACTTTGGTGTTGTGCTGGCAAATCTTCAATAAATTTATCTACTAAGTCCATAAAATCATCCTCTCAAATTATATTTACTAGTATTATGGACTTTTTCAAAGGAAAATATAAAAAAACCATTATATAACTTACTCTTAACCTCAAAAGTAAATTTATATAATAGTTTTTATCTTAATATAAGTCATTTCAAAGTAACACATTGAAATATACGTCTTATCTTCTAGCATCCATAGAAGTCTGGAAATGATTTATCTGTGTTGGCCTTTGCATATTCATCTAGACCTTCCTTTAAATCTTCCATTTCATTTTCTAATTCCTCTAAACTTTTCTCTTTTAACTCTGATTCAAGTTCTTTTATCTTACCGATTTTCATTTTCAATTCCTCTCCGCTCATAACGTACGCCTCCTAAGTTGAATACTTCTCTATATTACAACATCTCTAAATAAAGACAAGTTCCTTAAAATATCATTTTTGCTAGTACAAATTAAATTTACTATTACTGAAAATCAATTTTTTGTCACCTTGCTTTGTATTTTTTTAACAATTTTAGCCATTAGTATATAAGGTAATATTTTTGATACCCCAAGTGCTACTTTATTAAAAAATCCTGGAACTACAATTGCCTTATTTTTCATAAGTCCCTTGTATCCTATCTTTGCAACATCATCTGATGACATAGCATTGCTTAAATCTTCTTTCCCTGCTTTTGTGCAAAACTCTGTTTTAGTTGCACCAGGGCATAATGTTACAACACTAATTCCATAATCTTTTACCTCTTCTCTAATCGCTATAGATAAAGATAGAACATAAGCCTTACTTGCATAATAAACACCTATCATAGGTCCTGCCTGAAAGGCACCTGTTGATGCTACATTTAAAATCTTTCCACATTTATTTTTCTTCATATGATTTATAGCAAGATATGAAAATCTAGTTAAAGCTCTCATATTCACTTCCATTATATCCTCATGCTTCTCCCATGAAATACTTGGAAATTCACCATTAAAACCAGCACCTGCATTATTTATTACAACATCAACCTGTGGAAAACTTTCCTCAATACTTATCCACAGACTTTCTAATTTATCTCTATCTGAAATATCTGCTATATATATAGTAGTTTTTATATTAGACCTATTATCAAAATCTTTTTTTATCGTATCTAACTTTTCTTTATTTCTTCCAACAAGTATTAAATCATAATTATTACTCGCAAATATTTTTGCAAAAGATAATCCAATTCCACTTGTAGCACCTGTAATTAAAACTTTTTTTTTCATTTTCTACTCCTCTATACCTTAATATTAATTATATTAAGTTTATTATTTTTTGAATGATATAGAAATATAAACTTTCAATAATTAAACTTTTTTCTATTTTCTTTTAAATACCAAAAAAATACAAAGCAATTACAGTCAAGATTATTAAATTTAAATATGTAACCTTTTAATTCCTTAAAAACTATAATATAACAAAATAATGTTATAAACTTTAACAAATTAGTGTTTTTTTAGGATGTTTGGTTAGAAAAATCGTAATAATTTTATGTAAATGTTTAAATCCTTATTGTGCTATACTTTTTAGCTTGTTATAATATGAAAGTATTATTTGTGGAAACTTTCACTTTATAATATGGGAGGGTGAGGGCTACAACATTAACAAGGAGAAAAAATGAATAGAATTTTTAAACTGAAAGAACATAACACAAATGTTAAAATCGAGCTTATGGCTGGATTGACTTCTTTCTTTGCAGCAGTTTATATTGTTGTAGTTAATGCTAGTATTTTAAGTGATGGAGGAAAAGGGATGCAACCGCTAATTATAGCGACTGTTCTAGCATCAATAGCAGGTTGCCTGTTAGTTGCATTCATAAGTAATGCACCTCTGGTTATTATGCCAGGTATGGGAATCAATGCTTTATTCACCTACACAATAGTCCAAACTATGGGACTAAGTTTTGAACAAGCACTTACAGCAGTAATTGTTTCAGGTATATTATTTACTATTATTGCGGTAACTCCAATATCAAATTTACTTGATAAAGGAATACCACATTCACTAAAGGCAGCAATAACTGTTGGAATAGGGTTATTTATAACATTCCTTGGTCTTCAAAAAGCAGGACTTGTTATAGCTGATAAAACAACTCTTGTAAAAATGGCTAGTCTTGGACAAGCGCATATATTAGTATTTGTTTTAACACTAATTCTTATGGTTATATTATTTATAAAAAAAGTTCCTGGAAACTTCCTTATCGGAATAATCTTTGGAACAGTATTATCAATAATTCTTGGAGATACAAACTTTAGTACAGCAGGTTTTGCGGTGCCAAGCTTCTCTGATTACGGTTCTGTATTTATGCAATTTGATTTTAAAGGAATGGCAAACATGAACTTCTGGGTTGCAGTATTCTCACTAACTCTTGTACTTGTATTCGAGAATGTTGGTCTACTCCATGCACAAGTTAACGGAATGCTTGATGCACCACATAAAAATAAAAAAGCACTTATGTCAGTTGCTCTTTCTACAATAGCTTGTGGAATATTTGGTACTAGCCCTTCAGTTTCAACAGTTGAAGGACAATCTGGTATAATTTCAGGTGGTAAAACTGGATTAACAGCTGTTTTTGCAGCCTTCTTCATATTACTATCATTATTCTTTATACCAACAATAACACTTATACCAAATGCAGCAATTGCACCAATACTAATAATAATTGGATCACTTATGATGGCTAACATAAAAGAAATAGATTTTTCTGATTTCTCAGAGTCATTCCCAGTATTCATATTATTTATATTAATACCTTTAACATTTAGTATTGTTGATGGTATGGCATTTGGATTTATACTTTATCCAATCACAAAAATATGTGTAAAAAAAGGTAAAGAAGTTCCAATTCCTACGTATGTAGTCTCAGGAATTTTCCTAATCTACCTACTAATGCACGCATTCAATATATAAGAAAAAGCCTACTAATTTTAAAATTAGTAGGCTTTTTCTATATCTATATTATATTCTACTTAGTTTCCAAGAAACATTTTCATATCATCTTCTACATTTGTAATTCCACCAATACCAAAGTTTTCAACTAAAACATTAGCAACATTTGGTGATAAGAATGCTGGAAGAGTTGGTCCAAGATGAATGTTTTTAACTCCAAGATGTAATAATGAAAGCAATACTATTACTGCTTTTTGCTCATACCAAGCTATGTTATAGCTTATAGGCAACTCATTAATATCTGTAAGTTCAAATATCTCTTTAAGTTTTAATGCTATAAGAACAAGTGAATATGAATCATTACATTGTCCTGCATCAAGAACTCTTGGTATACCACCAATATCTCCAAGATTTAATTTATTATATTTATACTTTGCACAACCTGCTGTTAAAATAACAGTATCCATTGGAAGTTCTTTTGCAAAATCTGTGTAGTAGTTTCTTGATTTAGCTCTACCATCACATCCTGCCATAACAAAGAATCTTTTTATAGCTCCAGATTTAACTGCATCTACAACTTTATCTGCTAAAGCAAAAACTTGTGCATGTGCAAATCCACCAATGATTTCTCCTGTTTCAATTTCAGTTGGTGACCCACATTTTTTAGCATGCTCAATTAATATAGAGAAATCTTTTACTCCATTCTCATTAGCCTCAATATGTTTCATACCTTCATAGCCTGCTGCCCCTGTTGTATAAACTCTATCTTTGTAACTATCTTTTGGAGGTACTATACAGTTTGTAGTCATAAGAACTGGTCCATTAAAACTTTCAAACTCCTCTTTTTGTTTCCACCAAGCATTTCCGTAGTTTCCTACAAAATGACTATATTTTTTAAATGCTGGATAATAGTGAGCAGGTAACATTTCACTATGAGTATAAACATCTACTCCTGTCCCTTCAGTTTGAGCAAGTAATTGTTCCATATCTTTAAGGTCATGACCTGAAATTAATATTGCAGGATTATTTTTAACTCCTATATTAACCATTGTCATTTCAGGGTTACCATAGCTAGTTGTATTTGCTTTATCAAGAATAGCCATTCCATCAACACCAAGCTTACCCATTTCAAGAGCCATTCCTGTAAGAACTTCACCTGAAAGTGAATCATCCATTGTAGCTACAAGCATTTTTTGCATTTCAAGATTGATATTTGCATTATCATATCCAAGTGCACTTGCATGTTTAAGATAAGCACAAAGTCCTTTTGAACCATAAATTATAAGTTCTCTTAAACTTCTAATATCTTCATTTTCTGTTGAAAGAACACCTACTGATTTAGCTTTCTCTAACATTTCTTCTTTATTAGCACCTATCCATATTGCAGCATCTACTAAATTATCTACATTACCACCATTTATAACAACTTCATTTTTAAGTTCATCTCTAAGTTTTATAGTTTCTTTAACTCTTTCTATAAATACTTCATTATCAAAATTGGCATTTGTAATAGTTGTAAATAATGATTCTACAATATATTTATTTATAAACTCTTTAGTTATCCCTACCTCACTAGCTTTTACTGTAACCATGCAAAGTCCCTTAGTCACATATACTAATAAATCTTGAAGCCCTGCAAGTTCTGGGCTCTTACCACAAACTCCTCTTACAGTACAAGCAGAACACCCTGCTGTTTCTTGACATTGAAAACAAAACATTTTTTTCTCCATAATAATCTCCTTATCCATTCATATAATTTATATTAATAAACTATCAAAAGATATTTTTTATCCTTTGAGCTTTAAATTTCTTCTTTATGGCTTTATAATATCAGGTTATCTCATTAAAGTCGGTAACTAATGTTACCAACACTACAATTCACTATAGATTTTCTATGAACAAATCTTCACTAAAAATTTACGTATATTTATGCAACTTTTAGGTATTTTATGCATAAATATGTTGATTTACATTTTTTTCTAATATATAATATTTTTAAGAGTTACGTTAATTTTAAATTTCGAGGGGGAATTAAAATGTTAAATAGTTTAAATACAACTGAAAAAAAAGCTTATTCAGCTTCAGATATATGCAAATTTATATTACCATCATTATTAGGAGTTTTACTTTTTATGGTTCCTATAAAAACTGCTGATGGAATAACAATACCAGTCGCATTCTTATCTGGTTTTATAACTACTTCATTAGAATCTTATTTACCACTTATACTAACTATAATGATTACAACAATAGCAATATTATCTACGGTTACAAAATTTATTAAACCAAGTTTTATAATAAACAATAAAACTTTATATTCACTTTTTAACACATCAAATATTTGGTATTCAGTAAGAATAATTGGTGCTATATTTGCACTACTTACATTCTTTGGAGTTGGGCCCGAATTTATAATTAGTGAAAATACATCTGGGCTTTTACTTACAGGACTTCTACCAACATTATTTGGAGTTTTCCTTTTTGCCGGATTATTCTTACCACTACTTTTAAACTTTGGACTTTTAGAATTCTGTGGAACTATGCTTACAAAAATCATGAAACCTTTATTTGGACTTCCAGGAAGAGCATCTGTAGACTGCTTAACATCTTGGATAGGAGATGGAACAATCGGAGTTATCTTAACTTCAAGACAATATGAAGAAGGGCATTATACAGAAAAAGAAGCTTGTACTATAGGTACTGCATTCTCAGCAGTTTCTATTACTTTCAGTTTTATTATTATTTCTCAAGTTGGACTTCAACATATGTTTGTACCTTTTTATATTACAATTACGTTTGCAGGAATTATAGCTGCTATAATACTTCCAAAGATAGGTCCTTTAAAAAACAAATCAACAAAATATTATAATGATATGGAACCTCAGTCATCTGATTTAATTCCAAAAGGTCATACTTCATTTAGCTATGGACTTGAACTTGCAGTAACTAAAGCTAGTACAAGTACTGGTTTAAAAGGATTTATTTCCGAGGGAATACATAATGTCCTAGATATTATGGTCGGAGTACTTCCAGTAGTTATGGCTATGGGAGGAATTGCTCTTATCCTTGCTGAGTACACACCAATATTCAAAATACTTGGACTTCCATTTATCCCATTATTCTGGCTTTTAAATATTCCACATGCTAGCGAGGCTGCTAGTACAATACTTGTTGGATTTGCAGATATGTTCCTACCTTCAGTTATAATAGCTCAAGATGGAATTGCAGAAATCACAAAATTTGTAGTTGCTTGTGTATCAGTTACACAACTTATATATATGTCAGAGGTTGGAAGTGTTATTCTTGGTTCATCAATACCAATAAATATAAAAGAATTATTTATAATATTTATACAAAGAACACTTATAACGCTACCAATAATTGCGATAATCGCACACATATTATTCTAAAAGAAAATGCTACCTCAACTTTGAGGTAGCATTTTTTATCTATTATCTTCTTGCATGATTAAACATTGGATCAACCATATTATATTCATATGTCATTCCATTAACTATTCCTACCACCTTCTCACTATCATATAAATCTAGTAAAAACCCAGCCATCTCACTAGCTGTATGGAATTTTTTCATATGCTCTTTATAACTAAATTCTTTAGTATCAAGTGCATTTATAGCAAACTCAGTTTCAGTAGCTGCTGGTGCTAAAACTTTAACCTTCATTTTTGAACCTCTGAACTCAAGCTCTTTTGCAATCCCCTCTGTAAAAGCACTAACATAAAACTTTGTAGCACAATAAGTTACATTATCACCTATCATTGTATAACCACCTGCTGATGATATATTTATAAGTTGTGTTCCCTCTACATTCTCATAATCTTTAATATATAAAGTTGATAAAACTGTTAAAGCCTCAATATTTAAAGCTATCATATTATGTATTTTACTTAAATCAACATCTGCAATTGTAGCTCTATCTCCAAACCCTGCATTATTAATCCAAGTTTCTATATCTAAACTTTTTAAATCTTCATATAACTTATAAACATTCTCTAATTTCCCAAGGTCTGAAACTTTGATAATAACATCAAGTTCTTTATTTATCTCTTTTACTTCTGATTTTAAGCTTTCAAGTTCTGCTTCTCTTCTTGCAACAACAACTAAGTTTTTACCTCTCTTAGCAAACTCCTTAGCTGCTTCTCTACCTATCCCTGTACTCGCTCCTGTTATAACTGTATATTTCATTTAAAATTCCTCCTTAGTGTTCTTATATTTCATTTTTCCTATTCGTTATTCTAAATATACACCTTAGAGTGAACTCTAAGTCAATATCTTTTTTTTATTATTTTTTTAAACTATAATAGCATCATACAAAAGAAAAGATACGAGGTGAAAATCAAATGTACTCAATTAAAGAAACTTCAGATATAACTAATGTTAGTTCATATACACTTAGATACTACGAAAAAGAAGAGATATTATTTCCAAATCGTGATGCACAAGGAAATAGAACTTATTCAGACAATGATATTAAATGGATTAAGTTTGTTGTAAGACTAAAAAATTCACAAATGCCTATCTCAAAAATAAAAGAATATACAAGATTATTTAAAGAAGGTGAGCATACAAGTAATCAAAGACTTGCTATCCTGCAAGAACAACAAGAAAATATTCAGCATCAATTAGCGCTATTAGATATCGTTAACAAGGAACTTGAATATAAAATTCAAAATTATAAAGAATTAATAAAAAAACACCCTGTTAAATAGAGCTAAATTCTATCTAACGAGGTAATTTTTTAGTATCTAGTAAAGCTTATTTTAAAGTTAAGAACTAACTTTATTTAAAATTACTATTATTATGATAAGCCCATCCATAAGGATCCTGTGCACCATTTTTGACAACACGATTAGAATAATTAGATATAGCTCTATATCTATGTGTTCTTGTTGGAGTATATCCAGCTTTTGAACTAACAGCTTTTATTTTTTCATGATATTGTAGATATTGTGAATCCCCTGTAAATCCTCCTGCATTTCCTTTCCAAGCATTAGATTGATATTCCCAACCACCTTTAGATTTTACCATCGCCTTAGACTGTGATGCAGATGCAATTATTGGTGCTCCAATAGCTCCTACTAAAATAGTTGCAGCTAAAATTTTAGATATTTTTTTCATAAGAAAACCTCCATCAAAACATTTCTATAATTAGTATATTATGTAAACATTACCAACATATATAAATAATTTTTGTAAATATTACCAATATTATGATAATTTATTGTATTATTTAATAAAAAGGAGGGTTTTTATGGATAAAAAACTAAATTTAAAATTATCTGATTATTTTTTTGTTATTTCATGTTCGGTAATTATTTTTATATTTTCGTTAAGCATATCATTTATTAGTCATGAAATAGGAAAGTATAAAGTCAACAACCCCAAATATAATAAACAAATTACATTGCCAAGAGAATCTACAATTCAGTTAAATAATTTATATGAATTGCTAAAAGAAGAAAATATCACCATAAAATTAAGAAAATATAGAGATGATGATATGATTGTAGAAACCTATTTGAATATCAATGATAATTTTTATCTTCAGGATGTTGCTGAAGGTGAAGTTCTTTCTATGAAGGATTTTAGAGATGAAAATAATTTTGCTGTATTCAGCAATACTTTTAATGGAGAAAAAACTTTAGAAATAAAAAATGATGTAGGAGTCATTAATAATGTTAATTTAAAAGAGATTGGAACAGTATATTCTATTGAAGGTAAGATGATTATTTCTAATAATCTCTTTAATCAATTTTTGAAAAGTGAAAACTTAACTAGAGAAGAAGTAATTATTGTATTATCTGGAGAGGAAAAAGAAATAGCAAATTGTATAAACCTTATAAAGAAAGAATTTCTAAATTTAGATGAAGAAATTACAGTAAATGATTATTTTACACATGATACTTCAAGCGAATGGACCTCCCTTATATTTTCTTTAGTATTAATATTTTTAATAACATTTTCTAATACTATTGGAATTTCATATTTCTTGGTAAAAAGTTTAGAAAAAGAGATAATTATAAAAAAGGTTGTTGGAGCAACTAACCTTGGTCTTATTAAAGAATTTTTTGTTTACTTTAATAAGATAACTTTAATCTCTTTAGTTATTGCTCTAACATCACATTTTATAGTGAATTTAATTACTAGAGGATATTTAGGAAATATGAATATATCAATATCTATTATGAATCTATTTGTTTCATTTATATTTATAATAATTTTTTCAATTATATCTATAATACCGTTTTTAATCTATATAATGAAGATTAAACCCGTAGTTATTACTAGGAGGTCTTAGATGTATACGTTAAAGAGAATTAAAAAGATGGGATATTTATTGATATTGATATTATTACAATTATCATTGTCTTTATCAATAATAAATAACAGTAGTAATTTATTATTAGCGAATCAAAGTAAAAAGAAAGGATTAGAATCTTTATTTAATGCTAGTAAGTCATATTTAGTTAGATTAGTTCCAATAGATGGATTTGATAATCAAGATGAAAATTTCGACTATTTTGAATCATTTACAGTAGCTAATGAAAACTATGATGTATTTTTAGACTTGAAAAAAAGCAATTTAATAAAAAATGATTTTATTTATTATCCAAGTATTATGCCTATAAAAGAAATAAATTTAGAAAACATTCCAAAAAAGCATCAAAATTTATCAGAAATTAATCAAATGGAGGCATTATCTAAAATATTAGTATGCGATAATTTTTTAAATAAAAATACTATTAAAGTTTCAAAAGGAAGAACTTTAACAGCAGAAGATACAAAAAAAGATTATAAAAAAGATAATATACCAATATTATTAGGAAGCGACTTTAAAGACATTTATAAAATAGGTGATAAAATACCAGCTGAAAATTGGGCAACTATAGATGAGTTCGATAATATAATGTTTGAAGTAGTCGGAATAATGGAAGATTATGCTATACCTGCTACTAGAAATTATGGAGATGCATTTGCAAGTAGTGTATTACTCGGAAATGCTTTTACTGTTATTCCAACAGTTGATAATTTTCTTTCCTTATCTCATGGTGCAGCAATAGGTGATAGTGGAGTTATATTAGAACTAAATGATAATACAAGTATAAGTTATATAAAAGATTATTTAAACGAAAAATTTAATAAATTAGATTTCAAGGTGGATATATCAGATCTTGGAATGCTTAATAATACAGCATTAAATTTAACTAGAGATTATAAATCTTCACTAATTCTTGGAGTCGTATTATGTTTACTCTCTATGATGGGAACTACATGTATATTATTAGGTATTATTAAACAAAGGCAAAGAGAATTTGCTATAAAACTAACTAATGGTGCTACTATAAATAATATAATAGATGAATTCAAAAAAGAAATTAGAGCTATTTGTATTTTAGCGAGTATTATTTCTATAAGTATTTCTATAGGAAAAGTTCCTTCTTTACTAATAATATCAATAAATATAGGTTTAATATTATTAATTACAATGATAATATCAATTTTGCCTATAAAACATCTAAAAAAACTCAAATTAATAGAATTATTAAAAGAAAACTAGGGAGGTATAATGATTAAATTAATTGATATAAATAAAACTTATAATAAAAATGAGGCAACTAAATTTAAAGCATTAGATTGTTTAAATCTTGAAATAAAAAAAGGTGAATTAGTAGCTATAATGGGAGAGTCTGGTTCAGGAAAAACAACTCTTTTAAATATATTGTCATTGATAGATAATGCATCTAGCGGTAAATATATATTCAAGGATAAAGATATAACTAAAATGTTATATAAAAATATATGTAAATTTAGAAATGAAGAAGTTGGAATAGTATTTCAAAATTTTAATTTATTGAATAACTACACCATAGTTGATAACATTAGTATTCCAATTATGTACTCTACTAATAAAGATAATATGCATAATAAAGTTGCTAAAATGATTAAACAGCTAGGCTTATATGAGCATAAACATAAATTAATTGAAGAGTTATCTGGTGGACAAAAACAAAGAGTTGCTATTGGACGAGCATTAATAAATAATCCAGAATTAATTTTAGCTGATGAGCCTACTGGCGCTTTAGATAAAAAAACAAAAGATGAAATAATGGACCTATTTTTAGAGATAAATAAAGAAGGGAAAACTGTTATTATAATAACTCATGATATTAATGTAGCTAAAAAATGTAATAGAATACTAACGCTAGAAGATGGTGTTTTAATTTCTGATACACAACCTTCAGAGAATTTAGTTTAATATTGTTGATAAAATAAACAACTATAAAGAATTAATAAAAAGGCAAACCTCAAATAAAGGTTTGCCTTTCCCTATGCTTTAGATAAATTTTATTACCTATCTAAACTCTTCTATTCTAATAAGATTATCAATCTTTTTGATTTCTTTAATTTCATATATATCATCAATTGCTGATATGATACTACCTTCAGTTGTATGATGAGTTTCAAGAACTAATGTTACATACTGCCCAGTTCTTTTTTTACCTCTTTGAATTATAGACCTAATACTAACTTCATTATCACCAAATGCTTTAGTTATTGAACCTAAAACTCCTGGCTCATCAATAGTTGTAATTCTAATATAATATCTACATACAGCATCTTTTATATCTTTAATTTCTTTCTTCCAAAGATTATTTTTAACTACCGGAATATCATTCTCATGGTCAACATTACTTCTAAGTATAGAGATAATATCACTCACAACCGCACTTCCTGTAGGTAAGTCTCCAGCCCCTCTACCATAAAACATAAGGTCACCAACTGCGTTACCTCTTATAAATATAGCATTAAATGCATCATAAACATTCGCAAGTGGATGTGTTGCTGGAATCATAGTTGGGTGAACTCTTAAATCAAGCCCTTTATCATCTTCTTTAACTGTTGCAAGAAGCTTTATTTTAAGACCAAGCTCTTTTGCATATTCAATATCTTGTGATGTAATATTAGTAATCCCTTCTCTATAAACATCTTCAACCTCAACTTTTGTTCCAAAAGCAAGAGATGCTAAAATAGCAAGTTTATACTGTGCATCATATCCTTCTATATCTGATGTTGGGTCTGCTTCTGCATATCCCATTTCTTGTGCTTCTTTAAGTGCATCATCAAAATCAACACCTTCAAGTTCCATTTTGCTTAATATATAATTAGTTGTCCCATTAACTATTCCATACATTCTTTCTATCTTATTAGCAGTAAGACTCTCATTTATCCCACTTATTATTGGAATTCCTCCAGCTACACTAGCCTCGTAGTTGAATTTAACTCCATGTTTGTCAGCTTCCTCAAAAAGTTCATCACCCATTTTAGCAAGTAACATTTTATTCGCTGTAACAATATGTTTTCCTTTTTTTATAGCCTCAAGAATATATCCTTTAGCAGGGTCTATTCCCCCCATAAGTTCAACAACAATTTTGATTTCATCATCATTAATAATATCACTGTAACTTGTTGTTAAAAGTTCATCTGGAACTTCAACCCCTCTTGGTTTTGACTTATCTCTTACAAGAATTTTTGTAATCTCAACATCATAACCTGAACGTTTTAATACCTCATCTTTGTTAGACTCGAATATTTTCCATACTCCACGACCAACATTCCCCAATCCTAGTAGTGCAATTTTAATTTTTTTCATATATATAACCCCCTTTTTTTCTAAATACCCCAATATAGAAACTAATCTATAACATTATTATATACTTAGATTCCATATTTTACCACTAAATCACAAAAATAAAATACACTTGTATTTCACACGTGTACTTTCATGCAAAAAAGCGCCTATTTTTTTATAAAATAGACACTTTTTTTAATTTAATTAATTTATATGAATGCACCAATAAACACAATAGCTATTAAAACTGGTGTAATATATTTTGCTGTAAATAATACTATTTTAGCTATTTTCTCATTTTTAATTGCTCCATAATTCGTAAGTTGATCTATAAAGAACTGTCTTTTTATAAAGTAAATTCCAAAGATACACATCAAAATGCAATTAAGCGGTAACATAAATAATTGTACTGCTTTATCATAAAAATCAAAGAATGTATTTCCAAAAATCTTTATATGTGAAAGTGGTGCCTGTGAATGTCCTGATAATGCTGCAAGTGACCCAAAACTTAATATAACCACTGCATTTATAACTTGTGCTTTAACTCTATCAAGTTTTAACTCTTCAACTAACGCTGCTGTTAATACTTCAAATAAAGATATCATAGCCATTGTTGCTGCCATAGCTGTTAATGTAAAGAATGCAACTGTAAGAATTTGCCCACCTGGAATTCCACTAAATATTAAAGGTATTGTTTCAAATAATAATCCAGGCCCACTTGTAGGTTCAAGTCCAAATGAAAATACTGCTGGGAATATAGCAAGCCCTGCAAGTATAGAAACTCCTGTATCAGCAAGTGCAACCTTTGTTGCTGTCCCTACAAGATTATTATCATCAGTATAATAACTACTATATGTAACCATTGTCCCAGTTCCAACACAAAGTTTAAAGAATGCTAGTCCCATAGCTGCAACTACAACCCCTAAATTAATCTTTGAAAAATCAGGCTTTAATAAAAATTCTACACCTTCCATTGCCCCCGGAAGCATAAGACTTCTAATAACACAAAATACTAAAAGACCAATTAAAACTGGCATAAGAGTTTTTGTTATTTTTTCAATTCCCCCCTTAACACCAAAAGCAAGAATTCCACAAGCAACTATAACTGCAACAACTTGCCAACTTATAGCACTTATTGGATTCGAACTAGTTTGAACAAATACATTAGAAACTTCTGCTGCACTCATTCCATTAAATAAGCCACTTATTGCTTTAAATATATAAGAATATACCCACCCTGCAACTGCTGTATAGAAAAATAATATAAATGATGTTGAAATAATTCCTATGAATCCTATCGCCCTAAAAATCTTTTTATTTGTAAATTTTTTTATAGCTCCATATATATTTTTTCTAGTTCCTCTACCAATTGAAAATTCAATTAAAAGTACAGGTAATGCTATTAGCAATAGACATATAAAATAAACAAAAATAAAAGCTGCTCCCCCATTTTCTCCTGTTACATATGGAAATAACCAAATGTTTCCAAGTCCAACAGCCGAACTTAAAGTAGCTAAGAATACTGCAAGACCTGACGAGAATTTTTCTCTACCTTTCTCTTTTTTAACTGACATATATTATCCCCCTAACATGTATGTTTTTTACATTATATACTACTAATTTAATAATTTTCAAGATATTTATCTGATAATATGAAAATTTATCAATCTAATAACGAATAATCTATCAATAAAATTGCAAAAGGGATGTATTTTTAATACATCCCTTAACTTTTAGACTTTCTCAAACTGAATTATATCAACTATATCATCATAAATCTTTAAACTCATTTTAAATTTATCTGTTTTATTTTCTTTAATTACACTCACAAAGAACTCTAAGTTATATATCCCTAAAATCTCTTTACTATCAATTTCTACGAGTTCTATTTCCCCTATTTTATAATCTGTACTCCCGTTATAAAATTCAAACATTTTTTTATCAATATGTTCTCTTGTTAATAATTTTATAATTTCTACTTCTCTTCTGTTATATTGTAGAATTATTAAATCTTTTTCTGATAAATACTCTTCTACAGTTCCCCAATTTTCAACTCGATTATAATAAGGGAGAGCACATTTAAAATAAACAATAATTGGCGATTTAAATAATTCCTCATTTAAACTTATAAGTTTTTTATCTGCATTTAATATTTTTCTAATATAACCCGCTAGTTTACTTCTAATTATAGAATTTCGCACTGCTATACTTTGAACATTCTCATCAGCCTCTATATTTATATGAAAATATAAAACATATCTATCATCAGATATAGCCCACTGACCTAAAATTTCATTTCTATTTGAACTTGTATTTCTAGAATCAAATCTTAAACCTATAACTAACTTATCATTTTCTTCTTTCTCAAGAAATGTATATCTTCTATGATTTACTGGTTGGTCTTGGTTTACAGAACCTTTATAATCACATATAACATTTCTTTTATTATTATCTGCCATTTATCTCTCACCTTTCTTAATTAATTCATATTATTATATGTAATTAAGATTAATGTGTGAGAAATGTTCCCCCTATTTATAATACTAACTAATTTTATTGATTAAATATTTTCTTTGCTATTTCAACCGACTCCTTAGCATCTCTAGCATAATAATCTGCACCTATCATCTGTGCATAATCTTCTGTTAGAACTGCACCGCCTACAAATACAGTAGTCTCAAGTCCAGCTTCTCTTATAGCTTTTATAGTTTCTTCCATACTAACTAGAGTTGTGGTCATCAGTGCACTAAGCCCAACAAGTTTTATATCCTTTTCTCTTGCAACCTCAACAACCTTTTCTATAGGAACATCTTTTCCAAGGTCAATTACATCATATCCATAGTTCTCTAAAATAACCTTAACTATATTTTTTCCTATATCATGAATATCACCTTTTACAGTTGCTAGTATTAGTCTACCTTTCGTAATTTTAGCCGCTCCACTTTTTACTAGGCTTTCTTTTAAAACTTCAAAAGCACCCTTAACTGTTTCCGCTGACCTTATAAGTTGCGGAAGAAATATTTCGCCTTTTTCATATTTTTCACCAACAATATCAAGTGCTGGTATCAAATCTTGGTTAACTATATCTAGCTCTACTTTTCCATGATTTAAAAGCTTTTGTGTTGCCCCCTTTGCCTCATCTTTTAAACCCTTAACTACAATTGTCAAAAGATCTCGTTCTTCATTATTACTAGATACAACCTTTTTAGTTGGTTCATTATTGGTCCCACCATATATATTTATAAAATTCTCAGAATCTTTATCCTCATTACTAAGAACCTTAAATGAATGTACAACATCCATCATCCCCTGAATATTAGGATTCATTATAGGTAAATCAAGACCTGCACCAAATGCTAAAGAAAGGAAAGTTTCATTTATAAGTTTTCTATTTGGAAGACCAAATGATATATTAGAAACTCCAAGAAGAGTTCTTACTCCTAATTTTCCTTTAACTAGTGTTACTGCTTTTAAAGTTTCTTTAACTTCTTTTTGCTGTGCTGATGCAGTTAAAACAAGACAATCTATATAAATATCTTCTTTTTTAATTCCATAACTTAAACATCTTTTAACTATCTTCTCTGCTATTTTAAGTCTATCCTCAGCCTTTGGCGGTATCCCATTTTTATCAAGAGTTAGTCCTATAACTGATGCTCCAAACTTTTTAATTATAGGAAGAATCGCTTCCATAACTTCTTCTTCACCATTTATAGAATTTACAATAGCCTTTCCATTGTAATATCTTAATGCACTCTCTATAACCTCTGGTCTTGTTGAATCTATTTGAAGTGGTACATCAAGAACTGCTTGTATATCTTTTATAACATTTACCATCATTTGTTTCTCATCTATCTTTGGTAGCCCTACATTAATATCAAGAATATCTGCCCCTGCCTCAACCTGCTCTATTGCTTGGTTAAGTATATAGTCCATATCTTCATTGATTAGGGCTTCTTTAAAAAGCTTTTTACCTGTAGGATTAATTCTCTCCCCCACAACTCTAACACCATCTATCTGAATAACTTTTGATGGTGTGCAAAGTGCATTTTGAATTACTCTCTCTCTTTTAGGTATTTCTCTTC
Organism: uncultured Clostridium sp.; assembly: GCF_947039605.1. Lineage (GTDB taxonomy): Bacteria > Bacillota > Clostridia > Clostridiales > Clostridiaceae > Sarcina. The sequence continues at coordinate 52,575 of NZ_CAMQZG010000008.1, forward strand.
CTTTTAAAATCTCTTTTACTTCACTTATAAATTCTGGAGTTGTCCCACAACATCCACCAATTATAGTCGCTCCAAGCTTAAAGAAATGCTCTGCCCCCTTTGCAAACTCTTTAGCAGAAATATTGTAAACAGCCTCACCATTAATAATATCTGGAAGCCCTGCATTGGCCTGAACAATTACAGGTAAATTTGTATGACTTACAATCTCCTTCACAACCGGGAATAACTGTTCTGGTCCAAGAGAACAGTTAACTCCAATAGCATCCGCACCAAGACCTTCTAAAGTTAAAACCATACTTTGAGCTGTACATCCTGTAAAAGTTCTTCCATTCGCTTCAAAACTCATAGATACTATAACTGGCAAACTTGTATTTTCTTTTGCAGCAAGAACCGCCGCCTTTGCTTCATATAAATCAGTCATAGTTTCTATAATAAACAAATCTGCTCCAGCTCTCTCACCTGCAACCATTTGATTCTTAAAGACATCATAAGCCTCATCAAAGCTCAAAGTCCCCATAGGCTCAAGCATTTCACCAATAGGCCCTATATCATGTGCTATATAGACTTTCTTATCACCTCTAGCTCTTTTAGCTATCTCTATAGACTTTGTAACTATATCAGATACACTAAATCCTATTTCATTTAATTTTCTCTCATTTGCACCAAAAGTATTTGTAGTTACTATATCTGCACCAGCATCTATATATTCTTTATGAACCTCAAATATCTTCTCTTCTTGCTCTATATTAAAAATCTCTGGATTCTCTCCAAGCTTCAAACCTTTCTTTTGAAGCATAGTTCCCATAGCCCCATCAAAAATCAAAATTTCAGAAGCTATTCTTTCCTTAATCCCCACACTTAACACCATCCTTTCTAAATTTGCATGTATTATAATTCAAGCAATTTTCACAAGTTCTTTTAAATCTTTTACTCTCCTCATTTTTAACTCCAAGAATTGCTGTAACAGACTTTCTTGGAGTTAAAAGATTTGTATTTGTAAGATTTAAACCTATTACTCGCCTTGCATTTAAAGTATCTAAAAATTCACCTTGAACACTAAGTGGTAAATCTCCATATCCCGGACTATATCTAAAACTAAGACTCTTCCCAAGTTTTTTATACTTTGTATAAATCTCATCTTCAATCTTATCACAAACTGCCTCAACGTAAGTTGTTGCAATAGAATCAAGTATAACTGTTTTAGTCATATCTCTTCTTTGTGATAATCTAATCATTTTTTCAATCTCATTTCCAAGAGTCACTGCCATAAGAATTACCTTATCACAATTTTCAAGACAACTTGCTATGTCATCACCAACTAATTTAAGTCTTGTCCCTTTAATTTCAATAGCATCATCAATTCTTTCAATTTCATATGTTTCAAAAACTTGCTTTGGAATTACTTTTTCTTTAACTTCATTTATACAACTATCAATTAATGAATTTAAATCCGCATCTATATCCTGACCTTTATGCCCAAGATACCTTAACACTTCTAATTTATCTATAAATATACTCTCCATAATAATCACCAACTTATTAAAATAAGACTATCTAAAAGATAGCCTTAAAAATTTAACCGTATATCTCTAAAGAAAATCCTTTATCTAAAGCATCTTTTGCATATTCTTTTGCTCCAAACAAAGATAAATCCTTATAATTTCCACACTGAATATCATTTGCTGCTGGAATTTCTGTAGCTTCTAATACTACCTTTAATGCATTTTCTAAACCTTTTTTTATTTCACTTGGGTCTTTATCTCCCCAAACACTTAAATAAAAACCAGTTCTACATCCCATAGGTGAAATATCTATAATATCTGTAATTTCAGCTCTTAAGTATGTAGCAAGTAAATGCTCTAACCCATGCATCGCTGCTGTTCCAAAACTCTCTTTATTAGGTTGTAAAAATCTTAAATCATACTTACTAACCTTGTCTCCTTTTACCCCATCAAGTGTGCAACACTTTCTAACATACGGTGCTTTTACAATTCTATGATCTAACTCAAAACTTTCTACTTTTTCCATTTTTAAATTCCTCCTAAACTATCTTTCTATTTAAAGATGTAACTATAGAAGTTACACTATCATTTATTTTACTTGCTACATAAGCATTATTCATTGTGTAAAGATGTATTCCATCAGCTCCACTAGATGCTAAATCTATTATCTGCTCTACAGCATAAGCTATACCTGCATCTCTTAAAGCAATCTTGTCATGACCATATCTATCTACAATTTTCATAAACTTATTTGGAAACTTAACACCACACATAGAAATAATTCTATCAATTTGCTTTCCATTTAAAACAGGCATAATCCCTGCCTGAATAGGTACATCAAGACCTAAGTTTTTAGATTTATCTAAAAATCTATAAAAATCATCATTATCAAAAAAGAGTTGTGATATTAAATGCTCTGCCCCTGCATCAACTTTTCTTTTAAGCATATCAATATGCTTATCTAAACTCTCATCTTTATTGTGTCCCTCAGGGTAACAAGCACCAGCTATATTAAAACTTCCAAAATCTTTAACAGTTTTAATTAAATCATCTGAATACCTATAATTCCCTCTCAAAGTTTCTCCCTCTGGTATGTCACCTCGAAGTGCAAGAATATTATTCACATTATTCTTCTTTAGATTTTCAAGAATCTCTCTCACTTCATCTTCACTTGAGTTTATACAAGTTAAATGTGCAAGTGATTCAATTCCATACTTATTTTTTATAAGTCCTGCTATCTCAGCAGTTCTATTATCCTTACTATTTCCACCAGCCCCATAAGTAACGCTAATAAAATCTGGACTAAGACCCTTTAATTCATCTAAAGTTTTATAGATAACATCAATAGATGAACTTGCCTTAGGCGGAAAAACCTCAAAGGAAAAAACTAATTCCTTACTATCAAAAAGTTCTTTTATTCTCATTTAAATTACCCCCAAATGCTTATTGCTAAAACAAAAAAAATAAAAAAATGCCTAAAGGGAGTATCCTTTAGGCACGAAATATCGCACAAATTTTTACCCTTATCTCTCAGAAATCTGCAGGACTTAGCACCCATAGTAAAAATACTATTGGTTGCTGGGCTTCATAGGGCCAGTCCCTCCACCACTCTAGATAAGTTATTCTTTTTTCTAATATTATACATTATTTCCTTTTAATTGTAAATAAATATATTTTAATATCATTTTCAAAAATATTGAATATTATAACTAATAATATAGTTTTCAAAACTAAACATTTTTAACTTGGAGGAATGATGGAATCTAATGATTTAAATAAACAAACTAGAATCTTTACTGCAAAAACAAAAGAAAATCCTACTATAAATGAATCTAAAAAAAGCAATTGTTCAGAATCCCAAGAGCCACAAAACTTAAACTATAATAAAACAAAATTTAAAACACCAATGGGCTCTTCTGGACATCTAGTTGGAGTCTTTCCTGTAATTTTATCTGAATTTGAAACAGACATATATTGCGAACTTAAATACAAATATCCTATCCACTCTATAAAAACAAAGGAAAGTAAAATCATTGTCAAAAAATTTAAGCTTGTCGCAAAAAATAGAAAGCTACTAATTGAAGGTTATGTTGAAAAGAAACTTTTGATATGTTTTGATGTGCAAAGAAAGGAAGAAAATACTCTTATAACTATTCCATTTAAAACAATAGTAGATATTACTTATTCAAATGAACCTAAATATGATACAGAATATAAAAGTAATTCAAAAAATAACTGTTCCTCAGAACATTTTTTTTCACCAGCTGAAAAACTTTTTTGGGTTCATGAATATACTAAACTTAAAGAAGAATTTGAGGAAATAGAATATTCAAATTCTAAAGAATATGTAACAAAACTTATTATAACTCTTGGACTTTCTATCCTTCAAAATCAAAAAGTTTTCATACCAGAACCTTGTGGTGATGCTAATGTAGTAGCTGAGTATGATGCTTGTGGAAACATTAAAACAGCTAATGAAATTGCTCATGTAGAAGTTGGTTTTGATACTAAAAAAGGGCTTGTAGCAAGAATTATTAAACAATAAAATATTATATTAAAATTGTGTCAAAGTAGTTTACCTAACATAGTATATACTATGCAAAGCAAATAAATTAATAACTTAAGATAAAACGGAGGTAAATTTTATTATGAAACTTAATTATTGTAACGAAGACCCTAACTGTTGCTGTACACCAGATCCAATTTATTGTGACTGTGAGCCTAGAAAATATTCAAAATGTGTAACTAAACTAAGCCCTTGTGCTCACCCTGTATTATTTGAAGCTTCTTCTGGTTCAACAACTAATGTTCCTCATTCATTTGATATAACAGGAGCTATCGCTGTAACTGTTAACCCTAAATCACTTGTATGTCTAACACTTGATACAAGTTGTTTAAAAAACCCTGTATCTCAAATAGAATTTTCAGCTCAAGTATTTATTAAATTCGCTGCTGCTCAAACAATGCCAGCAAGAATAGAATTTGAACTTGTTAAATGCGAAAATGGATGCGAAACAGTTTGTGGAACATGGACTTACTCACACTTTAATCAAGCAGCAGTTGCTAATGATGAAGTAACACACAACTTTAGCTTCAAAAAAATAGAAGGTAATGCTTGTCCTGCATGTACAACTTATTCAGTAAGAATAGTAAATGTAGTTCATACACCATTAGAGCTTTTAATATTTGATGTTAAAAATCCAACATTATGCGCTATGGCTAAATCAGGATGCTAATTTAAAGCAAACTCCTGATAATTTATAAGTGAATAAAAACTTAATAAAAAGGGAGGTGCACAGGCAACTCCCTTTTTATTAGTTATATTTATTTATTACCTCATAAAAATCTTCTCTAATTTTTATTCCATCAAGTTCTTTAAGACTTATCTTAACAGTACCACCAACAACCATATTCTTTTTAATCTCTATATCAGTTTCAATTTTCTTTTTTTCGTTAATAGTATCCCAAATAAACACACTCTTACCATTTAAACGGTTAGATATTTTAATCATATTAACTATACTTTGTTTATATCTTTTTTCTTTATTAAGTTCTTTGAGTTTACTCTTAACTCGTCGATAACTTTCATTTACTTCACCAACAATAAGCATTCTATACTTTTCTAAAGCTATACTTCTCTCTTTTGCTCTTGGGAATTTTTCTATCTTCCAATCAACTACTTTTGATATATAAAATTCATACGGTCTATCTAAATCTTTTTCAATTTTCAAAGGATTATACACACCTTTACTATCAACTCTAAATAACCTTCTTGCCTCAACTTCTTCTTCTGTCACATATCTTAAATCAAATTTTTCATCTTTTTCTTTAAATATCTCTTTTACAAACTTATCTAAAACCCATGTTTCACATTTTAATTTTTCTATATCATAAAGATATCTTGCTATTGTTTTCTCATCTATTAAATTTGAAATTTTCTTATTAGTAAGTTTCATATTTTTCAGATTTATTATACAAACCTCTTGGTTATAAACTTTTATAATACCTTTTATAAGTTTTTCTTTTCTTAAAATCGACTTAGCATTTTTAGAAAGAATACAACAAACTTCATCTGTATTTATATTTCCATTAACAACTAATTTATAATCTCTATATATGCAAGCATCCAATTTTAATTTATTAACCTGATTTTGAACTTCACCTTTAATCTTAACTCTCATACCTATATTCAGTTTTTTATCACCAATAGTTATATCTGTTACTTCACCAAATCCAACCTCTGGTCTTTGAAACTCATACTTATCCTTAACTTCTTTTTCCTTAACCCCAATCCTCCTATACTTATATGAATAATCCCATAAAAGCTTACATTCATCATCACTCATAATTTCATTTAAAAGTTCTAAAAGACATATTGGCTCTTTATCTTTTATAATCTTAGTATTTTTTTCACCCAACTTAAATCTTTTATCCCTATCATTTACAAGTGACTCTAGAAGTTCTATTGCTCTGCCTTTTTCTATAAAAGAATTACAATTAACTAAGCTATCATATACAAATTGATCACCACTTAGCTCTATGGCATTTTCCATATTGTGCATATCATCTACAGCAACATAATATCTTGCTAACGCATAACTTAAATCATCAAGATACTCTTTCTTAATAGCCTTTTTAGTTGATTTAACTTTAAGGTCATTAATAACTAAATCATCATTTAACACAACAATTATATTTTCCTTGTTTAAACTTAAAGTCTCTATTTTTTTATTATCATAAAACATTCTCTTTTCATTTACTATAAAGAACTCATCATTGCTTATCTCTATATTTACTTCCTCACTATTATTGACTCTTTGAACCTCACTTATAGCAACTTTATAATAGTCCTTAATATCACTAATGTGATTAAAACTCCCATTATACGAATAACTCGACACTTCCTTTAGAAAACTTCTATCATAATAAAACCCAAGTCCTATAGCACTAAGTGATACTTGTCTTTTTCTTAATCTTTTAACTATATCAAAACAACTTTTTCTCTCAGCTTTTTGGTTATCTAGCTCTGCTATATATCCATCTGTAAATAAAATTATATGTTGCTTTACGCCCTCTATATCCATATCTTCAATTATTTCTTCAGTTCTTTTTAAAGCACTAGAAAGCACAGTATTTTCTCTTGAATAAACTTCTTCATCTATGTTCTTATATATTCTTGTTAACCTATATGAATTATCATCACACTTAATAGCCCTTGCAATAAGAGTAACATCTTTCTCTCCTGAATAAAGAATTATAGAAACATAGTTGTTTTCTTCTTTTTTCAAAACTTTCAAAGTCTCTTTCATGCTTTTTTTAAGCTTATCAATAACATCCCCCATACTCTTTGAAACATCAATTAAAAGTATATGGTGATTTATACAATTTGTTGATTCAGCATTTAACTTTAAAGAATAAAACTTACAATTTTTATTATTACTTTCGAACATCAAATTTTTTTGGCCTAAAAATTCAATATTAGTCCTTCCTACCTTCATCACAATTTCTCCTAAACTATTACTACAAAATTCCTTCATTTTATTTAAATATATGAAGAATAGAACTTTTTAATGTATTTTTTTGATTCTATATTATTTTTTAATATTTTAAAGAATCAAAATTTATAAAAAATAAAAAGATTGCACTCTCATGCAATCTTTTTACCTTATTTTTATAATCCTGATTCTTTAAATTTAGTTTCCATAAAGTGTGTTTGCTTATGAAGCAGTGGCTTTAAGAATCCAAGTAAGAAGAATACTCCTGCAAATATTAATAATGATATAACATCATTTTGCACATAACTCCAAATCGGACCTGCTATTGCCTCTCTAAATCCATCAAGCGCATATTTAAATGGCCATAAGAACTCAAGTTGTCTAAATATTTCTGGGTTTGTTTGAATTGGATATATAGCCCCAGACCCTGCAACTTGGAATACCATGATTACAACACATAATGCTTTTCCCATGCTTCCAAATAATGAAACAAGAGTATAAATTATCATTGTAAATGTGAATGAACATAGCCAAGCTATTCCCATCATAAGCCACATATTATAAGGACTAAAACCTAAAACAAATTTATCTCCAAGAGTTACTATAGTTGTCTGAACAAATGATAATGTTAAGAATAGTAACATCTTTCCAAAATGAACTTGTAAATGATTAGGCTTATCCTCCTCATTGTTTTTTGCTTCTACTGTAAATAATGAAGTAAGTAAAAGTGAACCTACCCATATTGCAAGAACAGTATAGAATGGCATAATTCCAACACCAAATGCAAAACTACCATAAATTTCTTCTTGTTTAACATTTATAGGTGAAGCTAAGAATGAAGAAATTTTCCCTGGATTTTTACTAAGCATATCTATCATTTTATTTAAATCTGCATCATTAACCTGCCCTGCTTTTTCTTGCAGTTCGTCAAGTGTATTTTTAAATCCATTAATCTTTGTCTTTAATTCATTAGCTTTTGAAACTGTCATATCACTTGTTGAAATACCAAAGTTTGCAAGTGATTGAAGTTGTGGAACTAATGATTTACTGCTTTCTAACAATGAATTTGCATTGTTTAAACCTTGTGTAAGATTTGATGATAAATTATTTACAGTTGGAACCACACTTGAATACATGTTACTTGATAGTGCAGTTACACTATTCATAAGATTTGTATTCATAGTTTGAAGTCCTGTAAGCTTAGCATTTACATCTGCTGCTTTAGCTTCCCCTTTTTCATATAAACCTTTTATAGAGCTAAGTTGATTTTGCTCTGCAACAATAAGAGCTTTTACATCATTTAGCTTTTGAATACCAGCTGAAATTATAGGATTTTTAAACTGATTATTTATTCCCTCTAAAAGATTTATATTTTTATCAACTGCTGCTATAAGTTTATTTGTAACACCAATTGCATTATCAATTATAGCTTTTTGACTAGAATTATCACCCGCAGTATCACTTAACTGCTTTAACTGACCTATAAGATTGGATAATTCATTATTAGTATTTGTAATATTGGGAGTATTACTACTTATTGAACTAGCAACTGAATTTACATTATTCTGTGTTGAAGAAATAAGACTTTTACTAGCTTCAACTACTGATTGTAATGAATTTATTTGTCCTGTTATTTGAGGTAAATCATGTTTCATAATATCAAGATAATTAGAAAGCTTTGTTGCACTCTCACTTGAATTATTTATGTTACCCTTTATCTCTGAAATTTTTGTATCAGCTGAATCCATAACACTTTTAAGCTGATTTAAAACTGGCTCACTAGTTTTAAGTTTTTTACCTAAACTATTTCCAAGTGCTATAGTTTGCTCATTAACTGCTTTTACAAAATTATCTGTAATCTGATTAGTTAACTGTTCATTTGCTACCTCTGTAATTTTTGTAGCAATAATATTAGTCTTATCATTAACTTTATATATTATTGTTGGTCTCATAGTATTAGCTGTTGTAAGTGATGCTAAATCTTGTGAAAAATCTTTTGGAATTATAATAAGTGCATAATACTTACCATCCCTAAGTTGTGCATCCCCAGCCTCTACAGTTGTAGGCTTCCAACCTATACTTGTATTGGTTTTAAGCTCATCCATAACTTGATCTCCAACATTCATAATCTTTCCATTAACTATTGTCCCCATATCTTCATTAACAACACCAATAGCTATATTAGCTGTATTCACATATGGATTCCAGTTAGCTTTAAGAGTGATCCAAGCATATAGTGAAGGAATAAAACATATCCCAACTATAACAAGTATCGCCGCTCTATTCGTAAATATCTTTTTTAAATCTTTAGTAAAAATCTTAAATATCTTTTTCATACACTCACCTCCTATTCCCCAATTCCTGACTCTTCAAATTTCTCTTCAAATTTAGTTAACTTACCATGTAACTTAGGTTTAAAGAAATATCCTAAAAGTAAGAATATAATTGAAAACGTAGCGAGTGCAATCAAATCACTTGCCACATGAGAGAATATAGGTCCTGCAATTGCTTCTCTAAATACATTTACTGCATAACTAAAAGGCATTAAAGGTTCTATAATTCTAAAGAATAATGGTAAAACTTGAATTGGATAAGTCCCACCAGTTCCTGCAATCTGAATAACCATTAAAACTATCGCAATAGCTTTTCCAAAGTTTCCAAAAATAGAAACTAAAGTAAAGATTATAATACTGAAAGTTATAGCGGTTGCTATTGATACTCCAACTAATAATGGAACACTAGCTGCTTGAACTCCTAAAAGATACTTATCTCCTAGTGCAACTATTATAGCCTGAATAATTGCTATAACCATAAATGTAAGTAACTTTCCAAAATATCTTTCTCTAATACTAATTTTCTCTAATCCTTCAAAATTAGGAGGATTAGTTTTTAAAAGTGAAGTTAGTAAAAGTGAACCAACCCAAAGTGCTAACACTGTATATATAGGTGTCATTCCTGAACCATAATTATCAATTTTAAATATTGATTCTTGGTGTATATTAAATGGTGTTGAAATGAAATTACCCATAATAGCTGGATTTCCTTGAAGTACAGCTATCATTTGGTCTAAATTATCATTACTTATACTTCCAAGATTTTTTGCAAGTTCTGATATAACTCCAGTAAATTGATTTAATGTAGTTTTTAAACTTGCAGCTGTCCTTGCGGCCATCTGTGTATTTGAACTAGCTGAATTAACAACATCCTGAACTTTTCCTACAAGCCCATTAGCCTCATTTATAAGGCCTGCTGCTGTTTTAGTTGTATTTGAAAGGTTACTTCCTATTGATTGAAGTTGACCCTTTGTATTGTTGTTATAATTATCTATAGCATTTCCAAGTGAATTAGAAATTGAATTAGTTCCATCAGTTAAACCTGTAATAACTGATTCTTTAACTTTTCCTGCTTGGTCAATACTACCTGATGCAATTCCTAAACTTTTAATTTGATTAGAAACTGAATTCTTAATATTTGTAACATTAGTAATCATTTGTGTTACATACTTATTATTTACTGTCCCATTTATCTTTTCTAAGAAAGTAGTAATAGCACTCAGTGATGTCTCAACATTAGTAAGTCTATTCTTTGCATTAGCAATTGTAGCCTTTGCTTGCTCTGCTGTAACATTATCTGTATTAAGACCTGCTAAAGAATTTTGAACATTTTGGACATTCGCTTTCGCAGTACTTAAATTCACACTAATATTATTAAATGCTGAATTTAAAGTAGAATTTGTATTATCAATAATTGAACTTGTATTTACTGTAATACTTTGAACATTACTAAGACTTGAGCTAATTGCTGGCAATGCAGTTTTAACTGTATTTATATATGTCCCAAGACTAGTTGCTCCTGAACTAACACCATTTAAAACATTATTTATAAGTCCCATATTATTATTAATATTAATGATTGACTCTTTAAGATTAATTATATTTTGCTTATTCTCATTTAATTTATCACCAACCGCATTTAATTTTGTAAATAACTCTGAGTTAACAGATTCAACAAAACTCGTTTTAATTTGAGTGACTAATGTTTGTTCAGCAACTTCCGTAATTTTATTTGCTACCGGGTTTACCTTTGTATTAACTTTATAAATAATATCTGCTTTTGTAGGATTTTCTGTAGTTATACTAGCTAAACTTTCTGAAAAGTTTGCTGGAATTTCAATCATAGCATAATACTTACCATCAACAAGACCTACATTTCCTTCTTCCTTGCTCACAAACTTCCATCCAATTTTATCATTTGAATGAAGCTCATCTATTATACCATCACCTATATTTATGTTTTTCCCTGCAAGTGTCGCACCTTTATCTTCATTAATGACCGCAACTGGTAGTGTTCCTGTATTTGAATACGGATCCCAAGCTGCTTTTATATTAATCCAAGCATACAAAGATGGAATAATGCAAAGCCCTACAATTATTAAAAGTGCTATTGGATTTGTAAAAATACTCTTAATATCTCTTTTAAAAACTTTGAAAACATTCCTCATGTAACATCGCCTCCTCTTTTGTTTAATATTATAGTGTCTTCTTATTTAGTGAAATTTATTTAAAATAAATTTTATTTCTTATATTAAATATATCAAAAATTAGTTTACAAGTAAACTAATTTACACTTAATAAAACCTTACTAACACTAAACACAAAAAAATAGCTTACTAATCCGCATTAGTAAGCTATTTTACTCTATTTAATAAACTTTCTCTCTAGTTACCGTCTCATACTTATCAACTAAACTAGTATCATCTTCCCCATTGCCTTTATCATCATTTCTAAATATAAATTTAAGCATTACTGGTGTAACTATAGTAGTTACAACAACAACTATGACAACTGGTGCAAGAAACTTAGGATTCATAAGCCCAACAGCTATCCCTTTACTTGCAACGATCAAGGCAACTTCACCTCTTGAAACCATTCCCGTTCCAATTTGGAAAGCCTCTTTATTATTATACTTACAAAGTTTTGCACCTAAAGCACAACCAAATACTTTAGTTGTAACTGCTATTATTAAAAGTAACAATGTAAATAATACTATAGTACCATTCATCTCTGTAAGTTCAACTTTTATCCCAATACTCGCAAAGAATATAGGTGATAAAATCATATATGATAAGGTTTCAAATCTAGCATTTATATAATGTGTTTTTGCTGTATTCGATATAATCAGACCTGCTATAAAAGCACCTGTTATATCTGCTACTCCAAAGAACTCCTCAGCAACAAATGAAAGAAGTAAACATAATGCAAAAGCAACTATAACAAATCTTCTTAAATCAGCCTTATAATTTGCAACCCACTTCATGAAAACAAAATGGAAAACAACCCCCATAATAGCGGCAAATACAAAGAATAAAATTATCTTTAGAAGAACTATTCCCACATTTACAGAAGAATCTGCCATACTTGTTATCAAAGTAAGACCTATTATTCCAAGGATATCATCTATCAGTGCTGCTCCAAGTATTGTATTACCAGCTCTTGTATTAAGCTTACCAAGCTCTTTTAAAGTTTCAACAGTAATACTTACTGAAGTTGCAGTTAAAATAATCCCTATAAAAATATTTTCTAGCATAGCTTTTCCACCTACACCATCATTAAAGAAATGTGATACTATAAATCCCCCGATTAAAGGTAACAAAACTCCCATTATAGCAACGCAAAATGAAACTTTCCCTGTCTTTTTAAGTTCTTTTATATCTGTTTCTAGTCCTGCTGTAAACATTAAAACTATAACTCCAAGTGACGCAATTTGCTGAATAAAATCAGTTTCATGCAAAATATCTAATGCTGCAGGTCCAAGTACAAGACCTGCAATTAAAGCCCCTACGACTTGTGGCATATGCAATTTTTTTGTAATTAAGCCTAAAAGTTTAGTGCTTAGCAAAATAATTGCAATGTCTAGCAAAAATTTATGTGACATTACAATTGTCCCCCTTAAATTGAATTCTAAAGAAAATTATATTCCTATTTTAACTTCTCTACAAACCCCCTTTTTATCCCTTTCTTTAGATTTCTATCTATTTTAATTCATTGTTACCTTTACATAGCTAAAATACATTTCTATCCTCTGTGTACCTCTCTATACCTCCATTTTTTGTATTTATTAACAATTATTAACACTTTATTAAAGGTTTATATATTATTTTTTAATAAATTTCTGATATTTCAACTTATATATTTCTGATTTCAAAAATATTATCTCATACTTCAACTGTTTTTCTTAATCAGAAACTATAAATTCACATAAACTTTATCTAATATTTTTTAATATCTATTAAAACTTGAAATTTGTATACTATAATAAGGAAAGATAAAAAATGATGGAGGTGAAATATTGCTAAATAATAGCAATACATATATATGATAATAAGAGATAAATTCACATGCCCACTAGAATTATCCCTAGATTTGATAAAAGGAAAATGGAAACCAATAATTATATGGATTTTAAGACATGGACCATACCAATTATCATATCTTGAGAGAAATATAGAAGGTATTAATCAAAAAATGCTTATACAGCATTTAAAAGAATTAGCAGAATTTGATATAGTAGATAAAAAAGTCTATGATGGTTATCCATTAAAAGTAGAGTACTTTTTAACAGATTGGGGTAGAAGATACCTTGATGGACTTATTATTTTTCAACAAATAGGAAAAGAGTTCTTAGAACAGCAGTAGTACTCTGTTCTTAGAACTCTTTATTATATAATTCAAATTTGGAATTTTAGATTTTTTTTAGTTTTGGTCTTTTAGGATTTTCTTTTACTCGTGTCTATATAATCCAGTTAAATGAGCTTGCTCTAAGATGTGACCTCTCATAGCACTGTAAAGATCATTTACAAAGAAGTTCTCTTCTAAGTTTAACTCACAGTCTAATGCATAAACTCTTAGCTCATATGTGTGTGTACAGTTAGGTGGAGCCATTCCGCCATATGCTGCTGCTTCTTCTCTTGATAAAGCATTTTCACCCATCATTGCTGCACCCCAGCTATTGATTCCTTGAAGGAAATCTGTTGCTGTAATACTTTCATTTTCTGCAACCTTAGTTCTTTTAAGATTTGCTCCTGCCCAGTGTACCCATGTGAATCCACATACTGGCATAGCATCATGGTCATCTAATACAAATGCAAAAGTTTTTGTTCCTTCTGGTGCTCCTTCTATTTCAAAATCTATTGATCTTGATGGCATTCCCTTTGTGAAATCTTCACCATGCTTACCGAACTTGTCCTCAAAGTGACCTTGTGCATTTATAGAGTTACTTAATATTTTCATCATTGAAAATTCCTCCTCTTATGTTTATCTATTTTATTCTTAGTTGTCAATTTTACTCTGCTAATATTATTATTCATTATTACAAGTCTTTTATACTTGTCTTAAAAGCAACTTGTGTGTCGCTTACAAATATTATTATATCCTACCTACAAATTTTTAAAAGTACCGACTTTTTTGTAAGTAACCTTTATTTGTGCTCTAACTCTAAAAATAAAAAAAGAAAAGCTACTATTCATGCTATTTCTAGCACTATAATAACTTTTCAAAATTTTATTCTATTCTTTCACTAGCTACTTCAACATAGTCTTTTACAAGTTGAATACTTTCTTCTCCTGGGTCATTTTGACCTGGTTTATTTTTGAATACTATTTTTAATAATATTGGTGCTGCTATTGTAGTTGCAATAACCATTATAACTACAGGAACTAAAAACTCTGGTGCCATAAGCCCAACCGCCATTCCTTTATTTGCAACTATAAGTGCAACTTCACCTCTTGAAACCATTCCCGCCCCAACTTGCATTGCCTCTCTATTGCTATAACCAAAGAACTTGACTCCAAGCCCTCCACCTATAATCTTCGTTAGTATAGCTACTACTATTAAAACAATTGTAAATATGATAGTTTTCATATCCATAGAATCTACATTTAGCTTTATACCTATACTTGCGAAGAATATTGGGGATAATAATATGTATGATAATGTTTCAAATTTCTTGTTTATAAAGTGGGTTCTCTCTGTATTAGATATAACCATACCTGCAATAAATGCACCTGTTATATCTGTAACTCCAAAGAACTCCTCTGCTATGTATGATAGTCCTAAACACAATACAAATGACATGATAACAAATCTTTTCATATCTTTTCCATGCTTTGCTGTCCATTTTATAAATAATTTTCTTACTATAAATCCTACAATTCCTGCAAAAACAAAGAATAATACAATTTTAAGTAAAACTATTCCTATACTAACTGTTGAATCAGCCATACTTGTAACCACTGTAAGCCCTATGATTCCAAGGATATCATCTATAAGTGCTGCTCCAAGTATTGTATTTCCAGCTCTTGTACTAAGTTTTCCAAGTTCTTTCAGAGTTTCTACAGTAATACTTACTGATGTCGCTGTTAATATAATTCCTATAAATACATATTTAAGCATTACATTAGAACCTGAACCTTCATGGAATACCATTGCTAATATTATTCCAGCTACAAGTGGAATAATAACTCCTAAAAGAGCTGCTGCAAGAGATGCTTTACCTGTTTTTTTAAGTTCTGCTACATCCGTCTCAAGACCTGCTGCAAACATTAAAACTATAACTCCAAGTGATGATAATTGATCTATAAAATTAGTTTCATGTAATATTCCAAGTACAGATGGTCCTAAAATAACTCCTGCAAGAAGTGCTCCCACAACCTGTGGTAACTTAAACTTTTTTGTTAATAGTCCAAATAATTTTGTACTTAGAAGTATTAATGCAAGGTCTAATAAATAACCATGTGACATTAAATCTTCCCCTTTCGGTTTTATCTTATGTTTTGTAATTTAATAATATTTTATATATTATTTTTGAATTTTTTAAAATTTTGTCATAATTTATTAACAAAAATTCTCCTTTTATGTGATTGATATTGATTTACCTTTAGTATAAACCATTTTTGTTATATTTTCTATATAATCTTAGTAGTATTACTTTACTCATTAATATTTTTACACAAATTGATATATCTATCCCTACTTTTTTACCATAAAAATAAAAGATGTAGAATCCTATACCTTTAATATATTTTTTACAAATTAATAATTGCCCTACCTATATAAAAAAGTGCTATCGCAATCATTATCCAAGTAGCAAGGTAATATAGCGCCTCTCCTTTTGCAAGCTTCTTCTTATCAAATAATTTTGCACCTTTATCTGTAAAGAATTCTAAAAATTCCATCATTATCAGTTTTATCATCTCTCATTCTTCCAACAGTCTTTATATCTAATATTTTTTCTCTTCCTTTTGAATACTAAGTTAGAATATAAATCTATAACATAACTTAACATTTCTAAATCCTCTATATAATTTAATTTCACCACTTATAACCCCTCACTTACATTTGAATGCTCAATAATATAGTCGCAAGCTTTCACTTAATCCTTTCATTCTTTTTGAAATTATTTTTTAACTATTTTGTATTTGAAATCCTTTTCATAAACAGTTAAAATAAAAAATGTAATAATTAATCGTAAACAAATTTTTAATAAACTTTAAACAAAGGACGAGGTATCATAAATGGAAAATAAAAAATTCACGCCATTCCAAATAGGTTTTATAGTATTTTTCTCAATAATAAGTATTATCGTATTCTTACTTCCAGCTTGGACACATAGTTCAACATGGGGAGAAGTATTTGGAATAGTTTCAATTATAAGTCTTATTTCAGCAGTCTCTGGAGTATTTAACTCAATCTATATCGCAAGAGCAGATATAGGAGCTTACTTCTTCTGGATAATAAATACTTTAACTTATGCATTTATAGCATATAAGAGTCAATTTTATGGACAAGTTATACAAAATATTGTTTTTATTTTCCCACTAGAAGTTATTGGTCTTATTTCATGGATGAAAGCTTTAAAGAAAAAGAAAGCATCAAATAATCAAGATGATAGTATAGATGTTAAAAAATTCGGTTCAAAAGAATGGATTCTTACAATAATTGGGCTTGTAATATTTTGGGTAGCATATGCTGCATTCACTTATTATCTACCAAATATAATGGAAGCATTATTCCATGTTAAAATAGCTCCTGATAGTGATCTTATACTAGATTCACTTACAGCTATCCTAACAATATATGCCGTTTGGTTAACAGGACAAAGATACTTAGAGCAATGGACATTCTGGTTATTATCTAACGGAATAGGAGTTGTTTTATTCTTAAAACCAGTAGTAATGCAACTTATCCACCACGGAACTGTAAATGTAACAACAATGTCAGGTGCTGTAGGTTGGATTCAATACTTAACAAGTGCTATCTATGGATTCATTTGTTGGAGAGCTTTATACAAAAGAAAACATGCAAAAGCTTAATATAATATAAAAAATGTGGATAACTTTTATTAAAAGTTATCCACATTTTTTTATCTTTATAAAAGAAAAAGGCTATCAAAATGCACTAGTTTCGATAGCTTTTGTATTCTATATTTTATAGATCATCTACTAAAGCTCCAGCCTTTGCATAAGCTGTTGACTTTGCTTCAAAGAAATCTGTTTTAACCATATTAGGATCTGAATATTGGTCTACCCATTTAGCTGGATTTTCTGTATGTTCTGGATATAATATTTCAAAGCCTAAATCTTTAAGTCTTAAATTCCCTATATATTTAATATAGTTCTCTATAAGAGTTTCATTCATTCCTTTAATTCTATTTCCAATTACATATTTACCCCAGGCTATTTCACTTTCAACTCCAGTTTGAACCATACCTCTAAGTTCTGCTACAAACTCCTTAGTAAATATCTCTGGCATTTCTCCTATAAGTTCTCTTATCATATTTCTAAATAACCAAAGGTGAGTATTTTCATCTCTGTTTATATATCTGATTTCTTGAGCTGAACCTGGCATTTTTCCATTTCTCTCAAGATTATAGAAAAACATAAATCCTGAATAGAAGTAAACTCCCTCAAGAATATAGTTAGCCATTACAGATTTTATAAAAGTATGCATTGTTGGATTTTCTATAAATCCATTATATAAATCACCAATGAATTTATTTCTTCCAAGAAGAACTTCATCATCTTTCCATTGATATAATATTTCATTTCTTTGCTCTGGTGAACAAATACTATCAAGCATATAGCTATAACTTTGTGAGTGCACCGCTTCTTGGAATGCCTGAATTGTAAGACATAAATTAACCTCTGATGCTGTAACATAGTTATTTATATTCCCAAGGTTAGCTGTTTGAATTGAATCAAGGAAAATTAAGAAAGAAAGTATCTTATCATAAGCAGTTTTTTCATCATGTTCAAGCAATTTATAATCCTTTAAATCTTGTGCAAGGTTTATCTCTTCTGGTATCCAGAAGTTATTCATTGCTTGTCTGTACCAATCTGAAACCCATGAATACTTCATATTATTAAAATCATTAAGGTTAGTAGTATTACCATTAACCATTCTTTTTTTAGATACTTCTATATCTCCAAACTCATTAAATAGAGCTTTCTTATTAATTATCATTACACACCTCTTTATATTTATAGAAACTTAAACCCCAATTTTTAAATTGGGGACTAAATTTATTTATTATCTATTTTATAATTGCTATTTTCTTCTTTAAAAGAAACCCTTCGCTAGCTGGGTAAGTTCCACTATCCAAATCAAGATTGGGGGTGTCACTTATGCTGAGCACATTGCGCATTCTTCTATTTCAAGAGACTTACTTCTTACGTAGTAAATACTTTTAACGCCTTGATTACATGCCTGAATATAAAGATTAGCTATTTGTCTCATAGTTAAATCTGTTGTTATATAAAGGTTAAATGATTGTGCTTGGTCTATATGTCTTTGTCTTATAGCTGCAGCTTCTACTGACCACTGTTGGTCCATGTCATATGCTGACATATATAAGTATCCATTATCTGCTGTTAAATTTGGTGCAGTTTTAGGAATTATACTTCCCTTTTTCTCTTCTAGCCAGAACTTAGCCATTACTGGGTCTATTCCCTCTGAAGTTCCTGCTATTGTAGCTGTTGAGCCATTAGGAGCAACTGCAAATAGGTAACCATTTCTCATACCAAACTGAGATATTTCTTCTCTTATATTATCCCATTTTTCTGTATTATATCCTCTAAGCTTAAAGTAATCTCCATTATCCCAATCAGAACCTTCAAATAAACTATATCTACCTTTTTCCTTAGCTATTTTAATACTAGCCTTGATAGCATAATAGTTAATATCCTCATAAACTTTATCAACAAAAGCAAAGTGCTTCTTACTATCCCAAACAATTTTATTGTTAGTTAGCATATGATGGTATCCTGAAGTCCCAAGACCAATTGCTCTGTATCTTTTATTAGTTACCTCTGCATATGGTACTGAATAATAATTAAGGTCTATAACATTATCCATAGCTCTAATTTGAGTTTCAACTATATCTTCAAGTTCTTCCTGTGAGTTAACATCAACATTACCTAAAACAACTGATGATAAATTACAAACAACAAAATCTCCAGCCTTAGTTTTCTCAACTATTATCTTATCTCCATTTTCATCAACTATTTCAGTTTGCAACACCTCCGCAGCACTCATATTTTGCATAATCTCAGTACATAAGTTTGATGAATAAACCATTCCCTTATGCTTATTAGGATTCATTTTATTTACTGTATCTCTAAAGAAAGCAAATGGAGTTCCTGTTTCAGCTGCACTCTTAATTATAAGTCTTACAACATCTCTAACTTCCATAACTCTCTTATCTATTGCATCATTTTCTACACAATCATAGTATTTTGTTTCCCACTCTTCTCCATAAAAATCTTCAAGTGAATATCCCATAACTTCTTTTATTTGGTGTGGACACATCATATACCACTTAGATGACATATCCTTCTCTGCAAGTTTCCAAAATAAATCTGGGTAGCAAATACCAGGGAAAACATCATGTGCTTTCTTTCTATCATCTCCATTATTAGTTCTTATCTGTAAAAACTCTGCTACATCCTTGTGCCAAGCATCAAGCCATATAGCAACAGAACCATTTCTAACACCAAGTTGATCAACTGCAATAGCAGTATCATTCATAAGCTTAACCCAAGGTATAATTCCACCTGAAGCCCCTTTAAACCCTCTTATTGAAGACCCAAGCGCTCTAACTTTACCAATATAAATTCCCATTCCACCACCGAACTTAGAAACTTTAGCAAAATTGTCCACAGTCTTATATATTCCATTTAAACTATCATCAACTGTATCTATAAAGCATGAGCTTAATTGATAAAAAGGCTTTCTAGCATTTGACATTGTAGGTGTTGCCATTGTTGCTTTAAGCTGACTTAATGAATTATAAAATCTCTTAGCCCAGTATAATCTATCTTCCTTCTTCTCTGGTATAGCAAGGTGCATAGCAATTCCCATAAACATCTGCTGTGGAAGTTCTGTTTTACTTCTATCAAAATTCTCAACTAAATATCTTTCAGCTAAAAGTTTTATTCCGCTATAAGTAAATAAGAAATCTCTCTCTGGTTTTATTGCACTCTCTAATTCTTCTATATCTTCTTTAGAATAATTTTCTAATATATATTTACCATATAATTTTTTCTCTGTTAGTTCTTTTACAAGCTCATAATAATTATCATAAGCTACCTCGCTACTTCTCTCTCTATTTTTCGCGATGTCTTCTCTTAGGTTTAGGACATATATATGTGAAGCTATGTCCTGCCAATTCGGTTCAAACTGAGTTGTCAATTCTAACGCTGTTTGTATAATAGAATTGTTAATTTCTCTCTCATTCATATTCGATGTTAATATATTCTCTAATGCTGCTTTTAAATCCCCCTCTGAATAGCTTTCAGATCCCTCTCTTAAATAGCCCATTGCCTGTGTACATGCCTTGTTTATCATATTTCTCTAAATCCCCCTATACAACATATAGTATCCTTTTATTTACGTCCAACTATTAAACACTATATCTAGTGTTTTGCCTTCTCTATTATAGTTATTAAATTACCCCTTGTAAAACCAACTTTGTTTTGTTTTCTAGTGAAAACATTATGTAATCTTATGCTACTTAAAAATACCTCTATATTTAATGTATATCTGTAATAACTATTAAAAATTTATTATTATATTATTTTTCCACAAATAACTTTTAAAGTAAATATTTTTTTATAAAATTAACATCTAAAATATATGAAAAAAATGCCGATAATTTTATCGACCTTATAAATTTGAAAGGAGAAATTTATGGATGTAGGAAGAATGTCTATGTCAATGAGTCAAAACTCACTTAAAAGTGCAGTTTCTATATCATTGCTAAAAATGACAATGAATAATAATCAAGAAGTCGCAAATGGAATGACTCAAATGTTAGAATCAATAATGGTAACAGACTCAAATCGTGGAACTAAACTAGATACTAGAGCATAAAAAAATCTGTGGATAATTTCCACAGATTTTTTTAATTATTTTAAATAGTTTAGTTGTCTAGCATCAGTATCAACAACTTCCTTAATTATTGATTTTATCTCAGTCTTAGTTATTTCAAGTTCTGAAAAACCACCAATTTGACAACCAAAAATCATCTCCATATTATTATAAATCATAGCATAAACATGCTTTTTTGCCTCAACAACTTCATCATCAGAAAACATTGAATCATACAATGTTTTTGCTTCATTTCTTACATACTTAATATCCTTTTCTTTGTAATTTTCCATCTCCATACGCCTCACTTTCTCATTTGTTCTACAAGTGTCTAAAAGCACTCTCTCTTTTTTTATTATTTACTTACTATTATCCTAAAAAAATATGTGTAATTTATAAAAAAGAGCTACCCTTTTAATAAAGGTAACTCTAAATTTTAAAAATCCACTCTACAAGGAGCGTGCATTGACTCATTAAACATTTCAGATCTTCTTTTTTTATTTATAATATTTGTAGCTCTCATCTTAAATCTCTCTACTTCTTTATATGAATAAAAAGTAGCTAAATCAAGTGCTGCAAATAAAACATCCATCACTAGATATTTTAAATCTTGAAGATTTTGCATATTAGCCTCATCAACCTCTACAACATCAGCTTTTATTTTTATATCCTCAAACTTAACTTGATAACTTTTAAGTTTATCTAAAATCCCCTCATTCTCACATTTCCCTAAATCTGAATCAACAAGGTCAGATATATATGACATATATTCCTGTGAATATTTTTTATACTCATTATATAAAGTTACTAAATCCATCTTTTTAAACATCTCCTATCAAATAAAATTCTTATTATTTCATTATACAATATTTATCAATACTATTCGTATATTTAATATTTAATCATCTTATACTATTGGAAATATATAGAATAAAGATATCTTTTTTATACTAAAAATATTTTTTTAAACTTTTAGCTTTGCTAAAGGTAAAAAAAGTTTAAAATCACTTTAATTTCATCAATTTATTCCTTAAATAGATTATAATAGGCTCATTTTTTTTTTTTTACATTCTAAAATCCAAGTGATACTATGTAAATATATTAAAGAGTAGAGGTGATTAGACATGGGTCATACAGGTGATAGAAAATTCAAAGAAAATGCAATACACACAGAAAAAACTAAATTAAATGAATTAAGAAGAGAAGAACAAAGAGAAGAATTAAAAGAAGAACACAAAGAAAGTTTTAAAGAAGAACATAAATTTGGTGGCGAAGCTTTTGATCATCACAAACACTAATCAGTAATTTTTTTAATCAAAGGAGGACCTAGAAATGGAATTATTATATACAGAATTAGAATTAGAATTAGATACATTATTTAATAAAAAATCAGACTTAGTAGAATTTGAAAAATTCTTAAAAGCTTACGGAATAGAGGATAGTCTTGAGGACGTAACTTTAAAACACACAAAAAAAAGATTAGAAACTCTTTTAGCAATTGCTGAAGAAGGAACTGATATAAATCTTGTGGCTAAAAAAGATATTCTTAAAAAATTATTAGAAAATCTTAAAAACCATAAAGAACAAAGAGAAGCTATGAAAGCTGTTAGAGAAGTTTACACTAATGAAGCTACTAAAGATCATATGGATATAGCAGAGCTTGATAAAAGTATTAAACACTCATTAAGAGAGTATAAAAAATACGAGCACTTCAAAAAACACGAACAAAATATAGCTGATAAATGGATAAAAACACTTAGTAAATAAGGTATCAAGCAATTTATTGCTTTTTATAAATCCCAAATATACTCCACAATATATTTGGCGAAAATTTTTTGTCAATATGTTTTTTGATTAATTACCCCTAATTTAATTAATTAAAAAAGCATATGACACTCCTAAATGTCTACAAAAAAAGCACAACCTATACAGGTTGTGCTTTTTCGATTGTAACTATCTCACAATCACTAATATCAATTTCCCCCTCATGTAAAAACAAATATGTACCTGCAAATAATAAAGATCTTAACCTCGTGCTATTTAACATAATGTTTTCCCAATACTCTTTTGCCTCCTGGGTATAACTCATATATTTATCAAATTTTTTCAATGTCTTGTCATTTACAGGAAAGAATTCACTCTCATCATCTGGATCAAAATTTAAGTATATGCACATTTTTTTTCTATCAAGTTTATTTAAGTCAATTTTATAAAAACTAGTTCCCTCAAAACTAATTCCAACTCGTCTTTTAAGTTCTTCCTCTAAAATATTTGGTGGAATAGGTGTCATAAAAATCACATCTCTTTTTTCACAATTAAGTACACCAACCTTTTGATTTTCACGCTTATATTGATTTGGAAATTTAGACATTTTACCCTTATATAACTCTTCGCTTGTTTTACACAAATCTCTCATTGGAACTATTTTCTCACTAAGCATATCTTCCCTAACAGCATGGTATACGTACATATAACTTCATCCTCTTTTATTTATAATTATTAGTATAATTGACACTCCACACCACTAAAGCTGGTGGGATTCTATAAGCTAATCTTAGTGTATTTCTACCAAAGAAAACTCTTATAGGTAATTATAAACAAATTTATAAAGTAAATAAATCCCTTTCAGTGAATCGCTAACTTAGGTTCTGCAAACTATAGCTATATAACCTTAGCGAAAGCTAGTATCTTTCCACACTCTTTGAAATGCTTAAAAGGCTTAAAAGCCTTCTAAAAGGTATTTTTACCATTGCTATTTGTATTATATTGGTATATTTTAAAATCCCATAAAAAAACTACCACTATATTTTAGTGGTAGTTTTAAATTAAGCTTTAATAGCGACTATTAAGTTTCTGTTTATTGATTGGTCTACTCTATGTAGGTAATCATTATATGGTTCCTCATCAAGAACTTTGAATCCCTTTTCTTCCATAAGAACTGCAAGGTCTTCTCTTTTCATTGTAAATTCATTAAATGAAAGTACTATTGACCCTTTTGCTTTTAAAGCTGTGTGCCAAGCAGGTAATGCTGACTGTAAAAGCCATAAAGGATTTCTCTCCATATTTGATACTCCCTGATTTTTACTTCCATGCTGAACACCGTATGGTAAATCAGAAACTATAATATCACATGATTTTTTCTTTAAAATCAAATCTGATTTTCTAGTATCAGCAGAATATAACTGCATTGTTTGGAAATCTCCGTTTAAGAAATCTTCTTTTTCAACTGCTGCTGTTAACGTAAAGCTATCAGCCATCTTTTTGCCATTAGGTCCTGGTATTTTAGCTGTTTGTATTCTATGTTTATACTTTCCTGTTTTCATAAATCTAACTATGAAAGTTTCTATTTCATGTACCCATTTCTCATCTATCTCTATACCAACAACATCAAGCCCTCTTATTAATCCCTCATATAATGTAGTTCCCTTACCACACATAGGATCTAAAAGTTTTAAAACTGGTGCTTTAGTTTCACATGCACTAACTGCAAGATTAACCATAAGTCTTGTGAATTGCTCATTTGTCTTACCGTTATATCTAAGTATTTGTGTCATACTCTCTGGGAATGTTTTAAAATCTTCTGGTGATATTGGTTTTAATAAAGCACCCTCAACAATTTCAAATAAAGCATAATATATAGAAGATGTTCCTATAGCTTTTAATATTTCTGCTGTTAAAGGTTCTTTAGTTTTAAAGCATATACAAGCTGGAAGTCCTATATTTCCCTCTTCCACTTCCATAAGTTCTATTTCATAGCCTGATGTTATAGCCTTTAACTCTGAATAAGCTATACTCATAGCCGCATCAAAATATATTCTGTTATGTCCTGGATTTGCTAAAATTGCATATTGATTCATTCTTTTGTACCTCTCTCATTTCTTTATAATTATATTTACAATATTACATTACATAATATAAAATTGCTAGAAAAAAGAGCTAGTAAAAACTAGCTCTCATGATTATAACTTTTTAACAAACTCTGATTTTAAGCACATAGCTCCAAAACCATCTATTTTACAATCTATGTTGTGGTCACCATCAACAAGTCTTATATTTTTAATTTTTGTACCTTTTTTAAGTGCAAATACAAATCCCTTAACTTTAAGGTCTTTGATCATTGAAACTGAATCTCCTGATTGAAGTATGTTTCCGTTTGAATCTTTAACTACTAAAGCAAACTCATCTACAACTTCTTCACCTTGACCCCACTCGTGAGCACATTCTGGACAGATATATAAACTTCCATCCTCATAAACATATTCTGATTTACACTTTGGACAATTTGGTATACTCATTCTAAAATTCCTCCTAATAGCATTCTTTAAGAATAACTTTATCTTATATTTCGTATTTTTTTGCAAATTGAATTCCTGCTTATATTTGCTTAACAAATTAAACTAAACAATTAAGCCTAAATTTATTTTACCCAAATATAAGTTATGTACTAATTACTAATGCAAAAAACATATAGGCATTTCCCTATAGGAGTATATAATATCATAGTCTTACAATATTGACAAACTAGCCCCTTTTCTTCCATATTAAGTAAAAAAGTAATCTAAGTTTTTAATACTTAGATTACTTTTTCATCAATTAACACTTACTAATCTAAAACTAACAAATTTTAAAAATACTAATATTAGCTTCTATTCCAAGATCAGTACAAAGATGAATGTGATCTCCTGGGCCATCTGGACTACAATTTCTTAAAGTTATTGCAGAACAAGCACTAAGACAAAGAACTAAACTACCAGTAATTGTTGTACATAATTTATTATCAGGACCTGGATTAGGAACTAGAGACCCACCTCTACTACAATCTTGAATTAAATCATTAACATATATGCACATTTGATTATTTATACTTCCATCATAATCAGCAATTCCAATAATTTCATTATGAACCATATATGAAATATAATACACGCCCGCTTCACATACTTCTATATGTCTATCACGCCCTCTTCTTCCACCTCTTACTAATTTAATACCCTCAATACAATTACTACCTTTATCAAATCTAACTTCCTCACCTCTATAAACATGTTGTTCTAAATTTTCAGTACAAAATGTTGCATATGAATGTCCACTACTATTTGTATTATCACAATTTCCATAATTCATATTGTTGCAACTTCCATAATTTGATTTATTACATCTACAAGGATTGCACCCACAAATATTACAGTTACTATTACTGCTACAACTACAATTTCCATATTTATCTCTTCCCATTTTTTGCTCCTCTTTCTAATTATTTTTATACTATATACTATTCACTACAATTAAATTATGTTACTCTTTCATCTGCTTTACATAAAAAAAAGAGAGTAATTCCCTCCTTTTTAAAGGTTTAATTACTTCTCTTTAAATACTTTATCACTATTAGTATCTTTAATTACAACAACCACAGCATCTTTTTTTGCACTTACATGGATCTACCTTACCTATAAAGTTATACTCATAACAACAAGTACATGGATTATACTCGTAGCTATAAACACATCCATTTATTAGGTAATATTTGCAAGAATAACACCCACAACATCCACAATTATAATTATTATACATTCCCATAACCAACAACTCCTATTATTATATTAAAATTTCTTTAATATATAATATTACACGCCGCATAATTATGTTACTCTTTTTTTTACTTTACCTAATAAAATTTTCATAAAAAAAAGAGCCCTAAAGCTCTTTTGAAATTTAATTAATTCCTGTTGTATATGATGAATATATCCATCCCATTTGCCCATTATATTCTACCTTATACCAACTACCTACTTTTGAATAAACTTTAACCTGCGCCCCTGTAGGTATCTTTCCTAAGATTCCATAACTAGTTCCATAACCAGCTCTTAAGTGTAACCATCCAATAGAACTATCTATTCTAGTAGACCCTAAAGTATCACTTTTAGATTCTTGACTTACCCCTGTTGTATAACTTCCAGATATCCAGCCAATTTCACCATTATAGCTTACTTTATACCAGCCATTCTTTTGACCAAGTACATTCACAGTTGTCCCTGTAGGGATTTTTCCAATCTCTGAATAATTAGTGCTACTTCCACGTCTAAATCTTAACCACCCTATAGAACTTTGAATAGTTGTATTTCCACTTACATTTGTTGATTCCCCAGATCCTCCAGACCCTTGTGAATCTGAATGTATTCCATTAGTATAATCACCCGAAATCCATCCTATTTCTCCATTATATTTAACTTTATACCAGCCATTACTTTTACCTATAACTTCAACACTTGTACCTGTCGGTATCTTTCCAAGCTCTGAATAGTTTGTACTATTTCCACTTCTAAATCTTAACCATCCTATAGAACTCTGAATAGTTGTATTTCCACTTATAGCTTCCACATTTCCTGATGAATCATGACTATCATTTGCTGGAGTCATATAATAAGTCGCTCTAACATAAGAACATCTATTACCCTCACCTGGGATTGTCCCATTACTATGAGCTCCTTTTAATCTTCTTTCATAAGAAACTCTATTATCATAAGCAGCCATCTGCTCATCATTAACATTTGCAATTAAATCACTTTTATCAGCCCAAGATAAAAACATATAAGCATGTGTATCACCAGAGAAAACTACATCTCCTGGCTTTAAATTACTCATATTTGTACTTCTTTTCCATCCATTTTGACCAAGCCAATCTCCAAGACTTGTTGTATATCCAATCCAACTTGGAACATGAACCCCAGCCCCTCTTAAAAGACTTGCTAAATAATAAGTACAATTATTTTTTCTATTTCCGCTATGAAGTCTTACAGCTTCATTCCAAGCACGATTTCTATTGCTTGCACTGATTGTATAATTTGCAACAGTATCACCAACATTATGTCTTGCTAATAATACTACATTACTTTCTATATGTTTTGTCTCCTTAACCTGTGCATTAGCTTGTCCACTATACGTAATTCCTATAACACCAAGCGTTAGACTTGTTAACATAACCACTAATTTTCTTTTGTTCATAATAATACTACCTTAATCCTTTGTTTTTTTATTCTTTTTACATTTTACCATCATTCTGCTTTTTCTTCCAATTTCCAAAGAATGTTTCAATCTTTTACCAAAACAAAATTATTACAAAAAATATTAAACATGCACAGAATTATGTTGAGTCGAATAGTATATATTATAAACTTTGAATATTTAGGAGGACTTTTATGGGAGCTACCTTAAGAGATTTTATAAATCAAGAAATTACACTTCATTTATCTATAGATCATAGATTAATAGGAAAAATTATTGCAATAAAAGGGACTGTACTACAATTAATCATAACTAACACATCACCAAGTCTAAGCCCACCAGCAAATACCACTGTATATATAGATATAGAAAAAATCGTATTTTTCTATCCTGGTATGAGCTATTATCACCAACCTTAAAAAACTATAAAAAAATAAGAGGCTAAATCACTTTAAAATGATTTAGCCTCTTCTGCTTTTCTTCTGGTAGCGGGGACAGGACTCGAACCTATGACCTTTGGGTTATGAGCCCAACGAGCTGCCAACTGCTCCACCCCGCGATATTAATTTGTTCTCTCAAGCTATGTACTCAGTATAACCTCCATCTTTTATTAAAGCAAAGATGTATTACTCTCTATAACAACCTCACCTCACTTAGACTCTACCTAGTGCTTATTAAACTCTTAATGCTACCAATATAATAAGCCATATTATCACTAAATAATATGGCTTGTACAAATTTAATCACATATTCTATTCTTCCCTTGATGCTTTGCCTCATATAAAAGCTTATCAGCCTCATCTACTAATACCTCAATAGATTCATCAGTCCAACTTTTAAGACCACCACTTATGGTAAGTGTAAGATTTTCTGAGAATATACTTTTCTCAACACAACTTCTAAAATCATTTAATAATTTTAAACCATCTTCTTTCGAACACTCTAAAACTATTAAAAACTCCTCACCACCATATCTCATAGAAGTTCCTACACCATCAAAACTATTATTTAAAATGTTTCCAAGCATTTTCAAAGCTTCATCTCCAACTAAATGCCCGTACGTATCATTTATCTTTTTAAAATTATCTATATCTATCAAAGCTACTGAAAACTCTTTTCTCTCTATTATCAAGCTCTCAATCTTATCAACCCCATAAATTCTAGAATAACATTTAGTTAAAAAATCTCTATCTACAATCTCTTGTAATTCTCTCTCATATTTTTTTCTGTAAGCAACTTCTTTTTTTAGTTTAATCATTACAATAATTAATAGAAACATTGCAGAAGTTAAAATAATTATAAGTTTTTCTCTATCCTCATTAGACCTCTCAATTGCTACTTTCTCTTGTTCTCTAAATAAAAGTTTACTTTCATAAGATTTCTCGTTGATTTCTTCCATTGTACTAAATAAAGAAGCTAAACCACTATCTCCATTCTTATCAGCACTTAAATTAAGTTCAACATACTTATTCAAATATCCATCAATATCTACATCACTCTTTCCAAGTTTATGAGCTTTTTGAATATCCTCAATCGTCATTATTTGATACGAGCTAAATTTAGCATCAACTGAATATAAATCATATGCCTTAATATAATTTTCTAAAGCCTTATCGTACTTACCCTTTGCTTCAAAATATTCACCATAAACCACATAAACATTAGCTAATGAAGTTCCCGAACTATTTTTTTCATAAAATTTCTCTGAAACTAGAATATGTTCTAAGGCCTCATCTGGTCTGCCAGCTCCAACTAAAGCTTTTCCTACATTCATCCTAAGCCCCTGAGCCTTTTCACTTCCACGTTCTTCTGCAAGTTCCTGATATTCTAAAGTTAATTTTAGTGTTTCATCAAAATTTTCAATTGCATCATTGTAAACCATCTTACTAAATACTAAAAACTTCTTATTGTCCTCATAAATATCATCGCCTTTTTTATAATCTTTTATCTCGTTATAATACTTTTCTGCTTTCTCTGGTAATCCATTATAAATGAATATATTTATAAAATTACAATCTATAATAACCTTAAAACCTTCTTTTAAATCATCTGCAATATATTTACTATCTTCTGAATCTATAATTTCAACAGCCTCGTAACAATACTTTAAAGCTAAATCATAATCATTCTTTGAAATTGCATTACTTATCATATATGAATAAGTTTGAAGCACTAAAGGCAATCCTTCCTTAATACTTTTATAATCTAAAATAGCATCTAAAGCTAGTTCTTTATGCTTTTCATAATCTCCTTCTCTCAAATAATAATAACTTAAAGCATTTTTATATGTACCAGTAGCTAGAATATTTTCACTACTCCCAAGTTTTTCATTTAACTCCTCATAAACTCCCTCTTCTCTCTTATTTATCTTCCCTGTATAATCAACAAGCATTGGATAATATATAGAATAATTTTCTTCTATGGTAGTCCTTAAATCCTCTTCTGTTTTTTTCTCTATAAAGCCACTAAAAATACTTCCTATAGAAGAAATAATAATCACACTTATAATTAAAACTACTACCTTTTCTTTTGCCCTTTTCATTTTATGTCCCCCTAAATAAACCTTCTTAACATAGTATTAAAACCTACTATTTTATTATCTATATAAATAAAGCCACCTTTAGTAAAAAAGGTGGCTAATAAGCAAATTTATTTTATATCACTGCAAATTCTAAATTAAAGCTAATATTTTCTTTCTAGTAATATCACTTTCTTTATTTAACTTTATCATCAAGAATACATCTAAATATATAATTTTCTCCTCGATTGTTTGAACTCCATTAATGTATTTATTAAATGTAACATTAAGTATATCCTCATCTTCTAATGGGATATATTCTAACTCTTTTGACATATGCCAGAGCTTCTCCATTTTATCCTTAACATTAACAACTGGATTTGCTTCAACATACTCAATTCGATTTAATATATTATGTATCTTATTTAGAAATAACCTTTGAGTCATTCTATATTTTTGTAGCATTACAGGGTCAATTTCTATATCATTAGCTATAATTTTACTCTCGATACTTTTAGCTAAAATAATATCATTTTTCATTGATTCTACATCACTCTTTTTAGAATGAAGATCAAAAACTCTATTTAAAATATCCAAACATGTATCCTGATATTTATCTATAAGAAGTTTTGTTTCCTTCTTTAGATTATATGGAAAAACAAATTTATTAGCTATTAGTACAGCTATAATACCAATGACTATATACATAATTCTTGCTGGTCCATAGTAAAACATATTCTCTATATTAATAGTTACAATACCAATAAATAATATTGTTAACATAGCAATACTATACATATATTTTTTAAAACTTATCATAAGGAATACTGCTATTGCAATTATAATAATCCTTGGTTCTTTTGCAGTAAATATCATAGCTAATGGAACATAAATAACAACACCTATAACTGTACCAAGAAATCTCCCTTTAGCACGTTCTCTAACAGTATCATTATAAACTTGTGATACTGATGTTATAGTAAATAATGACCACTTAGCAAGTGGATAATCAAAGTATCTTAAAAGAAAATAACATCCTGCTACTAAAAGAGCTGTTCTAAAAGCAAAAATAAATCTCACAGAATTTATATTAAAGTCATTAAAACTTTCAATTATAGAACTCTTAATTTCTTTAAATATTAAACGAATACTAAAAACTCTTCTTCTCTTAATATTTCCAAGCTCAACTAATCTATAAGTTAATCTATCCATAATTTTTAAAACTTCTAAAACTTCATATATTTCAACATCATAATCTATATTAGATAACTCGTAATTTCTAGATATTCTGTTTACTTCTTTTCTTAAGTATTTTATATTACTCTCACCGTTAATAAACTCTTTTAACTCAATTAATAAGATATTTATATCACTTAAAATATGAGTGTAATTTATTTTTTCTCTTTGGTTCTTATCTGAAAATCCTTTAGCCATATGAGCTATATTTTCAAGTGATGCAATCAAATCCAATTCTAAATTTTCTTTTTCACTTAAATAAGTAGTATTATTTCTTATCTCAAGAATTTCTCTACTCCATTCACCAGTTTTTCTTTTAAATTCTTGAACCTCTGCATCAGAGAACTTACCATTAACTGCAAGCTCTATTTTTCCTCTTAAAGATTCTATTAGTTCTAACAGAACTCTATTTTTAACCTCTTTTTTTTGTTTGTATTTAATATATAATATCTGAAAAGTTACAGCTATAATTGCAACTCCAATCATGCCTAAAACTCTAAGAGTTAAATCTCTACCAGTTACATTACTAGTTAAAAGTAATGTATAACCAAAAAGAAAAGGAAAATATATGGTTTTATTAAAAGTATATACAACCATATATATCATAACAAAAACAGCTATGAAATTAATGAAGAATCCACTAAACACATTTGCATTAATAAAATATGGAACTCCACCCATTATTAATGTTAAAAATAATACTTTTAACCCAGACCTAAACGGTGTTCTTGAAAAATCTTTGTTTAATATAGCTATTAAAATAAATAATCCACTAACTCCAACCATCAGATTATTATGACCTAAATATCTCACTGAAACAAAAATCATAATTGCAGATAATATAAATATAATTGTACTTCTAATTACTGACTCTTTACTCACTTTCCCCGCTCCTTTTATAACTTATCTTTTGATTAAAAAAGATGATCTCGGTTAATTCGAAATCATCTCTAATATGATAAAAACCTTTTTATATTATAGCCAAATATTTATTTACATATTTTAAATTCCCCTTAGAAGTTTACATCTTCACCATTATAAACTGCTATGAATAATTTCTTCATTTCTTCAACTGAAACACTTCTTGGGT
>NZ_CAMQZG010000009.1 GCF_947039605.1 uncultured Clostridium sp.
AATCGAAAAACAAAAAAAAGGACATCGACATTGTAGTTTGTCGACGTCCTGAGAATTACTAATTAGTAATTCTATCTTTTATTTCTATTTTTTTATATTCAGTTAAAGTAACCATCTCTCTCGCATTTGCGATTGTGCTTTCAGTTAATTTAACTCCACCTAACATTTTTGCTATTTCTATTATTTTTTTCTCTGTATCAACCTTAGTCACTCTAGAGAATGTCTTATCATCTTTTATATCTTTAGATACAAAATAGTGATTATCTGACATACTCGCAATTTGTGGTAAATGACTTATACAAAAAACTTGATGTTTTAATGATATCTCATACATTTTTTCTGCAACACTTTGTGCAATTTGACCACTAATCCCTGTATCAATTTCATCAAAAACAACCGTAGGTATATTATCTTTATCGATAAATACAGTCTTCATAGCTAACATTATTCTTGATAGCTCTCCACCAGAAACTATTTTTTCCATAGGTTTTATTGGTTGACCTGGGTTAGTTGATATCAAGAACTGTACCTTATCTTTCCCAAGTTCATTAAATTCAGAAGTTAATGTTACACTAACCTCAAATATACATTTTCCAAGACCTATATATGCAAACTCTGCTTTAACACTATCTCTTAATAATATTGCTGCCTGACTTCGTATCTTATGAACTTCCATAGCTACTTTATCTAATTTAATAATTTGAAGTTTTCTTTTTTCTTTTAGTTCTTCAATTATTTTTTCACAATCAAGCATTTCTGATAATTGAACTTCTAACTCTCTTGCATAGTTTAAAACAGCTTCCTCCGATTCACCATATTTTCTTTCAATAGCTGCAATCTGATATAATCTACTATTAATTTCATCAAGTTCTGCATCATTGTAATTAATATTTGAATTTTCATCTGATATTTCTCTAGCAAGCTCCTCAAGTTCATAGTAAAGACTATTTATTCTTGAGTTTATCTCTTCAATTTTTTTTGAATGAATTTCTACACTTGCAAGTTCTTTATTTATATCAGACATACACTCTATTATAGATTGTCCATTTAAAGCATCACCATCTAATTTTCCATATGAACTTGAAAGTACTCTTCCTATCTTTTCCGAGTTTGATAAAATATTAAATCTTTCTCTTAACTCTTCTTCTTCTCCAACCTTTAGCTCTGCACTTTTAATCTCTTTAAGTTGAAACTCTAGATAATCTATAAGTTTTTCATTCTTACCTTCTTTACTTAACTCAGAAATTTTTTTATTAATAGCTTTAAGATTTTCATATTCTAGTTGATATTTCTTTAGTTTTTTATTAAAGCTTTCATCACAAAATGAATCTAAGTAATATATATGCATTTCTTTATTAAGTAAGTTTTGATTATTATGTTGACCATGTATATCTACAAGTCTACTAGTTACTCTTCTAATATCGCTTAATATTAAAGATTTACCATTTACCTTACTTATATTTTTCCCATTGTTAGAACTTTCCCTAGATATAATTAGAACATCATCAAATTTTATTTCTAATTGCTCTAGTACCTCTTTTAGCTTTAAGTTATTATCTATCGAAAAAACACCTTCAACAAATGTTTTATCTGCTCCTATTCTTATAAGGTCCTTATTGAATTTACTTCCTAGGACATAATTTATAGAATCTATTAATATAGACTTTCCTGCTCCTGTTTCACCTGATAATATATTAAATCCTTCTTTAAAATCTAGGCTAATTTTCTCTATAAGAGCAAAATTCTCTATTGATATTTGCAGAAGCATGTTACACCCCCAAAATATTTTAATCTATCATTTTTTTTATATTTTTAACAAGTTCTTCTGACTTATCATTATCTCTTAATAAGATAAATATTGTATTATCCCCTGCTATTGTACCTGCAACTTCTCCTAGTGATAAACTATCAATAGCTTCAGCTGCAGCGCTAGCAGACCCTGCTAATGTTTTAACTACAACTATATTATTTATAGACTCTACACTATCAACGGTATTCTTTAAAATATTTGTAAGTTTATCTACAATATCATTAGTTTCATTCTTTATTATAGAATATTTATATTTCCCCCTTGAATCTTGGGTTTTTATAAGTTTCAATGACTTTATATCTCTTGATACCGTTGCTTGTGTAACATCAAATCCTGAATCTTTCAGTTCATCTGCAAGGTCTTCTTGAGTTTCTATTACTTTTTGATTTATTATTTCAATTATTTTAGAATGCCTTTTTGATTTCATACTATAACCCCTTTACTTTTTGTTCTCTACAAAATATTTTTTTTCTTAAAATTTCAAAATATTTTTTTTCTTTAAAAGATATAACTTTAAACGTAGTATGGGCTTTTTGAATCTTTATTTCATCATTACTTTTAAGTTTTATAGACTTTTGTCCATCAATTGTCAAATATATTTCCTCTTCAATTGCTGGTAGTATAATTATTTCACTATTTCCACTTACAATAAGAGGTCTTGTATTAAGATTATGTGAGCATATAGGCACTATTGATATCAAATCTAAATCTGGACTTATCAGTGGTCCTCCAGCTGATAATGAATACGCTGTAGATCCAACTGGTGTTGAAACTATTATTCCATCTCCATTAAATGAGGTATACCTCTCTTTATTAACAAACACATCATATTCTGTCATTCTTGAAAGAGTTCCTCTTGCAATCACAACATCATTTAAAGCTCTATTAGCGTCAAACTCTTTTCCATTTATTAATGTTTTTATCATAATTCTTTCTTCTATACTATAATTATAATCACTTATATTTTGCAAAGCTATATCTATTTCTGCAAGTTCAATACTTGATATAAAACCAAGCGTCCCTATATTTATTCCTAAAATAGGACATTTTATAATGTGAGCATAATTTCTAGCCGTACCAAGTAATGTACCATCGCCACCTAAAACCATCAATATATCCATATCTCTCAATGAATCTTCTTCTACACCTTCAAGATGTCCCATAACAATAATCTCATTTGGTTTCAAGTATTTGTTGGTTTTTTCAATAATTAATTTTTCAATTTCACCTGTTTGGTCTTTTGTTTTATTGATTAAAATTCCAACTTTTTTCATAATACTCTCTCCCTTTACTTATAAATCTATATGTGATGCATTTACAATGTTATCAATTATAGTAAAATCAAAATCTTCTTGTTTTTCATTTACTTTTTTAAGATAAATAAGATATTCTCTATTTCCCTCTGGTCCTTTAATAGGAGAAAAATCTATATTTAATATTTTTAAATTATGGTCAAGTGCATAATTTACTATCTTCTCTATAACTTCTTTATGAGTTGCAGGGTCTCTTACAACACCCTTTTTACCAACTTTCTCTCTACCTGCTTCAAATTGTGGCTTAATAAGTGCCATAATTTCTCCATCTTCTTTTAAAAGACTTACAACAGCTGGCATTATTGTTTTAAGTGATATAAATGATACATCTATTGATGCAAAATCACAAGCATCTGGAACTTGTTCTTTAGTTGCATATCTTACATTTGTTCTCTCTAAACAAACAACTCTCTCATCAACTCTAAGCTTCCATGCAAACTGTCCATATCCAACATCTATAGCATAAACTCTTTGTGCTCCATTTTGCAGCATACAATCTGTAAAACCACCTGTTGACGCTCCTATATCCATACACATTGTATCTTTAAGGTTTATTCCAAATTCTTTTATTGCTTTTTCTAGTTTATATCCACCTCTACTTACATAAGGCATCTTTGACCCCTTATATACTATATTAGCTTCTATATCTACTTTATCTCCTGCTTTATCAAATCTTCTATCATCAATAAAGATTTCTCCTGCCATTATGCTTCTTTTTGCCTGCTCTCTTGATTCAAATAATCCCTTTTCTACTAAAAGAACATCTAATCTTTCTTTTTTCTTCGCCATATCATTTTCTCCTTTAACTTTTGATTAAAAGATCTGTTAAAATATCTATAATTAATCCATTCCCTTTTATTAATATCTATTTTAGTAGTTCTAAAATTTTATCTTTTATACTAGCTGGGTCTAAATTATTTTCTTTATATAACATATCTACTTTTCCATGTACTATAAATTTATCATCATAGCCTATGCATTCAATTCTTCTTGTGTAATTTTTATTATTAAGATAAGATATTATACCCTCTCCCATTCCACCTCTTAATACACCATCTTCAATTACTAAGATGTCCATTCCTCTTTCATTTAAAGAATCTATTAGTTTTGTATCTATAGGTTTAATGAATGTAGAATTTATAATTTCTATACTTTCATTATTGTCAATATGGTTCACAGCTATACTAGCATGTTGCAACATTTTCCCACTAGCTATTATTGCAAGTTTTTCACCTTCTTTTATTGTTTCCCATTTTCCTAAATTAATTTCACTTAAAGGCTTAAAATCTAAATCTTCATAATCGGTCCCTCTAGGGTATCTTATAGCAACAGGTTTATTAAAATCAACTGCCCATTTTAAAATACCTTCGACTTCTTCAATCATTTTTGGTGCAAGTATAGTCATATTAGGAATAATTCCTAAAAATGATACATCAAACATCCCTTGATGAGTTTCTCCATCTTCTCCAACTATCCCTGCTCTATCAATAGCAAAAACTACTGGCAGTTTCTGAATACATACATCATGTATAACTTGATCATATGCTCTTTGAAGAAATGTTGAGTATACTGCAAAGACAGGTTTTAATCCTGAAAGTGCCATCCCTGCTGCCATTGTTGTTGCATGCTGTTCTGCAATTCCAACATCAAAGAATCTATCTTTGTACTCTTTAGAAAAGCTTTTAAGCCCGGTTCCATCTGGCATAGCTGCTGTTATAGCCACTACATCTTTATCTTCTTTTGCAATCTTAATCATTGCATCTCCAAATGCATTTGAATAATTTTGCTTAGTCTTTGATACTTTTAGCATTTCTCCACTTGAATAATCAAAAGGACCTACTCCATGAAACTTATTCGGATTTTCTTCTGCAAAATTATATCCTTTTCCTTTTTGTGTTATTGCATGAATAACTACTGGTCCATCTATCTCTTTTGCAGTTTCTATTACCTCATTTAATTCTTTTAAGTCATGTCCATCTATTGGTCCAAAATATTTAAGTCCCATATCTTCAAATATCATACTAGGAATAACTAATTGTTTTATACTCCCCTTAATTTTCCCAAGTGAGTGTGCAATATTTTTTCCTACATGACTAGAACTTAATGTAGCATTAATTTCTGCCTTTAATTTATTATAACCTCTATCTGCTCTAATTTTATTAAGATGGGCAGATAGGCCACCAACATTCTGCGAAATAGACATTTGGTTATCATTTAAAATAACAATCATCTTTGTTTTATTATACCCTATATCATTTAATGCTTCTAAAGCCATTCCCCCTGTTAAAGCTCCATCACCAATTACTGCTATTACATTAGAATCTTCTTTTCTAATATCTCTTGCTCTTGCCATCCCAATAGCTGCTGATATAGATGTACTGCTATGACCTGTATCAAAAAAATCATATTTGCTCTCTATTCTTTTTGGAAATCCACTTAGCCCATTATATTGTCTTAGTGTAGAAAAATCATCTTTTCTATCTGTTATTAGCTTATGAACATAACTTTGATGTCCCACATCCCATATAACTTTATCATTATCAAAATTAAAGTTTTTGAAAAGTGCTAATGTTACTTCTACAACACCTAAATTTGAAGCTAAATGTCCTCCTGTCTTTGATATATTATTAATTAAAAATTCTCTTATTTCTTGTGCTAGAATTTCTAATTCTTTTTCCTTTAAATCTTTTATTTTGTATTTCCCCTTAGAATTGTTTAATATCTCTATCATTTAAATATCAAATCCTTTTCAACTAATTTTTTCTCTTAAGTAATATCAAAGTTAATTCCTTTAGCATTTCAATATTTCCCTCTATACTGTTTAACAATTCTATACATTCATTCGTTAACTGCTCACATAACATTTGACATTTCTCTAATCCATATAAAGATATATAATTAGTTTTTTCATTTTCAATATCACTGTTTGCTGTTTTACCTAAAATTTCTGTCGTTTGTGTAACATCTAAAATATCATCTTTTATTTGAAAAGCAAGCCCTAGTTTTTCTCCAAATAAAGATAATTTTTTTATATCGCTATCATTAGTTCCAGCCATTATAGCACCAGCTAAAATGGAAGCCTTTATTAGTGCCCCAGTTTTATTTTTATGCATATAATTTAGTTCTTCTAAAGTTAATTTACTACCTTTGCCCTCAGACTGTATATCTACAACCTGACCACCTATCATACCATCTGCACCAGCTGCATTTGATATAACCTTTGAAGCTCTTATAGCATTTTTTCCATACTCTAATGAGTAATCAAAAAGTATATTCATAGCTTCGTTTAAAAGAGCATCTCCTGCAAGTATTGCAAGAGCTTCTCCAAAAACAACATGACTCGTTGGTTTTCCTCTTCTTAATACATCATCATCCATTGCAGGAAGATCATCATGTATTAAAGAATATGTATGGATCATCTCCATAGCTATAGCAAGAGGCATTACATCCTCGATACTATCTTTGTATATTCCATAAGTAAGCACTGTTAAAATTGGTCTTACTCTTTTCCCACCAATTTCAACACTATATGCCATAGCTTTATATACATCCTTGTTATAGCTACCTTTATCCTCAAAGTACTTTTTTAGACTCAAATCAATTTTATCTTTAAGGTTTATTAAACTCATTACTCTTCTCCTCCAAAATTTTGTTCTGCTCCATTATTTACTATTTTAATTTTTCCTTCGACAGAATTCAACTTCTTGTAGAGTTTATTTAAAAGTTTTACGCCTTCTTCATAATTTTTGATTGATTCATCAAGAGAAAGTTCCCCTCTCTCCATACCATTTATAATTTCTTCTAACTTTTCATAAGTTTCTTCATAACTATCTGCTTTTCTCGCCATAGAATTCACCTCTATTTTAAAATTTCAAATAATCCCCTTGCTTCGCCATCAGTCATTTTTATATTAATCTTCTCGGTATCAGTAAGTTCTTTTATAGTATTTAATACTTTTCCATCCTCATTGCTTATAATAGAAAACCCTCTATCTAAAACATTAAGCGGATTCATACTAGTTAATACCTTATTGCATGTAATTATTTTATTTTTTTCTACATCTATTTTAGATGTGATTAGTCTATTTAAATCCTTGCTAAAGTTATTTAACTTTTCTGATTCTCGCTCAAGAACCTTACTTGGGTGATTATTTTCTAATATTTTTCCTATATGTGCAAGATTTATATTTTCTCTCTCTATGATTCTTACCAAATCTCTATTTAAAATACTCTCTAAACTTTTAATCTTTCTTTTTTCATCGTCTATAATAGGCACACTTATTTCTGCTGCTGCAGATGGTGTTGCCGCTCTTAGATCACTTGCAAAATCACAAATTGTAAAATCTGTTTCATGACCAACTGCTGATATTACAGGAATCTTACTATTAAATATTTCATAAGCAAGTTCTTTATCATTAAAAGCCCAAAGTTCTTCAATAGACCCACCACCTCGACCTATTATTATCGTATCAATATTACTTTTTCGATTAAAATATTGAATACCATCAATAAGCGTATCAGCTGCTCCTATCCCCTGAACCTTTGCTGGATATATAATAACATCTA
Organism: uncultured Clostridium sp.; assembly: GCF_947039605.1. GTDB lineage: Bacteria > Bacillota > Clostridia > Clostridiales > Clostridiaceae > Sarcina. Next base: position 7,689 of record NZ_CAMQZG010000009.1, read on the forward strand.
CATTGGGATTTCTCCTCTTTATAACCTGTATTATGTCTCTCACAGCTGCTCCTGTTGGTGATGTTATGACACCTATCCTCTTTGGAAATTTTGAAATAGCTCTTTTATACGCACTCTCAAAAATCCCTTCTCTTTCTAGTTCCTTTTTCATTTTCTCAAACTTTTCAAAAAGTTCACCAATTCCAAGACTAGAGATTTCTCTACAATAAAGCTGGTAACTTCCTTCTTTTATGTATACTGAAAGTCTTGCCTTAGCACTTACTTCCATACCATTTTCCAGCAAAAAATTTAAATTAACCGCGTCACTTTTGAACATAACGCAGTTAATTTTACTTTCTCCATCTTTTAATGAAAAATATATATGTCCACTTGAATGAAACTTTAAGTTTGATACTTCACCTTTTACAGAAAGATTATTCATAATAAAATCATTGTCAATTATTCTTTTCAAATAATTACTTGCTTCTGTAACTGTTAAAGTCTTTAATTTCATTTACTTCATTCCCTCACAAAGATTTTTAAATAATAACGTTGTAGTTAGAGCTCCCACTCCACCTGGAACAGGTGTTATTAAACTTGCCTTATCCTTTACCTCATCAAAGTTAACATCTCCAGTTATTTTACCTTCAAATTTAGTTGTTCCAACATCTATTACAATTGCATTTTCACTAATAAATGAACTATCCACAAAATTAGGTTTTCCAATAGCTGCTATAACTATATCAGCACCTTTTGTAACAGTTTTTAAATTTTTAGTTCTTGAATGACATATTGTAACTGTCGCATTTTCATTTAAAAACATTTGAACAAGAGGTTTACCAACTATATTACTTCTTCCTATTATTGCTACATTCGCACCTTCTAAATCAATATTATAACTTTTAAGTAATGTTATAACACTATAAGGAGTGCAAGGTTTATAACTTTTTTCACCCTTATAAAATCTACCTACTGTTCTTTCTGATAAACAGTCTATATCTTTACTCGGATTTATTAAATTTGTTATTTCAGATTCATTGATATGTTTAGGAAGAGGTAAAAGCAATATTATTCCATTTACCTCTTCATTAACATTTAACTCTTCTATTAAAATTTTTAGTTCTCTCTTATCTATATCATTAGAAAGTCTTATTTTTTCAAACTTAACTCCTAAATCATTAGCCATCTTTTCTTGGAAGTTCTGATAATAAATAGAACCTCCATCTTCTCCTACTAATATAGATGCTATTTTAGGAAGAGATTTTTTTTCTTCTTTTAACCCATTTATAAATACCCTTATATCTGATTTTATGTCTTCAGATATTTTCTTACCATTGATTATTGCCCCCATAAACTCAAACCCTACCTTTAAAATTAATTCATTGATTTTTTATAAATCTTGTCTAATAATCCATTTATAAATGCAACAGATTTTTCATCTGAGAATTGTTTGCAAATTTCTATTGCTTCATTAATAGCAACTTTTGCTGGAATATCATCCTCTTTGTAAAATAACATTTCATATACTGCTATTCTAGCGATTGAAAGATTTACTTTAGAAAGTCTTCCAATTCTCCATTCTACTAAGTTTTCTGATATTTTTTCATCTATTGTCTCTTGCTCTCTCATTATTCCTATTAAACATGATTTTATGTATGTTAAATCTATTCCTTTTTTGTCTATTTCTTCATTTTCCATAAATGAGTCAAATGTTTCACCAGCACTTTCCTTAGTGATTGCCATTTGATAAACTAATTGCATTAAATACTCTCTTGATTTTTTTCTATTCATAATTCTCCTCCTAGGTTTTCAGTTACTTTTAAACTACATCTTAGTTAGTTATATATTATCTTGCCCTATTTTGTCAACAAGCAAACACCCTCTGTAATCAGAGGGTGTCTTTTATTTCTCTTTAATTTCTTTCGGTTCTTCATTCTTAGAAATAACTATATTCTGAACTACTACGTTAACTAGCTTAACACTAAGACCTGTTATTGCTTCAACAGTTCTTTTGATATTTTCTTGAACTTCACTAATTACGCCCGGAATATTTATTCCATATTTTACCGCAACAGCTATTTCAATTACAGCAGCATCTGTATCCATGTTAACCTTAACAGCTTTTCCAAGATGCTTTTTGCTTTTTATCTTATGTGCTAGTCCTTTTGTATCTACTTCAACTATACCATCTATTTCAGAAGCAGCAATAGCTGATATAACGCCTATTACCTCGTCAGAAATCTTAACTATTCCTAGGTTAGTATTCTCTTTATTCATTTGATCCATAAAAGTGAACCCTCCTACTTTAGTTTTAACCACTAAAACTTGTTAATTATAGCTACATTATATCAAATATGCTATTACAATACAATTAATTATTTAGCTTCAATCTGTACATCATATACCTTTGAAACATTTTTAACTATATCTTGAATCTCTATAACTTGTTCTTCTGTAAGTGCTTGTGCTTGTGAAACCACAACTCTAGCTTTTTCTGCGTCAAGGAAACAGATTGCATCCTTATATCCTTTACTTTTTATATTAAGTTCTATTCTGCTCTCTAAATCTCTATTTGTTGTTTTAGCTGATAACTTTTCTGTTGCTGAATCTTTTTGTTCTTTTGAAGTATTTTCATCTGCTATGATTGTTTTTAATGTTTGGATAGCTCTTTCATCTTCTTGCTCTCTTACACTTCTTGTCTCATAGAAATAATCTGCATTTGTTGTTTCTACTCCTTTATCAGCACCCTCTGTTTGCTCTTTCATTGTAAGTGCTAAATCGCCATCTGAAAGTCTATTGTTTACATTAGTAGCTAATGCCCCAACACCTAATATTAATACCATTAATGTTACTATTATCATTGCCTGTTTACTGTTTATACCTTTATTATTCATCTCAATACCCCCGTAAATTATGTTTTATTTATTTTCTTCTTCCATTGAAAAAATGCTTACATCTTCCAAACTTATGTCATACAAACTAGAAATTGCTTTACCTATTTCATATTTTATTTTGCTATTCCCTGCACCTTCTGCAACTACCATAACACCTATAACTTCTGGCTTTTTAGTTTCTAAAATATATGGAGCATTTCCTCCATCATCATTTTTCATAACTACTTTATCACCGTCTGTAGCCTCATTGTTTACCCTTTGCCCTCCTTCACTATCAACTTCTTCTGTTTTGCTTTGCTGACTATTACTATCAGTAGCTGGAACTTTTATCTCACTGCCACCAAATCTAAGCTTTACTTCAACTGTACCTACCCCTTCAATTTTTGAAAGTATCTCTTGAAGTTCTTTTGTTTCAACTTGCTCATATTCATGATCTATAACTGGTGCTTGTGTAAAGTCAACTTCTGCATTACCATTTAAATTATTCTTCTCACTGTTAGATATATTATTTACATCTTTCAAATATGACAAAGAAAAACATACTAAAATTAATATCAAAACTAGTATCACTAATGGTGCTATTTTTTTATTTTTACTTATCTTCTCTAAAAAAGAATTAAACTTATCCTTGTCCATCTTATTCCTCCACCACACTTATTATTTTTTCATCTATTTTAAGTTCATCTGCCATATATTTTTTTATTTCTTTAGAAACTTCACTTTCTACTTTCTCTTCACCAATACTAATTTCTTCAACTTTTTCTACATTCCCATTTTCTTTTTCTTTAACTTTTACTATTACTTCATTAAATGACATTTGAAAATCATCTAAATCAACTTTCCCATCAATTACAACTGTAAATTTATAACCATCAAACTTTTCTTCTAAAACTATTTTGCAGTTATCCTCAAGTCTTGAAACTATAAATGAACTACTTGTTTCTCCCTCATAAAAACTTTCTTCTCCATTAACTTTAAATTCCTTATCTATCGCTGCCTGAATTTCTCTTGACAGGTCTTTATCTGAATTAAAAATTTTAATGATAGGTGTAAGCATAACTGCAAGCATTATTAGTGATAATATAAAATTTTGATATTTTTTAAGGCTATTATCTGGAAGTATAAGTTCTACTGCAACAATAAATATACTTACTGTTGTAAGTGTTATAACAAACTCTTTTAAATAATCCATATTCTATCCTCCTACAACAAACCGTCCAGCTGAGGACATAATTGCTATTATTATAAAGAACATTACACTAATGCTTACAACACACGATAAAACCATAGTCATAGCATCTCCTACTGAATCAATTGCTGAAACCATTCTACTATCTGCTACTGGCTGTATAACTGCTGAAGTTACTCTGTATGCAAATATCATCATTATCATTTTTATAATTGGATATAATATTATTCCTATAACTACAATAAGCCCAACTGAACTCACCGCACTTTTTAGGACAAGTGAATATCCTGCAACAGTCGTTATTGCATCTGAAAATGATTTTCCTACTATTGGCACAAAATTATCTACCGCAAATTTGGCTGTTTTAAGTGTCACTGCATCTATAGTATTTGCACTAATTCCTCTAATTGCAATAATTCCAACAAATACTGTTAAAACTATTCCTTGTGACCACATTGCTATTTGTTTTACAAGTTTACATACATTGCTAATCTTATGTTCATTAGTAAGATTATTTACAAACTGAAGAACAAAATACATAAGTATCATAGGAAATATAAAATCTATATAAATTTTAGGTGTCAATGAAACAAGTAAAACCACTACTGGGTCTATAGTCACCGCTGAAGTTATGCCTCCTGCTGTTGATAGCAAAAATACTAATACAGGCATTAAAACAACCATAAAATCTATAAGCATTTGTATCACATTCTTTGCTATGTTAAGTCCTAATATAAAACTTGATGTTAAAAGCATTATTGTTAATGCATAACATGCAAAAAATGCTATATTAGAAATCCCTCCACTACTAAATGCTGATTGTAGATTTTTAAGTAGCGCACTAAGCAGTGTGATTACTAAGACTGACATTAAGAGCTTAAATACTAGCCCTACTTCCTTAAACATATAGTCTACTATCCCTTTTAAAATAGCACTTATCTCGACTGGTGATTCTCCTGTATCTAGGAATTTATCAACATACTCGCTAACTCTCATTCCCTCTATAAGTTCTCCCTCTAGATTAAGTTCATTAACATAATCATAAAATCTTTCTATACTTTTATCTGACTCAAGTTCTTTTTTTGTATCTTCAAAATTTGACTTAACATCTGTACCTTCTGCAAAGGCCATTGATGAAATACCTCCAAATACAAATAAAAAGCTCAAGACAAATCTCATAAATCTTTTATTCATAAAACACCTACATTATCTTTAGAATAGAATTTAAAACGGCTGCAAGTATTGGTATTGCAAGAACTAATATTAATATTTTTGCTGCAAATTCTACTTTTGATGCTAAAATACCAGAACCTGAATCCTTGCATAATTCAATACAAAATGAAGCTATATAGGATATTCCTATTATTTTCATAATAATTTCTATATAGACAATATCTACTCCAGCCTTTGTTGCCATATCTCTAACAAATATAATAATCTCTTGAAGCTGTGGCACCATAAATATAAACACAGCAATTCCTGCTGCAAGAACAAGACCAAATGCAACTGCACTTTTACTTTCTTTAAGAATGATATAAAAGAAAAGTGCTACAAATACAAAGCTAACTACTTTAATTATTTCCATAGTCACCACCTACATAAAAAACATTGTTTTTACTGAGTTAAATAAATTGCTTATAAGTCCAATTACCATTGTTAATATTATTATTATCCCTGTTAAATTTATTAAAGTTGCTATCTCACCCTTTCCACTTGAAGATAATACCTTATCTAAAATTACAAGCATTATGCCAACTCCACCAAGTTTAAAAATTAAATCTAAATCCAAAATTATTTCCCCCTATCCTAAGTAATATTTAAATTAAAAAAATAGCTATCATTACTCCAATACCGATACCTAGAGTTTTATACATTTTGCAATTTGTTCTATAATCTTTTTCTGCTGAATCTATAACTCTATCTAACTTGTCCTTAGCTAATAAAAATATTTGCCCTTGTCCTGTTATATCTGTATCTCCTAACGATTTTGACAAATCAAGAATTATAGTGAAATCTTCCTTTGTCATAGCCATTTCATTTTTTTGATTATTTAGCGAATATCTAAATGCAGAATTTACATTGTCTATATCACCTCGTATAAGAAGTTCTGACACTTCTGCGAATAAATTACTTACTACACCATTTGATTTATTAGAAATCCCTGCTAGAACGTCTGGAAGCGGTCTATAACTATAAAGTATTTCATTTTCCATATCTATAAGACTTCTCATAAGCTCTGATAATTCTAAATATCTTTTTTTAAACTCTTCTCCATATAAATATCCAATGAAGCTACATAATATTACTATCAAAACTAGTACAATTATTTTAAACATTTTTTCCTCCTAGCTAGACATCATAAACTTCCTCTATATGTCCTGCACCATCTCTAGCACTAAGCAAGATTACTTTTTCTATAAGTTTCTGGTTTAGAATATCTCTAAAAATATCCCTTTTATATAAATCTTCTATGTTATTTCCATGAAGAGTACATATAACATTAACTCCTGAGTTGTAGGCCATAATTATACCTTCAATGTCTTTGCTGCTTCCTATTTCATCACAAATAATTACATCTGGAGACATTGTTCTTATTGCCATCATAAGACCTTCTCCTTTTAAACAGTTATCATATATATCTGTTCTTTCACCAACATCCATCTGTGCTACACCTCTATAACATGATGCAATCTCACTTCGTTCATCAATAATCACAACTCGCTTCCCATTTAAAGCAAGTGGTTTGTATCCATTGGATATATTTCTACTTATATCTCTTAAAAGAGTTGTTTTCCCACATCTTGGTGGAGATATTATAAGTGTATTTTTAATATTTTTTCCTGAAATTATATATTTCATTATTTTATCTGAACATCCTATTATCTCTCTTGCTACTCTTATGTTAAGTGAACTTATATGTTTTATTGTCTTTATTGTATTATTTTGTATTATACATTGTCCTGCAAGCCCTACTCTATGCCCCCCTTCTATTGTTATGTATCCTTGTCTTATCTCTTCTTCAACCGCATATAATGAATAATTACTTATCTTTTGAATTATTATTTTAATATCTTCATTTGTTACAACATAAGGTTTTACAACTTCTTGCCCTTTAACTATTATCCTAAGTTTTTTTCCTATACTAAGTCTTATTTCTTCTATACTAGCTTTTTCTTTTAGCTCCATAACGCTATTTGATATCCCTTTTGGTAAAAGTCTTAGAATTTTATCCATTTCCTCCCTCCTTTCACCTCTTTAAATTAATACTACTTTACATAAAAAAATATTCCTTTAAATAAAAAAAACTCTACAAAAAATTATGTAGAGTTTAAAAATAAAAAAAGGACATCGATTTCGATATCCTTTTTTTCTAATTTATTTGATTTGTACAATATGGACATGAAATTTTTTCTTTGTTTTTAAGAACTGAATTTTCAACATATATTGGCTTCTCACAACTTTGACATTTAACCTCTACATAATCGTCATCCTCTTCTTCTAAATCTTCTAAAGTTACTTCTTCAAAAAGTTCCTCTTGAACATCTGATAGGTCATCATTTATTAATGATACATCCTCTGTAACACTTTCTAAATTAACTGCCATTCCTTCTATAGTATCAAATAATCCATCTACAAGATCCAAAAGTTTACGATTAAACTCATTATTCAAATCTTTATTATCATCTAATATAAGCTTTAAATTAGTTAAGTCTTCACGAATATTTTCCATTTTATACACTTCCTTATATTAAATATGCTAAGTTCAAAAGAACTTAGCATTATCTTTTTGTTATTTTATTCTTTCCATGTATTCACCAGTTCTAGTATCAACTCTAATAACATCACCTTGTTCGATGAACATTGGTACCATTGAAGTTGCTCCTGTCTCAAGAATAGCTGGTCTTAAAGCATTATTTGCTGAATTACCTTTTACTGCTGGATCACATTGTGTAATTTCTAACTCAACAAAGTTTGGTGCTTCAACTGAGAACGCATCACCTTTGTAGAATTTAATTATTGCTGACATGTTTTCTTTTAAGTATTTGATTGCTGTTTCAACTTTTTCATAGTTAAGTGGGATTTGCTCATAAGTCTCATTGTCCATGAAGTAGTATAGCTCTCCATCTGAATAAAGATATTGCATTTCCTTTCTTTCTATTACAGCTTCTTGTAACTTATCTGTTGGGTTGAAAGTTCTATCAACTGCCCCACCTGCGATAACGTTTCTCATTTTAGTTCTTACGAATGCTGCACCTTTACCTGGTTTAACATGTAAAAACTCTATTACTGTAAATACTTGTCCCTCAATCTCAAAAGTTGTTCCTTTTCTTATATCACCTGCTGATATCATATTGAATATCCCTCCAAAATCTATAAATTCATTTATAGTATAACCTTTATATTATGATTAATACAAAAACTTATATGTAGTAATAAATTATACTATAAATAACTTTGATAATAATTCCTGCCTTATGCAAAGCAACAATCTTAATTCTATCAAATAGTAATTCTAAATGCAATTATTTTAAGAAATATTATATTATCTTTCTATATAATCACATTATTGTATTTATTAAGCACATAAGTTAAATTAAACCTTATAAAATTTTACTATCTTTATTATATCATTATCTGAACATAATTCTACCTCATAATCATAATATTCTATGCACATATTTCCATAACTTTTATTTTTTTTTGCTATAAACAATTTTTCTTCTAAATCATAGTAAATTTTAATATCAAACTCATTATATGGAAACTCTGAATATTGCTTTAAAAGTTCAGTTTCTGTTAAATTACTCAGCTCAATCTTTTCTTTAAATTTTGTTGTAGCCTTTCCGATATTTAGTTCATCATTTTTTTCATCAACATCTTTATTGCTACTAACATCTATAAATTTTTTCTTATCTACCTGTATCTCAAAAATCATAAGCCCTATAAATGCTAATAGTCCTAAAAATATGCTCAGTTGCAATACAACAAATCCTTTTTTATCTTTCATAAACACCTATATCCTTATATCCATTATCAAATATATATTCAATATAAAATATATTTTCATTCTGACTTATTTTTATATCCTCAATATTATGGTCTATCGTAATACTCTTATTCCAATGACCATTTTTATCAAACAACTTTACTATAAGTCCAGTTTCTAGTGCCTCAAGGCTATAAACTTCCTTACTTGTTTTACTCTTTCTTACCGAAATTCCCTCATCAGTTTTTATTCCTGTTGTTCCATCTGCCTCTATATATTTTTTTACGCTATCATTGATTTGTATAAAGGCTATTTTATTTTTTAGTGCTAATTTTTCTTCATTATAATTTTTAAAAAGAAATAATCCTATATTCATTATTGGTATCATTAAAATACCCACTAAACTTATATAAATTACAACTTCTAAAATAAGATGACCTTTCTTCTTTACTCTAACTCTATACATTTAAATTTATTTACCTCTATCTCATAATTTTCTTTATATATCCTTATATTGATATACCCATCTAGCTCATTGAACTCTGAAAAATCTATATAAAACCCATTTAATTCTCCAAGTTTTTCCTCTATAAAATCAATGTTTATATAATTTTTTATCTCATTAGAAGTTAAACCAAGTCCACGAATTTCCTTTAAATTATAAATTTCATCAAATGATACATTTCTATCTAATTCTTTTTCAATTGCATATAAAATACTATATGTCTTCTTTTTCTCCATAGATTTTTTATTTACATTCATTGCTGTGTTAAAACTGCTCCAAACACAAATAAGCATTATGCTTGCAACTGCAAATCCAATAATTAATTCTAAAAGTAAGTATCCTTTTTTCTTTTTATATATGCATTTTCTTGCAGGTTGTACAACTTTCAATAATATATACCTCTTCCTCTCTTCCTTTTAACTTTAATTTAAAACTTTTAGTAATCTCACCATTATTTATCATAAACTGTTTATCTATCAGCTCATCTAGAGCAATTTCAAGACTACTAACTTTTACTCTCTCACCACTTGATTTATTATAAAGTTGATTTTTTGTAATACCTATTTGCTTAACTAAATTTTTATTACTTGAATCTATACATTCAAGTATTATAAATTGTTTAACACTCTCAATTTCTCTCTCATAGGCAATTTCTCTTTGTTTTTGTTTATAATATGATATACTTCCCATAAATATTAAAGAAACTACTGATAAAAGTGCTAGATACACAACAGTTTCTATAAGTGTGACTCCCTTTTTAGACATAGTGCATGTACTCATACATTGGAACAAAAATTGCGAGCATTAAAAGTAAAACCATAAACCCTAAAAAACATATACTTATAGGCTCTATCTTTGAAACATAAGCTTTTAACTTCTTTGAAAAATTACTCTCTAAAATATTTAATAGTTTCGTTATCGTAGAATCTAGCTTTCCACTATTCTCCCCACTTAATATAAAACTTTTACTAACTTCTGAAATAACATCTATCTCCTCAATTGCATAATAAATATCCTTTCCATTTCTAAGTGATATTAAAATTGAATTTATATATTCTCTAGTATAATTTTCTGTTATAGAATGCGATAATTTATCTAATGCATAAACTATTGGTATTCCACTCTCTAAAACCAGTTTTAATATTCCTATAAGATTAATTTCTTTATATCTTTTTCTAATAGTAAACCTTGAAAAAACATCTCTTCCATTTAACTTTTTCTTTATTAATAATCCTATTAAAAATATTATCAATAAGAATATTGCTGTAACTATATAAATATTGTTTTCCATAAAAAATCCATTAACAGAAATCAAAAAACTTGTTATACCCGACATCTTTACATCTAGACTTTCATACATAGAAACTATATTTGGTAGAACTATATCTAAAAATAAAATAAAAACTATAAACATTGCAATAAATATAAATTGTGGATACATAAGTGCTTGTCTTACTTCATTTCTAAGTTTTAATTTCTTTTCAAAATGCAAAGTCATGTTATAAAGAACTTTTTCTATCCGCCCACTTTGCTCTGCTACAAAAAGCATATCTGCAAAAACAGAAGTATATAAGTCTTCCTCTTCTAGAAAAGCACTAGCAATGCTTTCCCCCTCATTTATTCTTTTAGCTACTCTTTGTATAGATAATTTATAATCATTTTTTGTAAGCCCAGTATTTATAAGCTCTAATGCTCTAACAAAATTTATCCCAGCAGATATATAAGTCTCCAAACTTGATGATATATACACTATACTCTCATAATCTAGCCTTGGTTTTCTTTTATACTTAATCACTTAAATCCTCACTTTCTTTAAATAAAATATAATCTTCAAAAGTTATTTTTCCATCTAACAAAAGTCTTCTAAGTGACTTTATAATTTGCTTTCCCCAAGGAACCTCACCTTTTTTATATTTAGTTAAATCAATCACCTCCGCAACAACAGTTCTCCTTGAATATCCTGTCCCATTACACATAGGGCAACCTATATTTCTATACAAAATGCGCTGCTTTCCATCAATCTCATACCTATGTTCTTCCTTACATTCATCACACAAAACTTTTATAAGTCTTTGTGTAATAATCCCTACAAGTGCCTCATCTAAAAGATACTTATCAACCCCCATATTTAAAAGTCTATAATACACTTCATTTCCAGTTGATGTATGAATAGTCGATAAAACTTTATGCCCTGTTATAGCTGACCTTGTTGCCATTTTTGCAGTCTGCTCATCCCTTATTTCACCAACTAATATAACATCAGGGTCTTGTCTTAAAATATATTTAAGTGCCTTATGAAAATTAAAACCTACTCGCTCATTTACATTGCTTTGAGTTATATTTTCAAGGTCAAATTCAACAGGATCTTCGACTGTACAAATATTAAGCTTATTTTTATCAAGTTTATTCAAACAAGCATATAAAGTTGTAGACTTTCCAGAGCCTGTTGGTCCATTTACTATAATCATCCCTTTTTTAAGTTGTAATAATCTATTAACTGTTTCTAACTGCTCGTCATCAAAGTTAAGCTTCTCTATTCTATTTAAACTTTCATCTTTATAAAGAATTCTTAAAACTATTTTTTCTCCATTTGTTGTAGGAATGCTTGATACCCTCACATCATAAACCTCTGATACTAATTTTACAGACATTTTCCCATCCTGTGGTTCAAGTCTATTTGCTATATCCATAGAAGCTAGTACCTTTATTCTATTTATAATTGAGTGATACTCCTCTTTAGATAATCTATTTATAAATACAAGATCCCCATTCACTCTATATCTAATATTCGCATAATATTTCTCTGGCTCTATATGTATATCACTACTTCCCTTATCTATTGCACTCTCAATTAATTTATCTAGTTCTTTTTCCACATAATTATCATTCATAAGAAATTTATCTCTATCGTCATTATATTCCTTTAACATTGTTGCTATTTTTCTTTTATCAATTTCCTTAAAAGCAACTTCTCTTGAAAAGACTAAATTTAAATATAATTTTTTATCTACTGTAACCTTATCTGTAAAAGCTATTAAGGTATCACTCTCATCTCTACCTATAACTAAATTAAGTTTATTTGCCATTGTTTTTGGAATTCTTCTCATTGACTTAGAATCTACTATTTCTCTTGTAATACTCATCTTATCCACTCCCCTTTAATAAGAGTATTGACAAGCTATTTTATTTTAAACAAAAAAGTGGATAAATAAGTAAAAAACTTATTTATCCACTATCATATACATTCCATCTTGATTTTTTATTAAATTAGTCGTATCTTCCTTAATATCATAATAATACACTTTACCATTTATATCTGAAAAGTAAACTCGACCATTCTCAGCGAGAAGTCTACTCTCTCTACCTAAACTTTTAGGAAAATCAAAAGTTAATCTTTTTAGCTTCGTACTCTCTAAATCAATTGAATATAAATTTAAATCCCCATTTTCCAAAGCATTTATATAAACTTTATCTTCATATAAAATAGCATCTTCTACATAAGAAAATTCACTACTTATAAGCTGCATATCCTTAGTTAATATATCTAATATATATACCTGTGAACTACTTTCACTTACCTCTATCATAAAGACTTTACTCTCAGATATAGCTTCTATAGAACTCATATACATCCCTACCATTTCTTTGACTAAAGTATACTTTCCACTTTTAATATCATACGTAAATACTCCATACTTATTATTATTTATATCAACACCATATAAAATAATTGTATCATTACCAATAAACTTTATAAGTTCCCCTGACACTAAAATATCCTCTGGTAAAACAACTGTTTTCTTAGTTTTATTATCTACAAGATTTAATTTAATAATATTATTTCTATCAGAAGTTTTATATAAAGTATATTCTCCATTTTCACTTATATATACAAAATCTAAATTTCCATCAATTTTAATATTCATGCTATCATCTGCAAATATTATGTTAAGGTAATTCTCCTCTTCTTTCTGTTCTAAAAAAGCCATAATATCCAGCTTGTCATTATAAGCCCTTAAATTCCCCTTAGCACTTATATCAGTTTTTTCAAACCTTCCATCATTTAAATATCCATATATTTCACTGCCATCTTTAATATCTATAACTAAATTATCTAAAATATCTATTTTATTTATTGTTTTTTTCTCTTCAACTTCTTTCTTTGAACATCCATACAAACTAATAGCCCCCAAAGAAATAAGTATCCCCATTATCTTATAACTTCTTTTCAATTTCATCCCTCTCTACAAACAAATATTTTCTCTTATACTTTTAATATTTTTATTATATCATTTTCCTATAAAATTTCGTTAAACAAATAAATAACTTAATATATTTTTCAGAATTCAGTTAAATATTTTGCTTATTTCCATTAATCGCTATTTTAATTCCATTATATTTGCTTAAATGTTATACTTATTTAAAGCTAATAAAGCTAATAAACCCAAGAAAGGACTGATTTTATGGCTTTAGATGGTATATTTATGTATAATCTAACAAATGAACTAAAAGAGAGCTTAATAGGAGCTAAAATAGATAAAATAAATCAACCTGAAAAGGATGAAATTATACTAACTATTAGAGGTAAAGAAAATAGAAAACTTCTTATCTCATCAAGTGCAACTTATCCTAGGCTTCACTTTACTAAAATAGCAAAACCAAACCCTTTAAAGGCAGCTACTTTCTGTATGCTTATGAGAAAGTACCTTTGTGGTGGTAGAATACTTGAAATTAATCAACTTGATTTAGATAGAGTCGTTACATTTAAAGTAGAAACTAACGATGAACTTGGCTATGAGAGTGTATATAATCTTATAATAGAAATAATGGGAAGACATAGTAATATATCTCTTGTAAGAGAGAGAGATGGTAAGGTTATGGAATCTATAAAACACCTTAACGCAAGTCAAAATAGTTATAGAGTTTTATATCCTGGTGTCGATTATATCTACCCACCTGCTTCAACTAAATTAAATATATTCGATTTTACTTTTGAGCAGCTTATAAACTTCTTTAAAGAGAATCCTCTTGATTTTAATGATAGATTCTTCTCAGGACTATTAACTGGATTTGGACGTGGTTATTCAAAAGAACTTTATGAAAGATATTTAAGAACTGTTGATAGTGAACTTGTTTTAAACCTTTTATTTGATTTCCTTAATAAAGAAAAAGAATATCTACTAAAGGATAATAAATATATAATTTTTTCAAAAGATGGCATTATCAAAGATTTTTATTGTAAAGACCTTGAAACATATTCTGACCATGAAAAAGAAGAAGTTAATTCATTAAGTGAACTTTTAGAAGATTTCTATTCTAAAAAAGATAAACAAGATAGACTTATATCTAAGAGCGTTAATATCCAAAGACTAGTTCATACAAATGTAGAACGTTGTCTTAAAAAAATCAGAATTCTGGAAAATACATTAAAGGATTGTGATAAAAAAGATGAACTTAAAATTAAAGGAGAACTTTTAACTTCTTATATTTATAGTTTCAAAAAAGGTGATAAAGATGTAACTGTATTAAATTATTACAATGCAGATGAAGAGGAATACATGACTATCCCTCTTGATATAAACAAAACACCTTCTGATAATGTTCAAAAGTTATTTAAAAGATATTCTAAATTAAAAACTGCTGAAATAGAAGCTCTTCGTCAATTAGAACTTGCACAAAATGAGCTTAATTATCTATACTCTGTATCAACAAACTTATCAAATGTTGATAACTACTCTGAAATAGATGAAATTAAAAATGAACTTATTCATTCAGGATATATAAGATTTAGAAGTAATCCTAAAGGAAAGAAGAAAAAAGAAAAGACTTCTAAGCCTATACACTTTAAATCATCAACAGGACTTGATATATATGTTGGTAAAAATAATATACAAAATGATTTATTGACATTAAAAAGTTCAGACAAACGATACACTTGGCTTCATACAAAAGAAATTCCAGGTTCTCATGTAGTTATTGCTTCATTTGAAGTTGATGATGAAACTCTTTTAGAAGCTGCAACACTTGCTGCTTTTTACAGCAAAGGTAGTGGTGGTACAAAAGTACCAGTTGATTATACATTAATCAAAAATATCAAAAAACCATCAGGAGCAAAACCTGGTATGGTTATATATTCAACAAATAAAACTATATATATTGACCCACCAAAAGTTATAGAAACAGAAAGAGTAAGCGATTAAGCTTACTCTTTTCTTATATATATTATTTTTGTTGATCAAAATACTGATAGTAGTAACAAAGAAGTCTACCATTGTAAAGTTTTCTATTTTTATCAGCTTTTAAATCAATAAGTTTTTCAAATCCTTGGTATGCTGTGATAACATTTATATCCCAACCTCTAAGTTGATTTATTATTTTACCAAGATTATTATTGATTACCTCAACCTCTTCATGCTCTCCTAAACGTTCTCCATAAGGTGGGTTACTTATTATAACTCCATGTTTTTGAGATACTGAAAATTCTGCTATATCTCTTCTTTGAAGTTCTATACACTCATCTACCCCAGCTTTAATCATATTACGTCTAGCTGTTTTTAGAACTCTACCATCTATATCGTATCCTATAATTTTCATTGGATTTTTCTTTATAGATTTTCTAGCTCCATCTCTAACTTGATCCCATATATCTTTATCTATAATAGGCCATGTTTCACTTACAAACTTTCTTTGAAGTCCTGGTGCAATATTATTAGCTATCATAGCAGCTTCTATAAGTATTGTTCCTGAACCACATGTTGGGTCTATAAGTATTTTTTCTGAATCCCACTTTGATAATAAAACAAGTGATGCTGCAAGAGTTTCTTTAAGTGGAGCTCCACCTGAATTCTCTCTATATCCTCTTTTATGAAGTCCTTCACCTGAAGTATCTATTGTCAGAGTAACAACATCCTTTAATATTCCAACTTCAATTTTATAAACTGGGCCATCCTCATCAAACCATTCTTTATCATGGTGCTTTTGCATACTTTTAACAACAGCTTTTTTAACTATTGATTGACAGTCTGGAACACTATAAAGTTTTGATTTAATTGACTTTCCTGTGATATGCATTTTACCATTTACAGGTACATACTGTGACCAGTCTATTTCCACAGTTCTATTAAATAACTCTTCAAAACTTTCTGCTTTAAACTCAGCTGCATTAATTAAAACTCTATCTGCTGTTCTAAGCCACATATTTGCGATAGCAATATCCATTTCATCTCCCTCGAAGTGAACTCTACCATTCTCTATTCTTAAATCTTCGTATCCTAAAGCTTTTAATTCTTTAGCTGCTATTGCCTCTATACCAAATGTTGTCGTTGCTATTAAATTATAATCCATGTTTCCATCTCCTCTTAATGTTCATATATCTTAACAGAGTCATCTCCATCAATTTCTTCTATCTCAACCTTAACTATTTCTTCTCTTGCTGTTGGAATATTCTTCCCAACAAAATCAGCTCTTATAGGTAACTCTTTATGACCTCTATCTACAAGTACTGCAAGTTCTATAACCTCTGGTCTTCCATTATCTATTAAAGCATCAATTGCAGCTCTAACAGTTCTACATGTATATAATACATCATCTACTAAAATTACTTTTTTACCTTCAATTTGTATATTCAAATCTGAATCTTTAACTTCTGGTGTGTCATTTGCATTTGTAAGATCATCTCTATATAAAGTTATGTCTAAACTAGCTACTGGTATTTTTACATTCTCAATACTCTCAATAATCTCGCTAAGTCTTTCTGCTAAAGGATAACCTCTTCTTTTTATACCTACAAGTATAATATTTTCAGTTCCTTTATTTTTCTCAATTATTTCATGAGAAATTCTAACAAGAGTTCTTCTTATAGCACTCTTATCTAAAAGCATTGCCTTAATCTTCATAACTTCCTCCAAACTTTCTTATTAACTCCTTAAAGTATACAGGTAATTTTGAGTCAAATTCAACATATTTTTTTGTTCTTGGGTGAATAAACCCTAAACTCTTAGCATGTAGTGCTTGCCCTGTCTTAACTAATTTCTGTCTTTTAAGACCATAAACCGTATCACCTAAAAGTGGATGGCTTATAAATGCCATATGAACTCTTATTTGATGTGTTCTTCCTGTTTCAAGATTACACTTTACAAGTGAACACGAATTATAAACTTCAATTGTTTTATAATGTGTTACAGCTCTTTTTCCACCTTCAACTACAGCATATTTTAATCTCTCTTTTGAATGTCTAGCAAGAGGTGCATCAACTGTACCTTCTTCTTTTCCCATTCTACCCTCTAATATAGCAAAATATTCTCTTTTTATGCTATGTTCTTTGAATTGTCTAGCAAGATCATTATGGGCATTATCATTTTTAGCAACAACAATTACCCCTGATGTATCTTTATCAATTCTATGTACAATACCTGGTCTAGCTACTCCATTTATACCTGATAAGTCTTTGCAATGATGTAGTAATGCATTAACTAGAGTTCCTGTATAGTTACCTACTGCAGGGTGGACAACCATTCCTTTAGCCTTATTAACTACAATTAAATCTTCATCTTCATAAATTATTTCTAAAGGTATATCTTCTGCTTCTACTTTTAATTCTTCTACTTCTGGAATAGAAATTAAAACTTTTTCTCCACTTACTAACTTTTGTTTAGCCTTAGCTACTTTATCATTAATAAGTACGTTTCCCTTATCAAATAGTCCTTTAATGAAATTTCTTGAAATGTCAGTTAAAACCTCTGATAAATACTTATCAGCTCTTACACCATTTCCTGATTCATCTACTATGATTTCTTTTGCTTCCATATTCATTTTCTCCTATGCTTTTTTATTATAAATAAAAATCTCACCTCTATGACAACAAGAAGTGAGATTTTATTAAATTAGTTCTCTGCAAAATAACTTTTAATTTCCTTCATATCATCATCCATCATAATATCATCATTGACATCATTAATTTCTTTAATCTCAACAGTTTCAGGCATATAATTACTTACTTCTATCCCTTTTTCTTCTACTATTTCAACTTCTGGTTTAGTAACATTAAAGTTTTTTACAAAATCCTTTTCCAAATCTCCAAATGTTTCCATTTGGAAATTCATGAAGTTTCTAAACTTAGCTCTAAACTTAATAAACTCTTGCTTAATTACATCATAATCTTCATTTATTTGTAAAACATCATTATGTGCTTTATCTAATATTTTTTGAGCTGTATCATTAGCTTTTCTAATAATTCTATCAGCTTCTTCTTGTGATGTTTTTCTTGATTGTTCTGCTGTTTCTTGTGCAAGAATTAAAGTATTCTGAATAGTATTTTCGATCTGTGTATGATGTTCTATCTTCTCATTTGCAGTATCTAGTTTCTCTTTAAGCTTTGTATTTTCTTTATATAAAGCCTCATACTCTTCTACGATCCTGTCTAAGAACTCATCTACTTCTTCTTGTGCATAACCTCTTATTGCTTTTTTAAATTCTTTATTATTTATTTCCATCGGTGTTAATTTCATATTCTACAAATCCCCCCTAAGCATACTTTAAAACTGTAATTTTTAATCTACCACTTTTAGTAGTACCAAGAGTTTCCTTTACTTTAAATTTTCCTATTTTTCTAATTGTTATTCTAACGTCATCTTCTACCTCATAACTTTTATCAGTTACCTGTGCATAATCTACTAATACTAGACCTTTAGAAATTAAGTCACATGCTTTACTTCTAGATATATTAGCAAGTTCTGATACAATAGAATCTAATCTTTTAGAAGCTACATTAATAACTTCTTCTTTATACTCTACCTTTGGAATCTCACTAAAATCATCTACAACTTTACAATCACAACTTAACTTTTTTATCTTATGTAAATTAGCGATTATAAAAATTGCAATTTTTTCATCAGTTGCTAAATAACAAACATCATCACCTTTTAAAATGACATCTCCTATTTTCTCTCTTTTTATCCCAAGAGCCATAATAGACCCTAAATAATCCTTATGCTCAAGTTTTGAAAACTTAGTATTACACTTTATCTCCAAAAGTTTAATAGGATAATCAGACCAGTCTGACTTATTAAAAGCTATGATTCTTCTATCACAGTCCTCAAATATACCATCTGACTCCACAGTTAGATTTTTACCTGTTAATTTCTCTAATGGTTTCCAGATAGCAGGTGGATAAAAATCTTCAGTAAACAAAGATATTCCTCTACTGTTTGCTCTTTCATATATGTTATATAGTTTTAATATATCAAAATCTGTTTTATTATTAAAAATATTGAAAAACTGTTCTTTATTCAACGCTACTTCCAGTTAAACATGCCTTTTGAACTAAGCTCTGTTTTAAGCTCATTTGTAACTTGAACATTTGATGGTGATACAACATATACTCTTGTTTCTATATCATCAAGATTACCATCAAGAGCATAAGCTGCTCCACTTACGAAATCTAATAATCTTCTCGCTACTTTTGTTTCAAGTGCACTTGTATTAATTATAACTATATTTCTATTTCTAAGAGCTGTACATATATCTACTGAATCATCATATTTTGTAGGTCTTGTTATAACTACCTTAGCATCAGATGCTGCATGTATGCTAACAAGTTTACTATTATTACTATTTGGTGTACTCGTTTGTACTGGTTGTTGTGTTGTTCTTGTTACTGGCTCATAATTATGTTCTTCTTCTTCAACAAAATCATCTTCTTCAAAATCTTCTTCTGGATCAAAACCTAAAAAACCTTTAACTTTTTCAAAAACTGCCATAAATAAATCCTCCTAAATATCACTTAAATTTTACTATAATCCCTCGCACCAAAAATACCTTCTCCAACTCTAACCATGTTGCTGCCTTCCTCTATTGCTACTTCATAATCATGTGTCATCCCCATAGATAGAACTTCCATACAAGTATTTTTATATTTTTTTTGTTTAATTTCATCAAATATTTCTTTTGTTTTTCTAAAATATTTTCTGTTCTCATCATCATTTCCTTTTGGAAGTATGACCATTATTCCTTTAATATTTATATTATTACAATTTTCTATAATTTCAATTATATCATAAATATCCTCTTCTAAAACACCATATTTTTGTGTTTCTCTACCTATGTTAAGTTGAATTAATCCATTTGCAACAATATTTTCTTTTTTATATCTTTTTTCAATTTCCTTAATTAAAGAAATGCTATCTATCGAATGAATTAGATGTACCTTTCCTACAATATACTTGACCTTGTTTTTCTGTAAGTTTCCAATAAGATGCCATCTAACATCCTTATGAAAGTTTTCGTACTTTACAGATATTTCTTGAACTTTATTTTCCCCAAAATCTCTTATTCCACAATTATATGCAACTTCAAGATCTTCAAGTGGCTTAGTTTTAGAAACTGCTATAAGTTTCACATCTTCTGGTACCTTACTCTGAACCTCGTCTATATTACTTTTAATGTCCATGTCTAATTCACTCCTCTCTATACTATTTTATACTATTATTCAAATTTTTCAAAGTTTATTTACATTATTAATTTATATTGTTAAATTAATTTTTTGAATAATTAAGTTTTCCTATATAAGGAGGCATTTCAATTTTATCTAAAACTGTTATTTCAGCTTGTATTCCTCTATTCATAAGTCTTTTAAGAGTTCCTTCTTCTGATAGTAAACTTGCATTTAACATGTCCTTATCTCCAATTATTTTTACATAAAAAGGTGCAGGCACTCGTACATAATTCACCTTTAAAAATTGACCACCACAAACAACTGAAGTATTATTAATAATTCTTTTACCATTAATAGCTATAGCCTCTGCCCCTGCTATCTTAATATCATTTAAAAGTTCACTCATATCATTATCATGTATTGTTCTTTGTTGAACAAGAAAACTATCTTGTTCATCTACTTTTGTCCCTACACCATCCTCTAACTTTAAAATAACCCCCTCACCCTCTATCTTTGTAACGCCTAATAAATTCTCATTATTTAATAGTTCTTCTTCTAACATATCTATCTCACTAGTTTCTGTGTCAAAATTATTATATTCTTTAAATTTCTTAGATAATTCATCTGACTCTTTTTTCAATCTATTGATATCAGATAATAAACTCGTTCTCTTTTCATAAGCATCTTGATATTCCTGAATACTTATTTGTTTTTCTCTTTCTCCAGATATACCTAAATTTATAGAAAATAATATTCCTAAAATAATTGCTGCAATAAATAAAAAAAAATTTATCTCTCTATTATTCATTTATTCCCTCTTCCTTGCTTTATCTAGCAGAACTCTTCTTATAATCGCAAAGTTTTCAAATATTCTTCTTCCAAAAACTATTACTGCCGC
This sequence comes from uncultured Clostridium sp., assembly GCF_947039605.1. Classification (GTDB taxonomy): domain Bacteria; phylum Bacillota; class Clostridia; order Clostridiales; family Clostridiaceae; genus Sarcina. Next base: position 29,572 of record NZ_CAMQZG010000009.1, read on the forward strand.
AAAATGAAGTGGTATACCAAGTTTTTCTCCAATATATACAAGTATAGCTGCAAGCACCGCATTTCCAAGAAATCCACTTATAAATATATCTGTCTTGAAGTTTTTTGAAAACATAGCCCTAACTGCTCCAAATACCGAATCAAGTGCTGCAAGTATAGCTATAGAAACATATGGTGAGAATTTATCTGGTATATGCCCTGGTGAAATCATTCCTAAAATTATTCCTATTAATAATCCTGTAAAAACTACCATAGCTCCCCCTTACTCTTTTTCATCAGACTTTTTTAAATAATCTGATGAAAGTGCTACATTACTTTTTTCTATTTTCAAATTTTTAAGTTCCTCAATTTTCACATCATAATTTATTAAATCACCAAACTCTAGTTGTCTTGGAAATATTATTCCTTGCTTTAAGCTATTTATATTTCCAATAGCTTTTACCTCAATTGGTTTTAGAGCAGAAATTCTTCCCTCATCTCCAATCCAAATAAAATTACTAGCATCTTTTATACCTGTTTGTTGAGTTATTCTATACCCATTTATAGAAATTGCCTGTGCACCTGAAAAATTTATAAGATTTACTAAATGTGTAAGTTCATGTTCTTTTATCAAATTAGGATTTTGTCCTATCACAAGAGGTGACTTTAATGTTAATGTTACTGTAATCCCTTCACCTTGAACATCTTCTTGTCCTAAAATCATTCTTGTTTTATCTAAACTTTCCTTTATTGATTTATCAACATCTCCCTCTACAACAGCTTTTTTTTCTATTTCATCAAGCTTATCTGATAAAACCTTATTCTTTGTAGCTAATTCTTCTTTTTCACTATTCAAATTATCAATTTCTAATAATATTTCTTCTTTATCACTGCTATTTAAACCACTTGAATTTTTGTTATCTATACTTTTCAATTGATAAACTATCATAAACCCAAGTGCTGCACAAACTATTCCAATAGATATTTCTGAAGATATTTTTTTCATAATTCCCCCTCTTGCCAAAACTCTCTTTACTAACTTTTATTCCCCTTGTAACTCGACATTTGACCTATTTTCAACTTCTGTTGTTTCTAGCACTTCTAATCCCTCTCCCTCTATCTGTGTTGGCATTTCCTCTACTTCTGTAACTTGTCCATTATCTAAAGTTGGCGCATCTTCTTTTTTGTCTTTAGCATTATTTTTTATAACTGGTTGACTAGGCACGCTTATATCTATATACCCATCAACTAAATTAACTTTATTTGAATTTAATATTTCCATAGCAATCTTATATTTTTCATCAAGTTCGCTAATCTCACCTAAAATAATTTCAACATCATTTTTATATATACTAACATCATTTTTATCAGATAAATCTATCTTACTAAATATGCTATCCTTATTTTTATCTATTAAATTCTGTGCAAGTTCATATGCCACTCTTGAAATCTCATCACTTAAAGTAATTCTTTCTCCAATTGTTATTGAATCAATCTTAATACCTTTAACTTCAACTAAAGATAAATTTTCATCACTATCTACAATATCCATAATATAAAGTTCATTATTTAGTATATAAACTTTTTCATCTAACTTCATTTTATAGAACATCTTTCTCTCAGTTACTTTTACATCTATCCCATTTGGAATTGTTCGTTTAACATCTGCTGTTTGTATGTACGGATTTTCTAAAATTTTTCTTTTAACTTCATTTGTGTCCAATAAAAATATATTTTTTCCAAGAACAAATTTATTATTTAATACTCCCTCTTTTTTAATCATTTTATTGCCGCTTATTTTTACTAATTTCACCTCAAACATAGGTGCTTTAAAAATAGTAATCACTCCACTAACTAAAAATAATAATGTTATAAATGCTATTTTTTTTCTTTTTCTAGCTCTATCTTGTTTTTTAAAATAAGCATTAACTTTACCACTTACTTTTCTATTCTTCATTTTCTTCATGCTTTTCCCCTTAACATAATAAGTATAAGTAAATAATATCATTTTAAATTGCACTTTTCATTACTTTTTTGTGAAATTTTGTTATATTTAATAATCTTAACGTATATTTTTCATTCATTTTTTAAAAATTATTCTACATTAACTATAATTTAATAAAAAAAATAAAAACCACACGCAATAAACTTTACATTTATTAAGTGTGGTTTTTAAATTTATGCTCTTTTTTCACATTGACGAGATATATTAAGTAAAATCCCCATTGCAAATAAATTAATTACAAGTGCTGTTCCTCCATAACTTATAAATGGAAGTGGTACCCCCGTAACTGGCATTGAACCAGTTACAACAGCTATATTTATTATAGCTTGTATAGCAATTATAGATGTTATTCCAAGTGCTAAAAGCGTTCCATAAACATCCTTTGCTGTAACAGAGATTATTATCCCTCTATAGATAAATATAAGAAATAGTACTATAACAAAAACACATCCTATAAGCCCAAGTTCTTCTCCTATTATAGAGAATATAAAATCATTATGTGGTTCTGGCATATACATAGTTTTCTGTCTTGACTCCCCAAGACCAAGCCCAACTACTCCTCCCGAGCCTAATGCATAAAATGATTGAATAACTTGATATCCTTTTCCTGCTGCATCTTTCCATGGATCTACAAAGTTAAATACTCTTGCTATTCTAAATGGCTCAAGGGCAATAGCCCCTATTAATACAGGTATTGCTGATGAGAATATCAAAAGCATATGTTTAATTTTTGCACCAGCTGCAAAAATTAATATAATACCTGATACTCCTGTTACAATTGCAATACTAAGACTTTTTTGAGCAACTATCATACCTGCAAAGAATACTATTCCTAATAAAACAGGAAGTACTCCTTTTCTAAAACTTTTAATTTTTATTCCCATTCTTGAAAGTTCAACTGCTGCAAATAAAACTACTGCATATTTAACAAACTCTGATGGCTGAACTGTAATTGGTCCAAACTTTAACCATCTTGTAGCACCATATGCTGAATGTGTAATTCCAGGAATCTTTAATATTGTTATACCTATTGCAATAAAAGATACTATCAAACCAAGTCTTGCAAATTTTCTATATTTTTTATAGTCTATACGTGAAATTAATACCATTCCACAAAACCCTATAAATCCAAAGCCAGCTTGCCTAATAAAGAAATACATACTATTATCTTCGCTTATTATCGCCTTATAAAAACTTGCACTATATACCATTATTATCCCAAAGGATAATAAAACTATTATTGTTGCAAATAAGATAAAATCGAAATTATCGTATTTATCTTTTTTGAATAACCCCTTAAAAACCTTCATCAATTCTCCTCCCTAAATATACCCTTTTCACCCTTTAAGTTATATTGATAAGAACCCTATAAAGCAAAGAATTACTGTTATGATAGAGAATACTGAAACTATTTTTGTTTCACTCCAACCATTATGTTCAAAATGGTGGTGTATTGGCGCCATCTTAAATATTCTTTTCTTTCTAAGTTTGTATGAACCTACTTGTAAAATAACTGATACTGTTTCAAGCACATATATTCCACCTATTATAGCAAGTAAAATAGGCATTTTTAATAACAATGCTACTGTTGCAACTGCTCCTCCAAGTGCTAAAGACCCTGTATCCCCCATGAATACTCTAGCTGGGAAAGCGTTGAATTTAAGGAACCCAAGAAGTGCCCCTGCAAGTGCAACGCAGAATATTGCAAGACTCATATGTCCTGTATTATAACTTACTATAGCAAGGAATGTCCCTACTAAAACTGTTATTGAAGTTGCAAGACCATCTAAGCCATCTGTAAGGTTAACTGCATTACTTGCCCCTAAGAAGTAAACTATAACGAATGGTATATAAACCCATCCAAGATTTAAATCAAAACTTGTAAATGGAATATCTATAGTTGTTCCTACAGTTTTGCTTGCATAATAAGCTAATGCACCTGAGACAATTAATAAAAGAATCATTTTTTGCCAAGCTCTAAGCCCTAAATTATTTCTGTGTATTATCTTAAGCATATCATCTAAGAATCCAACTATACCAAATCCTATAAATGCTGCTACAACTGCAAATATTTCTGTCATATTTTTACTATCAGTAGCTAATCCAACTCCTATAGTTACTATGCTTGTTGCAATTATAAAGATTATTCCACCCATTGTTGGTGTCCCTGCTTTTTTTAAGTGACTTTGTGGTCCATCTTCTCTGATATTCTGTCCAAATTTAAATTTGTGTAAAGTTGGAATAAATATTGGTCCTATTATAACCGAAATTATAAATCCTAATATTAATGCCGTAAGTATTTTTCCATCTATTAAATTACTAATCATTCCCATGCTTTTACTGCTACCTAAGCGTATTAGGTAACGTCACCTCCTAATATGTTCTTTAAATTAATGCTTTTGTTATCTCTTCAAACTTTAACCCTCTTGAAGCCTTAATTAATACTATATCATCTTTTTGGATATAATTCTTTAATTCTTCTATTAAAATTTGTTTATCTTCATATAAATTACAACCTTCTTCAAAACCTTCTTTTATAAACTGTGCAAATTCACCAAAAACAAATATTTTCTCAAGTCCTTTTTCTTTTGCATAAGCTCCTATTTCTCTATGAGCACGTTCTGACTCAGTTCCAAGTTCTCTCATGGTCCCAAGTGCTGCAATTTTTTTTGCTCCATTTAATGAAACTAAAAGATCTATTGCTGATTTAACTGAATCAGGGCTTGAATTATAACAATCATCTAAAACTTTAAATCCATCTGCATCTTTTAAATCAAGTCGCATTGATGTTACTTCTATATTTTCTATTCCATCTTGCATTTCCTCAATAGATACAAAAAGTTCCCTTGCAACACAGTAAGCAAGCATAAAGTTTCCTACATTGTGCTTTCCTGGCATAGATAGATTAAAACTTTTTCTTAACTTCCCGTCTACTATATCAAATGTTGAACTTAATTTGTTTAATTCAATATTTTCAGCCTTTGGATCTAGCTCTTTATTAAGTCCAGTTCTTATTAATTTATACTCATTTTTTTCAACTGTTTTTAACATATCATCATCAGCATTAATTATAAGAGTATTTTCTTTTATAAAGAAATCAACTATCTCCATCTTTGCTTTTAATATATTATCTCTTGTTTTTAAATTTTCTATATGCGATAACCCAACATTTGTGATAACCGCAATCTCTGGTTTAGCAATTTGTGCAAGGAAGCTTATTTCCTTTAAATCACTCATACCCATTTCAAGTATTGCTATATCATATGTGCTATCAAGTTCTAAAATCATTAATGGAAGTCCAATATGATTATTAAAGTTCCCTTTTGTTTTAAATACTTTATATTTAGTACTTAACACAGATGACATTATATCCTTTGTTGATGTCTTACCAGTTGACCCAGTAACTCCTACTACCTTTATTCCAAGCTTGTTTCTATAAAAACTAGCAAGATGTGCAAGTGCTTTTTCTCCATTTTCAACTTTAATTACACCTACATTTCCATCTATACTATCTATATCAAAAAGAACACTTTCAACTATTACTAGTGATGCACCTTTATCAATAGCAGCTTTAGCATAGTTATTAGCATCAAAATTCTCACCTTTTAATGCAACAAATATACTACCCTCTTCTATCTTTCTAGTATCTGTTGATACCATTTTTCCAAGATAAGCTTTTGGTTTTTTTATTTCTTCTCCATTAACAGCTTTTAAAATCTCTTCAAAGTTTAACTCTAACATATAGAACTCTCCTTTATTTATCTAATATTTCGTAAACTACTTTTCTTTCATCAAAATCGATTGTTTTATCTTTTAAAATTTGGTATGTTTCATGTCCCTTACCAGCAATTAAAATTACATCACCTTTTCTAGCTATAGTCATAGCTCTCTTTATAGCATCATATCTACTTTCTATAACTTCAAAATTTGTATTAATAAGTGGTTTAATTATATCTTCTATAATACTCATAGGTTCTTCTGATCTTGGATTATCTGATGTAATAACTGCAATATCTGATAAATCGCAAGCTATTTTCCCCATTTGAGGTCTTTTAACTTTATCTCTATCTCCACCACACCCTACAACAGTAATTATTTTCGCCTTAGCAAAACCTTGTATTGTTGAAAGTATATTTTCAAGGCCATCTGGTGTATGTGCATAATCTATTATTATGTTGTAATCAAGATTTCTTTCTTTTGCTACCATTTCACATCTACCCGGAATTATGATATTACTAATTCCTTCTTTTATAGACTTTACATCTATCTCTAATGCAAATGCCATAAGAATAGTTCCTATTGCATTGTGTATATTATACTCACCTGGAATATTGATACTAAATTCTTCAACAATGTTATTAAGTCTTAATTTAAATTCTGACCCATTTTCACTCATTTTAATCTCAAAAGCTTTGAATTCTGAATCTTTATTTATTGAGAATGTCATTTTTTTTGTATTAGTTTTATCTGCATCACTTGAAACTTGCATACCATACTCATCATCTAAATTGATAACTGATACTTTTGATCTTTCAAACATTTTAAATTTTGCATTATAATAATTTTCAAATGTTTTATGGAAATCTAAATGATCTCTTGTAAGATTTGTAAATATCCCAACTTCATATTCAACTCCATAAACTCTATCAAGGTCTAATGAGTGAGATGAAACTTCCATTATACAGTATTGTACTCCTTCATTTACCATTTGATTAAATAATTCTTGAAGCTCAAATGATTCTGGAGTTGTTCTCTGTGTTTCTATCTTTTTATCGCCAATATAATTTGCAATCGTTCCTATAAGTCCTACTTTATATCCTGCTTTTTCTAAAATTGCTTTCATTATAAATGCTGAAGTTGTCTTTCCATTTGTCCCTGTAACTCCAAGTACTTTTAACTTATCTGTTGGATTTCCAAAGAAATTAGAGGCTACTACTGCTAATGCTTTTCTTGTATCTTCGACTTTAATAACTGTAATTCCATCTATCTCAACATCATCTGAAACAATTATAGCACTTGCACCTTTTGCCTTAGCATCTTTCACAAAACTATGTCCATCAACCTTAAAACCTTTTATGCAAACAAATAAATCTCCATCACTAACTTTTCTATTATCATAGCGTACACTATCTATGATTATGTTATCATCACCTTGTATTACTTTATAATCTAAATTTTTTAATAATTCTTTTAAAAGCATGTCTTCACTCCTTAATTATTATGCTTGTGTTTTTAATTTAATTCATAAAAATTAGCATGTGTATTCCACATGCTAATTGAATAATCAAACTAATCTGCGGTTAGTGTAAATGTGATAGTTTCACCTTTTCTAACTACGTCACCTTCTTTGTGACTTTGGTCCGTTACAATTCCCTTACCTTCAAATTTAGCATTAAGCCCTATTTTTCCCACTAAACTTACTACCATCTCTTTTGAGTAGCCCATAAAACTAGGAATTATCACATCTTTATTATAATTAGAACTACCACCTGTGTAAAGTTTTATCTCAGTACCATCTGCAACCATATAGCCTGCCTTTGGTAACATATCACTTATATATTCATCATTGCCTTCCACTTTATATTTCAACCCAGCTTCTTGCAATATTTTTTTAGCCTCAATTACCTTTAGGCCTCTAACCTCAGGAATCATTATATCACATTCATCCTCTTTAGACGCATCAAAATATGAAGGTTTCAAATAATTAAAGATATCTTCATAAACCATTTTAGCTACTGGCGTTGCTATAACCCCACCATAATATGCTCCATCTTTAGGGTTGTCAATAGAAACAAAAAGAGAGATTTTAGCATCACTTGTTGGAACCATTGATATAAATGAAGATACATAGCCTCCACCATAACCTCCACCTTCTTTAACTTTTTGTGCCGTTCCCGTCTTTCCACCTATTTGATAGCCTTCAATGCGAGAATTTTTAGCACCACCTTCAACTACTACACTTTCTAATATATCTCTAAATTCCTTAGATGTTTCTTCACTTATAATATCTTGTGTTATTTTAGGTTCAAATTCTTTATCAAGGATTTTCTTCCCACTAGTATCTACATGAGAAACTTCCTTCATAACATGAGGTTGTATTAAATCTCCACCATTTGCAATTGCATTAAATGCTGCCATAAACTGAACCATATTAACTGTATTAGTCTGACCAAATGAAATTGTTGCAAGGTCTGTATCAGTAATCTTTTCAGCTTTTTTAATTATCCCTGGTGCTTCACCTGGTAAATCTATTCCCGATTTACTTCCAAATCCAAATTTCTTTATATACTCTGTTAATTTCCCAGCCCCAAGTCTTTGTCCTAATGTCATAAATCCTGGGTTGCAAGAATTTTGTACTATGCCCTCAAAAGTTAACTCACCATGTCCTGTTCTTTTCCAACATCTAATATTTCTATCAGCTACTTTTAAACTTCCTGTACAATTAAACAGCTCTCCATCTTCTATAAGTCCTTCTTCCATAGCCGCTGTAGCAGTTACTACCTTAAATATAGAACCTGGTTCAAATGTATCTGATACTGCTCTATTTCTCCACATTTTTTGTATTTTATCGCCATCTGTTTCACCTTTAAAATCCTCATATCCTTCATATGGATCATTCAAATCATATCCTGGTGCATTAACCATACCTAATATTTCACCATTTCTTGGATCCATAGCTATGATACTTACTGCATCTGCATTAGTTTTTTCTTTTGTAATATTTGCTGCTTTCTCTACAAATTCTTGAATTTGCATATCAATAGTTAATATAACATCTTTTCCATCAATAGGTGGTTTGAACCTTGAAATTGTATCTGTAATATCATATCCATCCTTTGCAATTTCTGTAATTCTAACCCCTGGAGTTCCTGCAAGGACACTATCATACATAAGTTCAACCCCTGTAAGACCTTTCCCATCAGAATTAGTCGTTCCTATTACATGTGATAATAATTCGTCATTTGGATAATATCTTACAGTATCTGCCGATACCATAATTCCTTTAATATCTAACTCTTTTACTTTATCTGCTTTTTCTTTATCAACCCTTCTTGCTAAAATAGAACTTTGTGCTGGTGCACCTGATGGAAGTTTATAATTAAGTTGTTTTAAAACTTTTGCCTCCTCTAGCTCTAAAGCTTTTGATAGCCCTTTTGCAAGCTCTTCATTCGTTGTATTATGTTCCTTATTATATTTTGCTACAGTTTTCAAGTCTATGTCTACCCTATACACATTCCCACTTACAGCTATTTCCTTTCCATTTCTGTCAAGAATCTTACCTCTTTTAGCAGATATCTTTACATCACTTGTCCACTGCTCGACTGCCATTTTAGAATATTCTTGATGTTTAAATATCATAATATAACTTGTCCTTATTATAAGCAAAAACAATATTAAACATAAGAATGATGACCCTATAATTATTCTTCTTTTTATAGTTGCATTATCATTGAAACTTCTCTTCATAATTAACCTCCAATATCAAAATAAGGATGTACCTATTAGATACATCCTTAAATAATATGTTAATTAATTGAATTAAATTACTTGTATTTCAATTTTTTTATTCTATCATAAATTTAATAGTTTCACCTTGACTTACAGTTTCTCCCCCCTCTATACTCTGTCTTATTACTTTTCCACTAGTTTTATCAAATTTTGCATCAAGTCCAATCTTCTTAAATATATCTCTAACCATCTGAGTAGTATACCCTAACATATCTGGAACTATAGTTTTATTTTCTTTGCTACTCCCCTTTGTTAATTCAATACTTATTGTTGAATCTTTTTTCACAAGACTTCCTGGAAGAACATCAGTTTCTTTTACATTATCTCCCTCTCCGGTAAATCTTACTTTCAAATCTTCATCTTCTATCATTTTTTGACCTTGTGCTTTATTTATTCCTCTTACCTCTGGCATTATAACTGAAGAACTCATATTTGTTTCAAAATTTAATTCATCTATAGACTTATAACCATTAATGGCTTCTAAAATCTCTTTAATTACCGGTCCTGCCATCATCCCTCCAGATGCTGATGCACTTTTAGGATTTTCTATTGTTACAAGAATACTTACCTTTGGATTATTAGCTGGTGCCATAGCTATAAATGATGCTATTCTACCCTGTCCATATCCACCTGTGCTTGCAACCATTTCTGCTGTACCAGTTTTTCCACCAATTCTAAAGCCCTCTATATAAGCACTACGTCCGGTTCCATTTTCAACAACACTTTCTAATATAGTTTTTAATGTATCTGATGTTTCCTTACTAATAACAGGTTTTTTTTCAATCTTATAACTATCATTTATGACTACAGCCCCATCTTTTGTAGTACTTGCAATATCTTTCATTAAATGTGGAGTCATTAAATATCCCCCATTAATAGTAGCATTAAACCCTGTTAAAAGTTGAACCATACTGACTGCATTAGTTTGTCCAAAAGAAATCGTTGCAAGGTCTGAATCACTCATAGTTTCTGGTGTTTTAATGATACCAACACTTTCTCCTGTTATATCAATTCCTGTCTCACTTCCAAATCCAAAAGCTTTAATATATTCATAAAGCTTTTCTTTTCCAAGTTTTTTACCAAGGTCCATAAGACCTACATTACATGAATTTTCTATTATTTGTATAAATGTCTGCGGTCCATGGCCTGTTCTATTCCAACAATGAATTCTTCGTCCATCAATTAGATAATATCCATTGCAATAATAAGTTTCACCTTTATTTGCAAGTCCTTCTTCAATAGCTGCTGCTGCTGTTATTATTTTAAAAGTTGAACCTGGTTCATATAAATCTGAAACCACTTTATTTCTCCACATTTTTTGTACTTGTTCAGATTCATTTTTCCCTGCAAATTTTTCAAATCCTTCATGTGGTTTATTAGGATTATAATCAGGATTTGTAGCAAGTGCTAAAATCTCATTATTATTAGGGTCCATAACTAATACACTTACAGACTCTGCTTTATTATCAATTAAAGCTTTCTCCGCCGCTTTCTCAGCTATATACTGAACTTTTTCATCAATAGTTAAAACTATGTCTTTTCCATTGATAGGCGGTGTAAATGTTGCTGTTTCAAGTGGCAACTCACTTTTATCATACCCATCAAGTTCTGCAATTCTAACTCCTGGAATTCCTGATAAAATAGTATCATAATATAATTCTATTCCATTAAGACCTTGTCCATCTTGATTTACATTTCCTAAAATATAAGAAGAAAATTCATCATTTGGATAATATCTTTTTGTATCTGAACTTATTAAAAATCCAAAATACTTTAAATTTTTTATAGCATCTGCTTGTTCTTTTGTAATTCTTCTTGCAAAAATAGCACTACTTGCTAATTTTCCTGAATCAAGCTTTAAATTAATTTTATCCCGTATACTTTTTTCATTAGCTTTCAAAATCGCACTTAGTTCTTTTGCTAAAATACCCTCTTGAACTTTTATATCCACATCATTTTTTTCAGCTTTGCTTTCAATAGTTTGTCTAAGACTTATAAGATCTGCATCAAGTCTATAAACATCACCACTAACAGCTAATTGCTTTCCATTTCTATCTAAAAGACGCCCTCTTTTAGCATCAATTTGTATTTCATTTACTATCTGTTCATCAGCAAGCTTTTTATACTCCGCTCCCTTAAATACTACTCTGTAAACTAAAAAAATTGTAACGTATAAAAAACCAAGTCCAAGTATAATAAGCATTACCATTGTTCTCTCTTTCATACTAATTCTTAATTCTTTAGTCATTTTAGGTTTCTGTCTCTTCTTCAACACTAATTACCCCCATAAAAATCTACTTTTATAAACTTTAAGGATGTACTTATATAAAAAGTACATCCTTATAAACTTACTATTATGTTAAGGAACTATATTTACTACGTCTTCTTTCTTTGGATAAATCATATTTAATTCATCAGCTGCTATCTTTTCTATTTTCTCTAAAGATAACCCTTCTGATATTTTTATATTTAAATCCTCATTACCTTCTGATAAAACTTTTATTTGACCATTAACATCTTTAATATCAGACTGTAATCCAAATATCATATTATATCTTAAAAGAACTATAACTCCTAGTAATAATACCCCTACTGTACAAGAAGTTATTCTTTTAACCATTTGATAATTTGCTCTTTTTTCTCTTTCATTTTGACGCCTAAAATATCTTTCCTCTGATTTTCTTCTTTCGTGTTGTGATTGTTTTTTCTTTGGTTCAAGTGTTTTTCTTTGTATATCATTTCGTAAATTCTCTATACCCATTCACTTAACCACCTTATTTTTGTAACGTATTCTATTATATTATAATTTTTCTAAAACTCTTAACTTAGCACTTCTGCTTCTTGGATTATATTCAAGTTCTTCTTCTGATGCATCTATTGGCTTCTTTGTTAATATCTTAACTTCTGGATCACTATTACATACACATATTGGGAAGCCACTTGGACAACTACATGGATTTGTTAAATCTATATATGTCTTTTTAACTATTCTATCTTCTAATGAGTGGAATGTTATTATTGCCATTCTTCCACCTTTATTAAGTTTGCTTACTCCATCTCTGATTGTATTTGCTATTATAGCAAGCTCTCTGTTTACTTCTATTCTTATTGCTTGGAATGTTCTTTTTGCTGGGTGTGGTCCCTCTCTTCTAGCTTTTGCTGGTATAGCTGATTTTATAATTTCAACAAGTTCAAATGTTGTTTCTATAGACTTCTCTTCTCTTGCACTAACTATAAACTGTGCTATTCTCTTTGCAAATTTTTCTTCCCCATACTCTCTTATAATTCTATATAATTGGTCTGTTGTATATCCATTTATAATTTCATGTGCACTAAATGCTTCTTCTCTGTTCATTCTCATGTCTAAAGGTGCATCTTTCATGTAACTAAATCCTCTATCAGCTGTATCAAGTTGATATGATGATACTCCAAGGTCTATTAATATTCCATCAACACCCTCTATATCAAGCTCATCTAATACTGATTTTATACTTTCAAAGTTACTATGTACTAAAGTTGCATTATTAAAATCTTTTAATTTTTCTCCTGCTGCCTTTAGTGCATCCTTATCTTGGTCTATTCCAATAAGTCTACCTTCACTACCTAAATGCTCTAAAATAACTGATGAATGACCTGCACCACCTAGAGTACAGTCAACATAAATTCCATCTTTTTTTATATTTAATCCTTCTATACACTCGTTTAAAAGAACTGATATATGCTTAAATTCCATTTTGTTCTCCTTATATTCCAAATCCATTATTTTTCTATATTTGTTAGAAAACCAATGTTTTTATCATTATATTCTTCCTGTTTGTTTAAATGATATATGTTAAGGTATCTATCAAATTTTACATTACTTAAAACTCATTTCCTGAGAGTTTTTTAAACTTAAATAGGTATAATTAAAATTATTATTATACTCACCTAAAAACATATTCTTTATCTTTATCTCATATACTAATAACTTATACAAATATAAATTATCCTTATATATATAATTTACACTATATACCTACAAGATTGCAACAACTTTTCACCACTTTTTATTAGATTTCATTTAATAAATATTAATTCTATTATATAAATAGTTAATCAATTCACCTTTTTTTATACAATATCATATAATATACTACAACATTTAATTATTTTTTGACATTCTCCATCAATTATTATAGAATAAAGTAGATATATGGGAGTAGATAGGGGCTGGTGTCTCTACGGGTCTTCAAAACCTAGTTGTGGTACTAATACTATCATTGGTGAGTTCGATTCTCACATATTCCCGCCAATAAAAAAGGTATTGATTTAAGTTTTTCTTAAAACAATACCTTTTTTTCTACAAATTTTAATATTTCCTCTCGTAATACCTAGATGACAAACTCATAAAAATTCCATTCAATAAAATAATTGTCGTAATTAAATTTCCTACTCGATAAAATCCCTTTAAATACAACAATATAGCTATTCCTATTTGAATAAAAATTATTATATTGTTAGTTGCCATATGAGTCTTGCTTCTTATCATTGTGTTTCTCTCATCATTTATTTCTAAACGCTCTTCTTCACTTGTATTATTCATAAAAACTAATCCAATAATAAATGCTATCATAGTACACCCTAATGTTAAAACTTTATTTTCTGTCATAAAATATAATAAAATTCCTAATCCCTGCATTATAGCTACTACTATTAATAAAATTACTTTTTTGACCATACTTTCACCCATTTGATTACTCCCCCTCATAAATAAATATTTCTTCAATTTTTAAATTAAAATATTTTGCTATTTTAAAAGCTAAAATTATTGAAGGATTATACCTTCCATTTTCTAAAGAGCTTATTGTTTGTCTTGAAACTTTCAGCTCTTTTGCTAAACTCTCCTGATTTATTCCTCTTTCTATCCTTATACTTTCTAAATTATTTTTCATATTTTCTTCCTTTCCATATGTAAAGTTAGCTTTACACCTAAATTATACTATTATATTCATCGGTATAGCAAGTTAACTTTATAAGTAATAAAAAAATAGAACCTATGGAAATTCCATAAGCTCTATCTTTTATATTATACGTTAAATCTGAATTGAACAACGTCTCCATCTTTCATAACGTACTCTTTACCTTCTAATCTATAAAGACCTTTATCTTTAGCTGCTGGCTCTGAACCACATTCAACTAAATCATTGTACCCTACTACTTCAGCTCTAATAAATCCTCTTTCAATATCTGAGTGGATTTTACTAGCTGCTGCTGGTGCTTTTGTTCCTTCTTTAATTGTCCAAGCTCTAACTTCTTGAACTCCTGCTGTAAGGTAACTGATTAATCCAAGAAGTCTATAACTTTCTTGTATTAACTTATCAAGCCCTGATTCATTCAAGCCATACTCTTCTAGCATTTCAGCTTTTTCTTCATCATCAAGTCCTGATAATTCTTCTTCAAGTTTAGCTGATACAACTGTTGTACCTGCTGCTTCATTTGTTGCAAACTCTTTAACTTTAAGAACCATATCATTTTCAAGGTTCCCTTCCATCATATCTTCTTCTGATATATTACAAGCATAAAGAACTGGCTTTGATGTTATAAGGAATAGACCTTTCATAAGCATTTCTTCTTCTTCATCCATATCTAAAGTTCTTGCTGGTTTATTAAGTTCAAGATGATCTTTAACTCTTTGCATTAATGCTTGCTCTGCTTTAGCATTCTTATCTCCAGATCTTACTGCTTTAGTACCTTTTTCAAGTCTTTTTTCAATAACATCAAGGTCCGCAAATATAAGCTCTAAACTTATTGTTTCAATATCTCTTATAGGGTCAACTGAACCTTCTACGTGTATAACATTTTCATCTTCAAAACATCTAACAACGTGAACTATTGATTCAACTTCTCTTATATGTGATAAGAATTTGTTTCCAAGTCCTTCACCTTTACTAGCCCCTTTAACAAGACCTGCAATATCATAAAATTCTATTGCTGTATAAATTTTTCTTTTTGTTCCATACATTTTCTCTAAAACATCTAATCTTTTATCTGGGACACTAACAACTCCAATATTTGGTTCGATAGTACAGAATGGATAATTTGCTGATTCTGCTCCAGCCTTTGTTATAGCATTAAATAATGTACTTTTTCCTACATTTGGTAGGCCAACTATTCCTAATCTCATCTATGTACATTCCTTTCATTTTTAACTTATTAATTTACCTATAAATTATACTCTAGCTTTTATTATATTTCAAGCTATGGATAATAATGTATTTATAGGCATTTACTTATATATATATAGTTAAGCATATATAGACATACTATATGTAACGAGGTGATATTTATGTTTAATTTTTTGATGATGTTTTTTAGTATTATATTTTTAGCATCTCCCTTAAATATTTTTGCTAGTCCGACAACTGTAAATAATACTGAACTTAACTGGTATTATTCTTTTGATAAAAACTTAAATACTTTAACTTCCCCAAAAGAAGCACCATTTCTTAATGATAATTTAGCACTTTTCAAAGGAAATGAAAATGAAAAAGTTTTATATCTTACTTTTGATGAAGGATACGAACAGGGATATACTAATAAAATAATAGATATTCTAAATGATAATAAAGTTCCTGCTGCTTTTTTTGTTACAAAATATTATATGAGTAAAGAACCTGATATAGTAAAAAAAATGCACTCAACCGGTCATTTAGTATGTAATCATTCTAATAAACACAAATCTATGCCAACCCTTATTGGAAGTCCTGCATTTGAAAGTGAATTTAAAGATACAGAAAAAACTTTCAAAGAAATAACCGGTGAAAATATGCCAATATATTTTAGACCTCCAATGGGTAAATATAGTCATAAGTCTTTAGTTGAAACAAATAAACTTGGCTATATTTCAGTTTTTTGGACTTTTGCTTATAAAGACTGGCTTGTTGATAATCAACCTACACCTGATGTTGCCTTTAAAAAGATAACTTCAAATATCCATAACGGGCAAATTCTTCTTTTACATGCTTGTTCTAAAACAAATACTGATATTTTAGATAGACTCTTAAAGCATTTAAAAGCAGAAGGTTACAGATTTGAATCCTTAGATTATTTATCTAAATCAACTAAAAGTAATACATAAAAAATTAGAGCCAACTTTTGATAGTGGCTCTAATTTTTTTAAAGGTATTTATTTATAACATTCATAGATTCCATTTTCATTATGTTGTTATTTTCTTCTATAATTCTAAGTTTATTACCTACACTCTTTTGAATATCTGCATCTTTTATAAAGTTTAAATTCACTTTAACATTTATGATTGATGATTCAATAGCTGCATGTAGCATAATTGCTGCTATAGCTGCATCTGATACTAAATTTTTATTTCCTTTTTCAGCTGCAAACATTATATTTTTATAAAAACTAAGACTTTCTTCAGCAAGACTTAAAGGTACTATCATACACTCTAAAGTCTTTTTTTCAATCTCATGTGTTCTTCTTTTTTTCTCTTCATCTGTTTCTTTTGGAAGTTTATATGTTCCCATTAATGCATTAAATGCATTTCCATCTTTTTTTGCGAACTTTAATGCTTCCATGTAAAAGCCTTTTGCCTCTTCTACATTTTCATTTAATAAAATCTTATCATCTTCTGATAATTCCTCATAAACTTTTTTCCCTACTGTAAGACTGTAAACCATAGAACTTAATGCCCCTGCAAGCGAAGCAACTATTGCTGCCACTGCACCGCCTCCTGGCGCTGGTTTCTCTGATGCTAAATCAAGTATAAATTCCTCAATTTTTTGATTATTCATTTTGCATCCTCCTTCTTAGAGGTCTTTAAAGTATTTTTTAATTTCCTTTACAACCTCATCATCTTTATTAATTGCTTCCGCAAGTTTTAAATGCTTTTTAGCATTCTCTATATCATCATTATGAACATAGCACATTATAAGATTAGTGCACACCTCTACATCCTTTGTACCTTCAAATGCTTTTCTAAAACAATTTATAGCATTATCATAATCAGCAAGTGATGCATAGTTTATTCCAAGTTCATTTACTACCTCTACTATATTAGTATCAAGTGCCTGACTCTCATTAAGATAGTATATTGCTTTTTCAAAATTCCCAAGTCTTCTGTAACATGAACCTATGTAAAATCTAAGGATTGCATCCTCTTCAAACTTATCTGCTAAAGGTAAGAATTTTGTAAGTGCTGTTGTAGGGTCTTCTATTAATGCTTTTTTTCCCTCTTCATATGCACTAGCGTCTTCTACTTCTTCACATAAGGCTTCTATCTCTGAAGTTTTTTCTCCACCCTTATTGATATATTCATTTATATCAACTAAAGCGTTACTAAGTTTTTCTTTATCCTTATTTGCAAGTGCTGCATAAAGATATGGGAAAGCTTCTTTATCAAATAATTCTTTAGCTTTATCTGATATATCAAGTTGAGTATCATTATATGCACTATTAGCCTCTCTTAAAGCTTCACATACAAGTAAAGTCTTTTCATAAGTTTCTTTGCTTGCTTCAAACTCACATAATCCTAAAAGAAGCATTAAAGCATCCTCAAGTTCATTTTCTTTAGTTTTATCTGCAATAAGACTTCTTATTAATTTTTCTGAATCCTTAACTAATGGGATTATCTTTTTATAATCACTATTAAATTTTAATTTTTTATCTCCACCCATAGCGAAAAACATACCTTCTACAAAATAATTTATAGGAAGTTTATCAAGTTTTAAACCACTTTTCACATCTTGATTTAAGTGTACTGGGTCTATTGGTATGTATAGATCTTTTATTTTATAATCCTTATTATCTGCTCCTAATGCTTGTAAAAATCCATCTGCATTAATCTCCATAAATAGTAATCTTGCTAATTTATCTTTTGAATATTCATTAAAATCCAATATTAATTACAACTCCTCTTTCTAAAAACATAGGTTGCCCTTTTGAGGCAACCTACTATTTATTAATTTAATTTCTCATTTATTATAGACATAACATCTTTCTCAAACTGAGCACTCTTAGCCTCTGCATCCTCAAGACTTGAACCTTTAACTGATAAGTAAACTTTCATTTTTGGTTCTGTCCCTGATGGTCTTACAACAAACCATGAATCATCCTCTAAAACATATTTTAACACATTTGATTTTGGAAGGTCTATATTTTTTTGCTCTGCTGTTAAGTTATTAAGCTCTTTACTTAATTTATAATCAAATGCAGTAACAATTTTAACTCCTGCAACTTCTGAAATTGTTGTATTTCTTAAAGCTTCTATGCAAGCTCCTATTTTTTCTTGTCCTTCTTTGCCCTCAAGTGTTACTGACACTAAAGTTTCTTTAAAGTATCCATACTTATCATATAAATCTACTAAAGCCTCATATAATGTCTTTCCTTGCTTCTTATAGTATAGTGTCATCTCAGCAATCATTTGGGCAGCAACTACTGCATCCTTATCTCTTGCTTGTGTTCCTATAAGGTAACCATAACTCTCTTCAAATCCTAATAAATACTCATACTCATTAGTTTTTTCAAACTCAGTCATCATTTCCCCAATATATTTAAATCCTGTAAGAAGGTCAAATAACTTAACTCCATACTCATCTGTAATTTTTCTTACAGCTTCTGTTGTAACTATAGTTTTTGTTACCGCCCCATTCTTTGGAAGTCTATTCATTTCTTTTAATGATGAAATTACATAGTGAGTTAAAAGTATTCCTGTTTGATTACCTGATAATACTTTATACTCTCCACTATTATCTTTTACAACAACCCCAATTCTATCACAGTCTGGATCTGTTCCAAATATAACATCAGCTCCAACTTCTTCTGAAAGTTTTAAAGCAAGTTCAAATACTTTTGGATCTTCTGGATTTGGATATGGTGCTGTTGGGAATTCTCCATCTGGAAGTTCTTGTTCTTTAACAACATTAACATTCTCATATCCAAGTTCTGATAAAATCCTTCTTACAGGCACGTTTCCTGAACCATGAATAGGTGTATAAACTATATTTAAATCTTTAGCATATTCTTTTACTAATTCTTCTCTTATAGTAACTTTTTTAAGTTCAGTCATAAATGCTGCATCTACTTCTTCACCAATATAAACAAGAAGTCCTGCTTCTATCGCAGCCTCTTCACTCATTGTTTTTATGTCATTATAATCTTCTATGTTATTTACATATGTTATAACTTTTCCAGCTGGCTCATCAGTAAGTTGGCATCCATTCTCATCATAAGCCTTGTACCCATTATAAATCTTAGGATTATGTGAAGCTGTAAGAACTATTCCACCATTACACTTTAAATATCTTACTGCAAATGATAATAAAGGTGTAGGTCTTAAACTTTCAAATAAGTATACCTTTATCCCATTAGCTGCTAAATTAAGTGCTGCTGCTTTTGAAAATACATCTGATTTATTTCTTGAATCATATGCTATTGCAACTGATATATTTTCTTTATATTCATTATTTAAAAAGTTAGCAAAACCTTGAGTAGCTTTTCCAACTGTTGTTACATTAAGTCTGTTAGTACCTGCACCTATTATTCCTCTAAGTCCGCCTGTACCAAAATCTAATTCTTTATAAAATCTATCTTCAATTTCCTTTTTATCACCATTAATTGCTCTAAGCTCTTCCTTTAAATCCTCTGAAATTGTATCAGATGATAACCATTTTTCATACTTTTCTCTATACATAAATTCATCCTCCTAATTATTAACTATAAATAATTATATTATATAAAGTACTATTATAATACTATAATTTAAAACATGAGTATAATTTTAACATATTTCTCGAATATGACTATAGTTTTCATGGAAAATTAAAGAAAAAGGGCATCTTATGTCAAGATGCCCACTTAAATTTACTTTTCTTCTACTGCTTCTTCTACAGTTTCCACAACTTCTTGTCTTTTTTGTTCATAACTTATTGTTGCAATAACACTTTCTAAACTATCTAAGATAGATATTTCACTTGCAAATTCCACATCTGCTATTTTAAAGTTATCGCCAATGTTTGCTTTTGTAACATCTATATTTATACTCTTAGGTATACTATCTGCATCACACTTAACTTTTATATTATCTTTTTGCTTTTGCAAAACTGCACCACTCTTAATAAGTTGCTCTTCACCTGAAAATGTAATTGGTACATTTGCTGTAACCTTTTCATGTGCATTAACTTGTGCTAAATCAACATGAATTATCTTTCTTGTTATTGCATCTCTTTGCACTTCCTTTATAAGGGCTTTATGGTTAGCTCCATCTAAATTCACACCTACAACACTATTTACTCCCTCTTGAAGTATATATTGATTAAGCTCTAGAGCTCCTATTTCAATAAGAGTATTCTGACTAGCCTTTCCATATAAAATCCCTGGAACTTTCCCTTCTTTTCTTGTTTTTCTAGCCCCATGATGTGTTTCCTTAACTCTTTGATTAATATTTAAATTTTCCATAAACTAATCCCTCCTGTAAAGTATCCTGTCAATTATTCTTAGCAGAAGAGATTATAATTATTCAGGATTTTTTGCAAAAAGAAAAACTTTTTAAATTTAAATTTTATACACAAAATAAAATAAGGTATAAACAAATAAATTTTTGTTTATACCTTACCTATATATTTTATTAAATTATCTCAACTGAATCTAAATTAATCTTATACGTAACATCTTTTCTTTCAACAATTACCTTAATTTTTTCACGCATTTCTTTATGTTCTTTAACTTTTCCTATAAGTTCTCTAGTTGGGTTTATAGCATAAGGATTTCCTACATTTTCAAACATTGTAAAGTCCCCTGATGTATCTCCATAAGCAAAACTCTTAGATAAATCTATATCATATTTTTCTGTCAATTCTTTTATAGCATTTTGCTTACTAACAGCATCCCACATAGGTGTTATATCCCCTGTGTACTTCTCTTCATCATCAATATTATATATTGTCCCTCTAAAATCATCCATATTATGCTTTCCTGCCATCTCTTTTACAAGCTCTATTGGTGAACCTGATATAGCTATAACAACATGACCTTGTTCTTTATGCCATTTAATTCTCTCTCTTGTAAAAGTATAAACTCTATCACCTTTTTGCTCTATAACATTCTTTGCAATATGGTCTATATGATATTTTTTAAGTCCCTTTATAGCATCTATGTATATATCAACCATTTTTAATAAGTACTCGTCATAGTCGCCTTGTCGCTTGTCCCACTTCACAAAAGCAGGTTTAACTTCATTATCCCACTTTTCTTCTTTTATAAGTTCATACTTTACTATTTTCTTAAATACCTCTGTTATTAATCCTTCTCTATAAATCGTTCCATCTATATCAAAGAAAGCTGCTATTCTTTTTTCCATAGTAAATTCCTCCTTTGTTTAAAGTATCTCAAAATTTGTTAATTATATTATATCATTTTTCAACATAATTTTACAATAGTATCTACAGTAGGTTTTATACATCATCTTCTGTTAAAACTTTTATATTATTATCAATAAATAATTGGGCTGTTACACCATTACCCTTAATTTTTATATTTGAGAATGTTCCATCATAAACCATTCCCTTTCCACAAGAAGGACTTTTTGCTTTCAAAATTGCAAGTTCCACTTTATTTTCCTTAGCAATTTTCAAACTCTCCACAGCTCCCCTTAAAAATTCTAAAGTAACATCTTTATCATCATTAGTTATTATCTTATCTTTATTATCTAATACCCCCTTAGCACTACCTATTATCTCTGCTGGATTTCTTGGCGTTGAAAGCCCACCTAGTTCTTCTGGGCATATACAAACAACCTCTTTATCCTTAATAAAATCTAAAACTTTTTTATTTTTATTATTTCCACCACTATACTTACAATTCTCACCACATAAACAAGCACTCACTAAAATCATACCCTACACCTCTACAAATTATTTTTTCTTTTAAATCTTATAAACATTATACCACCAATTATACACATTAAAATCTCGGTAACTGCCATTGACCATATAACTCCATGAAGTCCAAAGAAATAGTGTAAAACTATTATAACAACTATATAAGAAACACCTTGTAATATAGACATTATCATTGTTTCAAAACCTTGACCTGTTGCTTGGAATACTCCTATAATCAATCCTGTAAACCCATTGAATATAGCCGCTAAAAGCATTACTGATAATATGTAAACTCCAATAGTTATAACTTCTTGATTATTTGAAAATCCTCTTATAATTTGATTTCTAAGTATAAAAACTATACTACAAAAAACAAGTAATATTACCGCAATATATGTAAAAGCATATTTTAAAGCCTCTTTCATCCTTTTAGTGTTTTTAGCAGCAAAATTATATGCAAAAAGAGGAATTAACCCTAAAAATACTCCCATAGCTAAGAACTCTGGAATCTGAGTTATTCTAAGTGCAATCCCAAAAGAAGTTACAACTCCATCACCATACTCAATTGCAAAATTATTAATAAGAAGTGTTACAATAATTATAAATATTGCTTGAAAAAGCTCTCCAAGTCCTACTTTATAAATTTCCTGTCTATCACTTAAAGAAATTTTATAATGACTTAAAAATCCTTTTAAATATAAACTTTTTTTCTCTAAAAAATATATGTAATATGCAACTGCACCAAGATTAGCTAAAATAGTAGCAACTGCTGCTCCTATAACATTAAAATTAAAATATAAAATAAATATAGGGTCTAATACTAAGCTACATATAGAACTTATAACAACTCCATACATTGACTCTTTTGATGCCCCTTCTGCTCTTACAAGCTGTTCTAAGGCAAAATTTAATACTATAGAAAATCCCCCTATAAATAAAACTACTATGTACTCTCTTGTATAAGCAAAAGTTTGAGCATTCGCTCCAAGAATTTTTGTTATAAATGATGAAAATATAACTGCAATTATTGCAACTATAATTCCACCTATAATACTAGAGTAAAAAGTATACCCAGCTATTTTTTTGCATTTTTCTGTATTTCCCTCACCTGCAAGTCTAGAAATAAAAGTTCCACCACCAGCTCCAAAAACATTTCCAATTGCCATTAATACAACAAATACAGGTAATCCAAATGTAATTGCAGAAAACATAGCAGTATTATGTAAAAGCCCTATAAAATAAGCATTTATAACACTATAAATAGTTGCAACTGACATACCAATCATCATTGGCACTGCAAGTTTTCTTACTGATTTTCTAATTGGTGCTTCCTTTAAATAATATTCATTTTCCATAAAATACTCCTTATCTTTTGTTCAAATTTCAAATTATAAATTTTTATTTACCTTATCTAATAAATCTTTTAAAGTTTTACTCTCATCCTCTGTTAATGTGCTATACATTTGAATTTCAATATTATCAAATACATTTTTAAACTCTGCAACAAGTGCAATACCTTTATCTAAAACATAAATTTTCTTTTGTCTTTCATTTTCCTCATTAATCACTCTTTTTATATATCCTTTTCTCTCAAGTCCTTGAAGCATACTAGTTATACTAGCCTTAGTTTTATTAAACTTTTTAGCTAAATCATTTTGAATAACTCCCTCTTCTTGATGTTTATAAATATAGCCTATCATTTTAGCCTGCTTTGAATTTAATCCTGTTCCTAAAAGATTAGAATCAGCATTATTTTTTGTCTTTATCCCAATTTCTCTAATTAACCCTGAAATCTCTAAATTTATTTTTTTCATCCAAAATCCCTCCATATCAATTTAGTTTGAATTCTAACTAAATTATAATAGTTAGAATTCAAACTGTCAAATTTATAACTATTATAAAATAAAAAAAGTTAGTTTAAAGTTTTATCAACTTCAAACTAACCTTTAAATTATTTAAGTTCTACAATAGTAACTCCATTTCCACCTTCACCATAAACTCCAAGTCTATGATTTTTAACATGTGGATGTCTTTTAAGCATTTTTCCTATTTCATCTCTTAAAACTCCTGTACCCTTACCATGAACTACTGTAACTTCTCTAAGTCCTCCAATAGCTGCATCATCAAGATATTTATCAGTAGTCATAATAGCATCAATAGAATCAAGTCCTCTTAAATCAACAGATGTAGGTACTACTCTTAAATTAAGCTTTGATTCTCTTTTTTGTATCTTCTTCTCTTGCTTAGAAACTTTAGCTTTTCTAAGTTCCTTAAGTTTAACATTTATCTTCATTATTCCAGCTTCAACTAGAACCTCACCTTTTCTATCAGGCATACTAAGAATTATAACTTTTTGATTTATTCTAGGTAACATTGCTTCCATACCTTCATAAACCTCAGTAAGTTCCTCACCCTTTTCATCCTCAACCTTTTTGTGAAGTGCCATTTGAGCGTCACTTATCTTATCACGAAGCTTTCCTCTTTGTTTTTCAAGTTCTCTTCTAGCTTCACTTGTTATACCAAGCTTTTCAAGTTCTCTCATATTTTTAAGGATAGCATCTGCCTCATCCTTAGCTGTATCAAGAATTGACTTTGATTCTCTTCTAGCCTCAGCATAAGCATTTTCTCTTACTTCATCAATTCTTGCAAGTTTAACATCTAATTTTTCTTTAGCCATCCTTGCCTGAATTTTATATTTTTCAGTATCTCTTGCATACTTCTCTGCTGCAATATTTTTATCTTGAAGACTTTGAATTAAATCTTCAAACTGAAGTGAATCACTATTTATAAGTTCCTTAGCCTCCTTTATAAGATTTTCTGATAATCCAAGTCTTTTTGAAATCTCAAAAGCATTTGACTTACCAGGTATTCCTATTAATAATCTATAAGTTGGGCTAAGTGTCTCTATATCAAATTCAACTGAAGCATTCTCTACTCCAATAGTTCTTAAAGCATAACCTTTAAGTTCACTATAGTGAGTTGTTGATAATAATCTACAACCTCTTTTTCTAAGTGTTTCAAGAATTGCAATAGCAAGTGCAGACCCCTCTGTTGGGTCTGTTCCTGAACCAAGCTCATCAAATAATATAAAACTATTTTCAGTTGCATGTTCCATTATATAAACTATATTAGTCATATGAGCTGAGAAAGTAGATAAACTTTGCTCTATACTTTGTTCTTTTCCAATATCAGCATAAATCTCATCAAAATGTGCAATAGTTGAATTTTCCTCTGCAGGTATTAAAAGACCTGAAAGACCCATAAGTTCTAAAAGTCCAGCTGTCTTTAAAGTTATAGTTTTACCGCCAGTATTCGGACCTGTAACAACAAGGCTAGTAAAATCTCCACCAAGATAAATACTTGCTGCAACTACATCTTCTCTTGCAATAAGTGGATGCCTTGCTTCGATAAGGTCAATCCTTCCTTCTTTGCTTATATTTGGTATAGTACCATCTATAAGACTTGCGTATTTAGCTTTTGCAAATATAAAATCAAATTCAACAATTATATTAAAGTTGTTTTGAATATTTTTTATAACACTTTCAACCATGCCTGAAAGTTCTTCTAAAATTCTTTGAATTTCTTTTCTTTCCTCAAGCATAATTTCTTTAATCTCATTATTTAAATTAACAAGACCAATAGGTTCTATAAATACAGTTGAACCACTAGAACTTTGATCGTGTATAAGTCCTGGTACAGAACCTTTAAAACTTGCTTTTACAGGAATAACATATCTATCTCCTCTTACTGTAACAAGAGAATCTTGAAGATATTCTGCATTATCCTTAACAAGTACATTAACCTTATCTCTAACAGATGCATTTTTTTCTCTTAAAGTTCTTCTTAAATTATATAATTTTGAACTTGCCTTATCAGAAATTTCTTCCTCTCCAACAATAGCATTAAAGATAGCATCCTCTATATTTTTGTAAGGAACAACTCCAAATACTATATCTTCTAATATTCTAAAACTTTCTTCCTCTTCTTTTCTTTGTAAAAACTCAGAAAATCTTCTAGCACAACTAAGCATATTAGCTATTTTAAGAAGGGAGAAAGGTCCAAGACTACCACCTTTTCCTGCTCTTATAAGATCTTCTTTAACATCATAAAGTCCCTCAAATGGAGGTGTGCCTTTTTTAACTAAAACATCTAGTGCTTCTTTTGTTTCAGCAAGATGCTCAATAATATCATTATATGCCCCATATGGCGCAAGCTGATTTATCATTTCCTTTGCTGATGATGTAATTGCATACTTTTCTACTAATTTTTTTACCTTATCAAATTCTAAAGTTTTAATAACCTTATTATTCATCCTTTACTCTCCTATTCTACTCCCTTTCTGTAATGCCCTTTGATAAACTTACCAAGTTTAACAGGCTCTCCTTTAATGATAGCTGAAAGAACTGCTTTAGTTTCATCATAAGTTTCATCTATAAAATCTGCTCTAAATGTATGAACGCCTATGCTCTTTATATCTTTCATCTCTGAAGTTATATTTACAGGAAGTGTATTATATATATGTGCTCTACAGAATAAATCTGTCATAACAACTAAATCTTCACTCATTCTATCTCTTAATCTAAATGTACTATCGACACATGCATCATTACATTCTCTTTTTGTATTTTTCCCACCAAAAGTACTTCCAATAGGGCAATATTCACTTATCATAACCTCAGGTTTTCCATAAACGAAGAAAATTGCTCCCTCTTTTTCTTTTTCAACTATTGATTTAATCTCTTTTCTGTTTATTTCTAAACTAAGAGGTGTTGCCTCAAGATACTGATTATAGAACTTTAATGATTCTGCATTAAATACATTAAGTTTGTATCCACCAATCATTTTATATTTATCTTTATATCTTCTAATTATACCATCATTACCAGTCACAAGCCCTTCTATCTTATCTCCAACTGAATCAATAATTCTACAAACAACATCAAATTCTTCCTTGATTATATTTGGCACTTCAAGATAAACAGCAGTATTTCCAAAATCTACTTCATTAAATATTCCTCTTTTTAAAGTATCTTTATTCTTACCAAATATATCTATAACTACAGTATCAAGACCTAAATCAAGCCCTGCTTGTAATTGATGTTTATAAGTAAATTTTGCTATAACAGGACCATATTTTTTCTTACCAAGTTCTGTTTTAACCTCTTCTACTCTTTCTTTTCTTACATCTTTTTTATGCTTACCTATTTCATATGCAATAATCTCATCTAAAAGTTCTCTTCTAAGATTATTTATACTAGCCATTGGCATAAATCCATCATCAAAAGCATCAAATATAACTGTTTCTATTTTAAATGGTATTTCACCTGATTTTTTAATATTTTTTTCAACTCTAATCATATCTAAAGGACTATTCATAGCCACTTCAACATTTTCACCAAGTTTTTTATAAGTTTTACCATTATACTCTAAACTCATTTCAAATGGCATTCCAATTCTAAATTTAACATGTGCTGTAAGTGCTATCTTTCTTTGATACATTTTTTCATAAGACTTCTTAAGTTCATTCATAAGAATAATATCAGTCATCTTATAACACTCATCACCCTGCTTATACTTTCTTGGATAAAGAACAACTTTATCACCTTTTTTAGCAGAAGTAACTTCATTTCCATCTTTTATAATCTTACTAAGAACAAATCCACCCTCGCCGATTCTCAGCCCATCCTTTAGCGTTACATCTTGTTCTAGTATAATTTCAGAATTCTTACCTATTCTACCAACTATTGTCCCTGTATTTCTTGGAGTATTATAAGCCATCATATCTTTACCAGTATTCTTATAAAGATATGCATTAGAAAATCCTTCTCTATTAAATAGTTTTAAAAGGTCTCCCTCTCTATTTCTACTTCTTTTACCTGACTCTTCAATCTCATCAATAGCCTCTCTATATGCTTCTATAACACCAGCTACATACTCAGGCTTTTTCTTTCTACCCTCAACTTTTAAAGAACTTGTTCCTGTCTTTAATAAGTCATCTATATTATCGATATTACACATATCTTTAGGACTTAAAAGGTGCCCACTTTTTTTTGAACCATCAGTATCCCTTATAAGATCATACTCTGTTCTACAAGCCTGTGCGCATTTACCTCTATTTCCACTTCTCTCACCTATCATACTACTTAAAAGACATTGTCCTGAATAAGAAACACAAAGCGCTCCATGAACAAATATTTCTGTTTCTATTCCTAAATCTTTAGAAATATACTCTATTTCTTTTAATGAAAGTTCTCTTGATAAAACTATTCTTTGGAATCCATTCTCTGTAAAGAACTGTGCTCCTTCTGCATTATGTACACTCATTTGAGTTGATGCATGTATTTCAAGACCTGGGTAAACTTCTCTTACCCTATTTAAAATACCTGTATCTTGTATTATTATTGCATCTACACCTGTTCTATATAAGAACCCTATATAATCTATAGCTTCATTAAACTCACTTTGTTTAATTAAAGTGTTTATAGTTACATATACAGGAAGACCATAACTATGTGCGTAGTCAACTGCCTTCTCCATCATTGGTTTATCAAAATTTGTTGCATAAGCTCTTGCAGAGAACTTATCTCCACCTAAATATATTGCATCAGCACCCTTATTAATCGCTGCTATCATACTTTCCATTGACCCAGCTGGGGCTAATAATTCTACTTTATTCATAAATACACTACTCCTACTCTCTTTGCTTTTGTAAAAAACAAATAAATTAATAAATTTAACAAATTAATTCAATACCTAATTATACACAAACATTCACTATATCTCAAAGATTGCAGAAAAAAAATTGAATACTACAAAAAAGAAACTGTTTCCATATTAAAAGAAACAGTTTCTTTTTATTTTAATTTTTTTAAAAGCATAGGATTATTTTTAACCTTTTCAGCAACTACAGCTAATTGACTCTCTAAAAACTTATTTTCAAGATCAATTATTCTGTACTTTGATGACTGTAAACCAAACTTAATTTCTCTACGCGATTTTTTTAATAAGTGATTTGCTTTTTCTAACTTTTCATTTTTAGTTTCCACTAAACTTAGTTGCTTTCTTAATTCTTCAACTTCAACCTCTAAAGTTCCTGATGAATTATTTTGCATTTCACTATTAAGTTCATCTTGCAGTTCTAACTTATCTTCCTCTAATCTTTGTTTTTCAAGGATTAACATCATATTAGTTTCTTCTACATCAGTTTTTTCTATCTTAATAGCTTCTTTTGCTTTTATAGCATCTTGAGTTTCATCTTTTAACCTAACTATTTCATTTTTAAAATCTTCAGTTTTCTTTTGAAATTCAGTTTTCAAAGTCTCATTCACATTTGAATATTCACTTTTCAACTTTTCATTCTCTTTTAAATATCCATTTTTTAATATTTCATTTTCTTTTGAATATCTATTTTTCAAACTTATAGTTTCTTTTGAATGTTCATTTTTCAAACTAGTTATTTCTTTTTTGAAATTTTCAGTTATATTTAAATGTTTACTTTCCTCAGCCCTTATAGCAATTGCATACTTTTCTTTAATTCCATCAAGTTCATTCTTTATCACCTTATTATCTTTTTTCATCACATCATGATTTCCTAAAAGCACATTCAATTCTTTTTTAGCTTTAAAAGATTCATCTGCTAAGTTTATGGCTGTCAAAATTGAGGCTGCTGAAACACTTAATTTAGTATTTTTTTGAAGAATCTCTTGCAGCTTGTCCTCGACATGACTCGCAAGATGATGTAAATACTCTTCATCTTCTTTTCCTTTTAAGTTATACTCCATGCCATTAATTCTTACAGTGACTGTTGCCATACTACACCTCTTTAAAATAAAATTCATAAGCTCTTATTTTTTGCATAATAAATTGCTATGTATATTTTAACATATACATAGCAATTTTAATATATATATTATCTAAATTCCGCTCCTAGCTTATGCTCTAGCGCTCTTAGAATTTTATCATGTACTTTACCTACTGATTTCTCATCAAGAGTCTTTTTAGGATCTCTATAAACAATAGCATAAGCTACACTTTTCTTACCTTCTGGAATTTGCTCACCTTTGTATACATCAAATAATTTGATTGATTCAACAAGTGGTTGACCTGCTCTTTTTATTGCATCTTCTATATCTGCAACTAAAACTTCATCATCAACTAATATTGCTATATCTCTTGTAACTGCTGGGAATTTAGCTATTACTGAGTATGATTTTTCTGTATTTGCTGCTGCATATAATTTATCTAAATCAAGCTCTGC
The DNA here is from genome assembly GCF_947039605.1 of uncultured Clostridium sp. Classification (GTDB taxonomy): domain Bacteria; phylum Bacillota; class Clostridia; order Clostridiales; family Clostridiaceae; genus Sarcina. The sequence continues at coordinate 60,191 of NZ_CAMQZG010000009.1, forward strand.
TGTATAAGCTAAAGTATTTACTCCATAGTTTTCTGTAACATCAGGATGAACTTCTCCAAGAACTCCAACTTCAATATTTTTACCCACTGAAATCATAGCAGTTTTTCCTGGGTGGTAACTTGGGTTTTCTGATTCTCTTTTGAATGAGAATTTAGTAATTCCAAGTGCTTCAATTAAGTTTTCTACTACACCTTTTAAATCAAAGTAATCTACATCTCCATACATTCCTATTGTAAGAATATTTCTTTCTGTAGGAAGTTCATTTTCATCTTCATTTGGAATATAAACTTTACCAATTTCAAATAATCTTGCATATTCGTTATTTCTAGCATAGTTTCTTCCAAGTGATTCCATTATTGAAGGAAGTATAGATGTTCTCATAACACTAAAATCTTCTCCTAATGGATTTTTGATTCTAACTACATTTCTAAGCTCTGAATCAGCTGGTATATTAATCATATCAAATACTTTCATACTACCAAATGAATAACTTATTGATTGGTTGATTCCTGAAGAAATCATAGTATTAACTACTAAATCATCAAGTTTTTGCTTAGCATTTTTTGCTTCTTTATTAGTATTAGTTGTAATTATTGTTGTTGGAACATTGTTATATCCATATATTCTTGCAACTTCTTCTGCAATATCCTCTTTAATAGCAATATCTATTCTAAATGTAGGAACTGTTATTTCTAAACTATCCCCATTTATAACTGTCATTAAATCAAGACTATCTAAACATTCTTTCATTATTTCACTTGAAATATCAGTTCCAAGGAATCCATTTATCCATGAAGCACTTACAGACATTTTTCCTTCTGGCTTAACAGAATTATATATATCTATTGTTCCTTCCATGATTTCTCCACAACCAAGTTCTACTATTAAAGCACAAGCTCTATCCATAGCAAGAGTTGCAAGGTTTGGATCTATATCTTTATCAAATCTTGATGAACTCTCTGTTCTAAGTCCAAGTTTTTTTGAATTAACTCTAATATTTGTTCCCTCAAAGTTTGCTGACTCAAATATAACTTCTGTTGTATCATCATTAATTCCTGAGTGTAATCCACCCATGATTCCTGCAATAGCAACTACTTCACTACCATCTTTGATAGTTAATACTGAGTTATCTAAAATTCTTTCTTCTTCATCTAAAGTTACAAACTTTTCTCCATCATTTGCTTTTTCAACAATAATGTTTCCTGTTTTAACTTCTCTTTTATCAAATGCATGCATTGGTTGCCCAAGTTCTAACATAACGTAGTTTGTAATATCTACTATATTATTTATAGGTCTAACATCTGCATCCATAAGCTTTTCTTGCATCCATGCAGGAGATGGAGAAACTTTTACATTTTTAACTCCTCTTGACATGTATCTTCTACAAAGCTCATCCTTAACATCAACTTTTATAATGTCATTTATATTTTCTTTTGAAGCTACTTCAAATTTTATATTTGGCATTTTATAAGTTGTTTTAAGTGTTGCAGCAGTTTCTCTAGCCATACCAACTATACTTAAACAGTCTGGTCTATTTGATGTTATCTCTAAATCAATTATAGCTTTATTAAGACCTAATGCTTCTTTGATACACATTCCAGGTTTTGAATCTTGTGGTAATATCATAAGTCCGTGAACTTCAACGTTATCAGCTATACCTAGTTCTTCCTCAGAACAGAACATACCATTTGATACAATCCCTCTAAGTTTTCCTTTTTTGATTTTTGTTCCATCAGCAAGTACTGAACCATGAAGTGCTACTGGTACAAAATCATTTTCTTTCATATTATCTGCTGCTGTAACTATTTGAAGAAGTTCTTCTTCCCCTATGTTAACTTGACATATTTTTAATTTTTCAGCATCTGGATGCTGTTCTATTTTTTCTAATTTACATACTACAACTTTCTGTATAGTATCTCCTGCAATTTCAACACCTTCAACCTTTGAACCTGATAGAGTTAATAAATCTCCAAGTTCAACTGCTGGCATATCTACATTTACGTAATCTTTTAGCCAATTAAATGGTACTTTCATCTTTGCTTCCTCCTTAGAATTGATTTAAGAATCTCATATCACTTTCATATAATAGTCTGATATCATCTATGCCATATTTAAGCATAACCATTCTATCAACACCAAATCCAAAAGCAAATCCACTATAAACTTCTGGGTCTATTCCACAGTTTCTTAAAACATCTGGGTGAACCATTCCACAACCAAGAAGTTCTATCCAACCTTCACCCTTACACACTTTGCAGCCTGCTCCATCACATACGAAACATGTTGCATCCATTTCTGCTGATGGTTCTGTGAATGGGAAGTGATGTGGTCTAAACTTAGTCTTCATTGAATCTCCAAACATTTTATGTGCAAATAATTGAAGAGTTCCTTTTAAGTCTGCAAATGTTATATTTTTATCTATAACAAGACCTTCCATTTGATAAAATATTGGAGAGTGAGTTGCATCAACCGCATCTGATCTAAAAACTTTACCAGGTGAAATCATTTTTATTGGTAACTCTTGGTTCTCCATAACTCTAATTTGAACTGGTGAAGTTTGAGTTCTAAGAACCATATTATCATTTATGTAGAAAGTGTCTTGCTCACTTCTAGCTGGATGATCTTTTGGTATATTTAAAGCCTCAAAGTTATAATAATCTTTTTCTACCTCTGGACCTTCTTCTACTGAGAATCCCATTGATATAAATATTTCTTTCATATGATCAAGAGTTAACTCAAGTGGGTGTTTCTTCCCTATTAAGTTTTTCTTACCAGGCATTGATATATCAATAACCTCACTGCTTAATCTAGCATTTTTTTCTTTGTTTTTAATTTCTGTAGCAATTTGCTCAATTTGCGCCTCAATAGTTTCTCTAACCTCATTGGCTACTTTACCCACTACTGGTCTTTCTTCCTGACTTAAATCTTTCATACCTCTTAAGATAGCTGTAAGCTCACCTTTTTTTCCAAGGTATTTTACTCTTATAGCTTCGATAGCTGTACTATCTACTACTACTTTTAATTCTTCTAATGCACTATTTTGAATTTCTTGTAATTTTTCTTGCATCTTTAAATTCTCCTTTCAGATTATTTGCTAAAAAGTGGTAAAAAGCATAAAAAAACCCCGTCCCAACAAAGGGACGGGGTATATATATATCCGCGGTACCACCCTAATTAACATACTAAATGTTCACTTAAGAAAAAATAACGGCTTTTAACCGCTAACTGCTACTAACTTTCACAATTAGAACTCCAGAGTGAATTTCCATACCCATTCTTTAGAAAAACTTTCAGTCGCGATTTTTCATCCCTAAAAAGAACTTACAATATGTACTTATCTCTATCATAGTTTATTTAAATTATTGTATTTACACCTAATTATACATATAAGATATAAATTATACAATACTATTTATTAATATTTTGTCTTATTTTTTCATAAAGCATTACTGATGTGGCAACTGCAACATTTAATGATTCTGCATTCCCTGGCATAGGTATTTTTACCTTTATATCAGAAATTCCATATACTTCCTCAGATACACCATTTCCTTCATTACCAACTGCAATTATTGTATTACCACTAAGGTCTTCATTAAAGAAATCATTTTTCCCTTGTAGAGAACTTACTACAAGCTTAAATCCCTTTTCTTTTAATTCATTTATTTTTTCTAAATTATTATCCTCAATTACAGGAAGGTAAAAAATTGAACCCATAGTTGAACGTAATGTTTTATCATTATAAATATCTACAGTCCCTTTAGTAGTTATAATTCCAGCAGCTCCTACTGCATGAGCTGTTCTAATAATAGTCCCCATATTCCCTGGGTCCTGAACTTTATCAACAAGCACCACTATATCTCCATCTTTTAAGTCTTTATTCTCCATCTCAACTACAGCCATAACCCCTTGAGGTGTTCCTGTAAATGAAAGTTCTTTAAGAAGTGATGGTGTTAAAATTATTTGATTTTCAATATCTTTACCCTCTAAAAAATCTAAATGTTTTTCCTTAAACTCTTCTGTAAATAATAGAGTTTCTATTTTAACTCCACTTTTAAAGGCTTCATCAACAAATCTTAAACCTTCAATTAAATATGTAGAACTCTGAGTTCTATATTTCTTTTCTTTCAACTTTTTTATATTCTTAAATAAAGAGTTGTTTTTACTTTCTATAACTAACAAAATAAAAATTCACCTCGCAAAAAATTATTTTTATAACAATAATGGCTATATACCCCACTCTTATAAAACAGAGAGATAAATAGCCATTCTTTTTCTAAACAATATTAACTTAATATTTAAATAGTGTCAAATCCCCTTAGATTATCTCTATTTTTATCTTGCTATTTTGCTTTCTAGTTTACTTAAATCTCCAGCTGAACCAATTGCTACAACTACATCTCCAGGTTCAATGATATCATCTGCATATGGTGATACATTAACATCTTTTCCTCTTTTGATTGCAACAACGTTTATTCCATACTCTGATCTAAGACTAAGTTCATTAATAGTTTTTCCATGCCAGTCATCTGGGCTGTTAATTTCTATTATGCTATAATCTGATGATAATTCAATATAATCTAAAATATTAGTAGACACAAGATTATGTGCAACTCTTATTCCCATATCTTTTTCTGGTAAAATAACTCTATCTGCTCCAATTTTATATAAAACTTTTGCATGCAAGTCACTATGACCTTTTGCTATTATGTGCTTTACTCCATTTTCTTTTAAAAGAAGTGTAGCCATCACACTTGATTGTATGCTTGCACCGATAGTTACAACGGCAACATCAAAATTTCTAATTCCTAAAGTTTTAAGTGCAGCCTCATCTGTTGCATCCATTTGAATTGCATGAGTTACATCATCAGAAATTTCTTGAACTAAATCCTCATTTGTATCTATTGCTAATACATCATGCCCTAAAGCATAAAGTGTCTTTGCAACTGATGCCCCAAATCTTCCAAGTCCTACGACTACAAATTGCTTATTTGACATTTTAATTCACTCCTAACCAATTAATATCTTATCTTCTGGATATTTTATAGCTATTTTTTTAGTTTTATGCATTCTACTTGTTAACGCAAGTAGCACAGTCATTGGACCAACTCTTCCAATATACATAGTAACTGCTATTATAAGCTTACCAGCTGTATTTAAATGTGGTGATAATCCTAAATCTAGACCTACCGTAGCATAGGCAGAAACTGATTCATAAACTATATACATAAATGACGTACCTTCTGGTTGCGTTGCTGCAAGAAGCAGGATAACGGTTATTACTAAGGTCAATGATAAGAAGAAAATTGCAAAAGCTTTATAAACAGTTTCTTTTGATATTCTCTTTTTAAATATTTCAACATCATCTCTGCCTCTTATAATTGATACTAATGTAACTACAAGAATACCAAGCGTTGCCGTTTTAAGGCCTCCAGCTGTTGACCCTGGCGATCCTCCAATAAACATAAGAAGTATTGTAAGAAACTTTCCAGCCATAGTCATATCAGTTGTTGAAATTGTATTAAAACCTGCTGTTCTTGTTGTAACAGATGCAAAAAATGCATTATTAATTTTCTCACCAATAGACATTGATCCAAGTGTCCGTGGGTTACTAAATTCAAATATAAACATTAAAATAGCTCCACCAAATAACAGAATAGCTGTTATTATTAATACAACTTTTGCATGAAGAGATAATTTTTTACGCTCTTTATAATTATAAAATTCACTCCAGATAACAAATCCAAGTCCTCCAATTATAATAAGTGCAGAAATTGTATATATTATAACAGGGTTATTAGCATATGATGTTAAACTTGAGTATTTCCCCGAAACAGTTCCCATTAAATCAAATCCTGCATTACAAAATGCTGAAATTGCTGTCCACACACTATAATACAGACCCTTTCCAAAACCAAACTGCGGAATAAATTGTGTTGATAATAGTAATGCTCCAAGTCCTTCTACAGCAAAAGTAAAACCAAAGATATACTTCATTAGCTTAACCATCCCCTGTATTCCAAACGTATTTAAAGCTTCTTGTAAAAGAAGTCTTTCTTTTAATGTTATTCTTTTACCAACCATCATTGCAAATAAAGTGGTAAATGACATAAATCCAAGTCCACCAATTTGTATTAGAACAATAAGAACTGTTCTACCAAAATAATTCCAATGTGTTGCAGTATCAAGCGTTACAAGCCCTGTAACACAAACTGCTGAAGTTGATGTGAATAGTGAATCTATGAAGTCTGTACTTTGACCACTATTAGACGATATAGGTAAACTTAGTAAAATTGCACCTATTAAAATAACAACTGCAAATCCAAGCGCAAGAACTTGAACCGGACTAAGCTTATACTTACCCGCTATTTTGATATGCATAGCTACACCTCCAAAATCATAAATATTCACTTTTAAGTTTATGTAATTAAGCTCTTTTCTAACAATAAACCCCTATAGTAAATATTGACATATTTATTTTACATAAAAAAAATGCGACTATATAGTCGCATTTTAAATATTAAGCTAAGTGCTTTTTAGCTACTTCAACTAAATCAGCGAATGCTTTTGCATCATTTATAGCGATTTCTGAAAGCATTTTTCTGTTTATGTCAATTCCAGCTAATTTCATTCCGTTCATGAATTTTGAATATGAAAGACCACTTAATCTAGCAGCCGCATTTATTCTTACGATCCATAATCTTCTGTAATCTCTTTTCTTTAATCTTCTTCCAACGTAAGCATTTCTAAGTGCTCTGATAACTGACTCGTTAGCAGTTTTGAATAACTTACTTTTTCCACCGTAGTAACCTTTTGCAAGTTTTAAAACTTTTCTATGGTTCTTACGAGCGTTTATTGATCTTTTAACTCTTGCCATTTCGCAAACCTCCTATGTTTCTTCTTATAAATAAGGTAATAATTTTTTGATGTTTTTCTCTTGAGTTACTGAAACATATCCAGTTTTTCTAAGATTTCTTTTTCTTTTTGAACTTTTCTTAGTAAGGATGTGGCTTTTGTAAGCTTTTCCTCTTTTAAGTCTACCAGTTCCTGTAAGTTTAAATCTTTTTGCAGCACCTCTATGAGTTTTCATTTTTGGCATAGTATAATCCTCCTCTCAAGTTAAGCTTTTTTTGGAGCTAATATTAAAATCATGTTTCTACCTTCTAATCTAGCTGGTTTTTCAATAACTGAATACTCTTCTAATATAGTTATGAATTTTTCTAAAATTCTTCTTCCTATAAATGAGTGTTCTGCTTCTCTTCCTCTAAATCTAACAGTAATTTTAACTTTATCTCCTGCTGTTAAGAACTTCTTAGCATTTTTAGCTTTTATGCTAATGTCATTCTCTTCAATAGTTGGGCTAACTCTTATCTCTTTTAGAGTAACAATTTTTTGATTTTTTCTTGCTTCTTTTTCTTTTTTTGCCTGTTCATATATTTGTTTACCGTAGTCCATTATCTTACAAACTGGTGGCTGTGCATTTGGTGATATCATTACTAAATCTAAGTCTAGCTCTTCAGCCATTCTTTTAATATCTCTAGTATCCATTATCCCAAGTTGGTCACCATTCACTGCGATAGCTCTTACTTCTTTAACTCTTATATCATCATTCATTAAAAATTTTTTACTAATAGTTTTCACCTCCGACAGATTTTAGCCAACATAAATATATAATAATAAAAAAAGGACGGCTAATTAGCCGTCCAATTATTATCTCAATCAATTATTGATGTAATAATCATATTAAACCTAGCTAGCAATGCTGCAAGGTGAGAAACGGCGTTTCTTCTTAACAAAAATTATTCTATCATTATAATATATTATTGTCAACATTATTTTATAAAATATTTTTATTTTCCACAAAATCTACTCTTTCTCTAAAAACACTAGTTATAGTTTTTAGAAATTCTTCATGTATACAAAATTCTCTACCGTATATATGTATACACTTTGGAGCATTTGTTATAAGTCCACTTATTATAACATCCTCCGAATTTATATTAGTAGCATCTTTACTCTCTACTAATTCATTCACAAAAATTTTAAATAAATCTTTTCCTTCTATATCCTTTATACTATAGTGACCATCTTCTTTTATATATATATTCACTACATCAAGTTTACTATCTTGTATATCTACAAAATACTTTAAAAGATTTATAAATTCATTATACTCCTTTTCAACCATATAATCTTCAACAACTTTATCAATTATATCTTCTATTATAGGTCTTATAGGTTTTAATCTAAATCTTATAAATCCTTCTATATTTATAAAACTATCTTCCCTTATAAACTCGTTAATTATATTTTCTATTTTTGTTATATTATTTATACATTGAAGATGTCTCTCACTTGTTATTGACACTTCTTCCTTTAATACTGCTTTTATTTTTTTATCTACTTCCATTATTTCTTCATGTTTTAAAAAGAAATAATTTTCTGTTAAATACTCTAAAAGTTCTTTGTTTCTATACTTATCTATTATAGCTCTATAAATTGCATTAGCTATATAAAGTAATACTTTTGATCTAACTTCTTCTATATTTTGTGACTCATCATCGCAAAATATTTTAATGAAGTGAGTTTCATTTTCCATAAATTCAGATACGCCTATTTTTATATCTTTCTTTTTTAAAATCTCTTTAATCCCATGTATATCTTCTATGAAATTTTGTTCCTCATTACAAGCTATTTTTACTAAAAGCAAAAGTCTCACTCCTTCCTTCATTCTTAGTATGCTTTAATTCTGCTACTCTATACTTAATTTGTATAGCTAATAATCGACAAAGAACTCATTTTTTAGTAATATATTTCTATTACTATAATTGGAGGATATTCTATGAATACTTGTTTTGTCGATTACCGAATTAGCGACCTTGAATTAAGCAACCTTTATAAAGAAAATTTAAATATTATACAAATCCCAAAATCTCCTCACCTATATGATTCCATTAATGGACACCCTGATATACAAGTAAATATTACTTCAAATTCAAGTATTATCCTTGCTAGTAATTCTAATCTTGAAATATCAAATATTGCATTGAAAAATATTTCTATAACTTACTCTAAAAATAAGCTTGTAGAAAAATATCCAAATAATATTTTTTTAAATGCAGTAAACCTTGAAAACTATTTTATCCATAATTTAAAATATACAGATGAAATTCTCCTCTCTAAAGTTCAAGAAAAAGAGTTAATAAATATAAAACAAGGTTATAGCAAATGTTCTTGTTGCATTGTCAGTGATAATGCTCTTATAACTTCAGATGCTGGTATTTATAATTCATTAAAGCCCTATAATATTGATGTATTATTTATCCCTGCTGGTGATATATCATTACCAGGACTTTCATACGGTTTTATAGGTGGAAGCTGTGGACTTATCTCTAAAGATAAACTTGCTTTCTTTGGAAACTTAAAAAACCATAGTTATGAAAAAGAAGTCAAAGAGTTTTTATTCAAACATAGTGTTAAGCCTATTTATCTTTGTGATACACCACTTATAGATAGGGGTAGTATTCTAACACTAATTTAATATTCTTTATATTTTACGTTTTTGCTACTATATTTGTTAATAAAAAAGAGTATAACAACAAAATTGTTATACTCAAGCTTTTTATACACTTAATATCATAAGAGCTGTTTTTATCGACATGTTATGCTTACTTATAAACTCTTTAGCTTCACTTCTTTTAACTTTTAAAACTTCAATTTCTTCATCCTCTTCAGCATGTTCTGTTGTTATCTCACCCTCAACTATAGCCTTTACAACGGCTACTGATTCATCACTCATACCAACTGATGTATAACTAGGTTTTAATATTAACTCTGCTGATATAGCTTTTAATCCAGTTTCCTCAAATAATTCTCTTTTAGCTGACTCTTCTATATCCTCACCGGCATCTACAAGCCCTGCTGGAAATTCATAAATATAATCATTTATAGCTGGTCTAAACTGCTTTAAAATTATAAATTGGTCATCCTTAGTTATCGGTACTATCATAACAGCATCTGCCTTATCATGATTCATAACCTTACAAGCAAGTTCACTTTCTTTTCTTCTACTTGCAACAAAATATTTTTTAGGCTTATTATTATTATTTAAAAGGTCTAACTCATACATGCTTAAAAACTTACAATCTACTAATTTATTAACTGATAATAACTTCATAAAAACACTCCTCTCTTACTTTTAATATATGCTTATTATAACAGTTATTTATAGTTCCTAAAACAAAACCCTAGAAAATCTACGTCCTCTAGGGTTTATCTTAATTATTGAGTTTTAAATACAAATGAACAGAATTCTAATAAATCTCTAAATTCAATTCTCTCTACCTCTGGAATAGATGCAATAGTTGTTTGTTTATCATTAAATATAATAGTTTCTTGCTCTAGTTTTATAAACTTCATATCCTTATGACTAACTTTCCAAGGCGTACCAAATTTATTCTTACAATAAATTGCTTTTGTTGTAAGAAGGAATCCTTCCTTCCCTGATTTAAACAATGTACTATCAAATGCCGCTAATGGCACTTCATTTTGTTCTATTGGTGCATATGCTGCAATTGCATTCTTTATCTTACTATCAAGTCTTATATTCATATCTTGTAACTTTATCATCTTTCTAAGTTCTGGGCTTAAAGTTTTCTTTACAAAATCATAAACTGTTTTGATGTCTTCAAAATCGTCATCTTCTCCATTAAACTTCTCCATATACTCATTACCTTCTAGCATATCATGTACTGAAAGTGATGAATCCGCTATACTTACTTTTTGATATCCACAAATTTCTTCCCCTCTTAAACTCTTATAGACATTCACAAAATCCATAAGGAATTTAATAAAGACATCAATCTGTCTAAAACCAACAAAATCAAATCTAAAAACTTCATTTTCTGTTGCTATATGAATATATGGTCTAAAGTATCTTTGTCCACCTTTAAGGAGACTTTTCTCTTTCCACATAATCCTTTTAATATCTTTTAATAAAATAGGTACATCCCATGAGGAATGATAAATTGCCTTTGATGTTATAAGGAAACCATCTCTATTATTAGATTTTCTAAGAATAAATAATGATTCATCTCTTAACTCTTCTCTAACATCTATGAATGATTTTATAAATACTCCACAATGAAAATCTGGTTCTTTAGATGTAAGTATTTTTTCTTCTAACACTATTTTCGGGAATTTTTTATAAAGTTCATGCGCTTTTTCTATAAATTCAATATCAATTGTATCTTCATTATTTAAAGCAAGTCCTGTATTACCAATTTTATTTTGAATTTCATAGAAATATTTTGTGCTATATCCACTTTCTTCTTTCAACTGATTAAGAAGTATACTCTTCTTCTCATTTGTAAGATTAAGTAGCATTATTGTTTTAGATAATTTCTTTACAAAATTCTCTAACTCCTCATCATCTTTACCTGTTAAATCTAATTCTCCAAACCATCTACCAAACTTTGATATTTCAAGGTCCATAGCAAACTTAGTATCTATTCTATAATTACCTTTATATTCTATAATTTTCTCTTCTAATAAATCTTGATCTCTCTCATACTCAAGTTTTTCAATTCTAGACTTAAACATTGATTTTCTTATTTCATAATCAACTTTTAGGAAATCAACATCTGAGAAAATCATCCCAAAGTTATTAACCTCAACTTCAATTACAACCTCATCATCAGAAATTTTATACAAATCTCTAAGTCCCTTAGCTGCTTGTGCTTTTTCCTCTAACTCAATATCTCTATTTTTAAGAGATATTATATCATTTTTATATAGCTCTAATCTTAAACTTTCTTCAACTTCTGAATAATTCACTGTACTAACAACATGTCCAAATGTTTGAAGTTCACATTTAACTATTGTATTAATATCAGTAATTTTAAATCTTTTTTTAAGGCTCTCACATAAATTCCTACGCTCTATAAAATCAGCATCTGTATTTGTTAAACTTTCTAATGATGAATTATATAACTTAGAATTAAGTTCTATAAGCATCTGGTTTACTTTTGTACAGCTCTCACCAGCAATCATTACAACCCCATAAGCTATATCTAAAAGTATTTTTTCATCCTCACCAGTTGGCTCAATAATATTTATAATTTCTAAATGAGCTTCCTCATAATGTGGATAAGCTACAAGTGCATCTAAAACAAGGCCTACATATCTCTCAAAGTCAGTATTTTTGTTTACAGACTTTGCTGAAGATATATAACTTATAGCATCTTCCTTACCCTTAATTAAAGCTGAAAGTTCGGCTGCCCTACCATCTATTTTTGAATCTATAAGATTTTTTATAGTACACATAGCATAACTTGTACTATTAGCAATCATTTGAATTATTAACAATTCAATAGCCTTAAATGCTTTATTTGCTATATTTCCCTCATAAACTCTTTTAATTTTACATTCCTGTAAAACTCTAAAGATATAATCACTTGTCTTTCTGCCTATTATAGTATTAACTTTAGCTGATTCAAATTGAATTGCAACTTTTGGCATCCAAGCAAATTCTTCATTTTTACCTTCATTTAATTCTTCATTAATTTCATCTAGGAAATTTGTATACTTCTTAATATTAGAAACTTCAAACATCTCACCTAAAGTAAAATTAGGAATTTCACTTATAGGTATAAATCCATTTTCTTTTATACAAAGCATAAACTCTTCTATAAAATCTTCATAACAAGAATAAAAAATATTAGTTAAATTATTTTCATTTAATTCTTTTCTATCATCTAAACTAAAGACTTCATGTTCAAATGAAATAGCATATGATATTGCAAGATTCAAAAATCTTACTTGCATACTATCAATCCTACTATCTTTAGTTCTAGAAATTATATTTTTATATCTACCAAGTATATTATCTCTATTAAACTCAGTTGATGTTACTCCTTTGTTAAATGAATTTACAAGTCCCTTACTACTTATATTAAATTTATTACTGATATCATCTATTATGTTAATCTCTTTTGGCTTTTCTTCTGTAATAATAACATTTCCTTGGACACTATTAGCATTTTTATTTGCTGCTTCAAATGTTTTTGTTGCTATCATCTCTTCTTGACTACCATTCGAACTTTCCTCTTTATAATTATTTATGGCAAATTCTAAACAACGTTCACCTTCTTCATCAGGTACATCCATATCACGCCAGAACTCTTCAATTTCTTCTCTATCAAAATCATCTAAAATAAAATCTGAATCTATGTTTCCATAGTTTACATCTACTATATCAGCTGTATACTCAACAACAAGATTATATTTTTTTAATAATTCTTCTGTTACTGTTTTAACCTCTTCCTCTGATAAATCTAAACTTATTCTTTTTTTATTTAAAAGACTTTGTGTTCTAGCATTTTGAATCTCACCCTTAAAGTAAAAACGCTTATAACTATCTAAGTATTTTTGCAATTTTGTATTCATATAAACCCCTCACCCTTTTCACCGTAAATGTATTCAAACATAATTCTACCATATTTTTGCATTATTGCATATTATTTTCTTTTACTCTTTTTTAAGATATTTTAACTTAAAATTTTTTTATTTATTTTTTAAAACCCTTTAAAATCCTAACTCAATTATAAAGAAAAAAGCGCAATAAATTAGTTTTATTGTGCTTTAAAATTACTTCTTTTATTATATTTTACTCAAATCAAAATTTTTAAAATTTCTTTATTGCTTCCTCTAAATTTTCAACAATAAATCGCGGCTTAAAATCTAGTTCTTCAACCTCTTTATTAAACCTATTAACCCATATAGTATTAAATCCATAACTTGTAGCACCTGCTATATCCCATCCATTTGATGAGAAAAATACTATTTTCTTATTATCTTTTATGCCAAATTTATTATTGACCATTTCATAAACTTCTTTACTTGGTTTAAATCTTTCTATTTCTTCAACTGATATTACTTCATCTAAATATTTTTTTATACCAGACGTCTGAGTTGCATCATTTAACATATCATATGAACCATTTGAAAGTATCGCTGTTTTTATCCCTCTTTCTTGTAATTTCTTTAGAACATTTTCAACCTCTTTATATGCATCTAATTTTTTATATAAGTCCATTAAATTTTCTTTTAATTCTACCTTTATATTATATGTTTTCATAGCATATACTAATGCATCTTCTGTTACACTAAAAAAACTTTTATATTCATTCATTATTTCTCTTAAAAAACTATATTCAAGTTGCTTTGCTCTCCAAAGATTAGAAAATTCTTCATAATTCTCACCTATATCCATCTTCATTTTTCTACTAGCAGAGTGTACATCAAATAAAGTTCCATACGCATCAAATACACATACTTTTATATCTTTCATTAAAATCATCCTTCTTTCTTTTTTATAAAAATTTAACTAGATTTCTTTTTCTATTTTAACTATACAACTAAATATTGAAGAACGTCTTAATTTAAATAAAAAAAATACACTTCTTAGTGAAGTGTATTTTTTATTGGAGGCGCCACCCGGATTTGAACCGGGGGTGAAGGTTTTGCAGACCTCTGCCTTACCACTTGGCTATAGCGCCCTATAATATAGTATATGTTGTAAAAGATTTTTTATACTCTTTACTCTATATACTATACTATAACTACTAATGTGTTACAGTAATTTTAATTTTTTTAATTACTTTGTACTATTTAATATTCCACCAATTTGATCATGTGTAAATACATATCCTGTATTACAGAAATGACATCTTAATTCTTCTGATTTTTCTTCTTCGTATATTTCTTCTAAATCTCTTCTTCCAATTGCAATTAAAGCTTTTTCAACTTTTTCTCTTGAACAATCGCATGAGAATTTAGGAACTACACCTTCATCATATATTACAAGGTCCATACCTTCAAATATCATCTCTAAAACTTCTTTAATTCCTTTTCCCTCAGACATAAGAGTTGTCACTGATGGTACTTCTTCTAATCTATAAGTTAATAAATCACCTAAAAGTTCATCTGCACCAGGTAATAATTGAATTATATATCCACCTGCAGCTTTTATGCTATGATCTTTATCTACTAAAACTCCAAGGGCAACTGCTGATGGCACTTGCTCTGATACTGTATAGTAATAAGCTATATCTTCTGCTATTTCTCCACTATATATTGGAACTTGACCAACATATGGCTCTTTAAGTCCTTGATCTTTTATTACTGACAGAATTCCTTCTTTACCAATAGCTGCTCCAATATTTAATTTTCCATTAGCTGCATTTAAAGGTAAATTAACATTCGGATTTCCTATAAATCCTTTTACTCTTGAATCTGGATAAGCAGTTACTGTAACACCATTAGCATCACCACCACCCTTTATTTGAATAGTTAAAACTGCCTTATCTGATTTCAGTTCTGAACCCATTAAAGCTCCCGCTGTAAGCATTCTTCCAAGTGCTGCTGCTGCTGTTGGTGTACAACTATGTGCTTTAGATGCTTCATTAACTAAAGTTGTTGTTTGAGCACCTATTATTCTTATCATTCCATTACTTGCTGTTGCTTTTATTAATTTATCCATAATAATCTATGCCTCCATTTATCTTTTAAGAATATATAATATTCTCTCACTGTTTTCTTTTACTTCATTTGAACTATACCCTTCATGTTTTGAAATCATTTTAAAGCCTACACTTTTAAAAATGTCCTCTATCTCATCTTCATGATATGCTCTTTCTTCATGTATTTCGTCAAATCTTTCATACAGATATGCATCTCTTATAAAGAATGTAAGACTCATTTCTACTATATCATCTTCAAAGATATTCTCCCAAGTATAAAAAATTTCTTCATTATCATAACTATATATGTTATTTCCTAATACTTCTGAAAGCTTATAATAAGAATTTATATCAAAAACAAAGACTCCATCATCTTCTAAATGATCATAAACCCCTTTAAAATAATCTTTTAAATCTTCTTCATCTAATATGTAGTTAGTAGAATCAAGAACACAACTTATAAGGTTAAACTTTTTACCAAGTTCAAGCTCGCACATATTTTGGCATATTATATTAGCCTTCAATTTATTATCTCTAAGCTTTTGTTCTACTTCTGTAAGCATATCTGGTGAAAGATCTACAAAGTAATTTTCTTTGAATTCTTTTCCAACATGTATCCCGACATTTCCTGTCCCACATGCTAAGTCAAGATAGTTATCAAATTTTACATTTTCTTTTTTTGCAACTGTTAACAAATATTCAGCTATTTCCTTATAATTAATATCTTCATTTATAAGCTGATCATAAACCTTTGCCATTTTATTATAACTACTCATTGCAGATTCTCCTTCTTCACTTAAATACTAACTATCATATTATATTTTCTATTTTTCGTCAATAAATTTCTTCCTTCCAAGAATCTCATCATTACTTGGTATTCGTCTCTCTTTCTTTCTTTTTGTCATTACACCACCTATTCGTCCTGTTTCCTCTGCAGTAAGACCTCCCCATCCTAATTCATACACTTTTTCTGTAAGTCCAAGTTCTTCTGCAATTTCATACTTCATTTTTTCTCTAAGTTTTTCAGCTTCTGTTAATACTTTATGACATTTTATCTTTTCTTTTATTATTTTTTTTAAAGGTGTTTTACTCATTAATAAATCAATCCCCTTTAATTTCTTCTATTATATTTATGTATTTTTTCCATTAGTGAACTCTATTATTCAAAAAGTTTGTACTTATTTCAAACTTTTTCCCAATAAAACTTGATAATTACAGTAGTTTTGAACTATATTTAATATATATATAAATTAAGGAGGGGTTATTTTGTATAATATTGCAGTTGTTGGATCTACTGGTAATGTAGGCAGAAAGTTTTTAGAAATACTTGCACAAAGGGACTTCCCAATAAAAGAACTTTACCTATATGCATCAGCAAGATCTGCTGGAAAGATTATGAAATTCAAAGAAAATGATTATATTGTAGAGGAACTTTGTGAGGATAATATTAAAGATAAGAAAATAGATTTTGCTCTATTCTCTGCTGGTGGTGACACTAGCCTTGACTTTTCACCTATCTTTGTTAACTATGGGGCCGTAGTTATTGATAATAGTAGTGCTTGGAGAATGGATCCAAATGTTCCTTTAGTAGTACCAGAGGTAAATCCTGAAGATATTAAATTGCACTCAGGAATTATTGCTAATCCAAACTGTTCGACTATACAAGCAATGGTTGCTTTAAAGCCATTACAAAAAAAATATGGACTTAAAAGAGTTGTTTATTCAACATATCAAGCAGTTTCAGGCGCTGGTGTACAAGGTATAAAAGATCTTGTAGATGGAGTTAAAGGTGAAGCACCTAAAAAATTCCCCCAACCTATAGCTGGAAATGTACTTCCTCATATAGATGTATTCTTAGAAAACGGATATACTAAGGAAGAAATAAAAATGGTTGAAGAATCAAGAAAAATATTACATGATGATTCTTTAAAAATAACAGCTACAGCTGTTAGAGTTCCTGTTATAAACTCACACAGTGAGAGTATTAATATAGAATTCGAAAAAGAATTTGATTTAGATGAAGTTAAAGAACTTCTTTCAAATTCTAAAGGAATAACAATAATGGATGACCCTGATAATCTTATTTACCCAACCGCTCTATTCTGTGATGGAAAAGATGATGTTTATGTTGGAAGAATAAGAAGAGATTTTAGCCTTGATAATGGTTTGAATCTTTGGGTTGTTGCTGATAATATAAGAAAAGGAGCAGCTCTTAATACGATTCAAATAGCTGAACTTCTAATAAAATAATAATTTCGGAGGTATTTTTATGTCAATTTTTAGAGGATCCTGTGTTGCATTAGTTACACCTTTTACAAAAACAGGAGTTGACTTTGATAAATTAAAAGATTTAATAGAGTGGCACATAGAAAATGGAACAGATTCTATATTAGTATGCGGAACTACTGGCGAAGCTACTACAATGAGTCTTGAAGAGAAAAAGGAAGTTATAAAATTAACAGTTAAATCTGTTAATGGTAGAGTTCCCGTAATTGCTGGTACTGGTACAAATGATACTAAAGCATCTATTGATATGAGCATTTTTGCTGAAAATGCTGGTGTAGATGGTTTACTTGTTATTACACCATACTACAATAAAACATCTCAAAAAGGACTTGTTGCACATTTTAAAGCAATAAATGATGCTGTTAAAACACCTATTATTCTTTATAATGTTCCATCAAGAACAAATATGAATATAAGCCCTGATATGCTTAAAAAGCTTTCAGTCTTAAATAATGTAGTTGCTATAAAAGAAGCTAGTGGAGATTTTTCTCAAATAGTAAAAATGAGAGCTCTTTGTCCTGATATAGATATTTATTCAGGAAATGATGATCAAATTGTTCCTTTATTAGCACTTGGTGGTATAGGAGTTATTTCTGTACTTGCTAATATTCTTCCAAAAGAAACTCACGATATGTGTCAGTTTTATTTAGATGGAAAGGTTAATGAGTCAAGAGACTTACAACTTCAATATTTAGATGTTATAGAAAATTTATTTATAGAAACAAATCCTATCCCAGTTAAAACTGCTATGAAGTTAATTAGCAAAGACTGTGGTGACCTAAGATTACCTCTTTGTGATATGGAAGATTCTAACTTTGATAAATTAAAAGACGCTTTAAATAAACAAAACTTATTAAAATAAAATAAGATCGGAGAAAATCATTTATGGTTAAAGTATTACTAAGTGGTTGCCTTGGAAAAATGGGAACTACTATAATAAACTCAGCAAAAACAAAATTTGAAAATGTTGAAATTGTAGCTGGTTTTGATAGACTTGATAGCACTGATGGGGACTTTCCTATATTTAGTGATTTAGCAAAGTGCGATGTGGATTTTGATGTAATTATTGATTTTTCAAGAGCAGATGCACTTAAGAAATTATTAGCTTTTGCTAAAGAAACAAAAAAACCACTAATAATTTGTTCAACAGGATATACACCAGATGACTTAGCACTTATAGAGGAATCTTCAAAAGAAATCCCTTTATTTAGATCAGCTAACATGAGTATTGGTGTAAATGTTGTTAATAACATTCTTAAAAAAGTTTCATCAATGCTTTATGAGAACTTTGATATAGAAATCATAGAAAAGCATCACAACCAAAAAGTTGATGCACCATCAGGTACAGCTCTTTTACTTGCTCATACAATTCAAGGGGCAATAGAAGAAAAAACTGACCTTATCTATGGTAGAGAAGGAACTCATAAAAGAGAAAAAGAGGAAATCTGTGTCCACACTGTAAGAGGTGGTGGAATTATAGGTGACCATGATGTTATATTTGCTGGAGATGGTGAAGTTATAGAAATTAATCACAAAGCTATCTCAAGAGATGTATTTGCAGTAGGTGCTTTAAAAGCAGCACAGTACATGGCAAACATAAGTGAAGCTGGAAAATACGACATGGATAATGTCTTAAACTTAGAATTCTAGTAAAAAGAGTCTTATAAAAGTTAAATTTAACTTTTATAAGACTCTTCTTTTTATTTTAAAATTCAATTCCAAGTCTTGCGTTAACACCTTTATCCATGTAATGTTTTATAGGCTTCATTTCTGTTATCAAATCTGCCTTTTCTGCTACCTTATCTGGTACATTTCTTCCTGTTAAAACAAGTTCCATATTATTAGGCTTTAAATTAATTAATTCAACAACTTCATCTTCAGTTATAAATTCTCCATGAATTGCCCCCATAACTTCATCTAAAATTAAAATATCACACTTTCTCTCTTTTAAACATTCTATAGCAAAAAAATATGCTTCTCTTGTCTCTATTTTATACTTAACCATTTCTTCCTCATTTAAATCCCAAGTAAATTTCTTTGTAGTTTGAAATCTAAATAAATCAATATTATCTATTTTGTCTATAGAAGCCAGTTCCCCTGTCTTCCATGCTTTTAAAAACTGTATTATAATAACTTTCATATCATCACCAGCGGCTCTAAATGCAAGCCCCATTGCTGCTGTTGTCTTTCCTTTTCCATCTCCTGTGTAAACCTGAGTATATCCTTCTTTAAGCATGTTTTTCTCCTTTAAGTTTCATTTTTCTACTTAATATAATAACATATCTATAACTCACTAACCACTTAATAAGTCTCACATAAACTTCATAATATTTAAGTAAAAAAATAAGACCGCCTTTACAGACAGTCTTTATATAAATATTACATTATTTCTGCTTCTTGATTTTCTATAACCTCTATAACTTCTTCAACGCCTTCTTCTGACACTGCTACTTTTTCCATTTTTGATATAGATACTTCATAAGCCATCTTCTTAATTACTTCTGTCTCAGAAATTCTTTTTTGATATTCTCTGCTTTGAAGTCTTCCCCAAACCTTAATGTTATCTCCAACTTCTAAACTTTTACAGAATCTTGAATTTCTTCCCCAAGCAATTGTTGGTATATAATCTGATTTATTATAGCTTCTATTTACAGCTAATAATACATCAGCAATTTCTCTACCAAAAGGTGTTGTTCTATAAACTGGCTCTTTACATATAAATCCATCTAAATAAATTTCATTTGGATTTTTACTTCTTTCTATACATTCTTCTATATTTCTAGCAAATACTGTTAATATCAGTTTATTGCTTCCACCAACAAATTTATTGTAACTTCTAAGTTGCCCCTCAACAACTACAAGTCTGCCAATCTCTAAGTCAAATTCTGCTATTAATCTCTCCGAAATTGTTATATTTAACTTATCCTTTGAATCACTTAATCTCATTACCTCTAAATCAAAAGTATAGAATTTTTCTCCATACATTTCATGACTATACTCCATCTCTGAAAGTATTATCCCCTCTAAATAAATCTTGTTGTTTAACATTAAATCATCCATGTTAATCTTAACCCCTCTCCCCATTTGTGTTTAATATTTTGTAATCGGTTATTTTTTTGATGTGTTTATTTAATTCATTTGTATTAAATTGTAAATTTCTTTACTTTTCCATTATAAACAAATAAAGGTATTTATTCAACTTTTTATTGTTAATTTATTTTGAATTGTTTACCGTTTTCATCAACAAAAAATTCCTTTTTATGTAACATTTCATCTATAGTTACTAGCTTATAACCTTTACTTTGTAATAATGGTATAATTTTATCCAAATTCGTAGCTGTGAATTTCCCATTATTATGGAAAAGAACAATATCACCAGATTTTATATCTCTCATAACATTATTATGTTCGAACTCTAAACCTTTATTTTTCCAATCAAGGCTATCTTTACTCCACTGCACAGATGTAAGCCCCATTGAATTTATAAGCTCTACACCCTCGCTTGTATAAGCCCCTGACGGGAATCTAAAGTATTTACTGTTCTTTCCAGTTACATCATATATTATTTTTTCTGCCATTACAATTTCTTTTGCAATTTGTTTTCTGTTTATTTGCAAAAAGTTCGGATGTTCATAACTATGATTAGCAATTTCATGTCCCCTTCTATCTACTTCCCTTAATTTAACATCATTACCATCTGGGTATTCTACCCATTTCCCTATAACGAAGAATGTACTTTTTACATTATATTTGTCTAAAACATTTAAAATATCATAAACTCCTTCTGGGTCTGCCCAGTTCAAATCAAAAGTTAACGCAATCTTTTTCTCTTCAGTTACCACTGAAAAAATAGGAATCTTATTTTTACAATTCTTTCCTTGTGCAAATACAGGTACACCTTGTATTAGGATAAATAAAAATATCATTCCTAATATTAATAGTTTTTTTCTTTTCTTTATCATTTATTAACACCTTCCTTTTCTACTCTTATTTTGACTTTTAAATATTCTTCTTATACTATTAATTATGTGATATAATAATTTTAAGTATTGTATCAAAATTATGGAGGAAAAAAAGATGTATGATAACACTGTAGAACTTGCAGAAAATAAGCTTTTGCTTTTATATATAATAAAATCTATAAAGTATACTATATCTAATGCACAGCTTACGGATATAGTTCTAGAACATAGTTTTATTAACTATTTTACACTTCAACAATATATAGCAGAGCTTGAAAAATCTAATTTTATTAAATTAGAAGAAAAAAATAATAAGGAGTTTGTTCTTCTTACAAGAAAAGGCGACTCTGTCTTATCATTATTCAAAGATAGATTATCTCAAGGGAAAATGAAATCTATTGATGAATATCTTTATGAGCAAATAGACTCTATAAAAAGAGAGCTTAATATCTTTGCTGATTATACTCCTGATAATAATGATTCGTTTTCAGTTAATTTAAAGGCTATAGAAGGAAATGATGTTCTTCTTGACCTAAATGTTAGTGTTCCCACAAAGAACCAAGCAAAAGAATTATGCTCTAAATGGAAAAATAATTCTTCAGAAATTTACAATAAAATAATGGAAGCTTTAATAGAGTAATTTTTTTACAACAAGGGGGAAAAATTTTTGTTAAAAAAATTTAAGTTACACTTCAATTGGATACCTATAATAATTATAGCTGCGTTAATACTTAAAGCCGTTTTTAGTATAGAACTTATTTTCAGCGGATTCTTTTCTGATATTATTTCAATATTAATGCCTTTCTTTTGGGCTTTTGGAATAGCATATTTACTAAATCCACTTATGCTACTTTTTGAAAGAAAATTGAAACTGAAAAGATCACTTAGTATCCTACTTACTTACATTGTGACAATATTAGTGTTTGTATTCTTAATACTTGTTATAGTTCCAACTATATTTAATAGTTTATCTGATCTTACAGATAACATAACATCGTATATGCATACAGCAGAAAGTTTTATTAATGAATTCTTTAGCGAGTTCCATAAAAGTTCTCCTGAAATTTCACAAAAACTTGAAGCATCAGTTGTAGATACTATAAAAGCTCTTAGTTCTGCATTTGCATCACTTGCTGGAAGTTTTGTTGGGCAAACTATTGCATTTACATCATCATTTATTAAATTTATATTTGGGTTCATTATTTCAATATATATGTTATCTCAAAAAGATATTTTAATAGGTTTTGTTAAAAAAATGATAAATGCTATGTTACCAACAAATAAATCTAATTTTACATTAGAATTTTTAAGTGAATCTAATTATTTATTTTCTAGATTTATTGTTGGTAAAACAATAGATTCAACTATTATTGGAATTATGTGCTACGTTGGGCTTTTATTAATGCAGGCACCATTTGCAGCACTTATCGCACTTATAGTGGGTATTACTAATATGATACCTTACTTTGGGCCTTTCATTGGAATGGTTCCTGCATTCGTATTAACTCTATTTGTAAGTCCTACAATGGCTATTTGGGTGTTAATATTTATCTTCTTACTTCAACAATTTGATGGGTGGTATCTTGGACCTAAAATTCTTGGAGATAAGGTTGGAGTTTCTCCTCTACTTATAATCTTCGCTGTTACAGTCGGAGGTGGAGTTGGTGGACTTCTTGGAATGTTTATAAGTGTACCGATAGCTGCTTTAATAAGAAATTACCTAGATAGGTACTTTGATTATAAATTAAAACAAAAAGAAAAAGCAGAAATAGATGAACTAGAGAAAACTTTATAATAATAAAAAGACAGACTCAATAATGAGTCTGTCTCAGGACGTCGACAAACTACAATGTCGATGTCCTTTTTTTTGTTTTTCGATTA
>NZ_CAMQZG010000010.1 GCF_947039605.1 uncultured Clostridium sp.
TCTCACCACTTAGCTAAAGCTTGAAGTGGGAGAATTCTCTCAAATTAAGTTAAATGTTTAATATAACTCTTTACCATCTCAACATATCCCACCCAAATTTCAAATTTATAGTTTACTTTTTCTTTTTATGTTGCTTACTCGGCTTCAAATATAACTGTATTCCATTTTCCATAAAGTCTATTATCCTATACTCCCAATATGCGATAAATGTAATTTTCAAAGTTACTATTACACAAAATATAGTTCCTGCTAATAGCCAAACTCCTCCACCATTTCTTTTAACAAATATTATTCCAAGCATTGCACCTATTACTGAAAATATAGTTATTTTATTTATTTGACTACTTTTATTCTTTTTTTCTTTGCTATATCGCTTAATAATAAACCATTTGCTTGTTTTATAAAAAAGTAGACTCATTATTGAAATTACAAAACCACATATTATAAACAACTCAATTGATGATTTATTAGTACAAATGGAATAATATATAAACCTTTAATTATAATATTAACTGATTTCAAAACTGTAATTAATCCTACTATAATTATTAAACTTCCAAAACAAATTACTTCTAACCAACCACTTTTTCTAAAAGCATCTATTTGTAAAAATTCCTCCTGAGCTACTTTATAATTTTTTATAAAATTTTTAATTTCCTCATAATTTTCCTCATATTTTAATCTTTCTATATACTCTTTTACCACCATAATATATCCACCCAATTTTCAAATTTATAATTTACTTTTTCTTTTTACATTTCTTATCTTTATATTATCACCTTTAACATTTTTTTCCAATTTATATTTTTCATTTGAAAAATACTTTTCTAAAATATATTTCAAATTAAGAAAGACTTAAGATTTCTTTAAGTTTCTATTAAGTAAATGCTTTTATAATAAATTTATAGAGTTAAACAAATTGAATTTAAAAATAAAAAAATTAGGGGATGTTATTATGAAAAATGTTATGAATGTTATTCTTTATCTTACTCTTGCTATAGTTTTAGGTACACTTATAGGGAATTCACCTACTATCTTCCTCGCTATATTCTTTGTTCTTATAATCGCTAGATGTATTTATGTAATACCTAGTAAAATTAATATTGATGAGAATGGTATGAAGATTGGAAATACTAATCTTAAATATTCTGATGTACTAGAAGTTAATTTACTTGATAAGAAACCTACTGCATTCAGACTTTGTGGAGCTGAATTTAAAACACAAGTAGGGGATTTTGGGGTTCAAGGTTATGGATTAAGTAGAGTTTATACTAAAAATTCTTCTACTACAATTTTTATAAAAACTAAAAGAAGAAAATTCTTTATAAATTTAGAAAACGAAGAAGAAACAACTTTAAAATACAAGCAAATACTTAATGAAGTAAATAAAATAACTACAAATGATTGTGCATACGCAAAGTAAAAGTTATATCATTAAAGTAA
Organism: uncultured Clostridium sp.; assembly: GCF_947039605.1. Classification (GTDB taxonomy): domain Bacteria; phylum Bacillota; class Clostridia; order Clostridiales; family Clostridiaceae; genus Sarcina. The sequence goes on from NZ_CAMQZG010000010.1 coordinate 1,444, forward strand.
CTTAATAAAATAAACCCTATAAGCGTGGATAGCTATATAAACTAGGTCCACTTTTATAGGGTTTATTTTTATCTATTATTTAAAATTCACTTACTTTTTTTAATTTATTGTATAAAAAAATCAGCTACCTTGGTAGAAGTAGCTGATCGGCATTAGTTACTTGTTTGATGTATTAGCGATGATATAACTATAACATGTTTTTTCTCAAAATCTAGGATAAATGAAAACCTTTTACATTTTTTATAATTCGTTTTAAAAGTTTGTTTTTTCCTAATTTTCACTAGTATCTTATTCTTTTTTCATTCAAACATTGACCTTTGGGTAAAATTGGTATAAACTTATTAAAGTTATATAAGACAGTTTGTGAGCCTCCTGTCTCTAAAAAAAACTACGGCAATTTTAGTTTTTAATTTTTATTATTCTTTTGTATTGATTATCTATATATTTTAGGTAATTGATTTTTTAGGCATGATTTAAATCTTAATTTCTCTATTTGTTTAGTAGTTTAATCTAAATTGCATAGGCTCTAATGGGGGAATTATGAATAGAAATAATAAAACTAGAAAACTTATCGTATCTGCACTTGTTGCAGCAATTTATGCTGCCTTAACTTTATGGCTTGCACCAATAAGCTATGGAAGTATTCAATGCAGACTTTCAGAAGTAATGGTACTTCTTGCTTTTATAGATCCTTTCTATATATGGGGTCTTACAGTAGGATGTTTAATAGCAAATGGTCTTGGGCCTGATGCAGTTTCAAATATTATATTTGGTGTCCCTGCAACATTTATAAGTGTTGTATTTGTAGCTTATACTGGAAAATGGTTTAGACATAAAAAATGGGCTATATATGTAGCATCACTTTGGCCTGTACTATTTAATGGTCTTATCATTGGATATATGCTTAAATTATTATTTGAACTTCCACTAGGATTAACAATGCTTCAAGTTGGAATTGGTGAGTTTGTTGCCGTTTCAATAGCTGGAATAATAGTTTATAAACTTGTATTTGTTAAACTAAAAAAAATGGATATAATATAAATAAAAATGGGAGTGAATCTACTTATCTAGTAAATTCACTCCCTATTTTTTATTCTGAAACTTCACACTCTTCTTTTAATTTATTATAAATTTCTTCTTTCATTTGTTTTGCTATATCTGACTCTTCTATACCTTCTTTAAAATCCACGCCCATTTTTTCTGATAAAAGAACTGCTAAAAGACTTTCCATAGCATTTACTCCTCCACCATTTTCAGTGCTGCCTCCCATAGTAACTACATTTTTAGGTACTATATCAATATTTCCTTCTTTAATAGCATCTGTAAATTTACTCATAACATCTTGAACTACCTGATACTGTGGTCCACCATAGGCATTAACCTGTTCTCTTATTGCAATAGCCTGTGATATACCTTTTCTAGCTGCCATATCTGCTTCTGCTTCACCAAGTTTTTTAATTTTATATGATTCTGCATCTGCAAGAGTTTTTTGTCTTTGAGCATCTTGTCTAGCTTTCTCAAGTTCAGCTTTACCAACATTATCTTGTATTTTAATATTAATCTCTGATTTAGTAAGTTCATCTTGTTGTGCTGCTTTTGCTTGGAACTCTTTAAGTTCTTTCTCTTTTTCACTCGCTTTCATTTGTGAGTTATAAGTTTCAATTTTTTCTTTTGCAAGTTGTCTATCACTAAGTTGTTTTAATATCTCTTCTATTTTTGCATCTCCATTAGGTGATGGTGTTCCTATTAGAACCTCTTCAAGTTCTAAATTATAATTATTAAACTTTTCTTTCATCTCATTTGTAGCTTTTAATTGAATTTCTGAACGATTTTGTATAAGTTCTATTAAAGTCATCTTTTGACCAATATTTTTAAAATAAGAAGATACCATCGGATCAAGAGTTTGATCAACAAGCTTTTTAATATCTCCAAATCTTTGAATTACAAGAGGTGCTTTTCTGTAATCTATATGAAGCACTACTGATAAAGGTAATGTTGGTTCAAAAGCATCTAAAGTTATAAGTGTAACTTCCTTTAAATTCTCATCGTATTTATGTCCACCAACTTCTGCTTTAAGCCATTTTAGAATAATATTTGTAGTTGGCACTTGTGTAAGTATCCCTGCAGAGATATTATAAGCATATTTACCAGGTTTTAAAGGTGTAACCCATATTCCTTTGCATCCTTCTGCTACAAGCTCACCATGAGTATATAAGCTTCCTGACATATCTTCACCTTTAGTACCTACAAAAGAAGTCACAACACCTGCAAATCCAACTGGAACTATAGTTTTTGGGACTATCTCTATACTAGCAAAAAGTCTATTTATAAAATAAGTACCATCACTAATAACTTGATATTGTTTTCCTCTGAATCCACCAGCTCTTAAAAATGCTTCTGAGTTTTGGAAATTATTATGATACATTTCTAAATCTTTTGGATTCTCCCCAACTACTGGTGCTATAATTTCCCCATTTGGAAGAGATGGTCCATCTTGAATAGTAACAATCCCCATTGGATCTTCAATTATATTTCCTGCTGAATTTTCAGTTCTATTTTTAATTACAACTGGTCTAAATCCACTCTTAACTTTTAAATCATCTGCCATTTTTTTAATTTGCTCTACTTCAAGTTTATTTCCTATATTTATAAAGTAATTATTAGCCTCAGTTAGAATAATAAATATTCCTAAATTAAATGCATAAGTTCCTTCTCTTAAAATTGCTCTTTGAGGACCTTTTTGTCCACCATTTTCAAGAAAACTTCTTGTATCTTGGAAGTTGCTAGCTTTTACAACTTGTCCAAGTGTTTGAGTTTCTGGAAGTGATTCTCCATCCCTTGAAAATACATAACCAATTTGACCTTGTGGAATAGTTACAAGCGGACACTTATTAACCTTATAAAGAAAACCTGGTTTTAAATGTATTCCTGTTCTAAGAACATCTGGTTGAAAACCTGCTTCTCCATTCATAGCTATAAACTTACCATCTTTTAAATTTCCCTTTGGTGACCACCATTTTTCAACTACTCCAACTTCATTTGTTCCTATAACTCTAAGACCTAAGATTTTGAATACTAGTAAGTAAAATATGATTAGCCCCACAACTATATAAATAGCTATCATTATGATGTTATTTGTATCTCCCATAACATGAATCCCCCTTAATTTGTTTTGTTAGTTTAATTATATTCTTATACTACCATTTATTTCCTATAAGATAATTAAGAATTTATTACTATTTTAAAGGGTATTTTATACTGTTTATTTATTATACAAAAAGGAACTATTTCAAATTCAAATCATATACTTGTACATTAGGTTGATATTTTATGTTTATCTAAAGTTTATTTTTTTTCTATATCATACAATGCTAGTTAATTTAATAGACTATTAAGGTAAATTTTTTTAAAAATATCTTCTTAATATTGTACAAAGGAGTTTTGACTATGGAAAAATCCCATAAAATATTTTTAATTATAGCCTCAGCACTATGTCTAGTAATCATTTTAACTAATATTATACTTACTTCTTCAAAAAAAGATTTAACTCGTAATGATGGGAATGATGTCATACAGAATATCAAAGAACTCACAGATTTAGAAGATTCCAATATTACAGATATTAATAATGATATAGAACAAGTTCAGGAAGAGCTAAATCCTCCAAAGCCAGAAGAACCAACAAATCCTACAGAGCCAAAAAATTATAAAGAAATATTCTCTAGTTCTCTAATAATGGGTGATTCTCAGACCGAAGGATTAACTGTATATGGTTTTTTAGATAATACTTCTGTTATAGGTGTAAAAGGGGGGAATCTTGTATCTGCTAAAGCAAATAATATCACTACACTTTCTTCACTTAGTCCAAAACATATATTTACACTATATGGTATGAATGATATTTTAATTTATCAGTCTAACATAGATGGATTTATAGATGATTACACATCACTGATAAAAGAAATCCAAGCTTTGCTTCCTGATAGCAAAGTTTTCGTTAATTCAATTTTACCTGTTGAAGAAAAGGTTACTATAGGTAGACCTGTATACAAACAAATAGATACCTATAATACAGCACTAAGAGCAATGTGTGATGAACTTGATGTAGAATATGTAAACTCTAATCAAATTCTAATAGACAATACCACTCTGTTTGAAGGTGATGGTATGCACCTTAAACCTTCTTTTTACAACAAATGGCTAGATTTATTAAACAACTATATTTAAAGGAGCTTTTTTAATGCTTAAGAAATTATTTATTTTTATTACAATTTGCTTTTCAATGCTTTTGTGTTCTTGTATGTCTACTAAAGACATAGACCTTAGTGTTATTGAAAAAAAAATTGACTCTAACATAGACACTCAAACTTATTCTAAGGGTGGATTTAAAGAACTTAGAAGATTTTTTGGACTAAATACTGATGATGTCCTTGATTATCTTCTTTATACTCCAGCTTATACAATGAGTGTAAATGAAATTTTAATAATCAAATTAAAGGACACAAATAATATCGACGCTATTAAAGATTCCATAGATACAAGGGTTGAAAATCAAATTTCAACCTTTGGTTCTTATGGACCAGAGCAATGTGCTCTTCTAGAAGAGTATATTTTAAAATCTAAAGGGAATTACATATTTTATTGTGTTTCTCCTGATAATGAAAAACTATATGATCTTTTTAAAGAAAGTATTAAATAGAAAGGTGGGAGATGCTTTATGGTTTTTAGTAGTATAATTTTTCTATTTACTTTCTTACCAATTACTTTAGGTTTATATTATATATCACCTAGGAAGTTTAAAAATTTAGCACTTTTAATTATGAGTTTAATTTTTTATGCTTGGGGTGAACCATTATATATATTCTTGATGCTTTTTACTACTATATTTGATTTCTTTATGGGAAAACTTATTGCAAGGAATATTATCTATGAAAAAAAAGCTATGTGGCTTTTGATTTTTACCGTTGCAGTTAATATTCTTATACTTGGATTTTTTAAATATTATGGATTTTTGGTTGATAACATAAATATGTTATTTTCCTTAGATATCACAAAATCCAACTTACCACTTCCAATAGGTATATCATTTTATACCTTCCAAACACTCTCTTATATAATCGATGTTTATCTTGGTAAAGTTAAAGTGCAAAAAAATATAGTATCTTTTTCACTTTATGTAACTATGTTCCCACAACTTGTTGCTGGGCCTATAGTTAGATATTCAGATGTTAATAAACAGCTTGATGATAGAACTGAATCATTTGAAATGTTTGGCGAAGGTGTAGAGAGATTTATCCTCGGGCTTGGTAAAAAAGTCTTACTTGCTAACAACATAGGTTTTTTATGGACAACCATATCAGCAATGGATATTTCAGAACTTTCAGTATTAACCGCTTGGCTTGGAATTATTGCTTTTACATTCCAGATTTACTTTGACTTTAGTGCCTATTCTGATATGGCAATTGGACTTGGTAAAATGTTTGGATTTGATTTTATAGAAAACTTTGATTATCCATATACCTCAAAAAGTATAACTGAATTTTGGAGAAGATGGCATATTTCACTTGGAACTTGGTTTAGAGAATATATCTACATACCTCTTGGTGGTAATAGGTGTAAACTACTTTTTCAATGTAGAAATCTTTTTATAGTCTGGCTAATCACAGGACTTTGGCATGGTGCAAGTTGGAATTTCGTAGTGTGGGGGCTTTACTATGGAGCTATTTTACTCCTTGAAAAACTTTTCCTTCAAGAATACCTTGAGAAGATGAATCCTATTTTATCAAGAATTTATACAATGCTTCTTGTAATGGTAGGTTGGGTTTTCTTTGGACTAGAAAGTCTTTCTGCTGGGCTAAAGTATCTTAAAACTATGTTTTTACTATCTGGTAACCCACTAATAGATAATGCTGGTGTTTATTATCTTTTAAGTTACCTTGTAATATTTATATTATTAGTTGCATTCTCAACACCAATACCATTTAAACTATTTACAAAAATTAAAGAAAAAAATACATTAATTCCAACGCTTATTAATGCTGCAATTCTTTTTACTGGAATAGCTTATCTTGTAACAGAAACTTATAATCCATTTTTATATTTTAGATTTTAGAGAGGAGGTAGCCTGTGCAAAATAAAAATTCTTACTATAAAATTCTTACTATTATATTTATAGCAGCAATTGGTGGAGTAACTGTTTTAAATACTCTATCTCCTGTAAAGGACTTTTCTGAATCTGAGAATAGAGTTCTTTCTAAAAGTCCAAAATTCACTTTTGAAAGACTTGTGGATGGCAGATATACAAAAAAATATGAGAAATATAAAACAGACCAATTTATAGGGCGTGATTTTTTTATGGCTATTAAATCTTGCTCTGATTTAATGCTTGGCAAAAAGAATAATAACTCTGTATATTTAGCAGATGATGGTTATTTAATAGAAGATTTTTCACCTATATCAGATGAAAAAATCAAAGCTAATCTTACTTCTATAAATAACTTTGCAAAAAAATATAAAGATTCAAAAACAACATTTGCAATAGTACCAACTGCTATAAGTATTTTTGATGAAAAACTTCCAAGCTTTTCACCTGTGAAAAATCAAAATACTTATATAAAATCATTTTATGATAACCTAGATCCTAATATAAATTCAGTAGACCTTTATAATACACTTTATAATAGTCGTGATGAATATTTATATTATAAAACAGACCATCATTGGACTAGCCTTGCAGCTAGCAAAGCTTATGAGACTATAAAAAAAGAAATGCAACTTGATAATGTAGAATCTACATTTATAGCGAAAACTATTACAACTGATTTTAACGGTACACTTGCGTCTAAAAGTGGTTTCAGAGGTAATTCTACTGATTCTATAGATGTTTATTTAAATAACAATAAAGACTTAAAAGTTTTATATAGTAATAGTACAGATAAAATGCCAACCTTATATGATACTTCAAAACTTGAAGGTAAGGATAAGTACGCTTTATTCTTATCTGGTAATCATCCTGAAATAACTATTAAAACAACAGCTAGGACAACTGACAGTATTATTGTTTTTAAAGACTCATATGCTAATTGCTTTATTCCATTTTTGGCTGAACATTATAGTAAAATAACAGTTATAGACCCTAGATATTACTATGATGACCTTTATAAATTGATGGAAGAAAATCAATATGATGATATATTATTTTTATATAATGCAAATACATTTTTCTCTGACACATCAATCGAACCAGTTCTTAAAAATGAATAAAAGACAATCTCTAGGGAATATTCCCCCTAGAGATTATCTTTTTTATTTAGCCTATAAATTTATTATTCATTGCTTTACTTTCATCTGATGCAAGCATTATTATAGATTCTTTATTATTTTTTTCTATACTACTCATAACCGTATTTATCCTAATATTATTCACTAATAGACTCTTTGATAAATTCTCTATATATTCCCTTAAATCAAAATTCATCTTTATATCATTATCTGATATATTTACTAAATTTATTATATTCCCATAATTTTGTTCTACCATAAGCTCTAAAATATATTTTATAGTTTCACTCAGTTTATCTTCATTTTCTCTTGTAAGAATTATTTTCTCATTTTTCATGTAACCAACTAAAGAATTAATTAATACATCAACTCTTCCAAAATGATCAATAACTTCATATGCCATATTTTTTATGCTTTCTGTATCAATCATATCACACTTCAAAAATACAACATCAGTTCCAAAACCCAGTTCTCTTTTAAGTTTTGTGATAAATTTTATCCCCTCTTCCTTATCTCTTACTGTGACTGCTAGTCTAGCTCCATTTTCTAATATTAATTTTGCTAATTCATAGCCTTTTTCAAAGTTTACTTCTGTTAATAACACAACTTTATTTTGTAATCTCATAAATATACCATCTCCTATCATATAATTTTAAAAATATTCTCTCAATTATATATTCGAAACTCTCATCTAAACTATGTATATCCAATTCATTAAATTACTAATAACATTTCTATATATTTTTTTAAAAATTAAAAAAGAGCAACAATATTAATATTGCTACTCTTCGCTCTTACTCTATATCTACAATTATTTTCCTACTTTTATTGATAAACTGCTACCTATCCAATATGCTTTTACAGTATCTCCTGGTTGTATGTTAGAAAATGCACATCCACTAACCTTAGTAACTACCTTTGAATCTGGTGTTGTTACTGGCTCTATTGTGAAGTCTCTACCTTCCTTACCCGTTATTGTTAATATAAACTCTTTGTAATCATTCATGCTATTTAGCCTCCATCGTCTGGTTCATCTTTTATTCATATTATACCATAATATTTCAAAATTTAAAGGCTATACCAATAAAAATAACCTTTATTTTTTAATTAACCTATTTTTTGGTTTATTAAAATAATATTCTCTGTTACTAAAACACACAAAAAATATAATATATTCCTCCCTAAATAATTTTTAACAATAATGGCAATACTATTAGTTATACTTTAATTTATGGAGGAATTTTATGAGAATACCAAAACATATAGGTGTAATCCCCGATGGAAACAGACGTTGGGCTTTAGAGAATTCACTAAAAAAAGATATGGGCTATACTCACGGTATAAACCCTGGACTTGAACTTTTTAAAACTTGCGAAAAAAAAGGAATCAAAGAATTAACTTTTTATGGGTTTACAATTGATAATACAAAAAGACCAGCAGAACAAAAAATTGCTTTTACAAATGCCTGTATAGAATCAGTTATGCTTATGACAAAAGAAAACTGTGAAATTTTAGTTCTTGGTAATACTAAATCACATGCATTTCCAAAAGAACTTTTAGAATTTACTACTAGAAAAAAATTTGGTACTGGTGGCATAAAAGTAAATTTTTTAATTCACTATGGATGGGAATGGGATTTAAATTTATTAAAAGAATCAAATACAACATCAAAAGATGTATCTTCTAATATACAATCAAAGGATATTTCAAGAATTGATCTTATTATAAGATGGGGTGGTAGAAGAAGACTTAGTGGTTTCCTTCCTATTCAATCTGTCTATTCTGATTTTTATGTAGTTGAAAGCCTTTGGCCTAATTTTAAATCATCTGATATTGATGAAGCATTAAATTGGTATAAAATTCAAGATGTAACCCTTGGTGGCTAAATCTCTATTATTCAAATCAGTAAAAAAGCTAAGTAAATTATACTTAGCTTTTTCTTGTTACATCAAATCCTTTAATATAATATTTTCTAAAACTTTTGTACCATCTATCACTACAGATATTCCGTTTCCAGGATGAGTTGAGGCACCTATAAAATATAAACCTTTAATATTTTTTGATTTCATATGTCCTCTTAGATAGTTAGTTTGGCTAAGTTTATGACTTAAGCCAAATGCATTGCCATAATAGCAATTAAACTTGCTTTCAAAATCTTTTGGTATAAGATATTCTTCAATTTCTATACTCTTTTCTATCTCTTCTAACCCTCTTATTTTTGTAGCTATAGTATTTATTATATTATCTCTAACTATTTTAATATTTTTAGTATTCCACTCTATTTTTTCAAAACTTAAATTAGGTACTCTAAGCATTATATTAAGACTACTTTTACCCATTTCACAAAAACTATCATCAACTGCACTTGGGTAATATAAATATAAACTTACATCTTTCACCATATATCCTTTAAATGGACCTTCTATACTTAATTTAAAATCCTTGCTTAGATATATATTATGTAATTTTAGCTCATTTATCTTTTTATTTAACCCTAAATATAGAATAAATGTAGAACATGAATATTCTTTATCTTTCAAATTGTTCTTTTTATATTTTACTTCTTTTATATCTTTTTCTAAAAGTTTCTCTAATGTATATGAATAATCAGAATTTCCAATAACTATATCTGCAGGTTCAAATTTCCCATCCACATTAACCCCAACTATTCTCTTATTATCTACAACTATTTTTGTAACTTCTGTTCTAACTTTAATTTCACCTCCTAGTTCATATATAAGTTTCTCTAAAGCTTTTACATAAGCATAAACTCCACCCTTTATATAAAATAAACCTTGTTTTTGAGTTATAGCTGGAATTAAAGTATATATATTTGATGAACCATATGGATTAGTTCCTATATACATAGTTTTAAAAATCAGATATTCTCTAAGTTTCTCACAACTAACTCTGTCTTTAATAAACTTATAACTATGCTCTACCGGTTTTATATCTAAAAACTTAAAAATTGATTGAAAACTTAAAAATTCAAAAATGCTAATCATTGGTTTATCTAAAAAATATTTTTTTGCTAATAAATACTTTCTAAAACTTTCATCTACAAACTTATTGTATTCAAATGATAACCCCTCCTGCATCCTTTCTAGAACTATATCCATCTTTTCCTTATTTGAATAAAAATCATACTGACTTCCATCACTATAATTCACTCTATATGTATGTTCTTGGTTTATAACCTCTATATAATCTCTATAGTTTCTACCACACTCTTCAAAAATATTTATATAACTTGCTTCATTCATTAAAACTGAAGCTGTTAAATCAAACTTAAAACCATCTTTTTCTTTTATATTAACTCTCCCACCTATAGTATCTTCCTTTTCAATTATAAGAACTTTTAATCCTTTATTTAATAACCTTATAGCTGTACAAAGTCCACCAATTCCAGCACCTACAACAATAGTTTTCACTATATCTAATCCCCTTTCCAATTTTCTATCTTAAATCTAGTATCTGCATTTTAATCAAAAATATAAAATTTATATTTAATGTACAAAATCCTATCATAATATTGTATAATATTATGATAATACACTATGGAGGTTTAATATGAATAATGTTTTAACTATTGAGAATATGACAAAACTTCAAGAAGAACTTGATTTTAGATTAACAGTTAGAAGAGCTGAAATTGCTAAAGATAAATTAATAGCAGCTGCTCATGGAGATAGATCAGAAAATGCTGAATATAAGGAAGCTTGCGCTGAATATAGAGAGAATGATAATAGAATACAATATCTTATGACTATGATTTCAACAGCTACTGTTGTGGATACTGCAGAGCTTGATAAATCAAAACTTACTATAAATACTAAAGCTAAAGTTAAATTTGTTGAAGATGGTGAAGAAGAAATCATAACACTTGTAACTACACTAGATTTAGACCCTGAAAATATGATGATTAGCATAGAATCAGAACTTGGAAAAGCTTTGCTTGGGAAATCAATTGGTGATGTTATTGAAGTTGTTGCCCCTGGTGACAATTACACTATCGAAATCTTAGAGATACTAGAATAATAATTCTAGTATCTTTTTTTCTTTAAACATGCTTAATAATTTAATATCAAACATTTTTTATCATTAAAATTCATAAAATGTAAAATATAAAAAATTATTAGGAGGCTTCTATATGCAAAGACCCAATATACTAATTCTTATGGTAGATGAAGAAAGATTTCCAACAATATATGAGAGTAAAGCTACTAAAGAATGGCGTACTCAATACTTAAAAGCTCAAACTCTTTTAAAGCAAAATGGATTTGAATTTAAAAACCACTATGCTGCAAGTACTGCTTGTGCACCAAGTAGAGCTAGTATTTATACTGGTCAGTATCCCTCACTTCATGGTGTAAGCCAAACTCCCGGTGCTGCAAAAGATGATTTTGACTCAGATATGTTTTGGCTTGATCCTAACACCGTACCAACTTTTGGAGATTATTTTCAACAAGCAGGTTATTCAACTTTTTGGAAAGGAAAATGGCATGCATCTCAAGCTGATATTATAAATCCTGCTCCTAATCACCCATCATATTTAAGCTATGATATTAATTCTGGCATTCCCTCTCCTCTTGGCGAAGAAAGATACTTAAAAGCAAATAAACTTCTTCCTTATGGTTTTAATGGATGGGTTGGTCCTGAACCATTTGGTGATTTACCTGCAAATTCTGGTTCATCATCACCTAAAATGATATCTGGCAGGGATGTTATTTTTGCTAATGAAGCAATTGAACTTATAGAACAACTTAATGATAATGATTCTTTAGAACCTTGGATTATGACTACTTCTTTTGTTAACCCTCATGATATAACACTCTATGGTGAAATAAGTAGACTTAGTGATGATTTTAATTTTTCTATTGATCCTTCGGTTCCTCATATAGATAGCGCCCCTACTTCTCATGAGGATTTATCAACTAAACCAAGATGTCAAAAATCGTATAAAGAAGTATATCAAGAAGCTTTTCAACCATCTTTAGATACTGAAGAATATAGACAGCTTTACTATTCTTTGATGCTTAAAGCTGATACACAAATGCAAAGAGTTTTAGATGCACTTATAAAGTCTAAATTCTATGAAAATACTATTATTATTTTCACTTCTGATCATGGAGATCTTGGTGGCTCACATGGTGGTCTTTTTGAAAAATGGTATCAAGCATATGAAGAAACAACCCACGTACCTCTTATAATCCATAACCCAAAATTATTTGACCATTATCAGTGTACTGATGCTATAACTAGCCATGTAGATTTACTTCCAACATTACTTTCACTTGCGAATATAGATCAAGCTACTACAAGATTAAAACTTAAAAAAACACATACTCAAGCTTTAAAACCTGTTGGTAGAGATTTAACACCTTTGTTCAATAAATGTTGTGACTCTCCTGAATTTTCAGAAGGAATTTACTTTATGACTGATGATGACCCAACAAAAGGACAACATCAAGAAACTTTTGAAGGAAAAACCTATAAAGCAGTTATTGAACCTAGCAGTGTAGAAACCATAATCATTTATTTAAAAAATACTGAGACTAACTATCGTGAAAAATGGAAGTTTTCTAGATACTTTAATAACAGCGAACTTTGGACATCGCCAAACAAAGAAGATAAACTTCTTGATAAAAGAGTATCCGATAAGCTTTGCGAGGTTGATATTTATACTATTAATAGAATTGATAAGATTGAAGACTTTGAGATGTATAATCTAACAAATGATCCAATTGAAGCTAATAATTTAATTAATGAGTATTACTGTGATAAATCAGTTAAAGAAATTGCAGACTTACTTTATGGGCTATTAATTAAACAAAGAGAAGAAAAAAGACTTTCACCCCAATAATTTATAACTATATAAAAATAGCTTTAGAATTTCTTCTAAAGCTATTTTTACTATAATTTTTTATTTTAATATCTCGTGTATAAGTTCTGTAGCCTTTTGGTATCCACCACTATTTTTTAGTGATTCACCTATCTTAATAGCATTTTCTTTATAACTACTATTATTTAAAATAGCTTCAACAGCTTCTTTTATATCATTAGCAGTTTGCTTTTCTATAAGGTTAATTCCAGCACCAAGTTCTTCAACTCTAGCTGCTACAACTGGTTGTTCTGCCATTTGTGGAACTACTATGAGTGGTATACCATTATATAAAGCTTCACTTGAACTATTCATCCCACCATGTGTTATAAATAAATCTATTTGTTTTAACACTTCGAGTTGTGGAACATAATTATATATATCAAAGTTACTAGGAACTTGTCCAAGTTCTTCTATTTTATTACCTTTTCCAATAGACATTATAACTTTAACATCATTATTATCTCCTAATGCTTTAAAAGCTTCATGGTAAAAGCTAAAATTCTTATTAGCTAATGTTCCAAGTGAAAGATATATAAGTTTTTTATTATCAGGATTGCTTATTTTAAAATCACTAAGCTCTTTTCTATCAAAAATAGATGGTCCTACAAACTTATATGTATCATCAAAACTTTCAACCTCTGGTTGATAATATCTTGATGTAAACACAATTTTCAAATCAGAATTTACACCTTTCATTACCTCCACCATGCTTTTTGGTGCTATTACTCCATACTCTTTATTTATCTCTTCAAATCCTGTAAAGAATTTATCTTTAAGCATTTTAGCAAGTTCTACAGAACCTCTTTTTTGATTATATTCAAATATACGTTGTGACATATTTTTATTAAGTGCAAATGTTGTTACACTCTGTATTACTTTTTTAATATTAAATTTTTTAATTATTTTTGTTCCCGGATTTATAAATGGATCTACCACTATATAATCAAATTCTCCATCTTCCTCAAATGCTAAATCTAAAGACTTTTTGTGTATATCAGCATTCTTTGATGTCATATTAATACCTGTATACCCTTTAAACTTCGCACCTACTTTTTCTAGCTTCTCTCTATATTCATCAGATGAAATATATACTACTTCATCACCTTTATTTATAAGTTCACTTACTAATCCAATTGTTGGATTCACATGTCCATGCCCTGGAAAAATAATAAATAATCCTCTTGCCATAAATTTCACATCCTATTTTTTTATCTTTTGTTTAATTTCTTGTCTTCTTTTTTATCATTATAACTTAAATACTATAGAACTCAATGAACACTTAGACTTGATTTGTTCAACAATTAAAATATATACTATATATAATACTCAAAAAGTTAGCTAAAATAGGAGAATTTCTAATGACAGAAAAAAATGATAAAAGATTCTTAACAACAGATAGAAAAATCCAAGATTATTTTATAGACTTATTATATAAAAAATCTTTTAACAATATAACAGTAACCGACATAGTAAAAGCTGCTAATATCAGTAGAGGTACTTTTTATTTACATTATAATGATAAGTATGATTTACTCGAATTTATTGAAAATACTATTATGAGTGAATTAAAAGAAGTTATGAATAGTCCTAAGATAAATCCTAGCAATAAGCCTTACTCAGAACTTGTAATTAATAAAATAGAAGAAAACTTTAGATATTTTAAAAAGAAGTCTAAATTACTAAAAGCTGTAATAATTAATAATTCAAATGCTAACTTTGAATATAAATTCAAAAGACATATTGAACAAATTTTTCGTGATAAAAAATCTTTGCCAAGTGAGTCTGATAATATTGCTGGATTACACTATTCATTTATCTATATTTCTGCTGCTTATTTTGATGTAATGAAAGATTGGATTAAAACTGGTATGAAAGAAGAAGAAAAAGATATGGCAAAATTATTCTTCTATATGACAAGAACTGGACCAATAAATGTTGTTAAAAACATTATTGATAAGAATACATAAACTAAATATAGTAAGAAAGCACCTGCAAATGCAAATGCTTTCTTACTATATTAATCTTCTATCATAATTTCTAATATCTCTTTATCTGTTCCTTGCATTCCATACTTTCCAAGTCTTCCAATAGCTGAAATAGTTTCTTCTATATCACCCTTTATAATCCCTGTATTATAGTCATATGCCTTGTCCTCCATAGCAATATAGTGTGCCATCATACCAGCATCTATACAAGTTGCTATTTTTGACCCACATGAAGGTTTAGCCCCATCACATACTATTCCTGAAATATTTGCAAAAGTATTTACTATTGCCTTATCTATCTGTTCTAAACTTCCGCCCTCAAGATAAGTTATAGCAGCACCTACTGCACATCCTCCAACAACTGAACCACAAAATGCCGATAATCTACCTATTCCAGCTTTCTCATGAATAGTTATAAGATTAGAGAATACAAGCCCTCTATATAATTTTTCATCTGACATTTTTTTATCATTAACGTATAAAATAACTGGGATTGAAACTGTCATTCCTTGATTTCCACTACCTGAGTTAGTCATAACAGGCATTGCACTCCCGCTCATTCTAGCTTCTGATGCTGCCGATGTATAAGCTTTCATCTTAGTAACTACATTATTTTTATCTCCAGTTTTTAAAATTATGTTACCTATACCAACTCCATACTCTCCACTCATACCTTCTTTTGAAATATTCATGTTATATTCTATCTGTGTATCCATAAGAGATTTAATATCTTTTATATCAACAGTATTTGAAAACTCATATATATCTTTAACTGATAATATACTTCTATCTACAAAAACACCAAGATACTTTTCAGGGTCCTCATCTGCTTCAAATTCAACTTTTCCATCTTTAACAACTTTAGATATGTTATTATGTGCAAATTTTATTTCAACCATAGCACTATGATTTTCTGAATAAACTTCCATTTGAATGTGAAGAGGTATATTTTCCTCTAAGTTTTCTATAGTACAATAATCTGTATCCATTAATTCTTTCGCTCTATCTTTATGCTCCTGAGTTACCTTACTTATAACTTCAAGACCTTTATCTGCATCTCCACCGATTGCTCCAATTATAGAACTAGCCTTTATCCCAACTAATCCATCAGTATTTGGAACAGTAACGCACATAGCATTTTTTATTATGTTACCACTGCACTTTGCAACTATTTTAGTAGGTTCTTCACCTAAAACTGCCGCTGCTCTAGCTGCTGCAAAAGCTATTGCAATTGGCTCTGTACAGCCCATTGCTGGTATAAGTTCCTCTTCTAAAATTTGAATATATAATTTATATGTATTTTTATTCATTAAAATTGTCCTCCAACTTGTCCATTTTTTCTTAATATAATAATAACATCTTACGAAGATTTTTTACATAGAGTTGTTCAATTAACTATTTTTCTACATTTTACTCTAACCTATATCTATATAAAAAAGGAATTTCTCATAATTATAAGAAATCCCTTTTACTAAATATATTCTATACCCTAATTATGTGCTTTACTTTTCTTTAAATATAAGTGCTACATAAATACCCGTTGTGATAAGTATTGCTACAACCGGTACAAGTATTATTATATCTGTTATACTCGCTATTCCACTCTCAGCTGACTTTATAAGTTTCATTTGAAATGACACAAATAAAAGTATAGCTTCAAGATTTAAAATTTTTAAAAATGTACTTGTTAAATTGTACTGTCTATCCCTATTATTCTTTGTTATTTTAATTAAATGTTTTTCCAAGTTAGGATATGTACTCATAATAAATAATAGTATGTATACCCCAATAGAAATCCCAACAATAATAAATAATGAATTCTTTGATAAATAATGGTCAGCAGTTCCTACCTCATTAAAATGAGCTGGTATCATAGCTTGTGCAGTTACCCAAAATTTATAACTTATAATACTTAATAAAATAACCCATATAGCTGCTACTATGTCTACCACAATATTTATTTTTCTATATATTCCACTTGCTCTCCATCTAGCCAAACTTTCTTCCTCCTAAAATAAACCTTTTTCTACATATATCATTATACTATCAAGCTTCCTATTCCTCATTACTTATATGTGTCATTTTCTATAAAAAAAGGTTACTATCAATAACTTTTTCACCTCTACATTTTCATAAATTAATTATTTAATTTTGCTCCTTCAAGAACTTTTGTTAAACTTGCTTGTATAATTTTAGAGTCTTCTGGATATTTTAACTCTAATGAAGTTTCCTTTGCAATAGCTGCTGCCATAGATGATTGTACTGATTGCTTTGTATTTGGATCTTTAATAGAGTTGATATAATCCATCTGTCTTTGTCTAGCAGTCTTAATTTCATTGTAATAAAATTCTTCTTTTTCCTGTGTAGTTTTTAACTTTGCATGTTCTACTTTTACTTGCAGCTCTTCTTCTTTCTCTTTTTTTACATCTTGCTCTTTATTCTCTATATATTCTTTTAAAAATGAAATTTCTTTATCTACAGCTTCTTTAGACATTACTCCTGTAGATATTATGTTTTTAACATCTGTCTTATCAATAACTTTCTTAGATTCATTTATTGAATCTTCTGAATTATATTTAACAATCTCCTCCATAGAACCATCACCAGCCATTCTAATTTGACTATAAACAGAATTTAAATCACTCCACTCACCTGCTGCTCGTCTTACATTATCATATAGTGTTTTTTCCTGTGTATTCAAACTTTTAGTGTCTATACTATTTAACTTTCCAATAAAACCTTGAATATCATCTCCAGATTTTCTAAATTCTGAAACATATGACTCTATTTTAGATTTAAAATTAGAATTAATCACATCTTCTTTCTCTACCTTAGACTCTGCAATATGCTTATCACTAAGCCCTGATACTTTGACCTTATCTTCTTCAACTTCTTTTGTATCTTGAACTTTAACTTGTTCTTCTTTAGCTTTAACTTCCTGTGCCTGTTGAGCTTCTAACTCTTGTTGTTTTACTTCTTTCATATGTGATTTATAACTATACCCACCAGCTACTCCACCTACAAGTACTAACCCTAAAATTATAATACCAATCTTTTTATTTTTCATATAAAAATCTCCCCTATACTTAAACTAAATTTTATTAAAGTAAAATATTACATATTTATTAAAAATTTCTTACATATTTATTTTAAATCAAACTAAAATAAAAATCTACTTTTCAAAGGAAAATTAACATATCCTTTAACTTCTTCTTAAATTACTATTTTCAACTACCTTAGATATAACCTTCTTTAATTATTTTTAAACTTAATTAAAGAAAAAAACTATGCACAAATTAAATGCATAGTTTCCCTGTTATTATTCTAAATGAATGGATTATAGAATCTTCCACCATTCACATATACTAAGTACCCTGCTAGTATCACAAGACAAAGCCCAAATATCATAACTGCATAGTCACTCTTTGCAAACTTCTTCCCACTATACCAAGTACGTTTTTCTTTACTTCCAAATGCTCTTATTTCCATAGCGCAACTTATTTTATCTATCTTTTCTAGGCTAGAGAATATAAGTGGCATTATAATTACTGAAGCATTTTTAACTCTAGTTATTGCACTAGCTTTTTTAGACATATCTATCCCTCTTGCTTGTTGTGCAAATGCTATATCATGATACTCTCTTTGAATATCTGGTACATATCTAAGTGCTATTGCTACTGAATAAGCAATTTTATAACTCACACCTATTTTATTTAAAGATGCTGCAAATTCACTTGGATTTGTTGCAACCATAAATATAAGTGCCATTGGTGTTATTAGTAAATATTTAAGTACAAAATTAAGTTGATAAAATAATTGCTCTGATGTTACTTGATAGTAATTTGTTATCTTAAATAATACTGTTTTTGTACCATATATCTCACACCCTTGATATGGTGATATAAGATATATTGCTATTGTATTTATTACAAGAAATATTATTATAAAGTAAAATACAAATGATATTTCTTTAAACTCAACTTTTGAAACTTTAAATATAATAATACTTAAAACTAAAAGTCCTACTAAAAGTCTTGTATCATAACTTATCATTGATGCTAGTATATAAGCTAGTAAAAATAATATCTTAGCTGCACCTGTAAGTTTATGTACAAATGAATTTTTATTTGAATATTCAAGCATAGTTTGCATCTATCTTGCCCTCCTATCAACTTCTATAAACTTATTAACTAAATTTCTAGGTTTTTCAAACCCTAGTTTTACTGCAAGTTCATAAAGTGAAGTTTCTTTAAGATTAGCTCTTTCTATAACATCACCATCAGTTAAAATATTAGATGCTATATCCTCTGCTATCTTTTGCCCACCTGCTAGGACTATCCCTCTGTCAGTATATTCAAGCATGAGGTGTATATCATGAGTAACCATTATTATAGTAACTCCTTTTTTATTAAGCTCTACAAGGAACTCCATAATTTCTGTGTAATGTTTGAAATCTTGTCCTGCTGTTGGCTCATCAAGAATAATAACTTTAGGATTTAAAACTAAGATAGAAGCTATTGTTACCCTCTTCTTTTGACCATAACTAAGTGCTGATATAGGCCAATTTCTAAATGGATATAACCCACATATTTTAAGTGTTTCTATAACTCTCTCTTTTGTTTCTTCCTCACTAAATCCTCTAACCTTTAAGCCTAGTCCTACTTCTTCCATTATCATAGGCTTAGAAATCATTTGATTTGGATTTTGCATTACTATTCCTATATTCTCTGCTCTCTCTTTAATAGAATCTTTTATCATATCTTTGCCTTCAAAAAGAACTTGTCCTTTTGTTGGTTTATAGAATCCACATATAAGCTTTGAAATTGTAGACTTACCTGCACCATTTCTTCCAACTATACTAAGTATTTCTCCCTTTTCTACTTTAAATGAAACATCTTTTAAAATCTGCTTACCTTTTTTATCATAAGAGAAATCTACATTTTTAAACTCTAATATAACTTCACTTTCCTTTGCTATAGCAATCTCTTCAACATCACTACTCCAATTTCTAAGCTTCTCTTTATATTCATCAAGCTCTATAGTATTAATACTAGCAAGCTTCATCTCTTCTTTTACAGGAATATCTGCATATTTTAATGCTGTTACATAAAGTGGTTCTCTAATTCCATTTTCAATTAAAACATTACTTGCTAAAAGTTTATCTGGGCTTATATCTGCAAGTATCTCACCCTCATGCATAACTATAATCCTATCAACATCTCTATGAAGAACATCTTCAAGTCTATGCTCTATAATTATAATAGTTTTATTATTTTCCTTATGAATTTTATCTATAAGTTCAATAGAAACTTTCCCAGTTGCAGGGTCTAAACTTGCAAGCGGCTCATCAAAAAGAAGTATCTTTGCATCGCTAACCATAACCCCTGCAAGAGTGACTCTCTGCTTTTGCCCACCTGACAGACTATGTGGTGAAGCATCAAGGTAAGTATCTACCCCTACAATTTTTGAAACCATATCAACTCTTCTTATCATCTCTTCTTGTGGTACACATTCATTTTCAAGCTTAAAAGCAATATCCTCTGCTACTGTTAGCCCAATAAACTGCCCATCAGGGTCTTGAAGAACTGTTCCAACTTCATTTGATAATCCTGCAATATCACTATTTCTAGTTTCTCTCCCATTAACCTTTAAACTTCCTTTAATCTCACCTTCATATAAAAAAGGTGCAAGTCCATTTATACAGTTAGTAATTGTACTTTTTCCACAACCTGAAGGTCCTACTATTAAAATTTTCTCACCTTCATAAATTGTAAGATTTATATTATTTAAAGTTGGACACTCTTGCGCTCTATATTGAAAACTGAAATTTTTAAACTCAATGACTGTTTTTTTCAATCTTTCTTCCCCCTGTTACTTAAAATAATTTTCGCTATAAATAAAAATAGAATACCAAAATAAATCTATCTGGTATTCTCTCCATTAAAGATATTCCTTTTTAAGACTACCTTTTTTAATTCTTGTTTTTGAATATGAGTAAATAAGTATTGTACCTAGTATTCCACAAGTAATTGTATTTGCTACACCAGCAACTGCTGCTTGTATATAGACTTTTTCTATTGGCTCTTTGTATAAAACAAAATCTAAAGTTGGAGCAACAAATCCCCAAGCGATAGCATTAGCGACTACTTGATATATGTTATATATAATCATTTGCTTTTTTTCAAAAATACCATCTGAAATATTAATTCGCTTACTAGCAAAACCAATAATAAGTCCCATAACTGCTGAGGCAATAATCCAACTAAACCATGGTGAGCCATAAGTTAAGTCTTTTAGAGTATGTCCTAAAAATCCAATAGCAAAAGCTGTTTTAGGTCCATATATAATTGCCATAAGAGCAAGGAATGCATAACATGTAGCAAACTCTGTATTAGGAATCCCTGTAGGAATTGCTGCAAAACGACCAAGTATCATAAATACAGCAGCACCAATACCAATAGCAACCACTTTATTAATAGTTAATCCTTTTTTCATCTTAATCTCCTTTAAAAGTAGATTTCTGTTATTTTATATTCTTTTTTTCGACATAAATTAATACCTTTTTTATATTACAATAAATAACCTCTTAATACAATAAAATATATAAAAAAAAGATAGACAAACTTTCAAAAAGTTCATCTATCTTTCGCATTATATATCTCATAGTAATTTTTCCACTTCTGCTCTAGTTGCAAGCCCACTAGAAAAAGCACTAGCACTTCCTGCTAGAATCCCAAGTTTAAAAGCTTTTTCCAAACTATTATTTTCTAAATATCCAGCTATAAATCCAGCCACCATAGAATCTCCTGCACCTACTGAATTTATAACTACTCCTTTAGGTGCTTTGCTTTTTAAAACTTCATTATCCTCTGTAATTAAAATAGCTCCATCACTAGCCATAGATATTAAAACATTTCTAGCTCCTAATTCTCTAAGTTTTTTAGCTTGCACTATTATCTCTTCATCTAAATTTATTTCTACATTAAATAACTCTGCAAGTTCATGATGATTAGGCTTTATCAAAAACGGCTTATATTTTAATACATTTCTAAGTAAATCCCCCGTTGCATCTACTATAAATTTAATACCTCTATCATCAAACTTTTGTATTATTACTTCATATATATTACTAGGCAAACTACTTGGAATACTTCCTGCTAAAACTAAAATATCATTTTCTTTTAAACTTTCTAATTTTTTAAATAATTTCTCTAAATCATTTTTTGATATACTAGGTCCACTACCATTAATTTCAGACTCTTTATTTGATTTAAGTTTTACATTAATTCTAGACATTCCACTTTCAAGCTTTATAAAATCTGTATCACATCCAAACTCCTTAACTCGTTTCTCAATTTCACCACCAGTAAATCCAGCAATATATCCAAGTGCTTTACTTTTAACACCAAGATTATTCAAAACTATAGAAACATTAATTCCCTTACCACCAGCATATATTTCTTCTTGATTACTTCTATTTACTTCTCCAAGTTTTAAACTATCAACTTTAACTACATAATCAAGTGCAGGGTTGAATGTTATTGTATATATCATAAATTTCACCTCAATAAACTCTTTATCTTTTTAATCTTAGTTTATCAAACTTTTCTACTTAATTCACCTTACTACAGTCATTTATAGAAGTACCACCTATACCACCACCATGTGTTATAAGTTTATTTCCTGATAATATAATTCCAAGTTGTGGAAATGCTCCATTAAATTCCGATTTTGTATATGGATTAGATTTAGATCTAACTAATAGCATAGCTAAATCTCCTTGACCATCTACCTTTACATCCCCATAATTATCATACTGTGATTCACCAAAATATCCTCCAAAATTAACTTGTTCAATGTAATAGATAGGATTATTTATAGTTGTATTTTGAAATGAAAATACATCTTATTTTTTCTCATAAGCATCTTTTATATCTGCAATAGTATTTATGTTTTTTGAATATACTATTATTAGCTATACAGAAAAACTTACTAACTTAAAACAAAGCTAATTTGTTACTTTATAGCCCCAAAAATCTGTTACTTTAATAATATATAAATTTAGTTGTCAATGAATTTATTAATATTATTATTCCTTATAGATTATTAAAACTTAAGGAGCGATTATTTATGTTTAAAATAGAAGTACAAGGTGAAATATACAAAGACCAATATATCGAAATGAATACTTATATTGTTGATTATCAAGGGGAATGTTACATAGTAGACCCTGGATATGAGAAAGAAAAGATTCAAAAAGTTGTAGCTGATAATAACTTAACTGTTAAAGGAATTATTTTAACTCACTCACACTTAGACCATATAAGTGCGACTGATGCTTTTGATGTTCCAATATATATGTATGAAAAAGAATACGATTTATTCATGTATAACTACAACGACCTATATGAAGAGCGTGGAATTGTAAGACACTATAACCTTGATGGTAGAAGTTTCATCAAATTAAAAGATGGAGATACACTGCCTCTTGGCGATAAAGAAATTACTTTTGTTCCAACTGCTGGTCATACTATGGGTGGAGTTTGCTATATCTTTGAAAATGATATGTTCTCTGGAGATACCCTTTTCAAAGGTGCAGTAGGTAGATCAGACCTTAAAACTGGTAATATGAATGACTTAAAAGAAAGTATTGTTAGACTTATAAATAGTCAAAATGAAGATTTAAGAGTTCACCCTGCTCACGGCGCTAGCACTAGTATAGGTTTTGAAAAGAAGTATAACCCTTATTATAATGCTTGGAAATAATCCTCTAAAAATTATATTTTATACTTTTATACAAATTCAAATGAGAACAATAGCTTAACTGCATATTGTTCTCTTTCATTTTATTATTAATTATTTTTTTCACTACATAATATAACATCCCTATTGTTAAAATTATAAAGAAACTTCTCCCCCTGTTATCCTGATTTTGTAAATGTAGCCTTTGGTCCTTGCCCTGCAATAGCAGCTACTGATGATATTGCCATTATTCAAATTAAGTTAAATCATGTGATATAAAAAGATAAGCTAGTCCTTTTTCTTTTCTTAAATCACTAAACAGATTAATTATTTGTGCTTGTATAGAAACATCAAGTGATGAAACTGGTTCATCGACTACTATAAATTCTTGTGCAAGTGCTATTGCCCTCGCTATAACTATTCTTTGTCTTTCCCATCTATTGAATATAATCTATCAACTCTTTTTCCTACAATAGGTTTTGATTTTATAAGGCCTTTAGTATATTGGTGAATAAATTAATTTTCTATTTTAAAATTATTTATTTTTTAGCTTTACTCATTTTTATCTTTTCCCATATCTTGTTTAAATTCTTCATCAATAGTCCTTAGGAAACTTGTATCCATATTTTATTTCTACTTTATCTATTCTTTATAATTCAGTATACTTTTTACTATTCCCTTTAGCCTTTTCAACTGGATACTTTTTTTCATTCTTATCCATTTTACTATTTATGATATCTTTTATATCAATGCCAAGAGAATCTGCCATATGCATACAATATATAATAACATCAGCAAGCTCTTCATTAACTTTTTCTTTATCAAAATTATTATTCCAAAGGAAATTTTCTAAAAGTTCACTAGCCTCAATACTAATTGCTTTTGCTAAATTTTCTGGTGAATGAAACTGCGACCATTCTCTATCGTCTCTAAATTTTCTAACTCTCTCTCTTGTTTCCTTCATTTTTTTCTCTCTCCTTTGTTTTTAAATTTCATACTCTTCTTTTATAATATCCATAGTTTGTATATACCAACTATAAATTAGTAAATTTTAACTAATAGTTATATAATTATTATACAGTAATTTAAAAATTAAGGAGTATATATGGGACTAATTAAAACTTTTGACTACAAAGAAGATGAACTCGATAAAATCAAAAATTATGAGTATGGCTTAAATTGGCCTGTTGTATATATTATCAGAAATGATAAAGAGGCTTATGTTGGTGAATCAACAAGAGTATATAATCGTAGTATTCAACATAGAAAAAACACTGAAAGAACTAAACTTGATACAATAGATATTATTGCAGATACTGATTTCAATAAATCTGCTACTTTAAATATAGAATCTTTACTAATTGAGTATATGTCCGCGGATGCTAAATATAAACTACAAAATGGTAATGGTGGTCTTAGTAATCACAGTTACTATAAAAAAGATTTTTATAATGAAAAATTTGATAAAATTTGGGATGAGCTTAAAGAGAAAAATATAGTTACAAGAGGATTATTTGAAATCCGTAATAGTGACTTATTCAAATACTCTCCTTACAAGGCATTAACCGCTGAACAGTCACTCGTTGCTGATGATATTATTTCTAGTATAATTCATAATACCCAAAGCAAACATATGATACAAGGTGAACCTGGTACTGGTAAAACTATTGTAGCTATTTATCTTTTAAAGTATTTAAAAGAACTTAAAAAAACTAAACATTTAAAAATTGGACTAGTTGTCCCTATGACTTCACTTAGGTCAACTTTAAGTAATGTTTTTAAATCAGTAAAAAATTTAAAATCAAATATGGTACTTAGTCCTTCTGATGCTACTAAAAATGACTATGATATCCTTATAGTCGATGAAGCCCATAGACTCAATCGAAGAGTTAATATAACTGCTATGGGTGCTTTTGATAATACAAATAGAAAACTTGGACTTGATATAAATGAGGGTACTCAGCTCGATTGGATTAATATGTCTTGCAAACATATGATACTTTGTTATGATAAAAACCAATCAATAAAGCCATCAGATGTAAGGGCTGAAGACTTTGAAAAAATCAAATTCGAAATGCATAAAATAACATCACAAATGAGAGTTCTCGGTGGTGGAGATTATATAAATTATATCCAAAATATTTTAAGACAAACTCAAGAAGAAAAACTCACTTTTAATAATTATGAACTTCTTCTATTTGATAATATTTCAGAAATGCACGAAATGATAAAACTCAAAAATGAAAAATTGGGTTTGTGTAGACTTATTGCAGGTTATGCTTGGGATTGGAAATCTAAAAAAGACAAAAATGCTTATGACATAACTATTCAAGATACTAACCTTCAATGGAACTCAACAAATAAAGACTGGATAAATACACCTAATGCAATAAACGAAGTTGGTTGTATTCATACAACTCAAGGATATGATTTAAACTATACTGGAATTATAATTGGTCATGAAATAAGCTATAAAGATGATCAACTAATTGTAAATAAATCAAAATATTTTGATACAACTGGTAAAAACTCTATCAAAGTAGAATCAGAACTTCATAATTATATAATTAATATTTATAAAACTATTCTAACAAGAGGAATTAAAGGTACTTATATTTATATTTGCGATGAAAATCTTAGAAACTATTTTAAACAATTTATTGATACTTATATATCAGATGTACAAGCTAAAGAAATTTTAGATTCCTTAAAAGAAATTGAATACAAATAATAAAATGCACATTGAGAATTTTCAATGTGCATTTCTATATTTTCAAACAAAAAAAGTCTTTTAACAACTTCTATCTTTCCCTAACAAATCCTAAGTAACGAGTACCTTGGAATGATAACTCTCCATAATCGCCCTCAACTAATAGACCATATTCCTCTCCACTAATATGAAATTCCATTCTATCTCCACTCTCTACCTCAAAAGTAATATAATAAGTGCTTGATGTTGTTCTATGGTAACCTTGTGAACCACTCATATCTCCACCAACAGCATGATTACGATGTTTTGTATTTATTCTTTTAGATACAATACTAGCTTTAACCATTAATCTTGGTGAATTATTATTCTTTGTCCAAGTTCCAATCCCTTTAATCACACTTGTCATAATTACTCCAATTACAAATAAAAACACTATAAAAAACATAACTTCAAAGCCACCAGACATAGTAAATATTTCCCCTTCCTATTCTATATATTTATATAAATATATGCTATAAAAATACTTTTTTCCATTCATTTAAATCGACATTTTTTTTAACATATTAAAAGATATTTAAAATAAAAGCTAAGCGCATAGTCAAAACCATTTGTAGGTTTAACTATGCGCTTAGCTTTTGTTATATTCTCTCTTTAAATAAACTAGCACCTGCTACAACATCTTGTTCTCTAAATAAAGCTTCAACAGCTCGTTTATATCCTACAATGTCTTGTGACTTTCTTATATTCTTTGCATACTTGGTGTGTTCAGAAAACACCCAATTCATATATGCCCATACTTCTTTCATTTTAAATAAAATTACTCTTTGATCATTTTTAAATAATTCTGTATATCCACTTAAAAGTTCATCATGGAACTCTTTAACTTTCTCTTTAGTTAACGGTCTATTGTGTTTTATTTCTCCCATAATTCCTGGATTAGAAATTATACCTCTTCCAAGCATAATTCTATCTGTTTCTGGGAACTGCTCTATAATCTTTTTATCATCCTGTGTACAAAAAATATCCCCATTATAACATACAGGATTTGTACTTACCTCTAAGGCATGTCTATACATTTCCAAATTAGGTTTGTTCTTATAAAAATCCTGTCTAGTTCTTAAATGTATAATAAGCTCTTCCATAGGATATTGATTATAAATCCTCATAAGCTCATAAAATTCATCTGGCTCATCTTTTCCTAGTCTAGTTTTTATAGAAATTTTCATATCATCAATTTTAAATATCTCATCTAAAAATCTATCAAGGTCTTCTGGATATGCCAAAAAGCCTGAACCTCTTCCCTTTGAAACAACAGTCCCAGATGGACAACCAAGATTTATATTAATCTCATCATATCCCATACTTTTAAGCTTCTCTGCTGTAAAAATAAATCCCTCTGCATTATTAGTAAGTACCTGTGGAACTAAATTAATCCCTACATTATTCTCTGGTAGTAGATCTCTTAATTCTTTAGTTTTAAACTTATTGCTTTGATTAGGCACTATAAAAGGTGCAAAATACTTATCAATGTCACCAAAAACTTTTTTGTAAGCATTTCTATATATGTATCCTGTAATTCCCTCAAGTGGTGCTAAGTAATATTTCATGTAGTATCTCCTTCATCTATCTTATGCAATTCTAAAATCAAACTACTATAATTCTCTTTTGCTAGAAATATGATACCACACTATACTAATATTTTCACTTATTGAATATTAAAGTTATCTATTTTTGGCAATAATATTAATAACTTTAATTTTGGAGGATTTATTTATGAAAGAAACAGATGCAGCATATATAGCTGGAATAATAGATGGAGAAGGAAGTATTTTGCTTACTAAACTTTCAAGGAATACCCATAGAGCACCCGTTGTTTCAGTACCATCTACTACAATAGAATTATTAGAATATTTAAAAGAAACTATCGGGCATGGAAAAATAACTAGAAAAACAAATTATAATAAAGAAAAGCATAAAGATTGTTTTACATACATATTAGAAAGAAATCAAGCAATTGATTTACTTAAAGAAGTTTCACAATACTTAATTATTCATAGTAAAAAGAAAAGGGCTAACTTAATCTTAAGCAAATATAAAGATTTAACACCTAGAAATGGTAGATATACAGAAGCTATGCTTCTTGAAAAAGAAGAGTTTTACAAAGAATTTGCCTCTTATAAATAAAAAAAATCATAGCACAAAAGCTATGATTTATATGGTGGAGATGACGGGTCGGTGGCATACTACTGTTTCCAAAAAATATCATTCTGATATCTTCAAATTTCATTTTTACAAACAAAATTTATAGCCCTGACTATATGATAATCTTCAAAATTGATTGAAGATTCTTGGCGTATTATGGAAGCTATAATATAGTTTGAAACTTCCATCCTAGTATTCCATGAAGATTACTCTTTTTAGGAACCTATAAGTCGATACGAGGCTGTTGAATTTCTTCACATACCTCTCGGTATTGCCATCATCAAGAATTAAATTCTCATGTTAAGGTTTCACCGATAAAGCCAAGTTTTTCCTCTAAGGATCACTCCCTAGGGCGACTCTGTCTAAACGAATCGAACCCGTGTCCGAAAGTAGATTAGTAAGACTTTCTACGAGTGTAGTCATTGGTTACTATTTCCCTCAGAACTCTTCCAATAACAAAATTGTTCCTATGGTAGCTTCATAAATTCCGTTTCTAGCTCAAAGCTTTGCTAAACTCGGTTCCCTACTTAATGACACCAGCTACCCCAATCGTAGGAGTCGGGACTGATGAGCGGCTAAATTAAGCTGCTAACGCGAAATTATCTTCTGCGTTTATTGTTTTGCATACTCGATTAAAGAGTTTACATGCTTCACTCTACTCGCTTATCGAACCTCTCTTACCCCCGTCGAAGCCAAAACATCCCCACGTTGGTAAACAGATTTTCTAATAATCTATCTACTATATTAAGTTTTATAATTTAATTATACAAAAAAACTCAACTTAAGTCAAGTTCAAATATCAAAGCTAGTTGTTTGTTAGTAAGAAGATTTCGAACTACTTAAGTTAACTGAAAATTGTTTGAGTCTTTTTTATTTATTACAAGTGTTAATTATATACTAATACTTCCCTTTTGTGAAGTTAATTTTTATATTACCTATTATTTCAACATAGTTCTTTCTATATATACATTAAGTAACTTTTTATTAAAACTTCATTAATATATCCTACCTAAACAACTAGATAATTTCTATACTATATATACTCTCCATTATTTCCTTTTAATATTCAAATATTTAAATAACTAAAAACCTTATCTATTAATATATCTATAAATACAGTATAATAACCCCACTAAACGTTCCCCATTGGAGGACATTTGTAATTTGTCCTTGCACACCGAGTCGAATTATGTTACAATTTAGTTAAAGAGATGGCAAAACAATTAATAATAAGTCATTTAAATTGATAATCTATTAAATTGATATAAATGTATAAAAGATAAATGAAATTATAGGAGTGATATTTTTGACAACAGCAGTAATCGAACAAAAAAGAAAAGAAAAACATCCACCAGGGTTATATCTTCTTTTCCTAACTGAAATGTGGGAAAGATTTAGTTATTATGGAATGAGATCTTTACTTATTTTATATTTAACAACTAGCTTTGCAGCTGGCGGTCTTGGATTTGATGTAAGTACAGGAGCTATGATTTACGGTTTATACACTGGATTTACATACTTCACTCCTATAATTGGAGGATATCTTGCAGATAGATATCTTGGACAAAAACTTTCTATAATAATAGGTGGTACAATCATGGCAATTGGTAATATTTCGCTATTTGCACTATCTGGGCATACAGGATTATATATTGGTCTTGCAGCACTTATTATAGGTAATGGTTTCTTTAAACCAAATATTTCAACAGTAGTTGGACAACTTTATCCTAATGGAGATAAACGAAAAGATTCAGCTTTCACTATCTTCTATATGGGTATTAATGTTGGTTCTCTTATAGCCCCTATTATATGTGGACTTCTTGCAGAGAACTTATTTGCTACAAAATTAAACGGACAAATTATCCAATATGGATTTAAATATGGATTCCTAGCAGCCGCTATTGGTATGATAATTGGACAAATTGTATTTATAATCTTTGCTCCTAAATATCTTTCACATGTTGGTGGTAGAAAAGAAGTTTCTAATGAAGAGAGATCAAAAATTGAAAAGAAACCTCTTACAAAACAAGAAAAGAAAAGAACAGCAGCAATACTTATACTTGCAATGTTCGTAGTATTCTTTTGGGCTGGATTTGAACAAGCAGGAAGCTCACTTACAATGTTTGCTGAAAAGCTAACTAATAGAAGTTTATTTGGTAACACAGTTCCAGTAACTTTCTTCCAATCAATTAACCCAATATTTGTACTTTTATTATCACCTATCTTTGCAAAGATTTGGTTCACACTTGCTAATAGAAGACAGGGAGATTTAAAAATCCCTACAAAAATGGCACTTGGTATGATAACTCTTGGTCTTGGATTCTTAGTTATGGTATTTGCTACTATGTCTATTGGTGGTTCACAGAACCCTACAATTAAAGCTAGTATGTGGTGGCTTGTAATTACTTACTTCCTAAACACAGTAGGAGAATTATGCTTATCACCTATCGGACTTTCAATGGTTTCAAAAATAGCACCTGTAAAACTTGCTTCACTTCTAATGGGAGCATGGCTTGCAAGTTCTGGAGTAGCTAGTATCCTTGGAGGATTCATAGCATCTAACCTTGAATCTTTTGGAGCAGCAGATATATTTGCTTTAATCGCTGGAGTTTCTATAGTACTTGGAATTGTATTATTCCTTCTAAGAAACAAAATTGCACACATGATGGAATAATTAAATATAAATTTAAAGGAGTTAGCATTTGCTAGCTCCTTTTTAAATTTACTCACCTGTACACTGTGGGTTTATAAGCTCATATTCATCACCTTTATTTTTATACCCCCAATCACACATAGCCTCTAATATATTATATAAACTCTCACCACGCTTTGTAGTGGTATACTCCACTTGTGGTGGAACTGTCATATATACCTTCCGCTCTATTAGCTTATCCTCTTCTAACTGTCTAAGCTGTACTGTGAGTGTTTTATGTGATATTCCATGTATATGTCTTTTCACTTGACTAAACCTCTTTGTACCATCACTAATTAAATAATATAAAATTAATGGTTTCCACTTTCCATTTAGAACACTAAGCGTTACTTCTATCTCACAAGTTACTTTTTTTTTCATTTCTCTTCCTTTCTAAAAAACACAACTAGGTTACCTCTCAAATATATGCTCTCTTCTCAATCTCTTACTATCTAAATATAATTATATCATGATATTAAAGAAATAAATTATTGAAAGATATCGTGATATAAATGAAAAAAATGAGCTAAGCAATAATCTTGCTTAGCTCATTTTTATTTAAAAGATAGATTATCTAAAAGTAACCTCTCCATTTTCTATCTTATCTATTATAGCTAGAGATTCGACTCTAACTCCTTTATTCTCAAGGTGCTTTCTACCATCTTGGAAGCCTTTTTCTATAACAATCCCAGCTCCAACAACACTTGCTCCACCTTGTTTAACTACATCTAAAAGACCAAATATTCCACAAGCATTTGCAAGGAAATCATCTATAATAAGGATTCTCTCACCCTCATTAATAAATTTCTTATCAACAACAACATTGTAAGCTGTTTGCTTTGTGAATGAATATATCTCTGATGTATAAACTTCATTTTCTTTATATCTTGGAACTCTATCTACTTTTTTACCAAATACCATTGGAATATATCCAAATTCTTTTGCTACCAAAGCAGCAAGAGCAATTCCTGTTGACTCAACAGTAAGTATTTTATCTATCTTCTCATCTTTAAATCTTTCTTTGAACTCTTTAGCAATCTCTTCTACTAATTTAACATCCATCTGGTGATTTAAAAAACTATCAACTCTTAGAATATTATCTTCTACTCTACCTTTTTCTTTAATCATTTGTTTTAATAATTCCATATAATTCAGTCCTTTCAACAATATTCAATATCTCTTATAATCTTATAACAAATTAATCTATTTTGCTATAAAAAAGATTAATTTGTTATTTTTATAAACCTATATCTATTTATCAAAATAAGCATTTTTAATTCTTGTAATAAGTGATATATTTTTTCCATGTGCATTTTTAGCAAGAAGTGCTGCTTGTATCATTGAGAATACAATAGGTGTTTTTCTTCTATATGCAACATATCTTGGTTCCCAATTATTTGTATACTTATTTTTAAATTTTCTAAGACCTTTAAATGAGTAAAATATTTGTCCATACTCATAAACTTGAAGTGCTATTTTCTCACTAAGGAAAGCATATTTAGATGTACCAACATTTGCAAGTGGTGCCATTCCCATATTAAACTTCTCATAGCCTTTTTCTTTACCAACCTCTATAAGATTAATAAACATATAGTCCATAACTCCTCTTGTAGCTTCCTTTGTAAATCTCATAAGATCCACAGAAAAACTTTCTTTTCCATTATACATACTCATTATATTTGCAAAACCTTCAATTTCGCCCTCTGAGTTTTTCACAAGCCCAATCCCTTCTTTTGATAAGTAATACTCATCAAAGAAACCAACTGAATATCCTTTTTCTGATCTACCATCAAGCCAATCATCTGAAATATATTTAAGTCTTGCCATTAATTCCTGTGAATAAGGTGGATAAATCATTTCAAAAGTATAGCCATCACTAACCATCTTATTTCTTGATTTTTTAAGACTCTTCATTTTATTTCCAACAACTTCAAAGCTTTGAACATCAATCATAGCCTCTTCACCAATTTTCATAAAATCATATCCATGTGAGTGAAGATACTTTATCATATCCTCTTCTATCTGATAGAATACAATAGTATAACCATACTTATCTGCAAGTTCGTAGAATGACTCTATCCCTGCAAATATCTTTTCATTATTCCCTATTGGATTTCCAAGAACAAATATCTTATCTAAGTATGTTTGATATTGGAACATTACATCTTTATCTTCATTCATATAAATATATTTATCTCTTAAATAAACTAAATGAGTTAAAGAACTACCTCTATAATTCTTAACAATCTCATGTATATCATCTTCATAATCATAGAATGTTTTAGTTGGGAATTTTTGTTCTAAATGCATGAAGTAAATTACAATATAAATTATCGCTGCAATTATAAACATTGAAAGTGCAGTACCTCCAAGTTGTCTAAATAATTCCTTCTCTAAATGACCCTTCGTATACTTTAAATAAAAATCTAAAACTGCATAATAACCTAAAAGTGAAGCTATTAGTATACTTGCATCTTTAATAGTATTTTTCCAGTTAACAATAAAACTCTCTCTATAAAATGAACTTTTACTTCTATAAAGTATATAAGCTGCTACAACACTTATTATTATCTCTCCTGGGTAAAATCCTTTTGAAAGTAAAGTTAATATCCCAACTATTATAAGAACAAGCGTTGCCTTATAAATATACTTTGTTTTGTATCTAAGCATACATGCCGCAACTATACAAAGGAAACCTATAAGAATACTTAAATCATTTGAAAAACCAAGTGTATTAGTTCCAAAGAATTTTCCAAACAGCCTTATTTTTAAAAGTAATCTCTCATTTATCCCTGTAAGAAGCATTGTTATTCCAGTTAAAAATACCATAAGTCTTAAAAATTTATAAGCAAATGATGATATTATTTGATCTGGAAGATTATTATATCTTTCATTCATCTTCTTACTAAAATCATGCCCATAAAGAGCTATTCCAATTATGACGGGTACTATATAGTAACTTATTCTATATAATAAAACTACTATCAATGCTTGTGCTACAGGTATTCCAAAACTTTCAACTCCTGTAATAAATGCTAAATCAAAAGTACCTGCACCACCTGGAATCATACTTATAATACCAATTACTGCTGATGTTATGTATACTGGTAAAAATTTATAGAATCCAATATGTGCACCTGTAATTCTAAGTATCACATATATAAGTATAACTGTTGTAACCCATTCTAAAATAGACATTCCAATAATCGCAAGTGTTCCTAAAAAATCTTTTAAATCTTTAGTTTTAATTAATTTATATACTAAATAACCTAAAAGACACGGTACATAAGCAGCAAGCAGAACCATAGGTATAATGACCCATCCTTGCCCTAAAAAGTCTTTATAATCAGTTGCAAGATAGAATAAACATATCCCTGCAAGCCCACTTAAATTAAGTCCTATTATTTTACTTATTTCTTTTAATAATAATTTTTTATCTTCTACATAATCTCCATAAAAATGTTGCTTTATCGCAAGTGATGCTGCACCACCAAATCCCATAAGACTTGCAACTGAGCTTGCAATCCAAGAATATTTATAAAGTTTTTTATATGGTAGATTAATACCAACCTTTTTCTTTAGTATAAAGTCATAAAATGATAAAGGTGCATATGATATTATCCCTAAAATTCCAATCACTATAAGATTAACAACCGTTAGTTTATCCCTATACATTATGAAATACTGTGGATTAACACCCTTTAATATATGACTAAATTCTCTTATAACAAAAATAAATACAATCGAAACAAATATTATTTTTAATATAGTTTGTACTTTTTTGCTTATCTTTAAGTTCATCTACGCCTCCTAAATTCTGTTTTTTCTTTAGTAACTTTATTTTTATCGCCTTAACTTAGTTTACAACATTTTAACTATTTTTTCTCTCTTTTCCCAACAATAACTTCTATAAAAGCAAAAAAAAGTGCTAATAATCTCATAAAACAGATTATAAACACTCTTTTTAACAATTTAACTTTAACTATTTGTTTCTTTCTTTAAGCTCTCTTGCTATATTTCTTTTAGCATCTTTTTCAAGCATAGAATTTCTTTTATCATAGTTTTTCTTACCTCTACACACACCAAGTTGAACTTTAACTCTACCATTTTTTAAATATAATTTTAAAGGTATTAAAGTTATTCCATCTTGCTTAACCATAATTTCAAGTCTTGCAATCTCACTTTTGTGAAGAAGTAGTTTTCTGTATCTTAGAGGGTCTACATTAAATATGTTTCCCTGCTCATATGGACTTATATGCATGCTTTTTATAAATATTTCACTATTTTCTATATCAGCATAAGACTCTTTAAGATTTGCTTTACCTACTCTTATTGATTTAACTTCTGTCCCAACAAGTTCAAGCCCTGCTTCCATTGATTCTTCCACAAAATACTCATGCCATGCTTTTTTATTTTCTGCTAATGAATTGACACTCTTTTTTCTTGCCATATTATCACCTACTCGTGAATATTTTTAAACACATCCTAAACTAAAAATTTAAGATGTGTTTACTAATTATTTTATCATAAAGATAGTAAAACTGTAAGTGTTTACTTAAATATTACTATACTTTACTAGTTTCTAATCTTCGATTATTTTGAATCTTCAAGAATTTTTGTTGCTTTTTCAGCTTCTTTAATCTCTCTAGCTTCTTTCATATACTTATCTTCTGCAATTGCGAAGAATACTTCTCTATTATCTACTTCAACTTTTGAAACTAAGATTTTTATCTTATCTCCAAGTTGGTATAGTTTCTTTGTTCTTTCTCCAACAAGAGAAAGTCTTACATCATCAAATACATAATAATCATCTCTAAAGTCTGTAATGTGTATAAGTCCCTCTATTGTATTAGGAAGCTGTACAAACACACCAAATGATGTTACAGATGATATAATACCATCAAACTCCATTCCAACTTTATCTTTCATATACTCAGCTTTCTTTAAATCATCAACTTCTCTTTCTGCCTCTTGTGCAACTCTTTCCATTTCTGATGATTGCTTCGCTGTGTGTACTACTATCTTAGAAAGCTTTTTAATTCTCTCCTCATCAAGTTTTCCATTTAAAGCCTCTTTAATAATTCTGTGTATTTGAAGGTCAGGATATCTTCTGATTGGAGAAGTAAAATGACTGTAATACTCAGCTGCAAGACCAAAATGCCCTTCATGAACTTCTGAGTACTTAGCTTGCATCATACATCTTAATAAAAGTGTATTTACAACAGTTTCTTCATCTTTACCTTTAACCATTTGAACTATTTCAGCCATTGCCTTAGGGTTAATTTCTTTACCCCAGTTAATAGTATATCCAAGATTGCTTACAAACTCTTTAAACTTATCAAGTTTAGCATCATCTGGATCTTCGTGAATTCTGTATATAAATGGAACTCCCATCCAGTAGAAATGTTCTGATATAGTTTCATTACATACAAGCATGAACTCTTCTATCATTCTATTTGATATCCCTCTTTCATAAGGCTTGATATCAACAGCTTTCCCATTTTCATCAAGTATTATCTTACACTCTGCAAAATCAAAGTCTATTGCCCCTCTATCCATTCTCTTCTTATTTAAAATAAGAGCAAGTTCTTGCATAGCCTTAAAATCATCTACAAGATAATCATACTTTTTGTTAAGTTCTTCATCACCTTTTAGAATCTCTGTAACCTCTGTATAAGTCATTCTCTCATCAGTACTTATAATACTCTCATGAACTTCATGACTAATTACTTTACCTGATGCATTAATAGTCATCATACAACTAAGTGTAAGTCTATTAACTTGTGGATTTAATGAACATATTCCATTAGATAATTTCCTTGGAAGCATTGGTATAACTCTATCTACTAGATATACTGAAGTTGCTCTACTAATAGCCTCTTCATCAAGTGGACTTTCTTCTCTAACATAATGAGTTACATCTGCAATATGAACTCCAAGTCTATAAAGACCATCTTCTAGTCTTTCTATAGAAACAGCATCATCAAGGTCTTTAGCATCTTCTCCATCTATTGTAACCATTCTTAAGTCTCTAAAGTCAGTTCTTCTTTTAATCTCACTTTGTGGTATATCTTCTGATATTTTCTCAGTATAAGCTAGTACCTCTTCTGGGAACTCTTCTGGAAGTGCATATCTCTTAATAACAGATAATATGTCAAGCCCAGCATCTCCTTTTTGTCCTAAAACTTCTACAATTATACCCTCAGGCTTTTTGTTTTGTTCTGGCCATTTAGTAATTTCAACTTTTACTATATCTCCACTTTGAGCTTTATGTCTATCTTTCTTTGATATAAAAATGTCTTTAAGCATTCTTTTATCATCTGGAATTACAAACCCAAAACTTCTACTATCTTCATATTTTCCTATGATTACATTAAGTGCTCTTTCTGTAATTTGAACAATTTCACCTTCGCACTTTCTGCCATCCTTATCTTCTTTTAATACCTTAGCAAGTACCTTATCACCGTTCATAGCTGTACCCATATTATTTTTAGGTATAAATACATCTTTTCTTCCCTCTTCATCTGGAAGTACAAATCCGTATCCTTTTTGGTGTAACTGTAACTTACCTGCAACCATTCCCATTCTTGTTGAAAGACCTATTTTTTCTTTTGAATCTCTTGCAAGTAGTCCATCTTTAACCATTGCTCTAATTGTCTTTTTAAATGTTTTATATTCGCTAGGCGTTATATTAAATATCTTAGCTAATTCTTGTATATCCATTGGTCTAAATGCTTCTTCTTCCATTAGACTTAGGAGTTTTTCTTTTAATCCCATGTTATTCCTCCGTTAATTTCATTTGTTTTTTTCTCTTTTTCTTTTAATTCTTGCCAAAAAAATCTCAATTGATACTACTTATATAGTACCATATTTGACACTTTTAATATATAGATATAATCTTATGACAAATCTCGTGCTTTTCAATCTACTCTTCTCTTTTTTCACCCTTACTAATTAATTCCCTACACTATATTTTATGTAATAAGTATCAATTAATGTAACATTATTTTATAAATTTATATATAAAAAAACGCACAACTTTTGCTGTACGTTTAGCTCTCTATTAGCCCCATAAACTGCCTATATTTAGTACAATTGTAATTAAACCAAATAAAATCATCGCTACAACTGTTGTTTTAATAAGCATAGCTTCTTTTGTCTTGCCTTTATTCTTAGAGAAGAAAGTTTCACCTTTACCTTGAATAAAACCACTTAAAGCATCTGCCTTACTTGGTTGCATTAAGATAGAACCTATTATCACTATTGCAAGTATAAATTCAATAACTATAAGACCTGTTCTCAAACCCAGCACCTCCACATTATTTCTCAATGTATTATAATCTTACTCTAATAATATCACACGCCCTATTTTTTTACAATATCAACTGTAATTATGTATACTTATAAGGGAATATTTAACTTTATATTAAAATTTATATTATTAACTCTTCAAAATAAATAAGAGACTACTTACACCTTAATAAATAATGTATAAGTAGTCCCTTTAATTTTATATTATATAATACACTTAATTATTTTTTAATATTTTTAATGTTCTTAACATTAAAGAATGAATCAAGACCTCTAAATTCTGCAACTTCACCAAGCTCTTCATTAATTCTTATTAATTGGTTATACTTAGCAACTCTCTCACTTCTAGCAGGTGCTCCTGTTTTGATTTGACCAGCATTTACAGCAACAACTAAATCTGCGATTGTAGTATCTTCTGTTTCACCTGATCTATGTGAAATAACGGCTGTCATACCAGCTCTATTAGCCATTTCTATAGCATTTAATGTTTCTGTTAATGTACCAATTTGGTTAAGTTTTATAAGAATTGAGTTTGTAACTCCTTCTTCAATACCTCTTGATAATCTCTCTGTGTTAGTAACAAATAAATCATCACCAACAATTTGAATTTTCTCACCAAGTCTATCAGTCATTATCTTCCAACCATCCCAATCTTCTTCTGCCATACCATCTTCTATTGATATAATTGGGAATTTATTAACCCAGTCTTCATAAAAATCAACCATTTGCTCTGCTGTTAATGATTTACCTTCATGTTTTAACTCATACATTTTTGTTTTATCATTATAGAATTCTGATGATGCAGGGTCAAGTGCTATAAAGATTTCCTCTCCAGCCTTATAACCAGCCTTTTCAATAGCTTCTAAGATAATTTCAATAGCTTCTTCATTTGATTTAAGGTCTGGAGCAAATCCACCCTCATCACCAACTCCTGTTGAATATCCTTTAGCATTTAATATTGATTTTAATGAGTGATAAATTTCTGAACAAGCTCTTATAGCTTCCATAAAATCTGTCATTCCTGCTGGCATAATCATAAATTCTTGTAAGTCTACTGAGTTGTCAGCATGACTTCCACCATTGATTATATTCATCATTGGAACTGGTAAGACCTTCGCATTAGCTCCTCCAATATATTGATATAATGGTAGTTCAAGTGATGATGCTGCTGCTTTGGCTACTGCAAGTGATACTCCTAGAATAGCATTTGCTCCTATTCTTCCTTTGTTTGGAGTTCCATCAATTTCTATAAGCTTTTTATCAATTTCTGTTTGATTGTAAACATTAAGTCCTACAATTGCTTCTGCAAGTTCTGTATTAACAAACTCAACTGCCTTTGTAACACCTTTTCCCATATATCTACTCTTATCGCCATCTCTAAGTTCAACTGCTTCAAAAATCCCAGTTGATGCTCCTGATGGTACTATTGATCTCTCCATTGTTCCATCTTCTAAGTAAACTTCAACCTCTACTGTTGGAAAACTTCTTGAATCAAGAATTTGTCTTGCTTTTATTTCTACTATTTCTAAATATTGTTTCATAACTATTCGCTCCTTTGCTTTTTTCTATTTATATTTATATTTTATATTTGTAATCTTCCGATTAATATTTATTCTTAATTGATTTCTTTTTTCATTGATTGTATTTATTATATACTAATTAATACTTATTATCAATACTATTTCATTAAAAAAATCTAAACTAAGGCTAAATATTGTATATTTTTTATTCATTACCTCCAAATTACTCTAACTATCTATATAAACAAATCTATTTTATATACTTATTATTCCCAAAGTCTTTCTATTTATTTACCATAAAACCCAAAAAGCTAGAAAGTTTAAACTTCCTAGCAATATTCTATATTTAACTTATTTTGCAACTGCAATTTTAAGTGATTTTTCTACTATTTTATATAAAGTAACTCCAACCGCTAAATTAATAACTACTGCCGGCAAAACTACCGTTGTAAATAAAGCTATAAACGGTGCAGGAAGACCTACAATCATAAGTGCTGAACCAAGAAATAAGCTTCCACTTACAAAGGTTCCAATAGGTAAAATTATAAAACATTGAATAAGTCTTTTCTTTCTATCATCCATTTCTTTAAGAATCTTATTAATTAAAAGTATAAGTAAAAATATAATATGTGCTGTAACTATCTTATCTATTAGATTTGGAAGTTGCCCCCCCGGAAATTTCGTTGTCATAGCTGTGAATATCCCTGTAACTATTCCTGAAATTAAAGTTGTTTTATAATTTCCATCATTTAAAATAATTATAATAAAAAGCATTGCAAGTGCAAAATCTGGTTGCATAGGTAATCCAAGTGCTGGTGTAATCTGATGCAGCATAGCTCCAACCCCTAATAATAAAGCATTCATAACTAATGTTTTTGTATTTTTGTTTCTCATAACTATCTACTCCCTTAAATTTATTATTTTTATAGTTTTTCCACTCTGATTCATCACTTAAAGTTCACATCACTAGAATCACCTCCTCAAAATATTTTTAAAAACAAAAAAACTCCGTCCTATAAACATAGGACGGAGTTACCGTGTTGCCACCTAAATTGTATATCATACTTTAAATAAAATTCAAATAAATATACCACTCTTTTCGAATACTAACATATTCTATCCGCTATAAGGTGCAGTCCACCATAAGTAATACTCTCTAATTAAAGATTTCTTCTTATACCTCAAAAGTCCATTCATTAAATTTCTTCTTGCAAGCATTCCACCACCACCTGCTCTCTTTGTTAAAGCTAAATTTAATTACTCCTCTTTATCAACGGCTAATTTATTTCCATTTAATGTATATTATATGTTATAACATTTAACTTGTCACTACTTTTTCAATTTTTTTATAGACAACACTTAAACTTTTATCAAAGCAGTAATTTTTATTTGAATTAAACCTATATGATTCTACTACCAATCACTATAACAAGAATTACAATCCCCACAAATATGCAAAGGTCACCAATTAAATTATAATTTTTATCATCTTTGCTTCGTGCAATTTCATATTGTGCAATTCCTATCAACATTTCTGTTATAGCTAAAAACAATATACCAAATTCTAAAGATAAACCAACACCTGTAAAATATAATAATATAAGTACTGTTGTTATGATACTTGAAACCACCGTTACTAATGTTATAACCTTAGTCTTATTTTCCATAAAACCCAACTCCTATATTTTTTCACTTATAATACAGTATATTCAAGTAAATCTTCAAACTTAACCAAATTCTAACAATAATCTTCCCTAAACATCGCCATTAAAATTACATCATGATATTTTCCTTCTCTAAATATCTCTTTCTTAAGTTGCCCTTCCTCTACAAACCCAAGATTTGCATAACATTTTATTGCTCTACTATTAAAAGAATAAACTGATAATTTTATCTTCTCAAAATTAAGTTCATTAAAAGCATATTGAATTAAAACCTCCATAGCATCAGTTCCATAGCCTTGTCCCCAAAGTTCCTTTTCTCCTATGAATATCCCAACCGTACAGTTTCTATTTTTAAGGTCGGTTTCATTAATTCCACACCCACCTATATACTCACCATCTTCTAATGATTCAATTGCAAAATTACAAGTCATATCATCACTTCTCGCACAAGATTTTCTTATAAATTCTTCTTCCTCATCTAAACTCACTGGGAAAATTGACCCCAAAGCTAAATTTTTAGTTATCTCATAATCATTCACAAACTTATGTGCCACTACTATATCTTCATAACTGTAACCTCTTAAAGCTACTTTACTTCCTGTAAAAATCATAAATTCTCCTCCTACAAAATCTTATAATTTTTTTATTAAAATTTAATAAAAAATAAACATTCTATCACTTCATCAATCTACAATGCATTCAAACCTAAAACTCTAAATAATACACTATTTTATGTATCATACTAATAATAACAAAATATTTTTTAATGAACAATCATTCACATCCATA
This sequence comes from uncultured Clostridium sp., assembly GCF_947039605.1. Taxonomy (GTDB): domain Bacteria; phylum Bacillota; class Clostridia; order Clostridiales; family Clostridiaceae; genus Sarcina. Next base: position 44,224 of record NZ_CAMQZG010000010.1, read on the forward strand.
TATTTCAAATTTTGTTTTTTTATAAAATTATATTATTATATATAGTATAAAGCAATACTAAAATTCAAAATGAGGTGTATCAATGTCAAAAGAAACAATATCATTACTTATAGCATTTTTTATAATATGCGGACTATTCTATATATCTACAAAAATAAAACTTAGACATAAACTTACAAATTTATTTTATAAGTGGTTTAAAAACATGCCACCTAAATCATTACATATTATAGCTTTTATAGTGAATTTCGTTATAATAGTAGGAGTTGGAATATCTAACTCACTTATAATGGAAACATGGTTTACTGTCACTGTACTACCACTTGCAATTGCATTTGTTTTAAATGTCACAACATCACTAATATCCACAGCAAAAGTTATAACTTATAAAAACACACAAATTAAACCAAAATCTAAAATTAAACCAAATAGAAAAAAATAAAAGTGCCGATTACTCAGCACTTCCCCGATGCCTATATAGGCATCTTTTTTTGGTTATTTAATTCCAGTTGAACCATACCCACCTCTGTCCTTTGATGTTCCAAGGTCTTCAACAAAATTAAATTCAACACCTGTCATAGTTGTTTTAACTACTTCAAACTGAAGAATTCTATCATCATAATCCATCTTTCCATCTTTTAAACAAGCAAACATTGAACACCACTGATCATTATTTCCATTATAAGCATTATCTATTTGACCCACTGCATTAGTTAAGATAAGACCGTAATTCTTAAATGTACTACTTCTTGGATATACATTTGCTTTAAAACCTTCAGGCATTTTCATTGAAAATCCTAATTTCACAAATATAACATCTCCCATTTTATATTCACAGGGAAAAGTCTTTTCCTCACCATTAACAGAGATTGTACTAGCTCTAAGGTCTATTAAATCACCTTTATCTATTTTCTCCATTTTAGTTAAGTTTTTATCGATATATCTAACTTCTAACTTCATACATTTATTTAGTGAGTTTTAGCACTCACTAAATACTCACCTACCTTTATGACATATTTCTATATTATTTTACACCAAAACCTAATTTATAACTAATCTATAAAAGAATATAAAAATAAACTAGCCCCTTTAAAAGCTAGTTTACTTTCTATATTAATATTTTAAAACTAAATCCATCAAAATATTAGTGTAATAAATAAAATCTTTTTCTTCTTTACTTCCAATAGCCTTAATAAGTTCTAAGATACTCATACTTAACTCTCTTAAATATTTATCTAAATATTTTTTACTATTTGTATATCCAACAAGTTCTAAAAGAACTATAATCATAGGTTCTACTATAGTATTTATCTCACTAAGCCTATTTTTTGCAATAAAGATTTCACTTTGCTTTAATTTAACTTGAGTTATAATACTCCCTCTAAAAGAGTCAAGTATATCTCTTAGATTATATATTTGGTCTTCTAATATTATTGCATTATTCTTCCCTATTAGCTTTGATACTAAAATTTTATCCATATATAATCACCTCATAATATATAGTATTATATATTATAATTTTAAACAACTAAAAAATTTCTATTTTTTTGCATATATATATATAATGAAAGAGGCCTGAATTTCTTCAGCCCTCTTAAAATAAATTATTTATTTATTTAATAATGATACTCCAGTCATTTCTACTGGTTTATCAAGACCTAATGTTTCTAACATACATGGTGCTATATCAGCAAGTTTACCATCAGCTAAGTTTTTACCCTCTGAATTGTTTGCAATCCAGTAGAATGGCACTAAATTAGTTGTATGTGCTGTCATAGGTGTACCTGTTGAATAATCTATCATTACTTCAGCATTACCATGGTCAGCTGTAATAAATAATGTTCCATCTTTTTCAAGTATCTTCTCAGATATTCTTCCAACACATGTATCAACAGTTTCTACAGCCTTAATTGCTGCATCAACAACACCTGTGTGTCCAACCATATCTGGGTTGGCATAGTTCACAATTATAACATCATATTTATCAGCATCTATTTCAGCTAATAATTTATCTGTTAATTCTGGTGCATTCATTTCTGGTTGTAAATCATAAGTTGCAACCTTTGGTGATGGTACAAGTAATCTATCCTCACCTTCATTTGGTGCTTCTATACCACCATTAAAGAAGAATGTTACGTGAGCATATTTTTCTGTTTCAGCTGCTCTTAATTGCTTAATACCTTTACTTGCTAAATACTCTCCAAGAGTATTTGTGTGTGATTCTGGTCTATAGCAAACTTCAACATTTTCTATTGTAACATCATATTGAGTCATACATACAAATGTTGTCTTAACTAATTCTCTATCAAATCCTGCAAAATCAACATCTACCATAGCTCTTGTAAGTTCTCTAGCTCTATCTGGTCTAAAGTTAAAGAATATAACTGAATCCTTTGAATTAATTTTTCCTACTGGATTTTCACCATTCATTATTACTGTAGGTAATACAAATTCATCAGTCTTATTATCATGATATGAAGCATCCATAGCTGCTAAAGCTGATGTAGCTTTTTCACCTTCTGCTTTAACCATAGCATTATAAGCAAGTTCTACTCTATCCCATCTATTATCTCTATCCATAGCATAATATCTACCACTTATTGAAGCAATTTCACCTACTCCAATTTCTTTCATAGCAGCTTCTAATTCTTCTACGAAGGCTCTTCCTGATGACGGTGCAACATCTCTTCCATCCATGAAAGCATGAACATAAACTTTTGTTAATTCATTCTTTTTAGCAAGTTGTAATAAACCTTTTAAATGGTCTATATGTGAGTGAACTCCACCACTTGATAAAAGTCCCATTAAGTGTAAAGCAGTTCCGTTTTCTTTAGCATTTTTAACGGCTGTCATTAATCCTTTATTTTCAAAGAAATCTCCATCTGCAATTGCTTTAGTTATTCTTGTAAGCTCTTGGTAGATTATTCTTCCTGTTCCTATGTTTAAATGTCCAACTTCTGAGTTACCCATTTGTCCCTCTGGAAGTCCTACTTGCATACCTGATGCATTAAGTCTTGAAACTGGATATTTAGCCATTAATCTATCTAAATTAGGTTTTTTAGCAGCTGCAACAGCATTTCCGTCTCCTGCTTCTGTAATTCCCATTCCATCTAATATCATTAACATTACTGGTTTCTTTGTCATTATAATTCCCCTCCAAACTATTTTCTTATCTCTAGTTCTATATTTTAGATTTTATATCTTCAATATATAAAATTTAAAATACTACTCTTAGATAACTATTTCTATTTATTAAGTCAATAAGCTTCTTCTTTATATCTATATTATAATACTTTTAAAAAAGAAAAACAATAGTAGTAGAGAATTATTATCAATTAACTACTACTATTGTTTATTCCATTTCCTCTAAAATTAAACTTTTAATTTCTAAACATTGTTATAATTAGAAGTTAACTATTTGTGAGAAGTCTGTAGCTACTAAACTAGCTCCACCAACTAAAGCACCATCGATATCTGACATACCCATTTGCTCTTTAATTGTGTTAGGTTTAACTGATCCACCGTATTGAATTCTTACTTTATCAGCAACTTCTTTACCGTACATACCAGCAACCATTCCTCTGATTGCAGCTATTGTTTCATTAGCTTGCTCTGAAGTAGCAGTTTTACCTGTTCCTATAGCCCAAATTGGCTCGTAAGCTATAACAACTTTAGCAGCTTGCTCGTCTGTAAGACCAGCTAAACTTACTGTTAATTGAGCTTCGATAACCTTATTTGTTGTTCCAGCTTCTCTATTTTCTAAGCTTTCTCCATAACAAACTATTGGTGTTATGTTATGAGCGAATGCTGCAGCTATTTTTAATTTGATTTCTGTATCATTTTCGTTATAGTATGCTCTTCTCTCACTATGTCCTAAAACAACATAATCGATTCCCATTTGCTCTAACATCTCAGCTGAAACTTCACCTGTGAAAGCTCCTGTTTGCTCAAAGTGCATATTTTGTGCAGCTACTTTAACATTTGATCCAGCTACTGCTTTTTTAACAGCATCTAAACATACGAAAGTTGGACATACAACTACGTCACATTTAGCATCTTTTACTAATGGCATTAATTCCTTTACTACTTCTACTGCTTTATCAGCTGTATAATTCATTTTCCAGTTTCCTGCGATAATTGGAGTTCTCATTCTATTCACCTCATAATTTATTTTGTAAACGTCTATTTTAATTTAATCACTTAAACTAATATTTTAATTAAAGTAAGTCCCCTTACAATTAAAGACTTACTTATCTTTAATACTTCAATCTATTATATATAAAATCTTTTCCGATTAAAAACCTAAAATTAGTTGTTTAAAGCATCTATTCCTGGTAATACTTTACCTTCTAAGAATTCAAGTGATGCACCACCACCTGTTGATATGTGAGACATTTTATCTCCAAATCCTAAGATGTTAACAGCAGCAGCAGAATCTCCACCACCAATTATTGTTGTAGCATCAGCATCAGCCATAGCTTTAGCCACTGCAACTGTACCTTTATTGAAGTTATCGAATTCGAATACTCCCATTGGTCCATTCCAGATAACTGTTTTAGCTTCTTTAACAGCATTTGCAAATAATATTTCTGATTTAGGTCCAATATCAAGTCCCATAAATCCATCAGCAATATTTTGATCTTCTGTTATAACTGCTTCTACATCTTTAAACTCAGCAGAAATTCTGTGGTCTACAGGTAATAATAACTTAACACCTTTAGCCTCAGCTTTAGCTAACATTTCTTTAGCATATTCCACTTTGTCTTCTTCTACAAGTGAGCTTCCAACTGTAAATCCTTGACCTTTTAAGAATGTATAAGCCATTCCTCCACCAATGATTAATGTATCAACTTTTTCTAATAAGCTGTTTATAACATTGATTTTATCTGAAACTTTAGCTCCACCAAGTATAGCAACAAAAGGTCTAACTGGTGTTTCTACAGCTTTTCCTAAGAAATCAAGTTCTCTTTGAATTAAGAATCCACAAACTGATGGATTAAGGTACTCTGTAACTCCTACTGTTGAACAGTGAGCTCTGTGAGCTGTTCCAAAAGCATCATTAACAAACATGTCAGCAAGACTAGCTAACTCTTTTGAGAACTCTTCTCCATTTTTAGTTTCTTCTTTTCTAAATCTTGTATTTTCTAATAAAACAACATCTCCATCATTCATTGCAGCAACTGCTTTCTTAGCATTTTCTCCAACAACGATATCATCAGCAGCAAATACTACTTCTTTACCAAGCATTTCGCTTAACTTAATAGCAACTGGTGCTAATGAGAATTCTGGTTTAGCTTCACCTTTTGGTTTACCCATGTGTGAGCAAAGTATAACTTTAGCTCCATTTTTCACTAAGTATTCTATTGTTGGCATAGCACCTACAAGTCTGTTTGCATCTGTTATAACACCATCTTTTAATGGCACATTAAAGTCGCATCTTACTAATACTTTTTTCCCTTTTACTTGTATATCTTCTACTGTTTTTTTATTGAAGTTCATACCGTTCACCTCTTAAAATTATTTTTTATAGTAAAATAACTAATTATAAAAAAAGAGCCCCGGCTTATAGTCTTAACTACAAAACCAGGCCTCCTTTTATTTATTATTAATATTCAATTTTCTAAAATTATTTAGAAACTACGAATTTTAATGTTCTTACTAATTGGTTTGTGTATGACATTTCGTTGTCATACCATGAAGCAACTTTAACTAATTGATTTCCGTTAACTTCCATGATTTTAGTTTGTGTAGCATCGAATAATGATCCGAATGAAATTCCGATAACGTCAACTGATACTATTTGATCCTCTGTATATCCGAATGATTCATTAGCAGCAGCAGCCATTGCAGCGTTAACTTCTTCAACTGTTACTTTCTTACCTAATGTACAAACTAATTCTGTTAATGATCCTGTTATAACTGGAACTCTTTGAGCGTTTCCGTCTAATTTACCAGCTAATTCTGGGATAACTAAACCGATAGCTTTAGCAGCTCCTGTTGAGTTAGGCACGATACTTGCAGCAGCGGCTCTACCTCTTCTTAAATCACCTTTAGCGTGTGGAGCATCTAATGTATTTTGATCATTTGTGTAAGCGTGGATAGTTGTCATAAATCCTTTTTCTAATCCAAACTTCTCATTTAATACGTTAACCATTGGAGCTAAACAGTTTGTAGTACATGAAGCACCTGATATAACTGTATCTTCAGCTTTTAATATATCGTGGTTTACATTGTAAACTACTGTAGGAACGTCGTTTCCAGCTGGTGCTGATATAACAACTTTTTTAGCTCCTGCTTCTAAGTGAGCTGAAGCTCCTTTTTTAGATGCGAAGAATCCTGTACACTCTAATACTACGTCTACATTTAATTCTCCCCATGGTAAGTTTTTAGGATCTCTGTCTGCAACAACTTTGATCTCTTTTCCATTAACTATGAATCCACCTTCTGTAACTTCGATGTTTCCATTGAATCTACCTTGAGCTGAGTCATATTTAAATAAGTTTGCTAATGTTTTAGCGTCTGTTAAATCATTGATTGCAACTACCTCAAACTCAGGGTTATCAATCATTAATCTTAATGCTAATCTACCTATTCTACCAAATCCATTTATCGCTACTCTTGCCATAACTAAATACCTCCTAATAATGTATATATATTAAATATATATTTAAGTTTTAAGAATTAAATTTTCTTAAAATCTTTTTAGCTAATTAATTTTTTAAAATACTTATAATTTTTTCTGCGGCACATTCATCTGTTACTAAAACTACTTTATTATTATTAAATAATGTAGCAATTATTGCTTCGACTTTATCATCTCCGCCTGCAACAGCTATTTCTTCTCTTACATTTTTAAGAGAATTAATATTTATTCCGGGTGATGTACTTACTGATATTACTTTTGATTCATTATCAAAATAACATCCGAATGCCTCTCCTATAGCACCACTATCTAAAAGTTTTTGTTGTTGTTCTTCAGATATACCTCTTTTTAATACCATCTTATCTGCTCTTCCAATTCCATAAATAAGTATGTTCGCTGATTTTATTAAATCAATAACCTCTCTTATGTCATCTTGTTCATATAAGCTTTTTAGAATATTAGCATTAACATTCTCTGGTATATGAAGCATCTTGTAACTACCTTTTAACTTTTCAGACAAGTTAGCTGCTAAAGTATTAGCTTGTGTTTCAACCTTTTTACCCATACCGCCCCTTGCTGGAACAACTAAGATACCTTGCATATTCTGCATTTTATGAAAACTATCTACTAACTCCTTCACTGCACTACCACCGGTAATTGCTATGATATCATTGTTTTTAACAGTTTTACTTATATAAGTAGATGCTGCTTTACCTAAATCAGGTAATATACTCTTATCCTGTCGAACATTTCCTGGAATTACTATAACTTTCCTTACTTTTAGTAATTCTTTTACCTTTTGTTCTACTTGTGATAATCCTTTTAGTTCATGAATAAACCATTTTAGATCATCTAAAATTTTAATTCCTTCACTTGTTACAGTCATCCCTGGAGTACTAATTTCTATCAAATTTTGATCTTTTAAGAAATTAACTTCAGTCCTTACTATTCTCTCTCCTAAGTCTAACTTACTAGCAAGCATCCTTCTTCCGATAGGTGCATTGTAGTTTATTGTTCTTAAAATTGAATATCTTTTTTCTAAAACCTCTACAAGTTCTGGAACAATTATTTTTTGCAAATTTAAAATATTATGCAAATCAAACAGCTCCTTTGGTCTTTTTAAGTCCCACTTGAAACTTTTCTGTCCCACAAACTTATTATAAACTATTAGTGAATAAATTAAAAGGATTTTAAGACCTTTTTACAAATTTTTTTTGTTAAAAAACTGTGAACACCACTCTATTAAAGTATGAAAATAAGAGCATAATTTACTTATACTCTTATTATTATTAAAAATATTGTTTTTTATTACTAAATTATTAAAATCTTTTCCTTTTACTTGATGATTTAATACCAAGTTCTTCTCTGTACTTTGCTACAGTCCTTCTAGAAATTTTCATATCAACCTCTAAAAGCTTATTTTCTATCATCTGATCTGATAAAGGTTTTATCTTATCTTCAGCTTTAATTATTTCTTCTATTTCTCTCTTAATGTTAGTAACAGTCACATCTTCATCATCTGAATTACTATTATTTATTGTATTATTTGATATTCCTGCTACAAATAAATCTTTTATTTTTACAGTACCAAAAGTTGTTAAAATATATTTTTCTCTTATTGCCCTTGATACTGTTGACTCATGCATATCTATAGCTTCTGCTATTTGTTTTAAAGTCATTGGTTTTAAAGCTTTTTTTCCATGTTCAAAAAAACCTCTTTGGAATTCTAATATTTTTTCCAATACTTTGTAAAGCGTAGACTTTCTTTGTTCAATACTTTTTATTAAAAACATTGCTTTGTTCATTTTTTCTTTAACATAGTCTTTTGCATCTTTATCATCTTCATTTAATACTTCATTATATATTGGGTTTATAGACAATGTTGGAATCACCTTATTATTCATTATTATAAAGTACTCTCCATCTATTTTTCTTATCTCTGCATCTGGTATTACAAATTTAACCTCTTCGCCTGTATAAAAACCTCTAGCTGGCTTTGGTTCTAATTTTTTAATCATATCACCATAATCCTGTGCATCTTTTATACTTATCTTTAATCTCTTTGCAATTACCTGATATTTATTATCGGCTATATCTTCTAAATGATTATTTATCATAGTTTCTGTAATATCATTTAGTGTTTTTTTCTTTCTCAATTGAATAATTAAACACTCTTTTAGAGTCCTTGCTCCTATTCCAAGAGGTTCTAACCCTTGTACAATTGTAAGTGCAAGCTCTACTTCCTCATGTTCTTCATAAAGTTCATTTGTAATTTCTTCTAATGTTATATCTAAATAACCCTTCTCATTTAGACTTTCTATCATATACTCTGTTAGAATTCTTTCTTTACTTGTAAGATTTAACTCTGTTATCTGTTCTTTCAAAAAATCTTTAAGTGACTTTTCATTTGTAATAAAATTGAAAGGTGATGCCTTCTCATCATTACTGCTATAATCACCATAACTTTGAGACCCATAATTATCAAATTCTAAATATTTGATAAACTCTTTGTAATCTATCCTATCTTGCTCTTTTTTCTCTGGCATTTCCATATCATGAAAACTTGCTTCTAAAACAGGATTTTCTGCATATTCTTTTTCTATATATTCCCTTAAATCACAAGTCGACATTTGTAGAAGCTTGATTGATTGTTGCATTTGTTGTGTCATTACAAGTTTTTGTTCTTGTGACATTGTTAAGCTAAAATTCATTTCCATATTTACACACCCATTTTTCTTTCTATTTATCACTACATTTACCTAGTTAAATTATCTAACAAATCTATTTTTTTTACAAGTATTCAAAGCAAACATTCCTTTTTGTACCATAAAATAAACTTTTTTTATAAATTTCATGTCAATTACTCTATATTAAACTAAAAAAGTAGCTTATACATATTTGCATAAGCTATCTCCTTATTATTTTAAAATTTTAACTCTTCCAATCTCTAATATCTCTTCATCTATTCTTTTCTCTATTTTTCTGATCATATCTCTTTCAACTATTGCTAAAACAACAGTGCTTGGTCCTGCTGATGTTTTGCAATCTATTTCTATATTCTCATACTTCTCTAATTCAATTCCATTTGTTTCCTCTAAAACTGATATTTCATAATCGATTCCTTTTGATCCTACAGGAATTACATCTTTTGAGTAATCTAAAATTATCTTTAATGATTTCATAGATACTATTCTATTATCATCCTCTGCTAATGATTTTATTACCTCATCACCAACAAGTGGTTTACCAACTGCAATTAATACATCATCTTTATCAATATCCCATAATCTCTCATCTAAACCTTCTTCACCTATTACAGTTACTCCAAATGCAGTTTGCATTACTTCTATATTATCCTCTGTACTGCCTGTTAAATTATCTTCTGTAAGTTTTCTTTCAAAATTTAATCCATTAAATTCATCCATGGCTCTTCTTATTCCATTTAGAATTTTTTCTCCTCTTCCATCCATCTCAACACAAAGATTATTAACTATAACCTTTGGAAGCGCTCTATAACTTAGAGTTTCAAACATACAAACTCTAGTTGTTAAATATCCAACTATCTCCTCATCGACCTTTACAACATCACTGCTACTGCTACCAATTCCTCCGCAACTATCACAAGCTATTGTAAGAACTTTCCCCTCTGAAACCTCCATTAGGACCAAATCACGAAATTTAGATATTAACATTTTTAGCGCTCCTTTCTATTATACAAGCAATAATTATATTAACTGCACCAGCTATTGTAAGTGGTATTATCATAGCTTTCACAAACAATGATATAGACATACCCCCTATAAATATACTGTGTACTACCCCTGTAACTAATACCGAAATAGGACCATTTAGTAATATAGCTACACCTATACCTAATATTTTATTTATTTTATAAACTTTAGAAAAAATGTATACTGTTATCATCATTTCTAAAGCTATTGTTAAATGTATCGGTAGTGTTAATGGAAAACTTGAGGTTAATGCTGTAAATATATGTCCTAAGAAACCAACTATTCCTCCTATTACCGGATTAATAATAATTCCTGCTAAAAAAGCTGGCATTGAATCAAAGGCAATACTTCCAAAAATCTTAAAATTTGCAAGAACTGCACTCATTGCTATTAAGATACTAGTTGTTGTTAATAATTTTGTTTTACTTTGAATTTTAATATTATTCATTCTGTCCCCTTATTTCTTTATATTTCATTTAAAAGTCTATACATTTATTAAGTTTTTTAAATATGCAAATCCTTGCTTATATTCAATCTCTACAATTGAACTATTTCCATTGTAGAAGCTCCAAAACTTTTCTAGAGGTATATCTAATAAATATAATATCGAAATCTTTATTATACCCTCATGCGCAACAACTATTGAATCTTCATTTTCTTCGCATAATTCTTCCAAAAATTTTTCAACACGATTTTGACATTCAATAAGGCTCTCACCATTTGGAATCTTATAGTTTATATAATCCTTTACCCAATTCTTATATTCAACTTTTTTTTCTAATTCCTTATGACTTTTACCTTCAAAAATTCCAAAATTGTACTCTCTTAAGTATTCGACTTCTACTAGTTTAAATCCTTTATTTTTCGATATTTTTTTTGCAAGTTTTTTACATCTTGTTAAAGGACTTGTATATACCTTAGTTTTATTAGAAACTTCTGATAAAATTTTAAAATCTTCTAATAAATTTGTTACATGTTCCATCTGTTTTTCACCAAGACTTGTTAATTCATAATCAATTTGCCCTCCATATATTTGTTTTTTATTCCCCTCACTTTGAGTATGTCTTATAAAGACTATTTTCATTTAACTACTCCTATTACATTTATTAATATATATGATGATATTAACCAAGATATTTGTGATATTTCTACTATCATTCCTAAAATATCACCTGTAACACCATCTATTTTTGTTTCAGTAAATTTCACCAATTTAATTACTACTATATATGAAACTAACAACCCTAAAATAGCTATAAAATTCGAAGTTATTATACATATAATTACACATAGTAAATTTACTGTTATAAACATTGTTAAACAGTTTTTTGTTGCACCTTTTTCAACAAAGATTTTTCCCAAGCCTGCTTCTTTTCCATATACCGAAATCTTGCTTACAATATAAAGATTGCACCTTCCAACAATTGGCATTATAAAAATTGCTACATAATTTGATTCTCCTAAAAAAATTGTATAACCAATCACTATTAATATTAATGATAGTACTCCAAAAGCACCAACTCTACTATCTTTCATTATCTCAAGTATTCTTTCTTTATTTCTCCCACTAAATAATCCATCAAAACTATCTGATAAACCATCTAAGTGTAATCCACCAGTTATAAATATGTATGTTAGTGTTAATATAAATCCAACTACTAACCTATTTTCTAAAGTTTTTAAGCACATTGAAACTAATAATAATATTAATCCAATTATTACCCCTACAATCGAAGTCAAATTTATTGATTTTTCAAATTTATCTTCTGAATATTTTATTTTTCCAACTGGAATTCTTGTTAAGAAACTCAACATCAATTTTAGTCTATTCATATCACACCTATTTAACCCTTATCTCTATACCTGCAACTAAAAGATAAACCGCATCTGATAACCTTGCTATCATTTGATTCATTCTACCTGCAATATCCCTAAATATAGCCCCAAGTTTATATGCTGGTACAATACCAAGTCCTACTTCATTAGAGACTATTATTACTTCTTTCCCTGTAAACGAACCTATAAACTCTTTTATTTCTGCTTCAACTGATTCTTCTAGTTTGTCTACTTCTTTTGGCGTTATCTTATCAAAGTCGTATCCTGACTCTAATATAATATTGCTTATCATTAATGTTAAACAATCTAATAAGATAACCTCACACTTTTCATTATCATCACTTTTGTCAAAACCCCTATATTTTTCTAAAGTAATCCACTGATTATTTCTACTTTCTTTATGCTTATTTATTCTATCTTTCATTTCTGCATCAAATCCTATTGATGTTGCAACATACATAACATTAGAATCTAATTTAACCTTAAATTCTTCTGCTTTCTTCTCTGCAAATCTGCTTTTTCCACTTCTTGCACCACCTGTAACTAAAATCATAAATTGTCTCCTTACTTCTTAGGACTTATTATATAATCTGATTCTTCATATTCTATTATTTTAATCTTATCTTTATAAACTTCTTTTAATTTTTCGCTTTCTACAATAATTTTCCTATCTGCATTTATAATAACTTCTCCATCATCAATAAGAACTATCTCATCACAATAAGTAAAAGCAATATTAAGGTCATGAAGTACCATTATAATGGTAAGATTATATTCTTTCTTCATATCCTCTATAAGATTCATAATATCAACACTATTATGAATATCAAGCATTGATGTTGGTTCATCTAATAATAATATTTCTGTCTTTTGTGCTAGAGCCCTCGCTATAAAAATTTTTTGTGCTTCTCCCCCACTAAGCTCTGATATATATCTATCTTTAAATTTTTCTATATCAAGCCTGTTCATTATAATATCAACTATTTCTATATCCTCTTTACTTTCACTCCCTAAAAGTTCCATGTAAGGATACCTTCCCATCATAACTATTTCACTTACAGTAAAATCTATATCTCTACTATTTTCCTGAAATACAAATGCTATTTTTTTAGAGTATTCTTTTATTGAGTATTCTCTAATATCTTTCTTACATAAAAAGATACTCTTTTTACTTGGTTCATTTATTCTCATCATGGCTTTTAAAAGTGTACTTTTCCCTGCACCATTAGGACCTATGATTCCATAAGTTTTACCATTTTCAAACTCTATATTTATATTTTTTAATAATTTTTTTTCACCTATACTATAATTAAAATTTTCAAACTTTATCATCCTTCTACCTTTTTTCTTTCTTTATAAACTAAGTACATAAAATATGGTGCTCCAAATATTGATGTCACTATCCCTATTGGAACTTCTGTATTCTCTAGTACTGACCTTGATATATTGTCACACACAAGTAAAAATATCATTCCAAGCATTGCTATAAATATAAAGTTTTTTCTATAATTTGAACCCATAACCATTCTTATCATATGTGGAATTATAAGACCTACAAATCCTATTGTCCCTGTAAAGCTAACTGTCGTAGCTATAAGTATGCTACTTGCTATAAGTAGATTACGCCTAAGCGTTACCGAATCAACTCCTAGTGATTTTGCAACATCTTCGCCAAGTAATAATAAATTTAAATTTTTTCTATTTAAGAAAAAGTAAATTAATATTGGCGCACTTATTAGGGCGAGTACTATAACTCTCTTATATGTAGCTGTTGAAAAGTTTCCCATTCCCCACATAAAAAGCTCTATTTGTCTATCATTTGAATATGTTCTTATAAGCGCAAGTGCTGATGAAAATAAATAATTAATTCCTATGCCAGCTAAAAGAAGCCTTATTGTAGAACTTTTTCCTTTTACCCCCGAGAGTAAAAAAACTAATGCATTTGCAATTATTGCTCCTACAAATGCAAATATAGGTATAAACCCACCTATTAAAAAGCCTATAGCTGCCCCAAGTGATGCCCCTGAAGAAACACCTAAAATATAGGGGTCTGCCATTGAATTTTTAAATATTGATTGATATACTGCCCCTGTCACTGCAAGATTAACCCCTGTTAAAAGTGCTAAAAGAATTCTTGGAACTCGAAGTTTCATTATAATTATTTCAGTAGAAGTTTCTGGAGTTTCACTAAATAAATTTGAAAAAAATATTTCAAAACAATCTTTTATTGATATATTAGCAACTCCAATTGCTATAGATGAAAATGATAGAAGTATTATAAATAAAGTTAATAGGAAATATAAAAACTTTATATTTCCTATCTTCCTAAACTTGATTTTATTCATACTTCATATCAGGATTTATTATTTTAGCAACAGCTTCAAGTGCATCAACTACTCTTGGAGATTGTCTTGATATTTCATCTTCATTAACTTCGTAAACTTGTCCTTCTTTAACTGCCTTTAAATCTTTATATCCTTCAAGTTCTGATAATTGCTTCTTTAAATCTCTTCCACTTGGAACTATTATTATATCCGGATTTTTTTCTATTAACTTTTCTTTTGAATACTGCCATCCCTCAACATCTTTAGCAATATTAACTCCACCTGCAAGTTCTAATATTTCACTTATAAAAGTATCTCCACCAGCTGCAAAATCTCCATTTTCTCCAAATGAATTAGTGAAATATACTGTTTTTCTTTCTCCACCTTTTATGTGGTTATTAACAGCAGCTTGTACCTTTTCTTTTTTAGCTTGCATTTCTTTAATTATGTCATTAGCTTTATCTACTTCTCCAATAAGTCTACCTGTTTCCATTATTGCAGAGTATGTTCCATCAAAATTATCTTGCTCATTTAAAAATACTGTAGGTATTTTTAATTCTCTTAATTTTTCTACAACTTCTTTTGATGTATGTGTTGAAGCTATTATTAAATCTGGGTCAAGTTCTACTATTTTTTCAAGAGTTGGGTCTGCTGTTCCACCTACTGATACTGAATCTTTTATTTCTTCTGGGTAATTACAATATTCTGTTCTACCTACAAGCCTAGCTTCAGCTCCAAGTGCTGCAACTATTTCTGTTATACTAGGAGATAATGATACTATTTTTTGTGGTTTTTCACTTATCTTAACTGTATAATCAGATGAATCTTTTATTTCAACTTCCTCATAAGGCTTTGCTGGCGCATCCTTATCTGCTGATTCTGTTGTTTCTGCCTTATCTGCTGGCTTTTCTACTTTTTCATCAGACCCTCCACAAGCTACAAATGCACTCCCACTCATAACTAAAGCTAATATCAATGCTAATTTTCTTAATTTCACTTTTTCTTCCCCCTAAAAATATAATTTATATATAAACCTAGCTATCTTTACTTAAATATAACTAGACTGATATTCTACCTAAATCCTTTTCACCAAACTTATTATTAAATGTTTTCTTACTTATAATTTCTCTCAACATTTTCACCATTTAAAATCTTATATATTTTATCCATATCTAAAGAATCCCTTAATATATTAGCAAGTTTATTATATTCTTTATCTTTTATCTGTTTATACGTTTTCTCATCAAGTTCTTTCTCTACATAAGAAATTCCCTTTTCCACTCTTATATTATGTGCAATCTTCCTTGTAAATGACAAAGTATCAAATATCCCATGCACATAAGTACCAAATACTCTATTATCTTTACTTCTATACCCTTCAATTCTTCTCTCATCTTTTCCTTGAATTTCTCTCAGTTCTAAAAATGGCACTGCATTTTCTTTCACTTCTACAGTTCTTCCCATGTGAATTTCATATCCCTCAATATAGAATTCACCACAGCCACTTAATATTCCTTCTTTTGAAACAATTTCCCCTCTAATTTGTGTTGTAACTTTTGTATCCTTAAATTCTGTAACTATATCTAAAAGTCCAAGACCTTTTATTTCTTCTATATCACATTCTGATTTTGTAGTATTTATAATTTTAGTTCCTAGCATTTGAAAACCACCACAAATTCCAAATATATAAGTTCCCTTTTTATTTAAATCATTTAACTTTTTATCATAACCCATATCTTTTAAATATATTAAGTCTTTAATAGTATTTTTAGACCCTGGAATTATAACCATATCTGCCTCATTTAACTCTTCTACGTTTACTGCATAACTAGCATTGATTCCATCAAGTGAATACAGTACATTAAAATCTGTAAAATTAGACATATAAGGCATTCTAATAATTTTTATATTAATCTCACCCTCAACTGCTTTTCTTACAACTTTTAATCTATCAGACACTGCATCCTCTTCATCAATTTCAAGCCTAAAGTACGGAACTACACCAAGTACTGGTATATTTATTAAATCCTCTAACATTTTAAGCCCCGGTTCTAATATTGTTATATCTCCCCTAAACTTATTTATAATTACACCTTTTACTCTATTTCTTTCTTCCTCTGTAAGTAGTGCTAGAGTTCCATATATAGAAGCAAAAACTCCCCCCTTATCAATATCACCAACTAAAACTACTGGTGAATCTACAAGCTCTGCCATTCCCATATTAACTAAATCTCTTTCTCTAAGATTTATCTCAGCAGGGCTTCCTGCACCCTCAAGAATTATCATGTCATAATCATCATCTAATGTTTTATATATTTTTTTTATTTTTTCCTTAAACTCATCTTTTTGTGTATGATAATCAATTGCTGATAAATCACCATATACTTCTCCATTAAAAATTATCTGAGCATTCATATCTCCTGTTGGTTTCATAAGAATTGGATTCATGGCACATCTTGGCTCAGTACATGCTGCTTCTGCCTGAACTACCTGGGCTCTGCCCATTTCCTTACCATCTTTTGTGATATATGAATTTAAACTCATATTTTGTGATTTAAAAGGCGCAACCTTGTTCCCATCTTGATATAAGACTCTACATATCCCTGCTGTTATAACACTTTTACCAACATCTGATGCTGTACCTTGTATCATTAAATTCTTAGATTTCATAATCATTTTCTCCTTATTTCTCATTTTCAAATATAAAAACCCCTTGAAATTATAAAATTCAAGAGGTATAAAAAGTCTACTTTAATAAGTTACTAGTTTCTTTAGCAACTACTTGTTACACTCATTTCCCACCGAAAGATGTTTATTTCATACTAGGTAGGTCTCCTGACTTATAGTTCATCCTTTAGAAACCCTTACCATAAAAATATTACAGTGGATGTGTTTCTATTATCCCTATACACAGTAGCGGGGGCTGTAGTTTTTAACTTTCCCTATTAAGCTTATATCTTAGCACCTAATACTCTATTTTCTTTTAACAATTATTATAGTTACATATATAATTACTAATTGTCAATATTTTCTAAATTTATTCTTATTACTTTTAAAGTTTATTAACAAGAGCAAAAAAATAAGGATAGCTTATCGCTATCCTTTTAAAATATACTAATAATCTTCCACAAAGAAGAATCCACCTGCATTTTTACCCGAATGAATTCCAACAGCACATCCTACTGTTGTTTCAATATATTCTATATCATTATTTTCAAGATATTCTCTTAATGAATCAGCTATCTCTTCACCTAAATAGTTAATAAGTATAACTGGCTCGCCTTCTTTTCTTTTAGTTTCTTCAAAGCTTTTTATAATTTCTTTTATAGCTTTTTTAGAACCTCTTACCTTATTTTTAACATCCATCTCTCCATCTTTAATTTCTAAAATAAGCTTTATTCCTAAAGCACCTACAATTAAAGCTTTGCTTCTTGATAATCTGCCACCTCTAACAAGGTTATCAAGACTTAAAAAGAATAAATCACTTCTCAATTTACTTCTGTATATTAAAACTTCTTTCTCTATCTCATGAATCGTACTACCTTCCTCAGCCATTTTAGCTGCTTTTAAAACAAGCATACCTAGTCCACTTGTTATAGTTAAAGCATCTATTATAACTAAATCATCTTCGTTAAATTCATTTTTAGCTATTAATGCTGACTGGTATGTCCCACTCATTTTTGATGACATATGTATAGCTACAATTTTATAACCTTCACTTATATACTTTGAATAACACTCTTCAAATCTAAGTGGTGTTATTTGAGCTGTTGTAGGAAGAACATCATCTCTCTCTATTCTTTCCATCATCTCATCTCTAGTTATTTCTATATCTTCTAAATAACTATCTTCTCCAAAGTTGATTAAAACAGGCATAACCTCTATATTATACTTTTCGATATACTCTTTCGGCAAATCACAAGTACTGTCTGTTATTATTTTTATTTTATTCATTCTATTAATCAATCCCCCACTACTTCATTCTTGGAAATCCTATTTGTCTTAGTGCTTCATACGCAACTATTGAAACTGTATTAGATAAATTAAGACTTCTCTCTGTAGTGTTTATCATAGGTATTCTTATCCCCATTAACTGATCACGTACTTCCTTTGGAACTCCAGCTGACTCTTTACCAAACATGATAAAATCACCTTCTTGGTACTCCGCGTCTGAATGGAATCTATCAGAATGAGTTGATGATATAAATATCCTTTGATCCCCATACTTTGCCATAAAGTCTTCATAACTCTCATGTACTTCTAAATTAAGCTGTGGCCAATAATCTAGCCCTGCTCTTTTAATTTGCTTGTCATCTAATTTAAACCCAAGTGGTTTTATTAAATGTAGCTTTGAATTTGTTAAGACACATGTTCTTCCTATATTCCCTGTATTTTGTGGTATTTCTGGTTGATATAAAACTATGTTAAGATTCATTATCAATACCTCCTATTTAAATTTTGTCTATATTTTATAATATTATCTTGACCATTAAAAATCAAGATAGTATACATAATTTGTAATTCTATTTAGAGATTTAATAAATCTCCTAACTATAAATTATATCACTTTCTACTATTTATTAAAAATAAATTTTTCTACCACTTTTGCAACACCATTATTATCATTTGTATCAGTTATATAATCCGATACATCTTTTACTGCTTGTGTACCATTTTTCATAGCAACTCCAAGCCCTGCATACTTAATCATTGAAATATCATTTCCATTATCACCTATGCATATTATCTCTTCTTGTTTAATCCCATAATGTTCACCTAAAATTCTAACTGCTCTACCTTTAGATACACCTTTACTGTTAATTTCTAAACAATATTTTCCTGAATATGTTGTTTCAAACATATTAGTTGTATCTAATTCTCCCTGTAGCTTTTTAAGTTTTTCTCTACTTGGATCTAACATTATACACTTTCCAAATATCTCTGTCTTTTCATCAAATAAAGATGTCCATGCACTTTTTTCTTTTAAATAAATACTCTGTATTTTATACTTTTCTGGTACGTTTCTATTGAAGAAAATATTATTTACAAACATTCTAAATTTAGAATTTAAATAAATTTTCCCAAGTGCATGAAAATTAGGTACTGTTTTATATTTTCTAGATATTTCTAATATCTTTTGGCACTGTTCTTTTTCTAGTGCTTCTTTAAAAATTAAAACTTCCCCATCCTCATCCATAACTATCGCACCATTATTCGCTATTGCAGCAGATTTTATTCCAATCTCATTTGCAAAGTATAAAGCACTTCTTGAATTTCTTCCTGTACATATTATTATGTGAACCCCTTCATCAAACGCTTTTTTCAAAGCTATTTTATTTACCTCTGATAACTTCTTCTTTGAATTTAATAAAGTTCCGTCCATATCTATGCATATCATCTTATAGTTCATAATGTTCCACCTATCTTCCTTACTATTTCTAATATTAGTTATTAACTATATTATATCAAATTAGATACTAGATAAAAACATCATTAACTAACCTTAACATGATGTTTAAAATATAAAAAGGTTTTATAAGCAAAGTTAATACACTTATAAAACCTTTTATTATTTATTCATTTTTGTTACTCTCCGGTTCCATATCTAATAACACCTTGTGTACTATTATAAGTATCTGTTGAAACTTGTTTTCTTGAAATTTCTTTTCCATTTTCATAAGTTACAAGATATCCTACAGATGTTAAACCTGCTACTGGTCTTTTTTCTACAATTTGAGTCCCTGCTGGCAATGAGTCATCATTTACCCTTGTACTTCCTGGATTTACATTTCCAGTAGAAACCCCAACTAGTTCATATGTTTTGTTCCCAAGGTCATCCTTATCTCCATAAATATTAAAAGTAACTATTCCATCACTTATAATTCCTTGAATAAATATTGGTGAGTCATAAACATTCTTAAATTTATAATCAAGGTAGCCCCAAGCTACTGTTGCATCTTCACTAGGAGGTGCATATCCAACTCTCATTGAGTGATTAGTTCTCTCTACTGATGGTATTCCAGAACCCATAATAGCTTGGTATAAAGTAGTTGATATTTGACAAATTCCTCCACCAATACTTTGAACCACTTCTCCACCTGAAAATGCTGCACCTGCCTTAAATCCTGTTTCTATTGTTCTCTCCCCAACGACTTCATTATAACTAAAAAGTTCTCCTGGCATTAAAACAGTTCCATTTATATTCTTAGTTGCAAGTCTTAAATTTTCTGCTCTATTCCAATCCCCACTATTAAAGCTTGTACTAGCAGTTGCAAACCTGCTATCTATCTCTGATATAATTTCATCAGTTACCTTTGGTAACTGCACTCTTATTGGAACTTCTATCTCATCATTCATAATATTAGTATCACAGTCTATATTCTCATCTATAATTTCTTTAGTTTTCTCTAAATCTAATTCAATACCATTTTCAGCGGGTATAATTTTCACCTCATCTCCAACCGCTTCAATACCTGCATCTTTAGCTAGTACTGTCACTTCCAAATTAAGTGTTTTTAAATATTCATCAACAACCTTTTCATCATATCCAAATTCAACTTTAATCTCTTCTTTTATTCCATTTTTAATATATGAATTCTTTTTCAAAAAGTTTTCTTTTTTTCCAATTGTCAAAGCTTTATCTATTGCTGCATCAACTTTATACTCAGGGTTTATCTTCTCGTATTCCACAATAATCTCTTTCCCACTTGCAACAAGTTTAATTGTTTTATCAGTCACTTTTTCTAAAAGATTCACTTCTATAAGTTTTTTCGCCTCTACTAGTGTTTTACCACCAACATTTACTCCATTTATACTAATGCTTGGATAAATTTTATTTGCCCAACTATCAACTTTTTTATTTATGTTATAGAAGAAGAAACTAATACCTACTATAACTAAAATAAGTCCGCCACCAATTATATATTTCTTTTTCCTATTACCTCTACGCTCTTCATTTATCCAAACATCATTATTATTTTCGCCCATATAATTTTCACCTCATTAAATTACTATTCAATATAAATTTATATAATTTTTTTTTTACACTTATTCTATCTTTTCAAAATTTAATAAATATGAAATAAAAAAAGCCACTCTAGTTGTTAAACTAGAATGGCTATAAATCTTAAATTATCTTATCTCTTTTAATGAACCTTCAATTATTAAATCTATGAATGATGTATAATCAATCCCCGCACCTGCAACACTCCTTGGGAATAAACTTGTTTCTGTCATTCCAGGAAGTGTGTTAACTTCTAATATATAAGGAACTCCATTACTTATAATCATATCTACTCTTGCATAAACACTACACTTTAAAAGCTTATATGTTTCAAAAGCCATTTGCTCTACTTCTTTATGAAGATTTTCTTCAAGCTCAATTATAAACTCCTCAGCAGCATCATCCCCTGATGAATATTTTGCAACAACATCAAAGAATTCTCCTTTTGGTCTAATTGCAACTACAGGGAATAATCTTTCACCCATAATAGGACAAGTTATTTCATCACCTTTAATATATTCTTCTATCATAACTTCTGTATCATATTTCAAAGCTTCAACAACTGCAGCTTCAACATCTTCTTTTCTTTTAATAAAGTTAGTTGCAACTGATGAACCACCACTATTAGGCTTAATAAAAACAGGATAACCCATTTTTTCTATCTCAGCATAATTTATTGTTTCAACAGATTTTGCCATTGACCAATTAGCCGTTCTAACATTTCCAAACTTTAAAATCCTCTTAGCCATATCTTTATCCATACATAAAGCACTACTTAAGTGATTGCATCCTGAATAAGGTATATCAAGTGTTTTTAAAACAGATTGAACTGTTCCATCCTCACCAAACTGACCATGTAATGCTAAAAGAGCAAAATCTATCTTAGCTTCTTTAACTTTAGTTATTATATCTTCTTTCTCATCTAAAACTATTTTAACAACATCGTATTTATTTCTATCTATGTTTTCTAAAACTGCATTTCCGCTTTTTAATGATATTTCTCTTTCAGATGAAATACCACCCATTATAACTCCAACCTTCATTTATCTGTCCCTCCAAAATATAGGAATTAGTTTATTGAATTTAATCCTTATAATTATATCACTATAGACTTTTAATATAAAGTTTGTTTTAACAATCAATATTAGAAAACTCCACAGAAATATCACCTAACAAGGCCATATCTAAGTTTTCTCCACTAATTAATGCATTTTCATTATCTTCCTCCGAGCTATTAGGTAAACAAACTATAAATTCACTTCCTTTTCCAAATTCCGATTCAACATATACATATCCATTATGCATTTCAACTAATGATTTTACTAAAGATAAGCCAATTCCACTTCCCTTGCTTGTTATACTTCCATTCTCACACTGTACAAACCTTTTAAATATCTCATTACATTTATCTTTTTCAATTCCAATACCATTATCTTTAACTTTTATCTTTACATACTCATCTGCAACATCAACAAATACATCAACACTTCCATTCTCTGGTGTAAACTTTATAGCATTCGATATCAGATTCAATACAATTCTTTCTATCTTTTCCTGATCACAGCATATAAATCTTTCTTCTTCATTAGTATCAAAAATAAAGTTTATATTTTTAACTTTCATATATGGAATAACTGACATTGATATATTCTCAACTAATGAAACTATATTATACATATTTTTATTTAACTTTATAGCCCCCGTATCAAGTTTACTAATATCAACTATATCATTTACAAGTTTTAAAAGTCTTAGTGAATTTATTTTCATAACACCTTCATAACGCTCAAATGATTCTATAAAATTCTCTTGTGTTAATATATCTTTTTGTGAATTTAAAAGTTGTAAACTAGAATATATTATGTGTATTGGTGTTCTAAGTTCATGTGATAAGTTTGTAAAAGCATCTTTCTTTAATAACTTTCTTTCTAATATACCATCTTCCTCAAAATCTCCATCTAATACCTTTTTTGAACATATAAATATATAGCCTACAACTCTTCCATCATAGTCTTTTAATTCTTCAACTTTTACCAATATTTCTTTTTCTTCATCTGATTTTATTTTCACCTTAGTATTAAACTCTATTTTATTTTTAATATTAGGTATCTCTAAATATTCCTCTAAACTTGTATTTATAGTATCATTACATTTTTTACCTAACATTTTTTCACAGTATCTATTTATATATGTAATTTTAAACTCTTCGTCAGTCACAACAACGACATCCTCTAAATGGTCATTTAATATATTGAATTTCTTATCGGTAACATCAAGCATTTTTTTTGAATTTATCTCTTCAGTTATATCTCTACACATATAAATATCTACCTGTTCTGATTTATTTTCCGTATATAGTGGTTTTATATTCTGATATGATACAGCATATATCTTACCATCAAACCCTTCTATAATCTTATTATCATTAACTTTATGCTCAACTGATTTTAAAAGGTCTTCCACTCCATCTGCTACTTTGGTTTTTACTATTTTTTTTTGCACTTCCTCCATAGAAATATTACCAAATTGTTTTTCAGCCCTTTTATTGAGATATATAAGCTTTTTGTTTTTATAAATCAAAATATTAGTACTTGTATTTTGATCAATAACTTTATAATATATATTAGTTTTTTCTTCTGCTAATTTATATTTAATAGTATATTTATATATTTCAATTATAGTTCCAAACACCATAAAAATTAATGCTAGAAACATAAGTATTTCTTCCATAACTATATTGTTAATATTATAATTTGTTCTAAATAAGTAATTATCTAATTTATACATAAGTTTAACTGCTATAAATACAAAACTTAACGATATAACTGAACAAAGAATATCATCTTCTTCTATACTTTGCTTTAAATTATAAAAAATAGAACATGCAGTAACTACAATTATTGTTATGCTTCCTATCTGTAGCAAATATGTTGGCTCAACTTCTGCACCTAAATTTAATATATCATATATCATTAAAGTCGTTGTCAAACAAAAGTATATTAAATTATTAAACTTACTAGATTTTAACAAATAATTTTTTTTAAATTGTTTTCTAAATAATAATAAAACTATTAAACAAGTCCTTAAAAACAGACTCCCCATAAATACTTTATAATCTAAATCTCCTATATAACAATTAACTCCAAATTTAAGGATAAGTTCAAGTGTTAAATTAATAAAATATAATAACAATATATATAATTCATTTGAATTTGATAAACTATGATATGTTTTAACTGCAATCAAAGCAAGGATAGCAAGAACACTATTCATAAAATATAGTATTATATAACTATCATCAAAAGCGATATTAATGTTTGTTCTTTTTAAAAATGTAACTGTTAAAGTTATAAAAATAATCAAGTTTAACGTTATTATTCCTATATTCCATACTTTTTTCTCTTCTCTATTAAGTTTCAACACAATATCACCTCCTGTATTAAATTATATATTAAATTAACATATTTTTCTATATTTTTTAATTTTTTTTATTACTTACTTTATTTTCTTGCGAAATTAGTATATACCTTTAAACAATATTTGTATAAACTTGTTATGGTTTTCATCTTATTTTATTTTCATTTGTTTTTTTCATATTTCACCTGTATAATTTTCATAGAATTTAATAATTTATAAGGAGATAAATTTAATGCAAAATAAATCAAAAGCCATATTATTTATAATTATTTCAGCATTTTCATTTGCACTTATGTCTGCATGTGTAAAATTTGCTGGTGATATCCCCGCCTTTGAAAAAAGTTTTTTTAGAAATATTGTAAGCTGCGTTGTAGCTTTTTATCTAATACAAAAAAACTCGGCTCCATGTTTTGGAAAAAAAGAAAATAGAAAAATATTAATACTCAGAGCATCTCTTGGTACTGTTGGTATTTGGGCTAACTTTTATGCTATTGATAAACTTGTTTTATCTAATGCAACTATTCTAAATCAATTAAGCCCTTTCTTTGTTATTATATTCTCTTATTTATTCTTAAAAGAAAAAATAAAACCAATTCATATAATATCAATTCTTCTTGCATTTTCGGGTGTACTATTTATAGTTAAACCAAGCTTTACAATGAGTGCTACCCTTATAGCATCACTTATTGGATTATCTTCTGCACTATTTGCTGGAGGTGCTTATACTTGCGTTAGATACCTTAGTCCAAGAGAAAAATCTTATACAATAGTATTTTTCTTCTCATTCTTCTCTATAATTGCAACTATACCATTTATGGTATTTGATTTTGTAATTCCAAGTGTAGGTCAAATTTTAATTCTTCTCCTTGCTGGTGTATTTGCTTCAATCGCACAATTCGCACTTACAATTGCGTACAAATATGCACCTGCAAAAGAAATTTCTATATATACCTACACTCAGGTAATTTTCACAGCAATACTTGGCTTTATAATTTGGAATACTGTTCCAGATAACTATTCTGTTTTTGGTTACTTTATAATCATTGCAGCATCCGCTAATATCTTTTTATACAACAAACGAAAAGATAAGCAAAAAACTAAATTTAAAATTATTAAATAAAAAGCAAAAAAGCTAGATAGTTACAAACTATCTAGCTTTTTGATTTTTATTTAAGTCCAATTTTCTGATTTTTTAATATCTCTTTATAAAAATCACAATCTTTATTTATAGTACAATTAAGACAATCTGGTTTTCTTGCATAACATCTTCTTCTACCATGAAATATTAAAAGATGATGTGTAAGTGTCCACTCTTTCTTTGGTAATTCTAACTGCAACTGTTTTTCTGTTTCTAAAACATTATCTGAATGTGCAAGTCCAATTCTATTACCAACTCTAAAAACATGAGTATCAACAGCAATTGCTGGAACACCAAACGCATTAGACATAACTACATTTGCTGTTTTTCTGCCTGCACCTGCAAGTGATGTTAACCCTATCATATCTTTTGGAACTTCTCCATTAAAGTTTTCTATTAGTTGTTCACACATCATCATAAGATTCTTGGCTTTATTTCTAAATAACCCTATTATTTTAAGCCTACTCTCAAGTTCTTCTTGCGAAGCATTTCTCATGGAATAAACATCTGGATAATCCTTAAACAAAGTTTCTGTAATCTCATTCACCTTAATATCCGTAGTCTGTGCTGATAAGGCAACTGCTACTAAAAGTTGAAATGGTGTTTGATAGTTAAGTTCACAATCCGCATCTGGGTATTCTTCTTTAAGTGCTTCTAATACTCTTTTAGTTCTGACTTTCATAAGTTTCCTCCTTAGTTTTACTTATAGAATCCTCTGTACTCCTCTGGTAGAAGTATTGCTATACTCTTCATATAAGTCTCTAATATTTTATCATCATAAACATGTCTATCTTCTTCTTTATCTTTTTTTGGAAGCACTACAGGTGCCCCAAATTTAAGAGTAACTTTTGAATGACAAAAAGTTTCTTGTCCCATATTCCCTGCTTTATTTATAGGCATAAGTTTTTCTGAACCATATATTCCAAAAGGCACTACCGTAGCCTTTGTAAGTCTTGCTATAAGATTTATACCTTTTTTAGCCTCTATCATCTTCCCATCTCTGCTTCTTGTACCCTCTGGGAACATAAGGATGTTAGTTCCACTCTTAGATGCATTTATTATACTTTTCAAAGCCTCTTTATCTGCTGAATTAGGTTTTATATTTATAGTTTTAATAAGTCTCATGCCTATATTAGTCATAGCATTTCCACTAAGTTTAACTCCTGCTATAAAATGAGGATCAAACTTTTTTCTTAAAACTTTATCAAGAACTAAACCATCCGAATTACTTAAATGGTTTCCTATAAATATTATAGGACCTTGTATTTTTTCTATTTCCTCTAGGCCTTCTACATGTATATCTGCATACTTTTTAAGTATATTATTTATAACACTCCCCCCAACTGGTTGGAATATAAAATCTGGTAATGATGTAATTAACTTAGCTATCCACGGCTGCATACTATATTTCTTCCTTTCTTTCTAGACATAATTATAAAATCATTATAATTTATTAATGTTTAAAAGTCTATTTTTATAAATTCTCACATACTCTGAACTTGACTCTACATCAGATATATCCTCATTTTCATGAAGTACTTTTTTAATCATTGCATTTCTAACAATTATATTTTTACCTCTCCATCCACAAGAAGTCCCTTTAAATGTAGCTTTAAATTCTCCATTATTAATTTTAATCATCTGATTAGTTGATGGATTATCCATAAAATCTTTAGGTTTAAATTCTTCAATAAGTGAATATTCAACATCTATGTTATATGGACATTCTAGCTGACAACTATCACACCCAAAAATTCTCCCATTCATGATTTTTAAAAACTTATCATCAATTTCCTTTTTTTGAGTAATATATGACATACATATATTAGAGTTCTTTTTAAATTTATTTATAGATTTAGTTGGACATTCCTTATAACAAATATCACAATCCCCACATTCCTTAAACTCTGAAATTTCTTTATAACTTCTAATATCATCATATGCGATATTTATATCTGTTATTATTTCTCCAAGAAAAACATAGGAGCCATGCTCCTTTGTTATAATCATATTATTTTTCCCAACAAATCCAATCCCTGCAAGATATGCTATGTAACGTTCTGGCAGTGTGTTGCTATCAGTAAATGCTAAGGCTTTTCCACCATAACTTTCTATAATTTCACAAACTTCCTTTAAATACTTATGTACTACATTGTGATAATCTTCCCCTCTTGTATATAAAGAAAATCCTGTATCTTTATATTTAACATCATGAAGATACGGAAAGGCAAATGATATTATTGTCTTTCCATTCTCCATATAGTGTTTTGGATTTATTCTTATATCTATATCTTGTTCTTCAAATTCATTTTCTAAACCATTTTCCTTTTTTTTCTGATAATAATCATGCAATTCATTAAACTCTCTACATTTAATAAAACCAATATTATAAATACCTCTACTCTTGCAATGACTTACTATCTTTTCATTTAAACTCATATCTCATCTCTTTCTAATTTATATAATCATATTATTATATATATCTTTTCCATTATAGTTTTCTATATCTATAATATCACATTTTCTATTTTTATTTACAGCGGGAATTCCTACTGCAGTTGCTTTTTGTGGCATCATTTCTAAAACTACTGAATTAGCTCCAATTTTAACATTATCTTGTATTATTATTGGACCTAAAACTTTTGCACCACACCCTATTATAACATTATTTCCTATTGTTGGGTGTCTTTTCCCTTGATGCTTACCAGTCCCACCAAGTGTTACCCCATGATATATTATAACATTATCTCCTATTTCTGCTGTTTCTCCTATCACTACGCCCATGCCATGGTCTATAAAAAGTCCTTCACCTATTATAGCCCCTGGATGTATTTCTATTCCTGTAAAAAATCTAGCTACCTGAGATATAAGCCTTGATACAAAAAACATATTTTTTTTATAAAGTTTATGCGATAATTTATGGCAAACTATTGCATGTAATCCAGGATATAAAAGTAAAACTTCTATTTTACTCTTTGCTGCTGGATCATTTTTTAATACACTTTCTATATCTTTTTTAAAACTATTGAACAAATTTTTTCACATCCTAATTTTATTCGTATAAACCAACTGAGAAATACTTTTCTCCTCCATCAGGTGCAATTACAACTATTTTTTTATCATTTCCAAGTTTTCTAGCAACTTTTATAGCCGCTGCTATTGCTGCCCCTGATGATATTCCAACAAGTATCCCTTCTTTTTTTGCATATTCTCTAGCTACTGTATAAGCTTCTTCATTACTTATTTGTATAATTTCATCAATTATCTCATGTGCATATATTTCAGGCACAAAGCCCGCTCCAATTCCTTGAATTTTATGCGCCCCTGGATTTCCACCTGATAAAACTGGTGAAGCATCTGGCTCTACAGCTATAACTTTTATATTTTTATCAATTTCTTTTAATCTTTTCCCTATCCCACTTATAGTACCACCGGTTCCAACACCAGCAATTACTATATCTACATCTGGAATATCATTTATTATTTCTTCTGCTGTTGTTTCATAATGCTTATTTAAATTCCCTATATTTTCAAACTGCTGTGGTAGAAAATATCCTTTTTCAGCTGCAAGCTCAGTTGCTTTTTGTATAGCACCTTTCATACCCTTTGCTGCCTCTGTTAAAATAAGCTTTGCCCCATATGCTTTTATAACTTCTCTTCTTTCTTTTGACATGGTCTCTGGCATAACTATAACAACATTATATCCTTTTACACCACCTATCATTGCAAGTGCTATCCCTGTATTTCCACTAGTAGGTTCTACTATTGTATCTCCTTCTTTTAATAACCCTTCCTTCTCAGCCTTTTCTATCATTCCAAGAGCCGCCCTATCTTTTACACTCCCACTTGGGTTTAACCGTTCTAACTTAACGTATACTTGTCCTTCATTTTCCCCAACAATTCTATTTGCTTTCAAAATTGCTGTATCCCCTATTAGCTCTATTGCATTATTATATCTCATAAATATAACCCCCTTATATTTGTTTTCCCCCAAAAAATCCAATCAAAATAATAAAAAAAACTCCTCCCCTAAATTTTCATTTAGAGGCGAAGTTTATCCGCGATTCCACTCTATTTAAACATAAAAATATTTTATTCTTCTAGTACTTACATACTATATCATTATAACGGTTGACACCGTAAATCCTTACTTTAAATTCAGGTTCAAGCTCCAAAGTGCACTTCATATAGATTAAAGGTTAGAAGTTCTCAGCTCTCTTCTATCTCTGTATCCATCATTTATACTACTCTACTTTTTCTATGCTTCTTTTCCTAGTATTTTGATATGATTTCCTTTAATTTAATTATATGCCATTTTATGGATTTTGCAACACTTTTTTAAGAAATAAATTTTTACTTATTTCTTCTTTTCCACATCGGTGCAAAGAATTCATCAATAACATCATACATAAGTACTGACCCAATTAAAATTTCATCATTATCTATAACTGGAATAGATAGCAATGCATATTTTTCTACAAGCTCTGCTGCCTCTTCAATCTTATCATCATAAGATAATGTTATTATATTATCGTCCATTACATCTCTTAATTTTTTTATAGGGTCATTAAGTAATAATTGTGAAAATGAAACATGACCTACAAGTCTACCCGATATATCAGTAAGATATATTGTATACATTACCTCTTCCTCTGGCTGTGTTTCTCTAAGCAAAAGAAGTGTTTCCCCAACTGACATTTCTGCGTAATTAAGAGAAATAAAATCTGTATTCATTATACTTCCAACACTCTCATCACTATATGCAAGTAACCCTTCAATCTCATGTGCATCTTCTTTTTCTATATTTACAAGAACTTTCTCTCTGTCCTCTTCACTTAAGTCATCTAAAATATCCGCTATTTCATCATTAGGTATATTTTCAAAAAGCTCTGCTGTCTTAATATCAGATAACTCCCTTATTATACTCCCTTGAAACTTCGGTTCTACCTCTTCTAACGTATCCGCTGCAAGGTCTTCATTTAAACTTTCAAATACAGATTTCCTTTCCTTAGCATCAAGTTCTTCTAATATATCTGCTATATCAGCAGGATGTAATTCTTGAATTCTTTTATATGAGACTGGTATTTGTAGATTGCTTTGTGAAGCTTCTAGTGCCTGTACATCTTCCCACATTATAGCTCTTTCTGAAAAATCAGTCCTAAATATATTTGATAAAAATTTACCTAGGCCTTCTAGTCCCATTCTTCTATATTTAACTGCTTTACCTGTTTCAACAGCTATTAATCTATATTCATCAGCAATATTTGCTATTCTTAAATCATCAACTCTAACTACCTTTTTTCCATTAATATCAACTATCTTCTTATCTAAAACATCTACTGTTAAAAGATATGTATAATTTCTTGGAAGTATCTCTCTACTTCCTATTATTTGTATATTTATTTTACCATTTTCTAATTGATAAAAATTTATACTTTTAAACTCATAATCAATTACACCTTGATCATTTTTCACTTTGTACCCAACAACTTTTGGATATCCTTCATTTGTACTAACATAAATATCTTTTAAAGTCCCCATAATATCATTATATTCATCATATATTTTATTATTTAAAATTGATGTTAAAAGAAAGAATGTTAATCTTTTGTTCTTATTCATTCTAATCCTCCTCTGCTACTAGAGGAGGACTAAGTAAAACTAAAAGTTAGCATTTCCTCTCCCTAGCAAGTTACTATTAAATTTTAATATATACCTTTTTTTAGATCGAGGGTCTCCCTCCATTTAGTATCACCGTCCTTAATTAAAATATAATTCCTATAATATAATATTATCATATTGTTAAAAAATCAAATAAAATTTATATTTGATTTGATAAAAAAAGATCTTAAGACTTAAAAGTCTTAAGACCAAATATCAAAGTCCCAGCTAAAAATAATTCTCCTACTAGGCAGTATGGCATATAATTTTGAACTACTAATAGCACTAAATTTTCAAATATAAAAACACACATGGTTATCGCAATAAAATTTAATCCAATCATATTAGTTGATTTATTTAATTTAACTAATATAGCATGTATTAAAAAATATACAAATAAACTTATATATATTCCCCTAAATAAAATATTTTTACTCATTTGAACTGTATACCCATATTCAATACTTAATTTATAAATTGGTTCAAATATTATAATAACACAAGTATATATTGCCCCAACTATACCCATTTTTATTTTTATATACTTAAAATCCATATTATCACTTCGCAGAAATATGTAGCTTAAAAGAATTATCAATACTGGAATATATAATAAATCTATAAAAATAATAATTTTTGCTATTTTTATATCTACCTGAAAACTTAAAAGACTCATAAAAAAAACAAACATATTTTTTATAATCCCAAGAAACAAAAAAATACTTATATATCTTTTAAATTTCTTTGGGCTTCTTTTTACATTCTCAAAAAATAGATATAAATAAAAAATAATTATAAGCAACAAAAAGGTGTAATAAGATATTAAAGCTATCAAAGCTTATCCCTCCCTTTATATTAGTTACTTATAATTATTAAGTAAATCACTATTTTATTCCTAAAATCTTAATTCCATCCTTTATACATTTTACATGTAATGGGAAATCAGGTCCTTTTTCTCCATCTATATCAGTAACAATATCCTCTGATGATTCTATAATTATATTATCAGTCTTAAAATATTCTACTCTTGAATCATTTATTATCTCACCTCTTAATACTCTTATAAATAAGTGTATTAATTCTGGAACACTAACAGCTTTAAATATAATAATATCTAGAAGACCATCATCAATTTTTGCTTCTGTTGCAAGCTTAAAGTTTCCTGCTGTTTGACCATTAAAAGCTAAAACTAGATACATGTGAAATTCTTCTACTCTTCCATTTGTAGTTATTCTCATATTAAGCTTTCTAAAATTAGGTAATTGCTCTAGCCCTTTTAGATAATAAGCAAGTTTACCTATTGTATTTTTCAAGTTTACATCTGTTTTTTGAGAGACATCTGTAAATAATCCTGTTGAGAGAACATTTACAAAATACTTATCATTTACTTGTCCTAAATCTACTGATTTTGGCTCTGTAGATAATATTTGTTCTACACACTTTGTAATATCTGTTGGAATACCTAAAAATTTAGCAAAATCGTTAGCTGTACCCACAGGTAGAATTCCAATTGGCAAATCAAGCCCCTTACTTTTCATTGCATTCACAACTGAATCTACTGTACCATCTCCACCAGCTAAAAGTATATATTCATAACTGTCATCTATGTCTTCTAAAGCATGTTCAATACCTTCCCCTCTAGTTATTCTAAAAGGAACTATTGTAAAGTCTTTTTCTTGATGCATTTTTATTACCGTATCTAAATGAGCTAATATTGCATTTTCACCAGAATAAGGATTATAAATAAATTTTACCTTTTTCACCTTTTACCTCCACGCTTAAATTAAAACTTTATAATTTTAATTTATAAAGCACTTCTCAATTTCTTTTTTAATCATTAATATTAAACAAATTATATCATTTATTTAAATCATTGTCGACTTTACACAATTTGTCCTTACTGATATAATTTAAGATATTATTTTGCATAGTTTTATATTATATTAAGAATTTTTTTATAATGCAAAAAAGATTGAAAATCCACTTATTTTTTATATTAAAAATAATATACTATTATATAAACTATGTGTGTTAAAAACTTAGGAGTGATATTGGTTATGAAAAAAAGTTGTATACCGAACATATTCACATTCATAAACCTTGGATGTGGTGTACTTTCTCTACTCGCAACATTCGATAAAAAATTTATGCTTTCAGCAGGTCTTATAATACTTGCAGCAATCGTTGATAGATATGACGGAAGAATTGCTAGGTACCTTAATGTTACTAGTGAACTTGGAAAAGAACTTGATTCTTTAGCCGATCTTGTTTCATTTGGTGTAGCACCTGCAATACTATCATTTGTTTTATACAACTTCAAAGATTTCATGGGATTTGGAATCATAGGCTACGCTGCTCTTTTAGCTTTCCCTATATGTGGTGCTTTTAGACTTGCTAGATATAACACAACTGAGTTTGACGGAGAATTTAGAGGTATTCCTATAACAATAGCTGGATGTATTATGGCTGTATATGCTTTATTTACAGCTAAAGATTTTTTAAATCCATATATACCATTTATTCTTATAGTTATTTTAGCTTATCTTATGGTAAGTAACTTTAAACTAAAGAAATTATAAAAAATAAGCCTCTTTTTATAAGAGAGGCTTATTTTTTTGCAAATAATTCTTTATTCTAATCATCTTTTGGATCATCCCTTTGATCATTTTGAAATTTTAATTCATTATCAATTTCTGTTAAAATAATCTCTTTGCTAATCTCAACTTGCAATATTGTTCCTTTAATTTTTAAATACTCTATATAATTACACTGTGCACAATCTAATGTATCTACTAAGCAGTCTATAAGGTCTCCAATTTCCTCAACTCTTTTTAATGTATCTTTAACATCACCTTTTTTAGCTAACGCAATAGAGTTAAGTTCTCCTGCACTCCCTATCAGAAGTCTATATGAATTAACATATTTACCTAGTATATCTACTAAACTATTTATTTCTCTAAAATACTGATCGTAAACTATTCTTGAACCCATAAACACCTCCATAAAACCCCAAATAAGATTTAAAGGAGTTCAAGTATATAAAACTTAAACCCCTTAAATTAATTTACAAAAATTATATTTACTCAAACTTAATTACAATTTTCACATAGATGTTTGATTTATATTTTTATCATCACATACATATATAACTTCTGTGCCATCTCTATTCTTAGTAGTTAATGTAACTTTTCTTTTCCAAAGTTTATATATATGTTTTAATGTCTTTTTTGTATAGGTTGAATCTAATTCTCTTCCATCATATACATGCTCTAAATTTAGAGAATACTCTTTTTTATCTAGCTCACTCACTCTTATATATGGGATAGTGCCCACTCCACACTCTGAAGCTATTGTATCTCTTATTTTCATCCAACCATCTTCATCAGCAACTTCATCAACCACTATATCAAAACCTTTTTGAGCATACTTAAATAAATCAAGTTCCTCGCAAAGCTCTTTAGTTAAATATTTTCTTATAAAAGAATTATCTCTCTCTAATGCTCTTACCTCAAACATCTTCTCTCTTCCATATTTTTTATCTATATCCTCTAATATTTTAAACCCAATATAATAAGGATTAAGCCCATATGGAATTGGAGATATAACATCATTGTGACGCTTTATAAATTCTAAATACAAACCGTCTGAAAGATTTAATTTTTTTAATATATTATAATGCCAAAAACTTGCCCAACCCTCATTTATAATTTTAGTTTCCATTTGAGGTACAAAGTACATGCTTTCTCTTCTTACAATACTTAATATATTTTTTTCCCATTCTTGTAACTCTCCATAAGTCATTATAAACATCATTAAATCATCATCTGGCTCTAATGGTATTTTACTAACATCTGGTGGTGATGTAGGCTCATAAGGATCTAATATGCTTCTTTGTTCTCTTTTACTCATATACTCATCTAACATTCTTTCTTTAATTTCTTCATTAGATAACTTTTTAACCCCTACAACTCTTGGAACTTGGAATCTTATAGCATGAGCTGCATCTATAACCCTCTCAACTTCCTCATATCCTATACTAGGGTCATTTATATATCCTCTAATTATATCTGCATCAAGTTTAAACATTTCTAATGTCTGCCTTGCTCTAGTTCCTTCTTTAAAAAGTCTATTATTTTTAAAGAAATCATTATGACCATATACATGTGCAATAGTTAATATTTGTAATAAAAGTGTGTTATCTCTCATTAAATATGCAAGGCTTGGATTTGAGTTTATAACCATCTCATAAGGAAGCCCTGACATATTTAAAGAATATAATGTTTTGTTTTTTTCATATGCTTTTCCATAGCTCCAGTGAGGATACTTTGCTGGCATCCCCACATATGACTCATAAGCTAACATATCATTATAACCAATAATTTCAAACTCTTGAGGATAACAATCAAGACCAACTTCTTTCACTATTTCTTCTATCTTCTCATTCCACTCTTCTAAGTCTTTTAATAAATAATCCATAGTTTATACCTCCCTAGTCATCCTCTTTAAGTTCCTGTGATAACATTTCTTTTAAAGCTACCCATAAATCTTTCTTTTCTTTAACAATTACAGGTACAAAATTACTTTTCTCTATTTCTTTTTCAAATCTATAATACATAGTTGTTGAATAAGTTGATGGTAAAAGTTCTGCATATCCAAATAAATTAGAAACTTCACAAAGCTCATTTACAGCTTGTATAGCTTTTTCATTATCTTCACTCCAGTTATCTCCATCAGACGCATAGAAAGGATATATATTCCATCTATTAGGGTTATATTTTTCTTCAATTAATTTTAAAGCTTCATTAAGCCCTGATGATATATATGTTCCTCCTGATTCACCTTTATGGAAAAACTCATACTCATTTACATGCTTTGCAACTGTTGTATGTGATATAAATTCAAATGCTAAATTATTATATTTTCTTCTAAGAAACTTAGATAATACAAAGAAAAATGACCTTGCAAGATATTTTTTAGTACTATCCATAGAACCCGAAACGTCCATTATAAAAATCATAACAGCATTACTTTCCTTCTTTGGCTTTTTAGTAACTCTATAATATCTTAAATCTTCTTCTCTAAATGGAAATCTTTCAATTTCTGTACTTTCTCCAACTTCTTCTAAAGCTCTTTTCTTCCCTTGCATTCTTGAGAACTTAGACATAACTGTTTTCTTTTTAGCAAGTCTTGGTCTTATACCAAATCTTTGATAACCTCTTCTTTTACCCCTACTCTCAACAATTATTTCAGAATATTTTTTTCTATCAAGATTAGGAAGGTCTAAATCTTCAACAATATAATCTAAAAGATCATCTAATGTTATTTCTGTTTCATAAACATCTTTACCTTCCTCATTTCCAGGTCCACCAGCACCATTCCCCTTACCTTGCTTATCAGATGCTGAACCTATTTTATCCCCTTTTTTCTCATCTCCAGTTCCAGTTGTTACACCAGAACTGTTTTTACCATATATAAATTGATATTCCTTTATGCCTCTTATAGGTATCTTATACTTTTTGTTTTTACTCTCACCTATGATACTTTCTTCTGATAAAATATCACCTAAATTCTCTTTAATTGACTTCTCTACTAGTTGTCTATGCCTTCTTCTATCCTCAATTGCTCTATCATGTTCAACTTGATTATCTAATTGATCTCTGAAAATTGCCATTTAAACTAGTCCTTCCATAAATTATTAGATGCATACTTTAAAATTATATCGCAACAGTGAGGACAGTATCCGTTTTTCTCCATTTCAGCGACCATTGTACTATACTTAGCATCTTGCTCTTTATCTCTAACTCTTGAACGAGTTATTATTCTAGATAAATCTTTAACTGATGCAGTAAGTTTTTTCTCTATAGCTTCTTTTAACGGTTCATATGATTTGTAATCTATCTGTGATCCACTTCTTACAAGGTAGAACATATATGATGTAACATCTGCTCTAAAGCCTTTAGCCGAAGCTTCTGAAATTCCTATTTGTTCTTCTATGCTTCTCATAAACTCTTCATCAGGATTCAACTCTTCTCCTGTTGAACCATCTTTAATTTTATTTTTATTTATATAAGCCTCTGCATTATCTAAATAGTTATTAAACAAGCTGTCCGCTTGCTCTCTAAATGAATGTATAAATGCTTTTGTAATTTCTTTTTCAAGAATTTTATTATACTCTTTTCTAATAGTATCCTGAATAAATCCAAGATATTTCTTTTTATCATCTTGAGCTATATCCATCTCTTTAACAGACTTAATAATACTTTCCATTATACTTAAAGGATTTATACAGTTAGTTTCTGAATTTGAAAGTGCATTATCTATAGCTTTAATTATAAATCTTGTAGAAATACCTTTCATCCCTTCAAATGAACCAGCCTCTTCCTTAAGTTCTGTAATATCAATTCTCTTAGTTGCACCCTTTTCAACTATGTCTTCACCATTGTAAATTTTAAGTTTTGTCATAGGGTCAACTTTCATTGATGGTACAAGTCTTGATAAAACTGCAAACATACCTGCTATCTCAATTGAATGAGGTGCTATATGTGCATTAAAGTTTGACTTTTTAATAATTTTCTCATAAATTTTTGTTTCCTCTGTAAGCTCTAAACAGTAAGGTACTTCAACCTTAACTATTCTATCTAAAATAGCTTCATTAGTATGATCTGATTTAAATCTAGTCCACTCTGCTTCATTTGAATGAGCTATAATAAGACCATCAAAATAAATCATAGAACCCTTACCTGGTGATGGTATAGACTTTTCTTGAGTAGCTGTAATGATTGTGTGTAAATACTCAACATCATTCTTAAATACTTCAATAAACTCAACCATCCCTCTATTACCAACATTAAATGCTCCATTAAGTGAAAATATTCTTGGATCATCCTCTGCATACATATCCATTCTTGAAATATCAATTGACCCATTTAGAATACTAGT